>DBFAAM010000017.1:0-53503 GCA_048193585.1 Collinsella aerofaciens | reverse complement strand
CAGGGCGCGGGGCATGGGGCACGGGCGGGCGCTCAAGGCCGTCGCGAGGAAGCGGCTCAGGGCGATATACGCCGTGATGCGCGACCGGGTGCCCTACCGGGAGTAGCCCCGACGGTTGACAAAACTATAGGAACACCCAATGGCTATGTCACGGATGCGTCAGCGTTTGGTATGCCTGCAATGTGCAGCGCATAAATTCGATGCCGCAGGGCGATGCTGATGCTATAGTTACTGCGGTTAATGAGGGTCAAGAGAAAGGTTACAGGTGAAATCCAAACCTCGACCATACAGTCGATGACCCCATGCAGGTGCTTTTTGCGCATGCACGGGGTGTGAGCGTCGAGTGGCGTGCCGCCCGCGCATGCGTATACATATCCAGAAGTCCCCGGACGCCGCACGCGCGGCCGCATCCGGAGGAATTATGATGGGGAGCACCATTGAATTATCTGAGTGAGATGCTCAAATTGCCGGTCTTGGACGTCGATGGCGAAAAGCTCGGCGTGGTCAACGATTTTGGTATTGCTACCGGCGAAGTTTTTCCGCACGTGACGTCGCTCGCGTTCCGCGGACCCGGCAAGACGCCATTTATGATCAGCTGGCGCAAATGGGTCGACCGTATCGACGAGACGGGTGTACACCTTAAGACGTCGGCCACCGAAATCCGTTTTTCGTACCTGCAGCCGACCGAACTCTTGCTTGCCCGCGACGTGCTCAACAAGCAGATTGTCGACACGCAGGGCATGAAGGTCGTGCGCGTCAACGACATCAAGTTTTCCATGTCGGGCGAAAACCAGCTGCGCCTGCTGGGCGCCGAGGTCGGTGCTCGCGGTCTGCTACGCGCCATCAGCCCCGCGCTCGAGCATATCGTCGAAGGCTTTATGAAGCACCTAGGCAAGCCGCTCAGTGAGGACATCATCGCTTGGTCCTACATGGACCTGCTCGACCGCTCGACCAAGAACATTCAACTCTCGGTGTCGCACAAGACGCTTGGCGAGCTGCATCCTGCCGACATCGCCGACATTATCGAGCAGCTCGACCCGCGCCTACGTGCGCAGGTGTTCGCGCAGCTCGATACGGCACAGGCCGCCGAGGCCATCTCGGAGTTCGATGACGACGAGCTTATGACCGAGATGCTCGAGGGCCTGTCCGATACCGACGCATCGTCGATGCTGGCCATGATGGACCCGGACGACGCTGCCGACCTGATCGACGAGCTCGATTACGAGAAGGCCGAGAAGCTCCTGCGCCTGATGGGCGTCAAGGAGGAGAAGGCGATTCGTAATCTGCTGGGCTATGAGGACAACACCGCCGGCCGCATCATGACCTCGGAGTTTGTCTCGCTGCCCGCCACGGCGACGGTCGGCGATGCCATCGAGGCGATTCGCAAACTCGACGAGGACTTTGAGAGCGTCTACTACGTCTATACCGAGGATCCGAGCGGCATGCTGACGGGCGTGCTTTCGCTGCGCACGCTGATCGTGGCCGACCGCGACGCCACACTTGGCCAGCTTGCCTATCGCGACCTGGTCTATGTGTCGCCCGACGAGGACCAGGAAGACGTGACGGACGAGATGACCAAGTACGACCTGGTTGCCATCCCTGTCTGCGACGAGAACCGTCATATCCTGGGTATCGTGACCTTCGACGACGCCATGGACGTTATCGCCGAGGAGCATCAGGAGGACCTGCAGATCGCCGGTGTCGGCTCGGGCGATAGCGCGTCGGACGACTCGACGAACGTGCTCAGCTGGTTCGTGCATCGTCAGTACTGGGTTGTCGTGTGGGGCATCGCCTCGTGCATCATGGCAACGGTGCTGGGGACGGCGCTGGGCTCCGCGCATCTGGTGGTGTTCCCCATGTGCGCCATGCCGCTCGTGCTGCTGGCTGCCTCGCGCATGGTGTCGTTCGTCAAGAACTACTTCCTGGAGTATGACGGTCACGACGACGAGCCCAAACCGTACCTGGGATTCTTCTTCCAGAGCACGGGTATGGGCCTGATCCTTTCGCTCGTGACCTACCTGTGCGCGCAACTGGTGCGCACCGCCGCGTTCCCCGATGCGTCCATGTTTGAGGAGCAGCTCTTTACCGGGTGCTTTAACATTGCCGCCATCATCTGCCTGGTGGGCAACATGAGCGCCGTGATTTACCTGATGGTGCTGTTCTGGCGTGACGAGCACGACCTTAACACGTCGGGCACCGCCATGAACGTCATCGCCGTCATGATCTCGTGTGTGGCGTACTGCATCGCCGCGGTGCTGCTCACCATGTCGGTCATGGGTTAGGTGGTCGCGTGCAAAACACGAAGCAAAAGGCGAGCACCAAGCAAAAGCTGACCATTGCGGCTATCTTTGGCGCCATGGGCCCCGGTCTTCTGGCGGCGCTTTCGGGCAATGACGCCGGCGGCATCGCCACGTATTCCAGCGCTGGCGCCAGCTATGGCTATAAGATGCTCTGGATGCTTCCCGTCATGACCGTGCTGCTCATCGTGACGCAAGAGACCGCGGCGCGCTGCGGTTGCGTCACGGGCAAGGGCTTGGCCTCGCTCATCCGTGAGCGCTTTGGCGTGCGCAGGAGCGTGCTGGCCATGGCGGCGCTGTTGATCGCCAATACGGCGGTGACCATCTCGGAGTTCGCGGGTATCGCGAGTGGCCTTGCTCTGTTTGGCGTTCCGGCGAGCATCTCGGTGCCGCTCGTGGCGCTGCTGGTGTGGATGCTTACCATGTCGGGCAGTTTCCAGCGCATCGAGAAGATTTTGCTGCTGGTAAGCTGCGTGTTCGTGACCTACATCGTCGCCGCGTTTATGGCCGGCCCCAACTGGGGCGAGGTCGCGGTCGACTTGGTCGTCCCCAATATTCAGAATGATCCCAGCTACGTGTCGCTTGTGGTCGCAACAATCGGTACCACCATCGCACCGTGGATGATCTTCTTGGCTCAGAACAACGTGGTCGATAAGAATGCGGGCGAGGACGATATCGTGCTGCAGCGTATTGATACCGTGAGCGGCTCGATCGCTGCTGATATCATTGCGGGCTTCATTATCATCACGACCGGTACGGTGCTGTTCCCGGCTGGTATTCAGATTAGCGATGCCGCCGATGCCGCCCGCGCGCTGGAGCCCATCGCGGGCCAGTGGTCCACGGTGCTGTTTGCCTCGGGCCTGGTCGCAGCGAGTTTTTTGGCTGCCTGCGTGCTGCCGGGCGTTACGTCGAGTGCCATCTGCGAGGCTTTTGGTTGGGAGCGCGGCGCCGACCGCAGCTGGGACGAGGCTCCGGTCTATCGCGGCATCATTACGGCTATCATCGGCATTTCTGCCGTGTTGGTGCTCATGCCTGGTGTCGATTTGTTCCAGATTATGATGACCTCGCAGGTCATCAACGGCGTGCTGCTGCCCGTAGTCTTGGTATTCCAGGTGGTCATCGCGGCGGATCGCCACATTATGGGCGCCAACCGCAACGGCCGCGTGTGGAATGTGCTCACTTGGGCGACTATCGGCGTGATTACGGTGCTGACGGTCGTCATGTTTGTGCTGCAAGCGATGGGCTACAGCGCTTAACGCCCACTTTTGCTTCCGAACAGGCCGCAGCGATGGGCTGCGGCCTGTTTTTCGTTTGCTATAGGGCGTTAGTTATATGGCGGTGGGCAAAAAATGCCAAATATGAGTACTGTTGCTAAGTGAACAGCATTTACATCCAAAAAGATAATGAACAGAATCTATAGTATGTTCATTAAAATTGGCTCCAATATGCCTTAAACCAGTCAGGTTGGCTGCTTTAGGGGGCTGTAGGGGTCGCCCGAACGTCATTTTGGGTGGTTTTGCCTGCTACTAAAATGGTAACAGTACTCATATTTGCCCTTTTTTGCCCACAGACCTTTGAGGTCGCGGCGAAAAGGGCTTGTTTTGATTGTTTGGGGCAGGCGCGAGGCACGGAAACGATGTCTGGAGGAGCGGAGCGGCTTGGAATTCATCCGTAGAGGTCTTCATTGGCTGCGCCAGGAGTGCTTCCGGGTGCTGGTGCAAAAGGAGTGTCCCTAACTGCCGCAGGGGGCGTCGGCCGTGGCCGACGCCCCCTGCGGGTGTACGCAGATTTTGCTGCGCGTTACTTGTCGATGCCCAGCTTGTGCGGCTTGTAGGCGAGGGCATTGACAAGTGCGTCGCCGGCGGACTTGACGGCTGCCGGCTGCGGATCGTTGACGTGGTCCTCGGGGTGCACGGGCAGGTCTTTCTTGACTGCATCGTGGATCAGGTTGAGGTACTCGGTCACGCCGGTAGTCGACAGGTGCGTGCCGTCGCCATCGAACAGGTCGTTGCGGTTGGCGCTATGCCCGTACCAGTCGATAACGCGTACATTCTTGTAGCGCGTGGCGGCGTTGGCGATGGCCTGGTTCGTGGACCCGACCCACGGCTGCGGGCTACGTGTGTTTACAAACACGACAATACGCTGCTCGCCGGCGTCGGCCATGATCGCGTCGACCTGGGCGTCCGTTACCAAACCGTTGGTGCCCAGGGCAAAGACCACGATCTTACCGGCAAGGTTCTGCTGGATATAGCCCTCAAATGTCGCGCGGCCCGCATCAAACTGGCGGCCCTTTTCGGCATCGATATGGCTGTGCGGGAACACGCCGTCAAAGGAATCAACGGCGCGCAGCGACACGGAGTCACCGATCATCAACAGGTCGTAGGAGCCATCGGGGAAGCCGTCGTTGTCCTTGTCGGTGTCGTCGACCGCTTGCTGGTCGGTGGGCGCGGTGTTTTTGGCTTCCTTGTTCAGAACTTCGGCGCCCTCGCCGCTCAGTGCAGACGTCTCGGGCACAAAGATCAGGCCGCCCAGTGCAACGACCAACACGACAGCGCAGGCTGCGCAGGCAGGGACGTGCGCGCGTACCCAGTTGGCGGGCGTGGTGGTGCCATCGCGGAATTCGGCGACGGTGCGGCCGAAGGCGCCCTTCCTAAACGGCGTTTCGATAAAGCGATAGGAACACTCGGCTACGGCGACTACCACAAGTACCTGCAAGATGTACTGCCACCAGGGCGTATCGTTGATGTTGGCGACCGGGTTCATGAGCAACAGCAGCGGATAGTGCCACAGGTAGATGCTGTACGAGCGCTTGCCAACCCACACGAGCGGCTCGGCGGACAGCGCGCGGGCAACCATTCCCTGGGGCTGCACGCAGGCCGCGATGACCATGAGCGTGAGGATGGAGCATAACAGCGTGCCGCCGCGATACTGGAACGCGGTGTAGCCGTTGGTGAGCGCGACCATGGCGGCAAGGCCAACCAGGCCCACGACGCCCAGTACATCGATGGATGCGGGCGAGGACCAAAAGCGCACGAGGGCGCTCGGCTGTGCCGGGGCGGTCTTGGCTGATTCGTCGGCCTTCTCGCCAGGCTTGCCCTCAGCGTTCTTGCCGTGCTTGGCGGCGCCAGCCAGGCGATTGAGCCCCAAACGACGTGCGAGACGCACCGGCGCCAGGTCGCGATCGGGGATAAAGGCCATCCAGGCACCCAGCAGCAGCGAGAACACGCGGGTGTCGGTGCCGTAGTACACGCGGCTGGGGTCGGCGGCAGGGTTGTAAAGCACCGTCATGGCGAGGGCGGAAACCGCGGCAAGGCCCAGAACCACGCGGCGCGTGTTGGGCTTGCTCACATGCATGGATACCATGGCAAACAGCAGTGGCGGCCAAATTAGGTAGAACTGTTCCTCGATGGCAAGCGACCAAAAGTGCGTGAGCGGCGAGGGGTCGCCCAGGGCATTGAAGTACGAGACGTTTTGGGCAATCTGCCACCAGTTGTTGAAGAACAGCAGCGACGGCAGGATGTCGGGACGCATTTTGGTGAGCATCACGTGGTTAAAGATGGTGCACAGCGCGCAGGTCACGAACACTACCGTTACCACGGCGGGGACCAGGCGACGGATGCGGCGAATCCAGAAGCTCTTAAGGTCGATGCGGCCGGTCTTGGCGACTTCGTTGAGCAGCAAGCGCGTGATCAGATAGCCCGAAAGCACAAAGAAGATCGTAACGCCGAGCAGGCCGCCCTGAGCCCACGTGAGGTTGAGGTGATAGAGCACCACCGCGACGACGGCAAGCGTGCGCAGACCGTCGAGCGCAGGAATGTAGCGGGACTTGGGACGAGCGGGCGCCTGTTCGTTTGCGGCGCTGTTAGTGTGGGCGTCCTTGTTGGTGGGCGTTCGATGCGGGCTCGGGCCGCGTCGCGACTCGCCGGTGCGGCGGTCGGCGCGCGGGCGTTCGTGCGGCGCCTGGTTATCGGGCGCACGGCGCGGTCCGCGTGGGCTCGATGGTGGGAATTGTTCCATAAAACATCATCCAATGACGAGAATAATCAGCACATATTCATTGTAGCTGCCTGTTCCTGTGAATGCTTGCTGCTGGCGCAACCTCAAGCGCGCGTTCACATCAAAGTGAACTAAAGTTATAGAGGTGCGAGAGCGCACGATCGACGGCCGACGGTGGGCATAAGGCCCGCAGATGAGGAGGTTTCCATGGCAGATCGCGGCATCGTTGCGGTGTTCGGCAGCATGAACATGGACCTTTCGGTGGCGTGCGAGCGCATGCCGCGCGCGGGTGAGACCGTTGGTGGCAGCGGTTTTATCACCAACGCCGGTGGCAAGGGCGCTAACCAGGCCGTCGCCGCCGCGCGCATGGGTGCGCGCACGTGCATGATTGGCGCGGTCGGGCGCGATGCGTTTGGCGATGTGCTCGTGGCGGGGCTTCAGGATGCTGGCGTGGGCGTTGAGTTTGTGGCGCGTCGCGATGACGTGGAGACCGGTACCGCGACTATCATTCGCTGCGAGAGCGACAACCGCATCGTGCTGTCGCCGGGCGCCAACCATGCGCTTACGGGTGAGGATGTGGCCTGCGCGCTGAGACGTCTGGTGGCCGATGAGCTCGGCGGCGACGCCGGCGATATTGCCCCGGCTGCCGGAAACGTCTTTATCGCTCAGGGCGAATGTGACCTTGCAGCGACGGCCGAGGCGCTTGTTTGCGCTCACGAGCTGGGGTTCTATACGGTCTTTAATCCAGCGCCTGCCTGTGAGTTGCCTGCGCAGGTCTGGCCTGCAGTCGACCTGGTCTGCCCCAACGAGACCGAGTGCCAGGTTCTGACGGGTATCCTGCCCAAGGACGATGAGAGCTGTGCTGCGGCGCTCAATGCCCTGCTCGCCAAGGGTGCCGGAACTGCGGTCATCACACTGGGCGGCGCCGGCTCGGTTACGCTCGGCGATGGCGGTGGGCTGCTGCGCATGCCGGCACTTTCGAGCACGGTAGTCGATACCACGGCAGCCGGCGACACGTTTATCGGCGCGTTGGCGGCGGCTCGCCTAGAGGGCTTGCCGCTCTTTGAGTGCATGGCCGCGGGTGCTCGCGCCTCGGCAGTGACGGTGTCGCGCCTGGGCGCTCAGCAATCGATTCCCACGCGCGCCGAAGTTGAACATTGGTTTAGTTAAACGATAAAGACGGAGAAGCGGAGTAGAACAATGGCAATCAAGAAGCTGATCCTTGATCTGGATATGGGTGTGGACGATGCGATGGCGCTGGCCTATGCCATCGCGAGCCCCGAGGTGGAGCTCGTGGGCATCACCACGTGCTTTGGCAACGTGCGCGTCGAGCAATCGGCGCACAACTGCCTGGCGGTGCTCGATCTGCTGGGTCGCCCCGAGGTTCCGGTGTACCTGGGTGCCGACCGTCCTCTGCAGGCGACTGAGCCCTATACGCCGCCGGCGTCCACCGCGCTCATTCACGGCAAGAACGGCATCGGCGGCGCGAGCGTGCCCGCGTCGCCCTACGAGCCGGTGGGGGCGACCTCGGCCGACGGCAACGCTGCGGTCGATTATCTGATCGATGCCGCGCGCACCTATGGTCCCGATCTGGTCTACGTAGCGACTGGCCCGCTCTCCAACCTGGCGCTCGCCCTGGAGCGCGATGCGGCGGCGATGATGTCCATCGGCCGCGTGGTCGTGATGGGCGGCGCCCTTACCGTGCCCGGCAACGTGAGCGCGGGTGCCGAGGCCAATATGGCGAGCGACCCCGAGGCAGCCGACGCGGTGCTGCGCTCAGGTCGCAAGCTCACCATGGTGGGCCTGGACGTGACGCATCGCGTGGTGCTCACACGCCGCGACGTTGCCGGCTGGACGGGCTCGGGCACTATGGCTGGCTGCGCGTTTGCGAGCATGGTCGAGCACTATATCGGTTCGTACGAAATGAACGCGCCCTACCTGGGCGGCTGCGCGCTGCACGATCCGCTGGCGGTTGCCGTGGCGATTGATCCCACGCTCGTGGGTGCGCTCGGCTGTAACCTGCGTGTTGACTTGCTGGGCGAGTATCGCGGCCGCACCATTTGCGACGAGCACCGCCTGTCCGATCCGGACAAGAGCGCGCTTGTGGCACTGACCGTGGATGCCCCGCGCTTCCTGTCCGAGTTCAAGACGCGTATGGCCCGTGTCCTTGGCTAAGTTGTCTTTTTGGGATGGGGCTTTTTTGACTGGTATGATTGGTGCGACCATTCGAACCAGCTAAAAGAGCCCCGTCTCAAATTGACTACCGAGAGGATCTGCTATGGAGCGCATCGCGAGTTTTTCCGTTGACCATCTGCTGCTTGAGCCCGGCGTGTATGTGAGCCGCATCGACCGCGATCCGGCGACCGGTGCTGCCGTCACCACGTTTGACCTGCGCCTGACCACGCCCAACAAGGAGCCGGTCATGAACACGGCCGAGTGCCACACCATCGAGCACCTGGGCGCGACGTTCCTTCGCAATCATGCCGAGTGGTCGAGCCGCATTGTCTACTTTGGCCCCATGGGCTGCCGCACGGGCTTTTACCTCGTCGTATTTGGCGAGGTGACGAGCGAGGAGATCCTGCCGCTCGTGCGTGAGCTGTTCGAGTTTGTCGCCGACTTTGAGGGCGATGTTCCCGGTGCCGCTCCCGCGGAGTGCGGCAACTACCTGGACCAGAACCTTCCCATGGCTAACTGGCTCGCGCGCCGTTACCTCGACCGCGACCTGGCCGATATCGACGAGAAGCACCTGCACTATCAGCAGGCATAAGGGCTTTATCGCCCAAAACGCGCGCATTGGGCGCCTTCGCTTATGCGGGGGCGCCTTTTTGTTGATTGGTCTGGACGAGCGTTCAAAATCGCTCATGTTTGTTCTAGAATGTTCATACTGTCACACAAACGAACAGGAGCGAACATGCATATCTACTCTGTCTCTGATTCCGAGTTCAAATCCTATGGCAACGTTTGGGATAACATTCCGTCCGAGCTTACGTCGCCCGTGCTCGGGGCACTTGCCTCCACGCCCATCCCCGAGGGCAGCAAATACGTGGCGAGCGCGCCGGAGCTCGAGGGCGTCAAGGATGCCGATAAGCTTGGCCTTCTCATGTTTGGCGGCCGTCCCTTCCAGCTCGGCTGGTGCAACGGCCACAATACACGACTCAACTGCCTGGAGTATCACCGCGCGAGCGAATTCAACCTGGGCGCTCGCGACTTTATCCTGCTCGTGGCGCATCGCTGGGAGATCGAGGACGGCAAGCTCGACACCGCGTGCGTCAAGGCGTTCCGCGTGCCGGCGGGCAAGGTTGTCGAGGTTTTCAACACCACGCTCCACTACACGCCGTGCATGGTCGACGACGGCGGCTTCCAGGTGATGGTGGCGCTGCCGGCGGGTACCAACGACCCGCGCCCCGAGGCTGCATCCGACATGCCTGCCGCCGGTGACAGCTACTGCTACTGGAAGGCCGACAAGTGGGTTCTCTGCCACGCCGACAGCCCCAAGGCAGCCGAAGGCGGCTGCGTAGGCCTCGTCGGCAAAAACCTCGACATCGCCGTGGACTAGAATCTTCTGTCTCGATCTGTAACATCTAGCGGGCCAAATCGTCTCTACCTGTTACAGATCGAGACAAACTGCAGGGGAAAGACCGAATAATCTTAATCTGTAACACCAGGCCCGGTTTTGGCGGCCTAACTGTTACAGATCGAGACAAACCGCCCTCCCAACCACCACAAAGGTGCCTGTCCCCTTTGTGGTGGCTTGGGCAGGCGGGTATCAAAAAGTGTCAGGTGGGGCAGCCGCCGGGCCGCCGTGCGCGAAAAGAAGTGTCGACCCGCGCTGTTGTCGTTGAGTGACACTCCGTTTGTGGGGATACTGAAACCACGACAAGCAGCGTATGAAAGGATCGATGCATGGCTTTCCGTAATGACTTCCTGTGGGGCGGCGCAACGGCTGCCAACCAGTGCGAGGGCGCCTACAACGTGGACGGCCGCGGCCTGGCCAACGTGGACGTGGCTCCGCACGGCCCCGAGCGCTATGCGGTGGTCTCCGGCCAGCGTAAAATGCTCGACTTCGAGGACGGCTATTACTATCCTGCGCAGACCGGCATCGATTTCTATCACCACTACAAAGAGGACATCGCCCTCTTTGCCGAGATGGGCTTTAAGACCTTCCGCATGAGCCTGGCGTGGACCCGCATCTTCCCTAACGGTGACGAGACCGAGCCCAACGAGGCTGGTCTGGCCTTCTACGAGGACGTATTCCGCGAGTGTCAGGCGCACGGCATCGAGCCACTCGTGACCATCACGCACTTCGACTGCCCGATTCACCTCATCAAGGAGTACGGCGGCTGGCGCAACCGCAAGCTCATCGACTTCTACAAGAACCTTGCGACCACGATCTTCACCCGCTACAAGGGCCTGGTGAAGTACTGGCTTACCTTCAATGAGATCAATATGATCTTGCACCTGCCGTTTATGGGTGCCGGCTTGGTCTTTGAGGAGGGCGAGAACAAGGAGGCCGTCGAGTACCTGGCCGCCCACAACGAGCTCGTCGCCAGCGCTTGGGCAACCAAGATTGCCCACGAGATCGATCCCGAGGTCAAGATCGGCTGCATGCTCGCCGCAGGTAGCTACTACCCCTACAGCTGCCGTCCGGGCGATGTGCGCCAGGCGCAGCTCGATAACCAGGACAATTACTTCTTCGTCGACGTCCAGAGCCGTGGCTACTACCCGGCCTATGCCGTCAAGAAGCTCGAGCGTCTGGGCATCGATGTGGGCATGACGGATGAGGACCGTGAGATCCTGGCCGCTAACACCGTCGACTTCATCAGCTTTAGCTATTACAGCACCCGTTGCTCCGCCGGTGCCGACAACCCCGATGTCGAGCGCACCCAGGGCAACGCCTTCGCCGGCGCCAAGAATCCCTACCTGCAGGAGAGCCAGTGGGGCTGGGCAATCGATCCGCTGGGCTTCCGCATCACGCTTAACGACCTGTACGACCGTTATCAGAAGCCGCTGTTTGTGGTCGAGAACGGTCTGGGCGCCAAGGATGTTGTCGAGGAGGATGGCTCCATCAACGACGACTACCGTATCGACTACCTGCGCCAGCATATCGCCGCGATGCGCGACGCGGTGACCGAGGACGGCGTTGACCTGCTGGGCTA
The DNA here is from genome assembly GCA_048193585.1 of Collinsella aerofaciens. Lineage (GTDB taxonomy): Bacteria > Actinomycetota > Coriobacteriia > Coriobacteriales > Coriobacteriaceae > Collinsella > Collinsella aerofaciens_CK. The sequence continues at coordinate 42,054 of DBFAAM010000017.1, read as the reverse complement.
CACCACCTGGGGCCCGATCGACCTGGTGTCTGCCGGCACGGGCGAGATGTCCAAGCGCTACGGCTTTATCTACGTCGATCGCGACGATGCGGGCAACGGCACCCTCAAGCGCTCCAAGAAGAAGAGCTTTGACTGGTACAAGAAGGTAATCGCCACCAACGGCGAGGACCTGTCCTAAGGGCACTGAGGCGCTCAACCTTGGGGCTCCAACCCTCCTCGCGTACCTAAGTACGCTTCGTCGGGCTTGTCGCTCCCAATCTTGAGCGCCTCAGGCCCTTAGGGGGCGCGCCTGACCGCTGTGGATTTCGCGTGCTCATCCTCATAGCCTCCTAACCAAGGCGCCCGGCGAGTATGTGCTCACCGGGCGCCTTGCCGTCTGCGGATTTTGGGACATGTGGCCCGCTTTTTCGACCCAACTGTCGGTACACTAAAAGCACTATGGGTACCCGCGAGCGACATATCGGCCACGCGGCCGCCCGATCCGCTCCCGTGGCGGATCCCAGGGGCGGCACGCTCTTTGCCATGCCGCGATTCCTTGTTGGCATAACGCATCAGGCGTATCGTCACCGCGTCTTTGCTATCGCCGGTGCCATCACCGCGCTGTTCCTCATGCTTTTGGCAGTCTTGCCGGCGCTGTTCGCCTTCGATCCCAAACTTTCCAACGCCGTGCCCGCCTATAGCGAGGTGTCCGAAGAGGTCGTGGATGCGCTCGTCCATTCGAGCTCTCTCCCGCTGCTTGTCGCCGCAATTGTATTTTCGATCTGGGGCGTGCTGGTCTATCTGCGCTGTTTGGACTATGTGTTGCGCCGCCGCCTTGTTGCCATCGCCACCATCTGCGCCCTGTGGATGATCGAAGTCATTCTCAAGTACAAGTCGTTCACGCCGTTCTATGCCACCGTGCTGTGGTACCTGTACTACGTGCCCATGACGCTCATTCCGCTGCTCTACCAGTTGTGTGGTCTGCGCCTTGCGGGCCTGGAGCAACACCGCCTGGGTCGCCGCTACTGCGCTGCGCTGTGGATTGTGGCCATCCTGCTCATCGGATTTGTGCTCACCAACGATTTTCACCAGCAGGTCTTCCGCTTTGACCGCACAAGCGACACCTGGAGCAACGATTACACGTACGGCTGGGGTTATTTCGCCGTCCTCGTGTGGACGGCTTTTGACTTCGTGGCCTTTTTTATCCTGGTTGGTCGGTCCTCGTCCTTTCGCATCCAGCGTTTCTCGGGCACGGCGGCGCTCGTACTGCTGGGTGGCGCATTCTTTGCCATCTCGTATGCGTTGCGCGTGCCCTGGGCATGGAGGCTCAACTTTTCGCTCGTCTATTGCGTCCTGTGCGTGGTGGCGATGGAAATCTGTCTCGATTGCGGTGTCATTCCGTCGTATCACGACATCGCCGGCATCTTCGACACCTTGCCGCTCGACCTCAAAGTTCTAACGCGCGACCTGCAGGAGGTCTATGCCACGCCGGTGTCAAAGCCAATGCCGGTAGGCGTGCGCGAGGAGTTGCGGACCCAGGAGCACGGCCGCGCCCATGCCTTTGCCGTGGCGTCCGATCCCGATGTAATGTATCGCGCCTTTCCGCTGCTGGGTGGATCGGCGCTACTTGCCCAAGACGTGTCGGAGCTCAACGAGCTTAACCGTGAACTGGCACATCGTCGCATGGAGCTGCAACGCCAAAACGAGCTGCTTGCCGCCGACTACGACCTTAAGACGCACCTGGCAGATCAAGAGGCCGAGACTTTGCTGGTCCAAGACGTGGACCAGGCGCTTGCCCGCGCGCTCGAAGGAATGTACGACCTGCTGAGCTCGCTGCCGCCGTTGACCGACGAAGCGTCTTCGCACGAGCGTTATCGCATGCTGCAGCGCGCCAAGATGCTCGTCGCCTATTGCAAACGCAAGGGGTCGCTCACGTTGGCACAGCACGGGGAGAGCGGTTTTGATCGCGACCGCATTCAGCTCATCGCCAACGAGCTCGCAAGCGACCTGCGCACCATCGATATCGATTGCGCCTCGATTATCGCCATACGGCGCCCGTTGCACGCCAGTACGGTAAGCGCCCTGTACGACTGCGTGTACGACTTTGCGTTTTTTGCCTACACTACCGACCATCCGGCGCTTATGTATCACTTGGGCGACCATGACCGATGCAGTGTCGAGCTGCGTGCCACGCTTTTTTCCAACGATGATGAAGATCTTTCGCAGACGCCCGCTGCGCAAGAGCTCGAAAGCGCTCTGCAAGGGCGCAACGTGGCATACCGCTTTGAGGGCGAGCCCGGCCAGTTGCGCCTGATCGTGTTGATGCCGCGGGCAGGTGAGTGACGATGCAGATTTCGCTCATTCTTCCCCAAATCGTTGCGCTCGATGTTGTCTTTGCCCTGGCTGCGTGTCTGCAGACGATCCACGTCCCGCTCATCGCATCGCGCCGCTCGTCCTATAACCGTAAGGTGATTTGCGCCTACGAGGCGAGCCTTGTGCTTCACCTGATGATTTCGGCGCTGATCTTATTCGCGTCGTCTGGCTCGTATCTGGTGGCGCCGCTTGACGTTTGCGCCAGGGCAATGGGCGGAGCGTTGTGGCTCAATGCCGCGATCTTTGCCTATGGCGTGGTACTTATGGTGCACTATCGTCGCCCCGTCATGCTGGTCGAGCTGCTGCTTGTTGTCGCCGTTACACCGCCGGTGGTTTTTGCCATGGGCTCGGCGTGGACCGTTGTCCTTATCGCAGAGGGAGCGTTCTTCCTGTTCCGTTCCATCGCGGCGCTCTTGATGGACGTCCGTAACCGCCAAGAGGATATCACCACGTTCTCGACGATCGAAACCATCAACGTGATTCCCGTGGGCATCCTGTATCTAGACCCGAGGGGCCGTCCGCTGCTCATGAACCGCTGCATGCGCAAAAACCTGGTGGAACTTCATATGCCCACCGACCTGGGCGATATGAGCAGCACATGGAACGACCTGCGCAAACTTAGCATGCAAATGCCCGAAAGCAGTAGGAACCGTGTGCGGATTAACTTGGACCGTTTTGGTGAGGCTCGCGCGGTGATCGAGATTTCTCCCGCCGAGATTCGCCTATTTGTGCACGACGAGGTTATGGTTTCGGGCCGCCTCTTTGAGCGCATTATCGGACTGGACGTGACGGAATACGCACACGCCTACGACCGCTTGGCGCAAGCAAACCACCTGCTTGAGCTTGCGGGCAAAGAGCTCCAAGCCCAGATCGAAGAAGTCAAAAAAGTTGCTGACAATGCGGCCTATCTGCGTATGCGCGCTCGCGTGCACGACGTGATCGGGCAGCGCCTGTCCATCCTCCATCGCTATCTGGAGGAGGGACGCCTGGATGACGAGTCACTCGGGCAGATCGACCCGCTGCTGCGCTCAATCGCTGCCGATCTGCGCAGCGGAGGCGACACTGAACCAGCAGAGCAACTGGGCGATATCGTCCATGCCTTTGGCCTGGTGAGCGTGCAGATCGATGTGGAGGGCGAGCTGCCAAGCGACGCACGTGTCGCCGCAGCCTTTCTGCAGATTATTCGCGAGGCCTCGACCAACGCCACCAAGCACGCGCAGGCGCATCGGGTCCACGTGCGTCTGTGGCGGGAGGGGGCGGATGCTGGCGCCGTCGCGCGCATGACGATTTCTAACGACGGGTCCCCGGCACCCGTATCGTATCGCGAGGGAACGGGTATCCCTGGTATGAGGCATGTCGCACAGAATCTGGGCGGCAGCCTGGAAGTCCACAGCGCCCCGCCCTTTACGCTTGCGGTGTCCATTCCGCTCGCCTCCAACGCCACGGACCAAAGGAGAAGCTCATGATTCGCGTCCTTATAGTCGAAGACCAGGCCATCCTGCGCGAGAGCCTGGCGCGCTCCGTTGGCGACCAGCCCGATATGACCGTTGTTTCCGCCATCGCCGATGCCTCCGAGGCCTTGGGTGTCGCGCTCAGGGAGCGTCCGGACATGATACTGATGGACGTATGCACCGAGCATGATTCCAACGGCATCGTGGCGGCGGCGCGCATCAAGGAGCAGCTGCCCGAGTGTCGCATCATTATCATGACCGGCATGCCCGAGATCACCTTTGTCGATCAGGCTCGCGAGGCGGGCGTCGATAGCTTTGTGTACAAGAACGTCGGTATCGACGAGCTGTTCGCCGTGATGCGCTCCACGCTGGCGGGCTATTGCACGTTTCCCAAGCCGCCCGAAAGCATTTTTTCGGGCACGGCGGCACTCGACGATGTCGAACTGTCGATTTTGCGCCTTGCCTGCGAGGGCAAGAGCCGCCGCGAGATCGCGGCCGAGCTGTTTATGAGCGAGGGCACCATCAAGCGTCGCATCTCGGAGATCCTGAGCAAGACCGGCTACGACAACATCATGCGCCTGGCCGTGCACGCGGTGACCGAGGGCAGCATCGTTCCCAACATGGAGCGCTAAAGCTCGTCGCGCATCGGCATAAAAACGGCGGGGTCGCAGGATTAACTCCTGCGGCCCCGTCTGGTGTGCGCGGATGTGTCCGCCAATCCGCGGCTGATGTTACATGCCGCTACGCGATGGTTGCGCTGTAAGAGGCGACGTCCTCGTAGGAATCGGTAAGGTAGGCGTCGATGCCGATGGTCGTGTTGACCAGGTCGTCAAGGCTGTCAAGCTCGCCGCTCGAGAATGTGAATTCCTCAGTGGCGTTGGTGCCGGGCATCAGGTGAGCCGAGAACCAGGGGTCCTTCATGGTGCCGTTGACATTGGTCTTGCCGGAGGGAGCGTAGAAGGTCAGGTCCTTGTCGCTCTTGTTGGTGATGTTAACAACAAAGCCGATGTCACCCCAGTCGTCCTTGAACTTCTCGGTGATGGTGATGGTGCACAGGTCGTCATCGGCGACGGTGACGGCGGGGGAGATTTCGATGCTCTGGACGTCGTCGTCTTCGACGGCCTCATCGATCTCTTCTTCCTTCTCGGCCGCCTCGCGATCCTTCTTCACCGTGCCGGACAGGTCCTTGTCGGACTTGGTAAAGATGAGCTTGTCGCCGTCCACCTCAAGGACGAGCTTGTCGTCTTTGAGCTTCAGGTCGTGCGACTCATCTTCGGCGGTAATCGTTACGGTGGTGGCGTCCTTGGCCTCCCATTTCAGGTCGGCGACCTCAAGGAACATGTCGAGGACGCCCGTGCCGTCTTCGTCGAGGATCAGGATACAGTTGAGGCCCCACTCCTTGAGCATATCCATGTACTCATCGGTGAGCTCTTCGCCGTCCAAGGTTCCACCCGAGTACTGCCAGCTGCCGACAAAGTTGGCCTTGGGGTCCTTGCCGCCGCCGCTGCAGCCCGTCAGGGCAAAGGCGAGCGCCAGGACGCATGTCAGGAATGCGAGTACGGACTTTTTGAACGTTGTCTTCATGGTGTCCTCCTTTATCGAACGAAACCCATAGAAGCAAATGCGGGGGTGGCGGACCTCCCCGCCAATTACCAGGTAGAGGGGCTAGGGCCTGGGTGTTCCGCAGTTGCTGCAGAACTTGCCGCCGTTTTCGCTGCCGCAGTTGGGGCAGAACCACTTGGTCGGTGCCGGGGCGGGTGCGGGACTGCCACACTCGGGGCAGAACTTGCCGGTGTTGGTGGCACCGCAACTGCAGGTCCACGTGCCGGCCGCGGGGGCAGCGGCAGGAGCCGGTGTGGGGGCGGGAGCCGGAGCCGGCTGTGGGGCAGCTTGCTGCTGTGCCTGGCCGGCGGCGAACAGCTGGCTGGCATTCATGCCGCCCATGCCACCTGCCATGCCCACGCCCATAAAGCCTGCCATCGCGCCGTTGGGGTTGGCGGCTGCTGCGCGCATCGCATCGCTCTGGGCGCTGGCGATGTTGGCGGCTGCCATGGTGGGATCGCGCATGACCGCGGCCTTCTGCAGGTCCTTGATCATTTGCTCGTCCTCTTGCGAGGCGGCGATGGAGTTGACGCCAAAGCTCACGATCTCGACGCCGCGCAGGTCGCGCCAGTCGGCAGAGAGGACTTCGTTGAGTGCACGGGCGAGCTCGGTGGTGTGGCCGGGGATGGCGCTGTAGCGGATGCCCATCTCCGAGATCTTGGCAAAGGCGGGCTGCAGGGCGGTGAGCAGCTCGGACTTAAGCTGGCTGTCGATCTTATCGCGCGTGTAGCTATCGGTCACGTTGCCGCACACGTTGGTGTAAAACAGCAGCGGGTTGGTGATGCGGTACGAATACTCGCCGTTGCAGCGCACGGAGATGTCGACGTCCAGGCCAATGTTGTTATCGACCACGCGGAAGGGCACAGGCGAGGCGGTGCCGTACTTGTTGCCGATGATCTCCTTGGTGTTGATAAAGTAGACGCGCTGGTCCTTGCCCGCGTCGCCGCCAAAGGTAAAGCGGCTGCCGATATTGGCGAAGGTCTCCTTGATGGAGTCGCCCAGATTGCCGCTAAAGACGCTTGGCTCGCTGCCGGTGTCAAAGACGAACTCGCCGGGCTCCAGCGCGACCTCGATGATCTTGCCGTTTTGCACCACGAGCATGCCCTGGCCGTCGTTGACGGCGATGACGGAACCATTGGAGATGACGTTGTCCTCGCCGCGCGTGTTGGAGCTGCGGCCGCCGGTGCGTTTGCTGCCTTTGCAAGCCAAGACGTCAGCGGGCATCGATTCGCAATAGATAAATTCCTTCCACTGGTCGGCCATGACGCCGCCGGCAGCACCCAATCCAGCTTTCAAGAGTCCCATGGTGATCTTCCTTTCTCGTCAAAGGCCGGGTGGTATTGGTCAGAATGGCTAATCGTCCTTGCTGTCCTTCATGACAACGGTGGTCTCGGTGTGGCTGAAGGTGTCGTGCTTCTCGGTCAGGTCGAGCTCGCCACAGTAGCAATCGGCGTGGGTGGCCTCGTTGGCCGTCTTGAGCTGGCCCACCAGCAGCACGTCTGCGATGGCCACGATGATCAACGGCGCGACGATGTTGATGAGGATGCCCTCGACATCAAAGGTGAGGTAGTCCGGATCGAAGGCATTCCCACCCATAAAGAGAATCTGGGAGAGGACAAACCCGATCACAAAGAACAGCACCGAGGCGATGGCGAGCTTGGGCTTGGAGCAGGGGAGCTCGCCGACCATGCGACCGGTCTGGCCGTTCATGGCAAACAGGTAGCTCTTGCCGTTCCACGAGGTGGAGAGCATCCAGACGGGGAACAGGGCGTAGTCGCTGTCTTTCCAGGTGTAGTCGAGCTGCTTGCTTTCGACCGTGGCGTCGTCATACTCGTCGACGACGGTCTCGCGCAGGGCCGAAATCGTACTTTCTTCCATACGACGCTCGGCGCGCGCCTTGCAGGTCTCGCAATCCTCGTCGTAGCGGTTGGCGATGTATCCGGGCATATAGGCGACCGAGAACGGGCGCAGCGCGTCGTAGACAAACGGCTCGATGGCGTCCATGTGGCCGTCGGGCATCTTGGACGATCCGTCGACGGGCACGCGCTTAAACGAGATGTTTCCCTTGCGGTAGGCATCGTAGTGGTCGGTGGTCGTGACGGTGCGGTCGGATTCCTCGGTTACGGTCTCGTTGGTCGCATCAAAGCACACTTCGCCGTCCACGCGGGCGCCGTAAAGCCAAAACGGCACGTAAACGCCTTGGACTTCGTCGATATGGTTGCCGGTGACAAAGCTCTTGGGCAGCAGAATCTTGCCCTTGTAGTGCTCCTTGAGTGCGGTCATGACGTCGTCGCGCCCGAGCTTAAACGGAATCACCAGGTCGGGCGAGAAGTCGCCCGAGAGCTGGCCGGGTGCCACGGCAGAGTTGCCGCAGTACGGACAGGTGGTAACGGCGACGGTGCCGTCCGAGACCAGCTCGGCACCGCACGACGAGCAGATGTAGCCGGCGTTTTGAGCCAGCTCCTGCACGGCATCGTCGACAGCAGGCTTGGGGGCCGCGGCTGCGGAATCGGCTTTGGCATCTGCCTTGTCCTGGCGCTCGCGATAGAGGGCCTCGACTTCTTCGACTTCAAAACGCGAGTCGCAGTAGTCACAGACGAGCTTTTGCTCGGCACTGGCAAAGTGAAGGGGGCCGCCACACGCGGGGCACTGATAGTTGACACTCTCGAAGGCCATGATCGGTCCTTTCCGTGCCGGAGGCTATGCGCCGATGGCGCCGCCGCAGTATTCGCAGCGCCCACTGGCATCGGGAATGGTGGTTGCACCGCAGAAGGGGCAGGTGACCGCGGTCTTGGGGGCCTTGGCGGCCACGACGCTGTCGCGCGTTTCCTGGCGCAGCTGCACCAGCGCATCGCGAACTTCGGTTGCCTGCCGCTTGGCCTCGCGGTACTCGATGGACCCGCGCTGATCGATGGTGGAGTCGTTCACGCGCAGGTTGATCTCGGTAAAGTACGGCGTGTTGACGTGGATGGTCAGATTAAAGTCGTAATCCAGGTCGTAGCGCGGCGGGTTGTAGCTCTCGCGCTCGCCGTCCTTGGTCTCGCGATAGATCTCGGTGCGGTGCTCGTCAATATCCATATCGCAGCCGAGTACCTGCGAAAACTCGATGATGTCGGGGTTGGCATCGCGCCAGCGGCTCTGCGAAGTGATGATCAGCAGGCCCGCGTCTTCGTCGAGCATGATGTTAGTGCGCCCGGCAGAGAGCGTGCGCGTGGGGTTGAACGAGGCCAGGCGCTCGGCGTTGGCCTCGCGGTAGGCGAGCTGCTCACGGATATCGTCCGCGGTGCTGGAGCGATAGCCGTGGAAGAAGGGGGAGAGCTTGCCGACGCACTCTTTGCACAGGTAGCCTTCGTTGATCTTGGTCTTTCCCAAAAGCCCCAGTTCGGTACCGCAAATCGCGCACTCTTTCTTCTCGAACATCTTGTCAAAGAAGCCCATGGCTGCCTCCCATCAACAGGTAGCGTGTGTCACTTTTGATGATGGGGGAGTGCGTGATCTTTCACGATACCCAGACGGCTCAACGAGTCTCCACAACTGGGACACATGGCCCATTTTTGACTAGTCATTGGGGACGTACTTAAACGACTAGTCGCGGGGGACACTCTTCGGCCACTCATTGGGGACGTACTTAAATGAGTGGTAGTTGGAGACACTCCTGGCCGAGCTAGAGATCGCGCGCGTCCCTTCTGGTCCATGCGGCTCAAAATCGCGGCGTGATGTGGACGACTGGGGCCGAATTAGCAGCATTTCGAGTCTGACTCTGATATCGAGATTGGTTCTATATTAAAATAGAATTCCAGACAATTGAGCGGCCGGGGGTTAACCATGAGGGGCATGGGAGACACAACCGCATATTTGCGTCGGGGCATTCGGGAGATTATATGCCTGGCGCTGTTCTTCTTCACGTTTTTGACGTGCGAGTATCTCTTTGATGTGCGCATAGCCGAGTTCGTGCCATCGAGTGAGGTCGTTATCTACGAGAGTATCGTCGTCGGCGCGAGCGTGATTGGCTTTTTCGTGCGCCCATTTCTGTACTATCGCCGTCCCCAGACGATCGATGCGACGAGCGATATTACAGGCGTGCTGTTGGTATCGGCGTTGCTGCTGATGATTATGGCAGTGCGGTTTGAGGTGCTAATTGCCGGCGGCCTGGTGGCGTGCTGTGCGCTGGGCTATTGCGGATCGACCGCCCATGCCAATCTTGCGCGGCGTTTTGCGCAGACGCCCTGCCTGGCGCGCGCCGTGGCGGTTTCCTATGCTGCGGGCATTTTGGTGCAGGTGCTCAACCATATGGTGATGCCTGCGGGCATTCCCCAGAAGTCTGTTCTCATTGCCTGTGCGATTGCGCTGGTGGGGCTGCTTCACGGTGCCCGCCGCGCTAAATTGCGTGATGAGCCTGCGTCCGAGTTCGAGATTGCCGAGCTATCGGTCGATGCGTCGGAGCGTGGCGCCAGGTGGCACGATGACCCCGAGGCAAAGGCGGCCTTTCAGGGTGCCGTGGTACGTCTGACGGTGGCGACCGCTTGCCTCACCGGCGTGTTCGCGGCCCTCAATGCCGGCCTTACGACCTCGCATGCCGCTGGCGCTATCGATCTGGGCGACTGGCCGCGCTTGCTGCTGGTTGTGAGCGCCCTTGCCGCCGGCGTCCTGTATGACCTGCGTGGGCGTTCGTATATGAATATCATCATGACGTGCGCCGCCATGCTGTCCACGCTCTCGTTCTTTGTGCTTATCACCGATGGCAACGGTGGCAACACGCTTGCCGCCACGATTATCTTTTACCTTGGCACGGGCTTTTTCGTGGTGTTCTTCACCGCGAAGTTCGCCGCGATTTCGATGTATGCCCGCTGGGCGTATCTATGGCCGTGCATGGGCCGTGTTATCAACAACGTTTGCTCGATACTCGTGACGGCTCCGGCGGTGGCGATTGTCTCGAGTCAAAACGTGCTGGCGGCAGTGAGCGTCGTGCTCGTGCTGTTTGTCGGCATCGCGATTTCGCTGTTGGGACAGTTTGGACAAGACGGTGAGGGCGAGGCGACGCACGGCGGGCTGGCGCTTGCCACCGACGATCTTGGCGTGAGCTGTGAGCCCGGCCAGGCCGACACGGTGCCCCTGGAGGCGCCGGAGCTTTCGTTTGACGATCGGCTCGATGGCTTCGTTGCCGCCTTTGGGCTTACCAAGCGCGAGCGCGATGTTCTGGAGGCGCTGGTCGTTTCGGACGGCAGCGTGCAGGACGTGGCGGCGGCACTCTTCCTTTCGCGCTCCACGCTCTATCGCCACATCGCTTCGATCAACAAAAAGACCGGTGCCTCCTCGCGCGTAGCCCTCATCAACTTCTTCTGGTCCTGGACACCCCAAGACTAGCTAACCACCACAAAGGGGACAGGCACCTTTGTGGTGGTTTTTTACCTGCAAAAATATGAATATGAGACATTTGTCACCTGCCGTTTTGGTGCTCAAAGGCATATGAATGTGATGCTGAGCGGAGCAGAACGGAGGGGGTGCACCTATGGCGTCTCGGGGTTGCGCGTCTAATAAAACTGCGGGCGCGCTTATCGCCGTGGTGGTCTTTGCCGCGGCGGTGACACTTATGCGAGTTTACGTTGCCGGCGACCATGGCGCTCAAGGAAAGACTGCCGCGCAAGTGTCGCTCAACGATTGCGCTGCCGTTCCGGTGGCGGTCAAGCTTGTCGAGGACGGGGAGGCGCGGACGGTCTATGAGACCGACGATTCCGAACTGGTCGCATCGGCTTTTGCCGCGCTCGATGGCTGCACCGTGGGGGATGCGGTGGATGAGCGGATGAGCGATGCCGGCCGAACGCTCGTCTTTGTCTATGCAGACGGTTCGGAGCAATCGGTAGAGCTCGAAGGCAAGAATATCGTGCTCGATAAGACGGCGTACCGACTTAACGGTGCCGATGAGTTATGGCGGCAGCTTGCCGCGATCAAAAACAGCTAACGAAATTAGGGATGTACGGGATGAGTGACTTGAGATTCTGCCCGGCGTGTGGGGCGCAGCTGCCTCGGGTCGCCGGCGTGCCGGTGCGATTTTGCCCGGGGTGCGGCGTCCGACTTGAGGGCGTTGCATGCGGCTCGGATGCCACGGGGTCTGTGAATGACGCTACTGCCGATGATGGCGCGAGCGAAGGCCGCGAGCCGAGCGTGGCTGTGCCGACGCAGAGTGCCGAGGCCGCGTCACCGTCTGGCGACACAACCTCGGCGGACGCTCCTCGCGCTGTTGACCTTGAGCTTCATGCCGCATGCGATGCCTCTGGCGGGCAGGCGCTCGCGCAGGTAGCGCTGCCGCGGGGTTGGCAAATCGAAGAGGCGCATCTTGAGCGCAGCGGCAGTTTCGACTGCCCGATTTCGGTTGGCGTGACGGCAGCGGGTCCGATGGGTGAGCGGATTATGTACTGCTCCGAGCTCTGCTACGTGGATGCGGGCGCCGTTGCCAAGCGTATCCCCACGCAAACCGAGCGCAAGGCGTTTATGCACGTGGAGGCAGCTTGCGACGAGCTGGCTCAGGCCTGCGCGGCACAGCTGGGCGCACGGGCGGAGGTTGTGGCCGGGCAGCCGTACCCATCGAACGCGGCGCTCGATATCGAGCGCGAGCGTGCCCGCGTAAAGCGCGAGGCGGTAAACGACTTTGCGATTCAGGGCTTTTCGATGGAGCCGAGCAATGTGATCTATGAGTGCCGCATGCGTCGATATCGGCTCACGGGCGCTCCAGTGCCCACCGAGCTCGCGGTGGCGGCCAAAGTCGAGGGCTATGTGGCCTCGATCGGCGGCGTCGCAGGCTCTAAGGGTAAAGGCATTGCCGCTGGGGCCGAGGCGCTGCTGGGCGCAGGCCTTTCGAGCGGACTGATCGGCGGCGTTTTGGGCAAACGCCTGCGCGAGCGCCAGGCGGCGGCAGCGGCGGGACAGGGCGTCGCGCAAGGACAGCCCACGGGTCGAGGCGGTTGCCCGGACGGAGCGTCGTTCGAGCTGGGCGCGGCCGACCTGCTGCAGTGGCGTATCAGGGACAGCTTCTGTCTGGTTGCGCCAGAAGGTCGCCTGGACGAGGCGGCCTCTACGGCGCTTGCCTCAATGGCGTCGACCTTGCGGCTTAACCCGGCTATTGCACGTGAGGCGTCCGCCCAAAAGCAACAGATGGTGCTCGAACAGCGCCAACGCACGCAGATGAACATTGCCCAGCAGCAACAGCAGTTTGCAGCCTGGCAGCAGATGCATGCCTCGCAGCAGGCGGCGTTCGACAGCTACCAGCAGGCATGGTTCGATCGCAGCGATCGTCAGCACGCCGCGAACATGGCTGCCAGCGCAGCCAGTTTCTCTAGCGCGGGCGTAGGCACGGGTGCGGCCTCGTATTCCGATGCCATTCGCGGGGTTAACCATTACACCAGGCCCGACGGCACCGATGTCGAGGTCTCGGTGATGGCCGACCAGGCCTGGGTCAACGGTTCGGGCGATGTCATCGGCACGCGCGATGGCTTTGAGCCTGGTTTTGGCTGGACGGAGCTGCCTCGCCAATAGCGTGAGACGGCTTGTGTGTGAATCGATGCCGGGCGTGTTTCTCGGCATTGTGATAAAGAACGGGAAAGGAACAACGATGAGGGAGACGGTACTTTCGCGCACGGCATTTGTCGCGGCGGCGGGAACGGCGCTGCTGACGCTTGTGGGGTGCGGCGGACAGCGGACGCAGGATGCGACGGGTTTTAACGACGACCGCCCGGTAAAGGACAAGATGGACGCGGGTGCGACGTCGGGCGATTCCGGCGACGCGGACAGCGATTCGGGCGCGGACAGCGGCTCGGCGGATGCGTTCGATACGTGGTCGGATGATTGCTGGGATGCGCACCGCAACATCAGCATCGCGGCACTCCTCGAGCTTAAGGGCTGGCAGTTGCAGGAGTTTGTCACGCAGCAGGGCTATACCTGGCAAGACGCGCTCGAGATGTACGAGGACGAGGCGGGACACATGCTCAGCGTCTGCAATATCAGCAAGGACGGCGCGACCGAATGGCTCGGCGAGGACGAAATCGGAAAGCTCGACAAGGGCGGCACCGGAAGCACCGTGATGTTCACGCTGCAACTTTCGGGCTATTCGAGCTGCGAGGATGTTATCGCGGGCTTTTCCGTGCCGGTCGAGGACCGGGCGCAGATTACTTCGGGCTCATGGATCGCGTGCGTATACGGTTCCAACATGGCGCGGCACGTCGCCATGGCGAGCCCGATGGAAAACGGTGACTACCGATTGGATCTCATTACCGAGGAGGCTATCAAGACCGGTACGTTTACCCAGGGCGGCGGTGCTCCGACGATAGACGAATTTTGGCAGGAAAAGACTGGACGCGCGCTCGGCTAGGTGCGACGTGGCCAATACCATAGCGAGGGACGAACATGATGAATGAAGTGGTGATGAGCCGTGCGGCCTTTGTGGCAGGCGCGGGCGTGCTGGCTTGTGCGCTGGCTGGCTGCTCGGGCGGATTGGGCGGCGCGGGCGGTGCCAAGAAGGCGACCACGGCGGACGCCGCCTGTGTAGACGACAACGCCAACGTGACGGTCTATGCTGCGATCAACTTGGACGGCGCCGACCTGGTGCGCCTGCTCAAGCATCAAAACTATGAGTGGCAAGGCGAGAGCGTGGGCTACGGTGCCGCCGATGACGCGGGGCTTTTCGCCTTTACCTTTTCTAAGATTTCGGATGACGTGGACGAACTTGCGAACAGCGCGATACCGCTTTCGGAGTCCGAGTACGAGGAACTTGAGCCGGGCGGCGGAGACGATAGCGTGGCGATTTTGCTCTCGGTGGGCGGCTATACGACGGGCGATCGTGCGCTCACCGGCGCAATCGGCGATGCGGCGATAGTGCAGGAGAAGTGCACAATCGACGATTCCGTGTATTGGCTGGTCAAGGCGCTCGACGGCAGCCGTTACGTGATTTCGGCCTACGACACCGAAGATGATGGCGACAGCGCGCATGACATCTATATCTATAGTGAGTCTTTTATTCACACCGGTTATCTGAGCGGCGGCGACCAAATCGATATCGACGAGCTCTGGAGCCGCCTGACTAACGCCTCATAGCGCACCAAAACCACCACAAAGGGGACAGGCACCTTTGTGGTGGTTTTGCCCTTGGGCTGTCTACTGAGGCGGTTCACCGTGCTACAGCAGCTCGCCGTGGCGGGCGATGTAGCGGCGCTTTGCCAGCTGGGTGAGCGCGATGTAGGCGGTGACGATGCCGATGAGCAGCGCGAAAAAGCTCGCGGGTAGCGTCATGAGGCCGAGCGCATCGGCGATGGGGCTTGCTGGCAGCCAGGTGACGAGCGCCAGGCCCAGCACGGTGAGAGCGCACAGTGCCGGCGCGGCGTGGTCACGCGGGCTCGGCAGGCGCGGGGAGCGCAGCATGTGGATCACAAGCGTCTGCGACCACATGGACTCGACAAACCAGCCGCTCTGGAAGAGCGCCGCAAAGGCTGCCATGCCCGTGACGTTGCCCGCGGCGGCAAGCTCGGACCAGCTTGCGCCCACGGCGGCGGGGCACACCACAAAGAAGAGCGCGGCGAAGGTCACGATGTCAAACAGCGAGCTCACGGGGCCCAGCTCGAGCATAAAGCCCTTGATGGATGCGGCGTCCCAGGCGCGCGGACGGGCAGTCCAGGCATCGTCGACGGTGTCCCACGGCAGCGCGATGCATACGATCTCGTAGACCAGCGACAGCAGCACCAGCTGCAGGGCGCTCATGGGCAAAAACGGCAAGAACAGGCTCGCGACGGTCACGGACAACACATTGCCAAAGTTGGAGCTCACTGTGGTCTTGAGGTACTTGAGCAGGTTGCCGTAGGTGCGGCGGCCTTCGATGATGCCGCGCTCGAGCACGCCCAGGTCCTTCTGGAGCAAGATGATATCGGCGGATTCCTTGGCAATGTCGACGGCCGAATCGACCGAGATACCGCAGTCGCTCGCACGCATGGCGGCGGCGTCGTTGATGCCGTCGCCCATAAAGCCCACGGTGTGGCCGAGCAGCTCGCGCATGACGCGCACCAGGCGCGCCTTCTGCAGCGGCGAGAGCTTGGCGAAGAGATGGGTCTTCTCGGCGCGCTCGGCAAGTTCGGCGTCATCGAGCGCATCGATCTCGGAGCCGAGCAAGACGTTGCTCGCGTCGATGCCGATCTGCTCGCAGACGGTGGCGGCGACGCGGTCGTTGTCGCCGGTCAGGACCTTGACCGCCACGCCCTTGGCCTCGAGCGTGGCGACGGCGCCCGCGGCACTCGTCTTGGGCGGATCGAGGAAGGCCAAAAAGCCCATCAGCACCATGTCGCATTCGTCGGCGATGCCAAACTCGCCCACGCAGCGCGGATCGGTCTTCTGCGCCACGGCAATCACGCGCAGGCCCTCGGCGTTGAGCCCGGCGACCTGCTTGCGAATCTGGGCGAGCTTATCTTCGGTGAGAGGCTGGGCGACACCATCGACTTCGACAAAGGAGCAGATCTCGAGCATTTCCTCGGCAGCTCCCTTGGTGACCATCTGGGTTTTGCCTTGGACATCGGCTACAACTACGCTCAGGCGACGGCGCGAGAAATCGAAGGGCACCTCGTCGACCTTGGTATAGCGGTCGCGCAGGCTCTGACCCAACATGGAATCGGGTGCGACGGTCGAGGGCGTCACATCGGCACGGTCGATTACGGCCAGGTCGATAAGGTTTTTGAGGCCGGTCTGGAAGAAGCTGTTCAAAAACGCATGGCGCAGCACACGTGCGTCCTCGTTGCCATCGGTGTTGAGGTAGCGCTCGAGCACGATGCGGTCTTCGGTGAGGGTGCCGGTCTTGTCGCAGCACAGGACATCCATGGCACCCAGGTTTTGGATCGCCGGCAGCTCCTTGACGATTACTTGGCGGCGGGCGAGGTCCTTGGCGCCCTGCGACAGGCTCGTGGTCACGATGACGGGAAGCATCTGCGGCGTGATGCCCACGGCCACGCTCGTGGCGAACAGCAGCGCGTCGATGGCGTTGCCCTTGGTGGCGGCGTTGATGGCAAAGACGGCCGGCGCCATAACGAGCATGAGGCGTACGAGCAACATGGAGACGCTCGAGACGCCGCGGTCAAACGCGCTCTTCTCGCCGCGCCCGTTGAGCATCTTGGCGATGCCACCCAGGTAAGTATCCGAACCGGTGGCAACGACAAGCGCAATGGCGGTGCCGTTTTGCACGGAGGTGCCGGTAAAGACGATGTTCTTGCAGGCAGAGAGTGGCAGCGCGGAGCCGTCGGCACTCTCGACGACGGTGATGGCGGTGGTCTTCTCGACGGCCTCGCTCTCGCCAGTGAGTGCGGACTCGATCACAAACAGGTCGCGCGCGGTGATGACGCGGGCATCGGCCGGCACCATATCTCCGGCAGAGAGGCGGATCACATCACCGGGGACGAGCTCGTCGAAGGGGATCTCGACGCGCTCGCCGTCGCGCAGGGCGGTGCAAGTGTTGGAGACCAGGTCCTTGAGGGCCTCGGCCGCATTGCCGCTGCGGGCTTCTTGGATAAACTTCATACCGCCCGATACCAGCAACATGATGCCGATGACGATGACCGTGGAGGGGTCGCGCTGCGGCTCGGGCACGGCGAGCACGTCGATGTAGAGCGAGACCAGCGCGAGCGCGGCGAGGATGCCGGCGAAGGGGTCGACAAAGGCGTCGGCGATACGGCGGGCGAGCGTTTTGGTCGGTGCCTCGATGGTGTTGGGGCCGGAGGCGTCCAGACGCTCGGTTGCCTGCTTGGCGGTGAGGCCGTTTGCCGTGGCATCGAGCAGAACGAGGGCGTCCTCGGCACTATGGGTGGCGGCGAATATGGTGTTCTTAGACAGGCCGGTATGAGCGGCAGGGCGCGCCGTACGGCGGCGCTTGGAGATAGCTTCGAGTACCGTGGCGGTTTTGAGCATCAGCATAGGGTCCTCCTTGTTGAAGGGAGTTAGCGTACGTGTCGTATTTGCTTCAAAAAACCTAGATGTCGCTCACGTCAAGCTCACGAGCCACCACAAAGGGGACAGGCACCTTTGTGGTGGTTTTGACGATCGGTTGGTGGCGCTTATGCGAATACGGAATCCTCGCGGCGTGCCGAGGGCGACATGCAGGTTTTTCGACTAGGACTGCCTTCCATGGCACACCTCCTTAAGGCCGGGCGCAGCGCGCTTTGGGTATCTCGTACCCGTTTCAATCCGCCCGTATTCTTGATGAGGGGGTTTGAAATGTCAACCCCCATTGTTCGGAAAACCATTCCCCCTGACAAAGCCTTTACAGAACGCCGCGGCCTCAAAGCGCGCCCGCATCGACGCTTCGCCTGCGCTAAACTGGAAGGCACGTACGCGATTACGAGAGGAGCCCGCATGGAGGCTTACAAGCAAGAGTTCATCAAGTTCATGGTCGAGTCCGACGTTCTTAAGTTCGGCAGCTTTACGCTCAAGAGCGGCCGCCAGTCCCCGTTCTTTATGAACGCCGGCGCTTATGTGACGGGCTATCAGCTCAAGAAGCTGGGCGAGTATTACGCCCAGGCCATCCACGATAACTTTGGCGACGACTTTGACGTCCTGTTTGGGCCGGCCTACAAGGGTATTCCGCTGGCTGTCGTGACCGCCATTGCCTACCACGAGCTGTACGGCAAGGAGGTTAAGTACTGCTGCGACCGTAAGGAGGCCAAGGACCACGGTGCCGATAAGGGCAACCTGCTGGGTTATGAGCCCAAGGACGGCGACCGTGTGGTCATGGTCGAGGACGTTACCACCAGCGGCAAGTCCATCGACGAGACCTATCCCAAGGTCAAGGCTGCTGCCGATGTCGAGATCAAGGGCCTGATCGTGTCCCTCAACCGCATGGAGGTCGGCAAGGGCGGTGTGACCACCGCGCAGAAGGAGATCGAGGCCAAGTACGGTTTCCCCGTCGCGAGCATCGTCTCCATGGCTGAGGTCGTCGAGACCCTCTACAACCACGAGATCGACGGCAAGGTTGTCATCGACGACGAGCTCAAGACCGCCATCGACGCCTACTACGAGCAGTACGGAGCACGTTAGTTACGGCGTTTTACCAAACGCCGTAACTGCTCGACGCTGCGCGGGCCGCATTTGGACAATCTGACGTTCAACTTCAAGGGCGCGACCAGAAGGTCAGCGCCCTTTCGTTTCACGTCACCTTGTCTCAAATGCGACCCGCTCGCTGTCCGTTCTCTACCTGCGGCGTCGTCTTGCTCCGAATGCGGCCCGTTCGCTGCCGTTGCCAAGGCATCGGCGTTGCCGGACTAGTCATTGGGGACGTTCATAAATGACTACTCAGGAATGAGCGTGGATAATCTCCCGTTTTTGGCCTGTGTGCAGGCTCAAAGTGGGAGATTATCCACGCTCGCTTTAATTTGCCTGGGTTGCGATGCCTATCTAATCGGCTCGGCGTCTTCCCTGAGAATCGAAAGATACTCTTCATACCCGTACTGCCGGTATCTCTGTCTTGACTCGTCGAGCGGACGGAGGATACCCAATTCTTCAAATGATTTGACGAGCGAGCTCGCGGTACTCCTGCCGATATCGAGTTGGGCAGCGATGAATGCGGTGTCGACGATGGGGTGCTCTTCAAGAATGCCCAACAGCCTTTGCCCGTTTGCAGCAGTCCTTCCGAGATTTTCGGTAATGGTTGCTGTGGAACGGTTATGGAGGTCAACAAGGTTTTTTAAAGACCCTACCGAGTCCTCCGCACTCTCGAGAAGACTGTTGCAGAAAAACTCTATCCATTCCTCGTAAGTGCCTCTCTCCCTTACGGATGTGAGTTGCCGGTAGTACTCGCTTCGATTTTTCTTGAACTGGAACGATGGATAGAACAAGCAAGAATGAAGAACGCCATCATTGATGAGCATAAGTGTAATGAGAAGCCTGCCCAGGCGACCGTTTCCGTCTAGGAATGGATGGGCAGTTTCAAATTGGTAATGGACGAGCGCCGCCCGCACAATCGGATCCATTTCGACTTGAGGCTCATTGATAAAGCGTTCGAGGTCCTGGAGCGTGTTACTCAAATCTTCAATGTTTGGAGGGACAAACGATGCGGTTGCAATGGTGCAGCCTGAGGGGCCAATCCAGTTTTGTGAGGAGCGCAGCTCGCCTGGATTCTTCTCCGTTCCGCGCACTCCGTCCAGCAGGACCGCATGAACTTGCCTAAGAAGTCTCGTGCACAAGGGCATCTTTTTGAGCAGTTCTACGCCGCGGTCGACAGCACGGACGTAATTCACGACGTCTGCGACATCTTTATGATGGAGTCGTGTTTGCGATGGACTAAGTAGGTCGTCAAACGTGCACTGGGTTCCCTCAATTTGCGAAGAAAGGAGTGCTTCTTTGCGCACGTACATTGTCAGATACATGTCGGCGTTGGGAACAAAGTAGAGCATGCCTTCAAGCTCTCCAAGCTTTCGTGAGCATGCGGAAAGCGTGCGATAGGTTTCCTCGGTGAGGTTTAGCTGCCTCAATGATTGCAAGGGCGTTGGAAAAAACGAATAGTAAGCCAATTTCCCCGATAGATTATTGCGGAGCGTTCCCTGGCCGTTCTCCTCGATTTGCATCGCGCCCTCCATATCTTTAGTGCCGGAAACTCGTTATTAGGCTAATCATATCAATTCTAATAACGAGTTTAAGGATTAAATAGTTATTAGAATTGATGTAAACAATCTAATGATGAGAAGTCGTTATTACTTGACCATGGAGCTCGGCTTGGTACAAGGGGGTCATCCAAAATGAACGTGGATAATCTCCCGTTTTTGGCTCGGTGACGGCCTCAAAGTCAAAGTGGGAGATTATCCACGCTCGTTAGTTAAGCGTCCGAAAATCCACACTCGCCAAACCTACCAAAAAGGGACGGTTTTATTTTGGCACGTTTCGGTCGGTATCAGGAAGTGTCAGGGACGGGGCGGCGGCAGGACTCGAGAGCGAAAAGAAGTATCGGGTTTGGTGCGCCCGCTTCTGCCCGTCCCGCGCGTGGGCGATACTCGGCTTATCGAACCGCGATGCAAAGGAGATGCTCATCCCACGAGCACTACCGAGAAGGGCTTGCGATTCGAGCCCTCGCCTTAGTATTTTGGTCATTTGGCACTATAATTACCGTAGGCATGCGCACAACGTTGCGCTTAATCAAGAGGAGAAAACGTATGGGTCTGTTTGATATGTTCAAGAAGAAGGCTGAGCCCGCGGCTGCCGCTGCTCCGGCCTCCATCTCTGCTTCTGCCGGCGCCGACGTGCTGTGCTCGCCCGTCAAGGGCAAGGTCATCAAGATGGCTGACGTGCCCGATCCCGTCTTTGGCGGCGAGGTTCTGGGCAAGGGCTGTGCCGTGTGGCCCGAGGACGATCTGGTCTACGCTCCCTGCGACGGTAAGGTGACCGTCACCATGGGTCACGCCGTGGGTCTGCAGTCCGATAGCGGCATCGAGGTTCTGGTGCACGTTGGCGTCGATACCGTCAACATGAACGGCGATGGCTTCGAGGGCTTCGTCAAGGCCGACGACGTTGTGAAGGCTGGCCAGCCCATACTCAAGATCGACCGCGCCAAGATCGCCGCTGCCGGTTACAAGGACTGCGTCGTCGTGGCCGTGTCCAACACCGCCGAGTTTGCAGATGTCGAGCTCACCGTCGAGGCAGAGTCCGCCGTCGCCGCCGGTGACGCCATCGTCAAGGTCGTCCGCAAGTAAACTGCGGCGTCCAAAGGATGTGCAAGGGTGGTCGGGTTTTCCGGCCACCTTTTTTATTGCACCGTGGGGAAGCGTTTTATTGCACGTTGGGCGGGCTTGCAAACCGTTCGGACGCTAAAACGAACCGACCACGCCTTCGCGTTGCCGAGGGTGTTCATAAGTGGATAGTATGGGCTTACTTATTACAACGTGTGCCGCGTCCGGGAAGCGCGGTGCCGCTCATTGGGAGGAACAACATGAAAAAGAAGCTGCTGCTTGCGCCCCTCATGGCCGTCTTGGTTGCATGCGTGGTCGTGCTTTCCGGCTGTGGAGGTCCTTCGGTTGAGGAGCTCATCACCGAGGATCTTACGACGCAGTTTGACGAGGTCAAGAACGGTGGCGACGACTTCCTCTCTGGTCTGGAGGAGGCTTCGGGCGACGAGTTCGAGCAGCTGGGTATCGATCCCAAGGAGTACGCCAAGACCTATCTTGAGGGCTTTGACTACAAGATCGGCGACGTGACGGTCGACGAGGACAAGGGTGTCGCGACCGCCGAGGTCTCTATTACATGCAAATCTATGAACAAGATCGTCGAGGACTTCTCCACCCAGTATCAGGAGAAGGTCGCTGCGCTTGACACGGTTCCTTCCGATGACGAGCTGTACAAGATGGCCGGTCAGGTTATGGTCGATGTGACCAAGGCCACCGAGCCCAGGAAGACCACGGTTATCTTCAAGTACACCTGCAACGACGACGGCGAGTGGTCTGCCGACGACTCCGTCAACTCCGAGATGATGGATGCAATGCTGAGCTAGTTCGTTGCGCGGTAGTTCGTTACGGCGTTTTACCAAACGCCGTAACTGCTCGACGCTGCAAACACCCCTAAGCGGCAATCTGACGTTCAATTTCAAGGGCGCGACCAGAAGGTCAGCGCCCTTTCATTTCACGTCACCTTGCTCGCTTAGGGGCGTTTTCGCTGTCCGTTCTCTACCTGCGGCGTTGCCATGGTGGTCATTGGGGCGGCACTTGGGGACGTTCCTTTTCTGCCGGCAGTTGGGGACATTCCTTGTGCTAGCGTTGCATCGAGTGCTTGGGAAACCGCGACCCGGTTTTTGGCCGAATAGTGGGTCGCATTTTCCGGATGGGGTGGGTTACGGAAAGTGCGACCCGGAATATTACTCCAAAACGGGATGCGGTTTCCCTGATGCGCCTCAAACGGAAAGCGCATCCCATTCCGGAGCTCCAAAACGGGATGCGCTTTCCGCGCGGAAGAATTGTCGCAGCTGCGTTAAGCAGTGTCGCTCGTTACTCGCCCAGGATCAGCGCTGCGAGCTCGTCCTGGGTGTCCACCACGTAGTCGGCGCCGGCGGCTTCCAGCTCTGCGCGGCCGCGGAAACCCCAGCTGACGCCCGCACTCTTAAGGCCGGCGTTGTGGCCGGTCAGGATATCGACATTGGAATCGCCTACGTAGAGCGTGGTCGCCGGGTCGGCGCCTAGCTCTTCCATCACATGCAGCGTGACGGGTGCTTCGGGCTTGGGCGGAAACGCATCGACACGGCCCTGCACCAGCGCAAAGCGCTCGGAACCAAAATACTTTTCGATAAGCGGAGCCGCCGAGACGTGGTCCTTGTTAGTGAGCACGGCAAGCTGAACGCCCGCGGCGCGCAAGCGGTCGAGCATCTCGATCGTGCCGGCATAGGGAGCGGTGTGGTCTTCCTTGTGCTCGCCGTAGTAAGCCCTAAACTCGGCAAGCGTCTGCTCAAACATGCGGCCGTCGCCTGCGTACTCGGCGGGCATAAAGCGCTCAACCAGCTTGAGCATGCCGTTTCCCACCTTGTAGCGGTACTCGTCTACGGCGAACGTGGGCCAGCCGTGCATCTCGCAGGTATGGTTGCCGGCGGCCGCCAGGTCCTCGAGCGTGTTGAGAATGGTGCCGTCCAGGTCAAAGATCACATGGGAAAAAGCTGCTGCCATGGGTGCTCCTGCCGCTTGAGTTGTAAAACGCACCCCATGATACTGGGCATGCGTGCCGGGCATGTTTGGAATCTGAATATCTTTAATAGCCCTGAGCCTTTGTCGTTAGCAAATTCTTGGCAGCTGCTCTCCTACGAGCATGTCGAGGATGCGGGTCGAACCCCAGCCGGTGCGCACGCGCACGGCGGGACGGGCGCCCTCGGCAAGCGGCAGCACGCGACCGATGACGGCGGCATTCTCGCCGTAGCGGGCGGCGCGCATGGCGCTCAGCGCGGCATCGGCTTGCTCGGCCGGCACGACGGCAACCATCTTGCCCTCGTTTGCCACCTGCAGCACATCGTAGCCGAGCATCTCGCAGGCGGCCTGCACGTCGGGACGCACGGGCACGGCATCCTCGTCGACCTCCATGGCAACATTGCTGGCCTGGGCAAACTCGTTGAGTGTGGACGCCAAGCCACCGCGCGTGGGGTCGCGAAAGCAGCGTGTGTCGGGTGCTGCGGCAAGCACATCGGCAATCAGGTGGTTGAGCGGTGCGGCGTCGCTTTCGATCGTGCTCGAAAACGCTAGGCCCTCGCGTTGGCTCATGATGGCGATGCCGTGGTCGCCCAGTGTACCCGAGACCAGGATGACATCGCCGGGCTGACAGTTTGCGCCGCTGAGCGCCACGCCCGCAGGCACCTCGCCCACGCCGGCGGTATTGATATAGACGCCGTCGGCCCCGCCGCGCTCGACCACCTTGGTGTCGCCCGTGATTATGGACACGCCCGCCTCACGCGCCGTTTCGGCCATCGTCTGCACAATCTGGCGGAGCCTATCCATGGGATAGCCCTCTTCGAGGATAAAGCCGCACGACAGGTAGCGCACGTTGGCGCCCGAGGTCGCGACGTCGTTGACGGTTCCGCACACGGCGAGACGGCCGATGTTGCCACCGGGGAAGAACTGCGGCGAGACTACAAAGCTGTCGGTCGACATGGCGATGCGCCCGCTCGCGGGCAGCGCGGCGACGCCGGCGTCGTTGCCTTCGAGCAGCTCGGGCGACCCAAAGGCATCCAAAAAGACCTCATCGATGATGCGCTTCATCATCTGTCCGCCGGAGCCGTGGCCCAGCAGGACGGTGCTATCGGTAACGCTATGGGACATATCGAAAACTCCAATCGTGGGTGGAATTATATGGGTGAGGCGCAGCGTCGACTGGTCCGCCGTTCGTTAGAATGGCGGAACCTATTAGCCTCGGTAGCGGAAATATGCTGCGCAGCTGCCCTCGGAGCTCACCATGCAGGGGCCGACGGGATGCTCGGGCGTACAAGCGTGGCCGAACAGGGGGCAGTCGCTCGGCGTAATGGCCCCGCGCAGCACGTCGCCGCAGCGGCACCCGCGTGGCTCGACCGTCGGCTCGATGGACACGTCAAAGCGCATGCTGGCATCAAAGTGCGAAAACTCGGGACGAATGGCGAGTCCCGAAGCCGCAATCGATCCCAGCCCGCGCCACGTGGTATCGCACGGCTCAAATACCTGCTCGACCAGCTGGCGCGCCACAGGATTGCCGTCGGCATTGACGCCGCGACGGTAGGCGTTGTCGATCGCGGGCTGCCCCTCAACAACCATCTGGACCAGCATGCAGATACCCTGCAAGATGTCGACCGGCTCAAATCCCGTTACCACGCCTGGAGTCTTAAACTCGTCGACCAAAAAGCCAAAGGGGGCTAAGCCCGTGATGGTGGCGACGTGGCCCGGCAGGATAAAGCCGTCGATAGTGGTCTCGGGATCGTTGGCGATGGCGCGCAGCGCCGGCGGCGTGGTCTTGTGGGCGCAGTAGACCGAGAAGTTCTGGAGTCCGCGTGCATCGGCCTCCAAGATGGCGGCGGCGATGGTGGGCGTCGTAGTCTCAAAGCCCACGCCCATAAAAATAACCGGGCGATCGGGGTTTTGCTCGGCAATGTCGAGTGCATCGAGCGGGGAGTACACAATGCGAATGTCACGCCCTGCCGCCTTTTGCGCAGCGAGCGAGGTGGATGATCCGGGCACGCGCATCATGTCGCCAAAGGTGGTGATGATGGCGCCGTCTATGTTGGCGAGCGCGATTGCGTGGTCGATGTCGCGGTTGGCGGTGACGCAGACGGGGCAGCCCGGGCCGCTCAGCAGCTTGAGCCCGGCCGGCATAATGGAGCGAAAGCCATAGCGGCCGATGCTTACGGTGTGCGTGCCGCAGACTTCCATAAGGTTGATGGCGCGGTCGCCGACAAGCTCATGAATGCGCTCGATGAGCTCGCGAGCCAGCTTGGAATCGCGAAATGCCGAAAAGTCGATACCGGAGCGCGCCGGCTGTCCGGCCGCCACTAGTATGCCTCGGCCGGGTTGGTGGCAAGCTGGTCTTCTTCGACCAGCTCGGACATGGCATTAACAAGCTCGAGCGTTTCCTGCGCTTCCTGCTCGTTGACAATCTGGATGCCAAAGCCGGCGTGCACGAGAACATAGTCGCCTACCTGCGCCGTCGGCACGAGTCTCAGCGAAACAGGGCGCTCGATGCCCATCATGTCGACGGTGGCCTTGAGGTCATCGTCGCGTTTGACTACTTTACCGGGAACGGCAAGGCACATAATGTTCCTCTTTTATACGCTTTGCGCTGGATGGGCGCTGGATAATCCATCGTTTGATGGTAGCGCTCGCGGGGGCTGCGGGCAAACGCGCTACACCTGTGAGACGGCGGCTTGCGGGTTGGCCAAACAGCCTATTGCGGTGCGACCTGTGCGAGGCGAGTGCGTGCGACTGCCGCCTGACCGTAGGCGATGCAGCCGTCGTTAACGGGCACGGTTTGGGGAACCAAGACCGTAAGGCCTGCGTCTTTAAGCTCGCGGGTGAGGAGCTGAAGCAAAAGTTGGTTCATGAACACGCCGCCCGAGAGCGCGACGGTATCGATGTCTTCGCGCGCGCAGATTTCGCGTGCGATTCGTGCCGAAGAGCGCGCGACGGCGACATGGAAGTCGAGTGCGAGCCTGTCGGCGGGCGCTCCGGCTTCAATTCCTCCCAAAAGTGCCTCAAAGAGTGCTTTCTGGTCCAGAACATAGGGGCCGTCCAGCCACGATGGGCCAGATGCGAAATAGCCGGCGTTGTCGTCGGGAAAATGGGCGATTTCGTTGTCGAGCGCGCGCCAGGCGGCAGCCTCAAGCTCGATGGCGGGTTCGCCCTCGTAGGTTGCCTTGTCGCAGATGCCCAGAATTGCTGCCGCGGCATCAAAGAGACGCCCCATGCTGCTGGTACGCGGGCTGTTGATGCCGCGCTCGATCATGGTGGCTGTCACGCTGCGCGTTTGCTCGTCGAGGCTGTCCAAAAGCCGAGCGGCGCCTGGGTGCTCGAGCAGGCCGAGCTCACTGAGCAGGGCAAAGGCGTTGCGGCGGGCGTCGCGCACGGAGGCCGCCCCACCGGGGAGCGCCCAGGTGCGCAAATGCGCGGCGCGCTCAAAGCCGCCAAGGCTGGCAACAAGAAACTCGCCGCCCCAAATGGTCCCATCGGTGCCGGCGCCGGTGCCGTCAAAGGCGATGCCAAGGACACGCGCGTCGGTTGTAAGCTGGCCCGCGGCGATGGCCTCGGCCATTACGCTCGCGATATGCGCATGATGGTGCTGCACCTCGACGAGCGGCAGATTGCATTTTCGCGCCTGCTCGCGCGCCCACTGGCCCGATAGATAGCTGGGGTGTAAATCGCAGGCCAAGGCGGCGGGCGCCAAATCAAAGAGATCTTCCAAGCGCGTGCGCGCGGTGTTCCAGGCATCGAAGGTCCCGCCGTTTTCAACATCGCCGATATGCTGCGACACAAAACAGGTCGCCTCGCCGTTCGTCCCTTCACGCGTGAGCGCAATCGTGGCCTTTTGTTGTGGCCCGCAGGCGAGCACGCAGGACGGAGCGCCGTCGAGCGCCGGCAACGGCAGCGGCTGGGGTGCATATCCGCGAGCGCGGCGCACGGGCATAACGGCGCCGTCAACCACGCGCACCACGGAATCGTCGTAGCGCGAGAGGATCGCGCGGTCGTTACCGAGCAACGCGTCGGCGATGCCGGCGGCAACGAGGTGCTCCCAGGCAAGATCGTCATCGGTCTCGATGGGTTCTTCGCTCAGGTTTCCGCTGGTCATGACGAGTGCGTGCATACCGCGGGCTTCTGCCGCGGCAAGCAGAAGATGCTGAAGCGGGGTGTAGGGGAGCATAACGCCAAGCTCGGGCAGGTCGCGCGCGACGGACGGTGCGAGCGCGAGGGCGTCGGGAGAATCGCCGCCGCTCCCGCAAACAGCACGCCGGCGCAGCAGCACGATGGGGCGGATACTGCCAGCGAGCAGATCGCGTTCAGCATCGTCGATATGACACAGGCGCTCGGTATCAGCAAGACTGCGCACCATGACGGCAAGTGGTTTGTTGCTGCGGCGTTTGCGACGGCGCAACTCGGCCACCGCTTGCTCGTTGGCAGCGTCACAGGCTAGATGGAATCCGCCCAGGCCCTTGATGGCGACGATGCCACCGCTGGCCAGCAGCTCAACGCAGCGCTCGATGATAGCGTCGCTGGCCTCGCGTGTGGTGCCGACGGTCGGTGTCGCGGACGAATTCCCGCACGCATCGCCGTTCACAGCCTCGCGCCACGTAATATGCGGCCCGCAATCAAAGCAGGCATCGGGCTGCGCGTGAAAACGCCGGTCGAGTGGGTCGGCATACTCCGCGGCGCAGGCGGGGCACATGGGGAAACGGTCCATCGAGGTAGCCGCTCGGTCATACGGCAGCGACCGGATGATGGTAAAGCGTGGGCCGCAGTTAGTGCAGTTGATAAAGGGGTAGTGATAGCGTCGGTCGGCGGGATCGAACAATTCGCGCAAGCAATCGTTGCAGGTGGCGATATCGGGCGAGACGAGCGTTGTGTGCGCGGTCTGGTCCTGCGACGCCACAATGCGAAAGCCCTGCTCGTTAGCGGCATCCCAGTTGCCGGGTGCTAGGTCTACAACCTCGACATGCTCCACGCGAGACGCCGCAGGCGCATGCTCGGAAAGTGCGTCAACAAATTCGTCGAGCGACTCGCTTAGGGCGTGCGCCTCGATATG
This sequence comes from Collinsella aerofaciens, assembly GCA_048193585.1. Classification (GTDB taxonomy): domain Bacteria; phylum Actinomycetota; class Coriobacteriia; order Coriobacteriales; family Coriobacteriaceae; genus Collinsella; species Collinsella aerofaciens_CK. The sequence goes on along the minus strand of DBFAAM010000017.1, from coordinate 13,921 downwards.
CACGCCGTCGCCCGCGTTGAGCACCCAGCCGCAAATGCCGTGCGCCATGGCCTCGCGATACACAAACGGCCGCATGCCGACGCCCTGCACAATGCCCGTTACATGGATATGCGCATGTCGCATGCGACCCTCCTTCGTTGAAATGTGTGCTGTTACAGCCCCAGGCTCTGCTTGGTGGCGGCGCAGGTGAGCTCGCCGTGCTTAACGCCGCGCAGGCCCAGCAGGCGGTCGGCTAGTTCGTAGACGCGCTCGCCACGGCCCTTGAGCGCCAGAATCTCCAGGCAGTTGTGGTGATCCAGATGCACGTGCATGGTCGATACGATCTCGTCGGTGTAGTCGTGCTGCACTTCGTCCAGACGGCGCGTCAGGTCGCCGGTATGGTGGTCGTAAATCATGGTGAGCGACCCGATAACATGCTCATCGGGCGTGCGCATCTGCTCCTTGGCGATCGAGGCGCGAATCAGGTCGCGCACGGCCTCGGAGCGGTTGGCCACGTCGCCGCGGCGCGCGATCTGCTCGTCAAAACGGCGCAGCAGGTCGTCGGGTGCGGTAACCGAAAAACGGACCAGCTCGGAGCCGGAGCCACTACAGTGGCAGCCCGCGTCACCGTCCGCCCCGTGCGGATGCTCGTGCTCGTACCCGCAGCCGTGCTCGTGTTCGGCCACTTTACACCAGCTTCACGGAGCCGACGGAGTTGTGGTCGGCCTCGATGGCCTCTTCGTAGCCCTCGAGTGCGTCGTGGGCCTCGTGCAGCGCGGCCATGGCGGCCTCGAGCTTGGCGCCGATGCGCTCCATGTCAAAATTCTCGGTCGCATGCAGCAGCTGATGGCTCCACTCGTGAGCGAGCTCGATGGTATCGTCGACCTGCTTGACGCTCATGGCAAGCTGGCTCATGTTCATTCCGACGTCATGCATGGGAAATCTCCTTTTGTATGGGGCAGTTCAGTGGTTCAGATTTTACTACGCCCGCTCTGCGCGCAGCTGCATAAGAAAACGGGTACGAGTCTGTGCGACCCGCACCCGTTCACTGGGGGCTGTTTGTAACTACCATACTATCCGTGGTCGCCCGCGCCGCACCCGGCGGTCCGGCGAGCGGTGCAAAACCGCTCATGGACGGCAGGCAGACGGTAACATGTAACAAGCGTATTACAGATGCTTCTCCAGCAGCGCCTGCAGTCTCGCCTTGGGCAGAGCGCCAACCGAGCGGTCAATCTCCTCGCCGTTCTTAAACACAATCAGCGTGGGGATGCTCATGACGCCATACTTCATGGCCAGGTCCTGGTTGTCGTCGACGTTGCACTTGGCAACGGCGAGCTTGCCCGCCAGCTCATCGGCAACCTCGTCAACGATGGGCGAGAGGGATCGACAGGGCCCGCACCACGGTGCCCAAAAATCGACCAGCACGGGCAGGCTGTCGTTAACGATGGAATCGAAGTTCTCGGGGGTAATCTGATTAATGTCAGCCATGGTGACCTCCATAATGCGACGCGGCTCGGCCGCGTAAAACTCAGTACGACCGTGCTTATACCCAGCCGCCCGCAAAGCAACCACTCGCGGGCAGCTCTTTTATATAATGGTGGGCACGCAAACGATTGGAGAGCGCATGTCCACGTCACAAAGCCAGAAAAAAGAAGCCATCGCCCAGGCGGCCGAGCAGGAGCTCACATCGCTTGCGGTTCGTGGCGTGCGTATCGCGGGCAACGCGTGCTCGCCGATCGTGCTGGTCAAAGGCGATTTGGACGAGGCCGAGCGTTCGGGTGGCGAGCTTGCCGCCGGCCCGGATGGCGCGGCGTTGCGCAAGGCGCTTGGGGCCATCGGCTACGCGCCCGAGGATTTTTGCGTGCTGGCAAGCGTCGCCGGCGTGGGTGACGGAGCGGTCGCGGTGGGCGAGACTCTGCCGTGCGAGCTGTTCCGTGAGGCGCTTGAGGCTTTGGACCCCGAGGCAGTGCTACTGCTCGACAACAACGCGGCTGACGCCATGCGCGAGACCTACGCCGATATGCTCGTGGCGATCGATGACTTCGACACCGCCATGCTCAAGCCCGGCTTGGTCGCCCATGTGCAGGGTCGCCGCGTGCTCGCGCTCGACGGTTTTGAGGCGGCGCTCACTGACAAAGCCGCCAAGCAGCGCATGTGGGCATACATCAAGCAGCTGACCCCGGCGGCCGCTCCGCTGTAGCGGATTGGCGCCGGCGAGCGATTGCCTGGCGGGCAAGGCGCGCCTCGAGATCGGCGCCGCACTTCTACATCACAGCGCGCAGCTCAAACCGATCGCCGTTAATGCGGAACTGGCAGTTGCCGTTCATGCGCTCCACGGCAAGTTTGATGCTCCTGGTGCCAAAGCCGTGGCCCGCATGCCGGGTCACGGGCATGCCGTCGACCATGCGCGGCGCGCGGTCAAACGTGTTGGAAACTAACAGCAGCAGCTGGCCGTCCTCTAATCGCAGGTCAAAGTCGACGAATCGCTTTCCTTGGGGTGCGGCGCTTGCGGCGGTGATAGCGTTTTCCAAGGCATTTGAGAGCACGCTAAACAGGTCGGCGTCACCTACGTGGATGGTTTCGGGTACGGCGGCGCGCAGGTTGGCGGTAATGCCGTTTCTATTGATATCCGAGTTAAATGACGAAAGCGCGATGTTTACGGTCTCGTTGGCGCAGAAGCGGCGTACGGCGGTGCGGTCGCCGGCTTCGCAGAGTTCGTCGATGCGATCGAGCGCCTCGTCGGTGTGGCCCTCCTCAATTAAAGCGGCCAGGCCGCGTAGGAAGTGGCGCATGTCGTGGCGAAGAATCGACAGCTCGCGCCCAGATTGACGCCAAGCCTCGAGCTCTTTGATGGCGGCGCTGTCGCGGGTTTCGAGCATCCAGCGCTCTCGCTCGGCGGTTTCCTTTTCTTCGTATTCGCGCAGGTAAACGGCAAGAAACATAAGATAGAAGGCACAGAGCGCAAATGCCAAAAACTCAACCGTTACCACCGAGCCCGAGTGGAACAGCGTGGTGTAGACGTTGGTGGCATAGTCAAAGACGTAATAGACGAGCGGCAGGATTAAAAGGATGCCCAGTTCGGTGGTGCTTTTAATCGCCAAGCGCGGACCGATGTCGCCGGCCCAATGCAACAGGACGGCAAAGACGGCGAGTGTGGTCGCGATGCGCGCCAGATAGTAGGCGATCTGAGAATCGGTTGCGGCAAATGCGGCGATGCCCATCCAATTGCTGAACTGGCAGCTCAGATAGGCACTCGTAATGCCGAGCACGGCAAGCAGCGGGCTCAGGCGGTAGCGCGCACACAAATAGATGACGAGCGGCAGATGCACGACGAGCGGATATACCTGGCGGGCGAAAAGCTCGCCGCCGACGGCATTGGCGAGGCCAAATGCGCAGCCGGTTACGGCACCGACCAGCACCAGTTCAAGCGCATGACGCCGGTTGATCTCGATACCGCACAGCGCCGCCGAGGCAAAGACGCCAAAGAGCAGCGTCGTGGCGTGGTGGATTGCCCAAAGGACCATTTCGACCGAGGAGACCATCAGTGTCTCCCACCCTCAAAGCGAACCGCAAAGTAGGCGTCTTGGAATCCCTGCTTGCAGCTGCGCGAAAGCGGGATGCACGCACCCGAGCGCATGACGATGTCCGTGCGGTCAAAGTGATCGATATTGCGCAGGTTGACCTGGTAGCTGCGGTGGCATTTAAAGAAGACTGCGTTTTGCTCCAAGCGGTCCTCGACGCTGCGGAACGACTCGAGTGCTTCGATATCGCGTCCGTCGCGCAGGTGGAAGACCACGTGCTTGTTGCGCGCCTCGGCATATTCGATGTCGGACAGGCGCAGGGCGTGGTAGCCAAAGGACGTTTTGATCACGAGCTCGTCGGTTGCCGCCGGGCGCATGCTCGAAAGCTCGTCGAGCAACTGCGCCAGGCGTTCGTAAGTCACGGGCTTGAGCAGATAGTCGAAGGCACGGACCTCGTAGGACTCCAGTGCGAACTCGGGCGACGAGGTGAGGAACACCAGGCGCACGGCGGTATCGGCCTGGCGCAATTCGCGCGCGGTGTCCATGCCGTTGACGAGCGGCATGATCATGTCGAGCAGGATGATGTCGGCGCGCGATGCGGCATGGCGGGCCAGCAGGTCCTCGCCGCGCGTGACGAGCGCAACATCGACCGCCGTGTCCGTCTCGCTCGACCAACGGTCGATCATCCGGTGCAGTCTATCTAGAAAAGCGACGTCGTCGTCGCAGGCAATAATCTTGAGCATTCTGAGCCCCCTTAGTAGTTCGATTTTGCCACATTGGGTGCGGACCGCTCGCGGAGGCGTGTCCCATTTGCGCCCCACGTCGCGCAACTCGCGCCGAGCGGTATTGCGGTGGCGAAAGATGCCTCCTGCGCTATCGAGAGCTCGGCTATTCTCAGCTTGCCAGTTCGAAAATGGACCCGACCCAAGATCGAATCTTTATTTCAACTTTACACCTAGGTTTACAGCTGTCTTGTCAGCTGTAAACCTAGGTGTCATACTAAAGCCCCAAGATTCGCCAAAAGAGAGGGGCCTTGATGGCACAGAGCGCGAACATGGATGCGTCGGAGCTTGCACGCGATATCGCGGCCGGCCTAGCATCGGCAACGACGGCAACGGAGCGCGCGGCACTGGTGCCCGCAGAGCTCGTCGAGGCCATTCAGCAACTAAAAACCCAACGTGACGCGGTGGTCCTGGCGCACTATTATGTGGCGCCTGAGGTCCAAGCCGTTGCCGATTACGTCGGCGACAGCTTCTACCTGGCAAAGCTCGCCAAGAGCCTGCCGCAGCAGACCATCGTGCTGTGCGGCGTGGAGTTTATGGGCGAGAGCGCTAAGCTGCTCAACCCCACTAAGACCGTGCTGCTGCCCGAGCCGGGCGCGGACTGTCCCATGGCTCACATGGTCAAGCGCGAGACGGTCGACGCCGCCCGCGCCGAGTACGGTGACGACCTGGCTGTCGTCTGCTACGTCAACTCCACGGTCGAGATCAAGAGCTGGAGCGACGTGTGCGTCACCAGCTCCAACGCCGTTAAGATCGTGTCCGAGCTGCCGCAGCAGCATATCCTGTTCATTCCCGACCAAAACCTGGGCCGCTTCGTAGCCGAGCAGGTGCCGCAAAAGCACGTCATCCTCAACAACGGCTACTGCCCGCGCCATCACTTCATCACCGTCGAGCAGATCGTCGATGCGACGGAGGCCCATCCCGACGCGCTCGTGCTGGCGCATCCTGAGTGCAAGGCCGACGTCCTGGCCGAAGCCGACTACATCGGCTCCACCGCCGGCATCATCAAGTATGCCGAGGAGTCCGACGCGAGCGAGTTCATTATCGTGACGGTCCGCGGCGTGCTCTACGAGCTCGAGCGCCGCTGCCAGGGCACCGGCAAGAAGTTCTACTTCCCCGTGGTGCAGCCCGCCTGCGTCAACATGGACCTCATCACGCTCGAAAAGCTCGTGCGCTGCCTGGAGACGGGCGAGGGCGAGGTGCAGATCGGCGTGTCGGATGAGGCCGCCGACCAGGCCAAGCTCACGCTCGACCGCATGCTCGAGTACGCAGCGCGCTAGAACAATGTGGCATGAGGGACGGTCCCTTATGCCACATTACAAGGGAGAGGATTCCTGTGGAAACCAAGCAATACCCCGACATGGAGTGCGACGTCGTCATCGCCGGTTGCGGCGTGGCGGGCCTGTATGCGGCCCTCAATCTGCCGACGAGCACACGCGTGATCATGCTCTCCAAGGGCGCCGTCGACGAGTGCGATTCGATGCTTGCGCAGGGCGGCATCTGCGTGCTGCCCGAAGGCTCGGACTACGATGCCTTCTTTGAGGACACCATGCACGCCGGCCATTACGAGAACCGCCGCGAGAGCGTCGACATCATGATCCGCTCGAGCCGCTCGGTCATCAACGACTTGCTGGCCATGGGCGTGGACTTTGAGCGTAAGGCCGACGGCAGCCTCGACTTTACCCGCGAGGGCGCGCACAGCCGCCCGCGCATCGCCTTCCATGCCGATATTACCGGCAAGGAGATTACGACCAAGCTGCTTCAGGCCGTTCGCAAGCTGGACAACGTACAGATTCTGGAAAACGTGGCCATGACCGATATCCTGACCGCCGAGCGCGATGGCGCCACGGTGTGCACCGGCGTCGTCGCCGTCGCCGTGGACGAGGACGATTCAGCTCGCCCCGCCGACGAGCTTGCAAATGCCGCCGAGGGTGTGCATGCCGGCGAGCCGTTTAAGATCCATGCCCGCCACACGCTGTGGGCGACGGGCGGTATCGGCGGCGTATACGACCATTCGACCAACTACCCGCAGCTCACGGGCGACGCCTGCTACATCGCTCAGGAGCATGGCATTAAGATGGAGCACCTGGACTACGTGCAGATCCATCCCACGGGTCTGTTCTCGCCGCAGCCGGGCCGCACCTTCCTGATCAGCGAGAGCTGCCGCGGCGAGGGCGCGATTTTGCTCAACGCCGCCGGTGAGCGCTTTACCGACGAGCTGCAGCCGCGCGACGTGGTCGCCGCCGCTATTCGCGAGCAAATGAAGCAGGACGGCACCGAGCACGAGTGGCTGAGCTTTGCTCCCGTCGAGCGCGACGTGGTGACCGGGCACTTTGCCAACATCCGCGCGCGCTGCCTGGAGGACGGCCGCGACATCTTGGACGAGCCCATTCCCGTTACGCCGACGCAGCACTACTTTATGGGCGGCGTGTGGGTCGACAAGGACGGCCGCACCTCGATGCCCGAGCTCTACGCCGCGGGCGAGACGGCTTGCAACGGCGTTCACGGCAAGAACCGCCTTGCATCAAACAGCCTGCTCGAGGCGCTGGTCTGGGGTCGTCGCGCCGCGTGGTACATGCGTACCGGCGAGTCGCTGGCCGTGGAGCAGGCGGGCGATCCCGCGCTCGATGGCCGTCATCGCGCCCTGGGCGCCGACCCTCTGGCAATCGATGATTTGGCCCGTGCCGCCGGCACGCAGGCCGTGGAGGAGTAGACCATGAATCCCATTACCATGAAGCTCGTCGTCGATGATCTGATTCTGCAGGCTCTGCGCGAGGACATTACGTTTGAGGACGTGAGCACGGCGAGCGTGTGCCCCACGGCGCGTCCCGCCACGGTGGAGCTTATCGCCAAGGCCGATGGCATCATCGCGGGCCTGGATGTGTTCGCCCGCACCTTTGAGCTGCTGGATTCGCAGAGCTCGGTGCTGCTCGACGTTGCCGATGGCGACGAGGTGCACGCCGGCGACCATGTGGGTCAGGTGCGCGGCGATGCGCGCGTGTTGCTTTCGGGCGAGCGCGTGGCGCTCAACTACCTGCAGCGCATGAGCGGCATCGCTACCTACACGCACAGCATGGCCGCGGCGCTCGAGGGAACCAAGACCGTGCTCGTCGACACGCGCAAGACCACGCCGGGCATGCGCGTCTTCGAGAAGGCCGCGGTCGAGATCGGCGGCGGCAGCAACCACCGTTACAACCTGTCGACGGCCGTCATGCTCAAGGACAACCACATCGATGCCGCCGGTGGCGTGACGCGCGCGATCGAGATGGCGCGCGCCCATGCATCGTTTACCACGACGGTCGAGATCGAGTGCGAGAACCTGGACATGGTGCGCGAGGCCGTGGAGGCCGGCGCCGACATCATCATGTTCGACAACATGACCCATGACGACATGGCCGCCGCCATTGAGCTTATCGCCGGCCGCGCCAAGACCGAGTGCTCGGGCAACGTGGACGCCGACAATATTCGCGCCCTGGCTGATCTGGGCGTCGACTACATTAGCTCGGGCGCCCTGACGCACTCCGCGCCGATCCTCGACCTCTCGCTTAAGCACCTGCGTCTGCTGGACGGTAAATAATGGACGCCCGCGAGCGTCGCCGTGCCATCATGGCCGTGCTCGAGGGGGCCAAGGGGCCCGTATCGGGCAGCGCGCTTGCCCGCGAGGTGGGTGTGAGCCGCCAGATTGTCGTGCAAGACATCGCTCTGCTGCGCGCCGACGGGCACGATATCGTGGCGACCAACCGTGGTTATGTGCTGCAGGAGGCCCCCAGCAGCCCCGCCGTGCCCACGCGCTTGGTCAAGGTTCGCCACAGCGTGGAGCAGGCGGGCGATGAGCTCACGAGTATCGTCGACGCCGGCGGCTCCGTGCTCAATGTGATCGTCAATCACCGCGTATACGGTAAGATCACGGCTGACCTGGACATTCGCAATCGCCGCGATGTCGAGCGCTATCTGCGCGATATCGAGAGCGGCAAGAGCTTTCCGCTGCTAACGGTGACGAGCGGCTATCACTTCCATCGCATTGCGGCGGAGGACGAACAGACCCTCGACGAGATCGAGGCGATGCTCAAGGAAAAAGGCTACCTTGCCGATTTAATGCCCTACGAGGATGATCTCTCGTAGCCGACGCTGCATCTATAAGTTGCGGTGAAATAGTTCCTAAAATCGGCATCTAAGCCATAAAACAGGAACTATTCCACCGCAACTGCCAAGGGTCCCGCTCCAAATTAGCTGCCCACACATGCAAAAGGAGGCCTCCGCGGCGATGCGGAGGCCTCCTTTTTGTGCACGGTGTACTTGTGAGTGCGCAAGTGGGGGAGTTGTTACTCCTCGACGATCTCGGTGATCGCGCCAGCGGGGCAAGCGTCCTGGCAAGCGCCACAGGCGACGCAGGAGTCCTCGTCAGCGACGGTAGCGACGTCCTGGAGCTCCAGAACGCCAGCGGGGCAGGAGTCGACGCAAACGCCACAAGCGATGCACTCGTCGGCATCAATTACGGGATGAGCCATGGTAGTTTCCTCTCTGTTGACCGACGCTACAGGCGATGCGCGTCGGTTTGATTCGGGCAAAAACATACCACGGGAGCGACCGTTTGCAATACCCTCTGACCGGCATCTTCATACCGTTCGCCGAGTATGCCAAGGTTTACTAAAAAATGCGCAGGTGGGGCCGTTGAGCTGCGCAAATGTTAGCTAAAGGTGACTTGAAATATAGGGCGATTGAGCGTGCTTGCGGAAACCGCATCCCATTATTTTGTCGAAAAACGGGTTGCAGTTTCCGGTTAGGCCCGCTAGCGGAAAATGCGAGCCGGTATCAGCTCTCAAAACGGGATACGGTTTCCGGTTGAGCCTTCAGACGGAAACTGCGACCCGGAATCCACGCTCAAACCGGGATGAGCTTTCCGCAAGACGGCCCCCAGGCACCCCCGGACGCAAACCTCAGCCATCTCTACATAGATCTCGATAGATTTGCCGAGAACTCAAACAGTGCGTTTACCTGCGTATTTGCGAACCTAAACTCTCGACAATAAGAAATCTTATATGAATTGACTTAGATTTTGTATATTCCGGCCCATAAGGGGATACACTACATCCTGAAAGACAAGCCGAAACACCGCTCGGCAGACCGCCGAGTCGGTGCAAACGCACAAGAGAGAGGGAATTTCTAATGGGCAAGATTCTTGGTATCGACCTTGGTACTACTAACTCCGCTATGGCCGTCCTCGAGGGCGGTTCTCCGACCATTATCGTGAACGCCGAGGGCGACCGCACCACCCCGTCCGTTGTTGGCTTCCGTGCCGATGGCGATCGCGTCGTGGGTAAGGCCGCTAAGAACCAGGCTGTCACCAACCCCAAGAACACCGTGTTCTCCATCAAGCGCTTCATGGGCCGCAAGTACTCCGAGTGCACCTCCGAGATCAAGACCGTGCCGTATGAGGTCAAGGAGGGCCAGGGTGGCCGTGCCGTCGTCGACATCGAGGGCAAGGACTACACCGCCGAGCAGGTGAGCGCCATGACGCTCGCCAAGATGAAGGCCGACGCCGAGAAGTATCTGGGTGAGACCGTCACCGACGCCGTCATCACCGTCCCGGCCTACTTCAACGACGCCCAGCGTCAGGCCACCAAGGACGCCGGCAAGATCGCCGGCCTCAACGTCAAGCGTATCGTCAACGAGCCGACCGCTGCTGCTTTGGCCTATGGCCTGGACAAGCAGGGCACCGACCAGCGCATCCTGGTCTTCGACCTGGGCGGCGGCACCTTCGACGTCTCCATCCTCGACCTCGCCGACGGCGTGTTTGAGGTTCTGTCCACCTCGGGCGACAACCACCTGGGCGGCGACGACTGGGATCAGCGCGTCATCGACTGGATGGCCGATAAGTTCCAGCAGGAGAACGGTGTCGACCTGCGTCAGGACCCCATGGCCCTGCAGCGTCTGAAGGAGGCCGCCGAGAACGCCAAGAAGGAGCTCTCCGCCGCCCAGCAGACCACCATCAACCTGCCGTTCATTACCATGAACCAGTCCGGCCCGCTGCACCTCAACTACACGCTGACCCGTGCCGAGTTCGAGAAGATTACCCGCGACCTGCTCGAGCGCTGCAAGCAGCCTGTCACCAACGCCCTGCGCGACGCCAAGCTTAAGCTCTCCGATCTGACCGAGGTCATCCTCGTCGGCGGCTCCACCCGTATGCCCGCCGTCCAGGAGCTCGTCAAGACTATGACCGGCAAGCAGCCCAACATGTCCGTGAACCCCGACGAGGTCGTTGCCGACGGCGCTGCCGTCCAGGGCGGCGTGCTTACCGGCGACGTCGAGGGCATCCTGCTGCTCGACGTTACCCCGCTGTCGCTGGGCGTCGAGACCATGGGCGGCATCATGACCAAGATGATCGACCGCAACACCACGATCCCGACCTCCAAGACCGAGGTCTACTCCACCGCTGCCGACAACCAGACCAGCGTCGAGATCAACGTGCTCCAGGGCGAGCGCGAGCTTGCCCGCGACAACAAGTCGCTCGGTAAGTTCCAGCTGACCGGTATCCCGGCTGCCCGCCGCGGCGTGCCGCAGATCGAGGTCACCTTCGACATCGACGCCAACGGCATCGTCAAGGTCTCCGCTAAGGACAAGGGCACCGGCAAGGAGCAGCAGATCACCATTTCTGGCTCCACCGCTCTGTCCGACGACGAGGTCGATCGTATGGTCAAGGACGCCGAGGCTCATGCCGAGGAGGACAAGAAGCAGAAGGAAGAGGTCGAGGTCCGCAACCAGACCGACAGCCTGTGCTACTCCACCGAGCAGACCCTCAACGAGTTGGGCGACAAGGTTTCCGCCGACGTGAAGTCCAAGGCCGAGGCCGCTATCGCCGACGCCAAGAAGGCGCTCGAGGGCTCTGACGTCGAGGCCATCAAGGCCGCCGGCGAGTCCCTGCAGTCCGTGGCCTACGAGCTGGCCCAGGTTGTCTACGCCGACGCTCAGCAGCAGACCGACGGTGCCGCCGGTGCCCAGCCTGCCGACGATGATGTTGTCGACGCCGACTACGAGGTTGTGGACGACGAGGACAAGTAATCATGTCCGCTCGTAAAGCTCGCACGGAGGCGGCCGCCGTTGGTGCCGCCCCCGTTGACTCTGAGGAGAAGGACGTGAAGATTCCCGTAGAGGCCGCAGACGTTACCGAGGCCAACGAGGCCCCGGCCGCCGAGGCTGCCGAGAACCAAGTAGAGGATTCCAACAAGGAGGCGACGATGACCGAGGACGAGATGGTGGAAGCCGCTATCCGCGCCGGTGAGGAAGCCGCCGACAACGACTTTAAGCTCAAGTTCGAGCAGGCTCAGAAAGAGCTTGCCGACGTGCGCAACGAGCTCGATGCTGCGGCAGAGGCTCAGAAGGCCGCCGAGGACAAGGCAAAGGACGCCACCGAGCGCACCGCCCGTCTGCAGGCCGACTGGGAGAACTTCCGTCGCCGCACCGCCAACGAGCGTATCGCCGAGCGCGAGCGCGCGACCGAGAAGCTCGTCACTGCGCTGCTGCCGGTGGTCGACGATATCGAGCGTGCAATCGACCACGCCCGCAGTCAGGAGCTTGCCGACGACTTTAAGCAGTTCGTCGACGGCGTCGACGCGGTGCATGCCAAGCTGCTCGACGTGTTTGCGCATGAGGGCGTTGAGCCCATCGACCCCAAGGGCGAAGCGTTTGATCCGCTCGAGCATCAGGCTGTGGGTCGCGTCGAGGACGCATCGCAGTACGACGAGACCGTCAACGACGTGTACCAGAAGGGCTACCGCATGGCGGACCGCATCCTGCGTTCCGCGATGGTGACGGTGACCTACGGTGGCGAGAAGCGCCCCGCACCGGAGCCCGAAGCGGCGCCCGAGGATGCTGCGGCCGATACAGCCGAGAGCACCGAGGAGTAATTGAGAAGGGCCCCGGGGCAACACCCGGGGCCCTTTCTGGCCTAGTGCCATATGAAAGCATGAGCCGTCGTCTGCATGGGCGGCGGATGAAACAGGAGAGGAGCTACGATGGCTGCAGGCAAAACCTTCTATGACATCCTGGGCGTATCCAAGAGCGCCTCCGACAAAGAGATCAAGAGCGCGTTTCGCAAGCTCGCGCAAAAATATCACCCCGATGCCGGCGGCGACGAGGCCAAGTTCAAGGAGATCAGCGAGGCCTACGAGACGCTTTCGGACGAGAAGAAGCGCAAAGAGTACGACCAGATGCTCATGTTTGGCGGCATGCCGGGCGCGGGCGGCGCGTATGGCGGCGGCTACGGTGCCGGCGCGGGTGCCAGCGGCTGGGGCGACATCTTCGACAGCATCTTTAGCGGCAACGGCGCCTGGGGCAGCGATTGGGGCTCGGGCTTTGCCGGGGCTGCGGGCGCTGCCGGTGCCGGCGCGGGTCGCAGCCGTGCTCGCAAGGGCGGCGACCTGTCGCTGACCGTCGATGTGACGGCCGAGGACGCGTTTCGCGGCGTGACGCACAAGGTCACCTATCGCATTCCCTCGACAGGCGAGCAGCAGACCATTACGGTCTCGGTGCCCGCGGGCGCGGTCGACGGCGGCAAGCTACGCTACAAGCGTCGCGGCGAGTATGGCGTTGCCGGCGGCGAGCGCGGCGACCTGGTCGTGACCACGCATGTGGAGGAGCACCCGCTGTTTAAGCGTAAAGGTGCCGACGTGACCATGGAGGTACCGGTCTCGGTCTACGAGGCGGCGCTCGGCTGCACGGTTGATGTGCCCACGCCCGGCGGCGCGACGGTTCGTCTGAAGGTGCCCGCTGGCACCCAGACGGGCAAGAAGTTCCGCTTTAAGGAGATGGGTGCGCCCGACGTTAAGCACCGTGGCCGCACAGGCGCGCTGCTCGTCGAAATCAAGGTACAGGTCCCCACGAACCTGTCCGATGACGAGCGCGATGCCATGACCAAGCTGCGCGAGACCGACACACGCGACTATCGCGAGAAGGTCAACCGTTACAAGGCGACGTACTAGGGCGGTCGCGGCGCACGCCCGCGCCCACGGGCTTATGATGGACGATAACGAGACGGAAAGGGGTCAGGTAGCATGGCCGAGGACAATAGGAACAAACCGCTGTACATGATCAGCGTGGCGGCCGAGCTGACCGGCATGCACCCGCAGACTCTGCGCGTCTACGAGTCCAAAGGCTTGGTGAATCCCCGGCGCTCGGGCGGCAACACGCGTCTGTATTCGCGTGCCGATATCGAGCGCCTAGAGCTCATCAACCAGCTGACCGACGAGGGCATCAACCTTGCCGGCGTGGTGCGCATCCTCGATATGAAGGAGCGTGCCGAGGAGCGCGAGCGCGAGAACGAAAAGCTTCGTGCCCGCGTGCGCCAGCTCGAGGACGAGCTGCACGAGTACAAGATGCAGAAGAAGATCACCGCCCTGGCCCCGCGCGACGGCTCGGTCAACCCCGAACAGGTCATGCGCAAACTTTTGGGCGCAGGCGGGGATTTGTAGTTACGCGGTTCTACGAACCGCGTAACGGCTCGACGCTGCAAGCCCGCCAGAGCGGCAATCTGCCTTTCAACTTCGGCGGCATGACCAGGAAGGTCAATGCCGCCCCGTTTCAAGGCACCTTGCTCGCCCTGGCGGGCTTTCGCTCATATGACCCAATCCGCTGTCAAGAGCC
>DBFAAM010000011.1:0-37524 GCA_048193585.1 Collinsella aerofaciens | reverse complement strand
GGCCAGGAAGATGCTCGAGTCCGGCCTCGAGCTTGCGGACAGGGTCGAGGCGGCATAGGATATCAACCGTATTCCAGATTCCAGGACGCCGGGCCGACTCACTTCGGATCGGGCGCTACACCAACTTTCTCGACATTACCTATTTGGAATTAGCGAGTTGGAAAAACTCCTTAAGCTTCAAGAGGAGATTCCTCTCGTCTCTCAAGACTACAAAATTCTCTTTGAGTATTCGGGATCTATCGATCTTGGTTTATTGGAACCCGCTATTGCTCGTTTTAGGCGAACGACCAAACTGCTCGATTTGGTGCTCAGGGCGTTGCTTTCTCAAAACGAAGATAAAGAATTTGGCGGCGTGATGTCTAAACGGGATATTTACTGGTTCATGAAAAACGGCGCGTCCTCAATTGAAGACTTGTCAATCAGTGAGGTTGGGGAAATGCTCGAGTTCCTGTCCTCTCCTTTTGTTGGGTGCATTGGTAAGGATAAAGACGGATATTACGCTGTGGGATCTTTTGATGATGCTGCTAAGAGGCTTGTTCTGCTGGCTAAGGCGTGTAATGGGTAGCGTTGGCTTGGTCGGGAGCTTGGCTGCGTTCATATAGAGGCGTCCGTCAGGCCGTCGGTATGCGCTTCTTGGGGTGCAAACTTCAGCAGGTAGTCGATGTCGTCGTTAGGTATGGCGTGACCTTTCGTTGGTTGACGCGTCTCGGAACGCCCGGTGCGTTTCGGGTTGATGGTTGCCTGGATAAGGTCGAATATGGGCGGCTTCTACTGGTTGACGTGACCGTGAACAAACAATTGATATCGATTAGATTTAAACCAATTGCGGTGGAAGCCTTCGGGCGACACCTGAAGAGGGTTGATGCGTCGGCCCTCTGTTTGTTTGGATGTAAGATTCGGCCTGTCAAAACATACATCTCAATTGGGAAAAGGCGAAAAAGCGGGTGTTTTTTCTGCTCGCATGTAACTTTACTGATGCTCATTTACTTGGCTCTAATTCGCAACGGATTCTTTGCCGAGGATTGACCGCGACTGTTCATTTCCTTAGAGTGTGAATTGTGATGAGGCCTTGCGACGGTACGTCCGGCTTGGTCCGCGGGAACCGCCGAAAGGCGGTTTTCGCGTTTAAGGTGCTGGTCGAGGAAATCTAAAACAGGGGTTTGGTCTGCCGATCTCGGATTTTTCCCGCACTTCCGAAAGCTCCTGCCGGAAGTATGCGGCAAATTCCGGAATCCTCGAACACACCGCCTTTTTCGGGTAAAGAAGCAGCATGTAGAAGCGTTGCCGCTATCCAGTGCGGTCGGCATGTCTAGATTTTGCCGCAAACTTCCGGATTGAGCACCAGCTTGGTTGGGTTGTTTATCGATTTGGGGCTGCGGAATTTACCTTATACCTTGTTATTTGTATTCAAATAGCTACACTTAACTTATAAGTTAAGTGTAGCTAGAGATGGGGGTGGCCTTTGGCAGAAGGATATGAACTTGTCGAATATAGAGACCCCAAGGGCCGCCCGTTTTGGGAGCTGACGACTTCTCCCGACAACTCTCAATTTCAGAAGATGATGTCTGACCCTAAGCGTAAAATTGCTGTTCGTAAAATGATCGTACAGATTTCAAAAATCTATGATTATGGGTTAAAGGTTGCCAGTGGGACCTCAAAGCTAAGATGTATTGAATCTAAGATTGGCCTCTATGAACTAAAAGGGTTTGACGGGACAAATCGAGAGATGATTTATGCCATATGTCAGGGCGTAGACAAAATCGTTCTATTGTTTTGGTTTAAAGGACATCAGGGATCAGGAAATATCAGTAAAGAAATCGAGCGGGCCAAGCGATTAGCCGTAATAGCACGTCAACTTCTGGAAACTGAGCGTTGACTTTTATACTTGGCTTTCGAAACGGAGAATACAATGAATAAAGTAGATTTATCTGATTTTTACGCCGAGACAGAAACTAGCGAAACACGCGCTTATGAACACGCGCTAGATATCGAGTTTATTGTTCATCGCGAGATGAAGCATCTGGGTTTAAGCAAAAGCGAGTTGGCAAAGCGTATGGGCGTGAGCCTTCAGTCGCTTTCGAAACTGTTGAATTCTCAGCCCAATATGACGCTTAAGACAATCGCCAGGTTCGAGCTCGCTTTGGGTATCAATATCGTTCCTAAGGTTACCGTTAACTATTCTAAAGAGCTACCGTTTCTCTCGTCCAATGAATCCCTGCGTAAGCAATGGTCTTTTAGGAACGAGCGTCCGTCCTCGCATGTGAATCCCGAGATGATTTCCGGAGGTTTGGCAGCATGAGAGGGGATTTTATTGCTCCGATTCAAGTCGTTCATTTGTTCGTCGTTGACTCCGATTTCCATATCGAGGATTCGCCCTCGGATAACATGGAATTAAAAGTTGACGTTAGCTACCAAGATGTCCACCTTTGGAAAAACGGTAATGACGCTCGCGCAAGTTTAAAGATATGCGTAATTGGCAGCCTCCTTGACAGAGATGAAGGTGCACAGGAGAAGATGCACGCTGGCGTTACAGTATCCATCTCGGTTTCAGCGCAAATGCCTATGAACTCTCCCGATGACGAGGCGCGTCACTACCTTCTTTCAAATGCTATTTCGATGGCATATGCCCATGCAAAGAGCTATTTGATGGTTGTTACTGGACTTTCGCCTATGGGAGCGCTTACATTGCCTGCCATTCTCCCTGCAGAGCTGTCAGCAGATTGCGATGTGCCTTTTCAGTGCGAATAGTAGCCTCTCAATGAGCCTGGGTCGGACGAGTTGCCACTCCCACATCCTCAAAAAAGTTCTTAAAACAGCCTTAAAGGCTTTCCAGCTCGCGTTGACAGCGTAAAATACGCATGTTTGACTATGAACAGAGTGGATTTTAGGGGAGGGGTGCGCCATGGAGGTGCTGGTTGTTGGCAACACCGCATATGTTGACGATGACTTTTGTGCCAAGGCGTTCCCCGGGGACCATGTGCAGGTCGTAGCCGCGCAGGACACGCGCCGCGACGAGTCATCGCCCCATGCCTCGTGGAAAGAGCTTCTGCAACATCTGGAGCAGGCCTACGAGTTCGACCGCGTGGTCTACCTTTCCAATTACCTTACCCCGCATGTCGATAGCGTGGGCGATATCGAGCTGCTGCGCTCAGTCTTTCGCGCGTGCATGGGTAGCCGGATCCAGCTGTTGTATATAGCAGGGCCCGCAGGTGCCGAGGGCGCCGCCGATGCCGCGGGGCGAACGGGCAAGGGTATTATCGCGCACGCGGCCAACGACCTGTGCCGCTACTACGCTGCTCGCGAGGGCGTTCAGACCAAGATCCTGCGCGTGCCGTTCCTGTACACCGCGTCTGCCGCGCTGGAAGATCCGTTTTTGGTGCCGCTGTTCGACGCGTGCTCAACCGGGTCGGTCGCTCTGCAGGGCGCGCAAGATGCGGCGTTTCCCCTGCTGTGTGCCGAGGAGCTTGCGGTGCTGGTACGCCGTATCTTCGACAGCTGGGGCGCCTCCTTTGAGACGCTCGACGTTGCCGATGCCTTCCATCACACGGCGGGTGAAGTGGGCGAGGCTCTTCAGGCGCTGTTCCCAGGGCTCTCAGTTGCCTATGGCGATTCTGCCGGCTACGCCCTGCCCGCCAGCGACTTCGCTCGCGTGCGCTATGGTTGGTTTCAGCGCTACGACTTGCTGCGCGATCTTTCGACCATTCAAGCGCGTTGGGATGCTGGCCGCGCAAAGAAGGTCAACCCCTTACGCGCCGCCATCGACCGCATCCAGATGCACTCGCTGCCCATCAAATGCCTGGAGACGGGCGTTGCCTGGGTTCTGTTCGAGGTGCTGGAGCATCTGTTCTCACAATCGGCCCAGCTCAACGTGCTCGATTATCGCCTGCTCTACGTGGTGCTGATCGGCACGCTGTATGGCTTGGACTTTGGCCTGGTTGCGGCGCTGCTGGCGTCGGTGGGTTTGGCAGCCAGCTATTTTACTCAGTACGGCTATACCTTCCAGGGTCTGTTCTATGAGCCGTCTAACTGGCTGCCGTTTATTGCGTACTTTGTTGTGGGTGCCGTGTGCGGCTATGTGCAGCTGCGCAACAGCGAAGCCATTAGGGCGGAGCGCGATCAAAACGAGCTCGTGCGCAACCGCAATACGTTCCTTACGCAGCTCTACCACGACGCGATCGAGGATAAGCGCGCGTACAGGCGCCAGATCGTGGGTCGCCACGACAGCTTTGGCAAGATCTTTGCGGTGACGCAGGAGCTCGACATGCTCAACCCACGCGACATCTATCGCAAGTGCTGCGAGCTTTTGGGCGAGATCCTCGAGAACGATTCCGTGGCGATCTACCATGTTTCGGGCGGGGCATTTGCACGCCTGGTGGCTGCAAGTCCCGCGATTGCCGAAGATGCCGCACGCTCGCTCACGCTTGAGCAGCTTGCACCTCTTTTGGGCGACGGGGGTCGTTCGAACCTGTGGGTGAACCGCGAGCTGACGCCGGGGCTTCCCATGTTTGGATACACGATCGAGCGCGACGGGGCACCCGCCGTGTTGATCTTTGTTCGTAGCGCGGCCGAAAACCAAATGACCCTCTATTATCAAAACCTGTTCCGCATCTTGTGCGGCCTGGTCGAAAGCGCGCTGGGCCGTGCCTTTGACTATGAGGCGGTGGCGCAGGATAAACGCTGCGTTGACGGCACTTGTGTGCTCAAGCAGGCTGCCTTTGGCCAAGAGCTCGCGGCAGAGCAGGCGCTGGCAGATAGCAAGATGGGGAGTTTTTTGCTCCTGCGCGTGGTACCGGGCATGGAGCCTGTCGGCGAGCTGGTGGGCGCAATTGGGTCGGCAATCCGCGAGAGCGACGCGGCGGGCTTGGTCGACGGCGACGTACTCTACCTGCTTATGCGTCAGGCAAAGGCGTGCGATCTGCCCATTATCCGCGAGCGCCTGAGCGCAAAGCATATTGCGGTGGAACCCGTCGACGGCGAGGACATCGTGGCGTTGTTGCAGCACATCTCTTACACCGGTGACGGTGAGGGGGGGTGCCGCTTGATCTCGCTTGTCGTTGCTGCCGTCTTGCTGCTGATTCATGCGTTGGTTTGCCTGATGCTGTGGACGCTCATGAAGCTGGGCCTGCTGCCGGTGCGCGGGCACATGCTGGCTGTGATAGTGCTGGTGCCGCTGTGGGGTCCGTTGCTGGTGGTTCTGCTATCGGTCTGCAGCGCGATGTTTGGCGAGGGGCTGAAAGAGTCTGCGCTGGAGTCGCTGCGCTTCAACGACGACCTGCATCGTAGCATGTCGGTACCGAGTGCTGAGGACGATGCGGGCGTAGTGCCGCTCGAGGAGGCGCTCATCGTCAATGACCCGGCATACCGGCGCCGCCTAATGCTCTCCATGCTCACCGAGGAGCCCGACGCTTACCTGGCGCAGCTGCAGGCGGCTAAGCTTAACGACGACGTTGAGGTGGCGCACTATGCCGCGACGGCGGTGGCGCAGATCTCCAAGGAGTCCGACCTTAAACTGCAGCAGCTGGAGCGTGCCTTTAAGACGGACCCGAGCGCGCAAAACCTCAACGAATACTGCGATTTTCTTGGTGAATACTTGGGCTCGGGCTTGGCCGAGGGGCGCGTGGCTCAGATTCAGCGCCAACAGTACGCGCGCCTGCTTGCGCGTCGCTGCGAGCGCGAGGATACCCTTGAGCTGCGCATTCGATACGCGACGGCTCTGGCCGATGTCGGACAGATCGACGAGGCGCAGGCCGTGACCGACCAGCTGGTGCTCGACGTGCCCGACGAGCAGGAGGTTTGGATGCTTTGCCTGCGCCTGGCCGTGATGCGCCGCGACGGTGACGAAGTCCACCGTGTGATCGATGCGATTGACAAGCAACATGTGTATTTAAGCGCCGACAACCGCGAAAAGTTGGCGTTTTGGCGCGACGGGGAGGAGGCCAGATGAGCGTGGTGCAACATATCCGCGACCGAGCAGGCCGCTTTCGTTGGATGGGACTCCTCGTGGTGTGGGCTGTTTTTATCGTCATGGCCGCCGTGCTGCTGGTGGAGCGTGCCGGCGTGCAGTACAGTGCGGGCCAGCATAAGCTGGGGATGCTTGCCGCCAACGATGCGGTGCCGGCCTCCTCGGCAATCTTTGGCCAAAAGCCCACGTGCCTGGTCATTACCGATTCCGATCAAGCTGGCGTCGAGGACGTAAAGGAACAGTTCGACCAGATCCTGCTCGACATGAAGATCGCGCACCGCGATGTTGATATTGCCACCGACGGTGCGGACGCGATCCCATCGCTCACGTCGTTTGATCGCGTGATTGTGCTTATGCCCTCGCTTGACGGGCTGGGTACGCATCTGACCGATCTGATGAGTTGGGTGAGTGCGGGCGGCTCACTCATGCTGGGCATGACGCCAGATAACTCGAACTACCTGTAGGCTTTTGCTTCCAAGCTTGGGATCGAATCGGCCGGATATGACTATGCGACAGCCGAAAGCATCGTGCCGAGCGAGGACTTTATGCTGGGCGGGGGAGAGCGCTACGAGCTTTCGGATCCCTTCGATTCTTCGCTCTCGGTTTCATTGCGCGAAACGGCCCACGTATGGGCAAAGACCGGTGACACGGGCACGCCGCTCATTTGGTCTAACGATTGCGGCAGTGGTCACACCGTGGCGTGCAACATTGGCATCTACGACAAGGTTATGCGTGGGTTCTATGCTTCGGCCATAAGCTTGCTGGGTGATGCCACGGCCTATCCGGTCATCAACAGCGCCGTGTTCTATTTGGACGACTTTCCCAGCCCCGTGCCCTCGGGCGATGGTACTTATATCAAGCGTGACTACGGCCTTTCCATTGCGGATTTTTACACCAAGGTCTGGTGGCCCGATCTGCAAAAGCTCGCGCAAAAATATGGCATTCGCTATACCGGCGTGATGATCGAAAACTACGAGGACGCGGTCAACCAGACCGAGCCCGCGCGACAGGCCGATACCACGCAGTTTCGATATTTTGGCGGCATGCTGCTGCAGATGGGCGGCGAGCTGGGCTTTCACGGTTACAACCATCAGCCTCTGGCGCTCTGGGACACCGACTACGGCACGCTGTACGACTACAAGACTTGGAAGAACAAAGAGACGCTTGCCGCTTCGCTCAACGAACTTATCGCGTTTCAGGACGAGGTCCTGCCCAACGCTCATGGCTCGGTTTACGTGCCGCCATCGAATATCCTTTCTGCCCGAGCGCGCAAGCTCATCGGCACCGACGTTCCGCGCATTAAGACCATCGCCAGTACGTATTTTGAGGACGGCACCGACCTGCCGTACGTACAGGAGTTTGGCGTGGCGAGCGATGGCATTGTGGAGCAGCCACGTATTGTTTCGGGCGGCATGGTCAACGATTCCTATATGCGCCTAGCCGCCGTGTCCGAGCTCAACATGCACTACGTGAGTACGCACTTTATGCACCCGGACGACCTTTTGGACCCCGATCGCGGAGCCAAGGAGGGCTGGGAGGTCTACAAGGGCGGCCTGACCGACTACCTGGACTGGCTTACCAAGTCGGCGCCCGATCTGCGGCACCAGACGGCGTCGGAGTGCTCCGGTGCCATCCAGCGCTTTTCGTCGGTTACGGTGAACGTGGATACAAGTGCAGATGCCTGGACGCTCAGCCTGGGCAATTTCCACGACGAGGCGTGGCTCATGTTCCGCGCCAATAATGGCGAGCCGGGTGCGGTGACGGGTGGCGAACTGACGCACCTTACGGGCAATCTGTATCTGCTCAAGGCAAATGATAAGACCGTGACGATCGAGCGCAAGGAGGGTGGCGATAAATGAGAATCTGCTTGGTACTCGAGGGTTGCTACCCCTATGTGCACGGCGGCGTATCTACCTGGATGCATGGCTACATTACGGCCATGCCCGAGCACGAGTTTGTGCTGTGGGTGATCGGCGCGCATGCTGCCGACCGTGGCAAGTTTGTCTACGAGCTGCCCGGCAACGTGGTCGAGGTGCACGAGGTGTTCCTGGACGATGCCCTGCGGCTTTCGGGCGAGCAACATGAAGCCAGTTTTAACGACCGTGAGCGCGAGGCGCTACGTCGTCTGGTGTCGCTCTCCAATCCGGATTGGGATGTTCTGTTCGATATCTTCCACCGCCGTCGCGTGCATCCGCTCTCGTTTTTGCAGAGCCGCACGTTTATGGATATCTTTCGCGACGTGTGCCTGGCCGAGTATCCCTACACGCCCTTTGCCGATGCATTCCACACCATGCGCTCCATGTTGCTGCCCGTGCTCTACCTGTTGGGAAGCGAGGTGCCGGTGGCCGATGTGTACCATGCCATCTCGACCGGCTACGGTGGCCTGCTCGCCTGCCTGGGCTCAAGCGTTCACCATGCGCCGGTGCTGCTGACCGAGCATGGCATCTATACCCGCGAGCGCGAGGAAGAGATCATTCGCGCCGATTGGGTGGTGCCGTCGTTTAAGGACCGCTGGATTCGCTTTTTCTACCTGCTTTCGGAGGAGATCTACCGCCGCGCCTTTCGCGTGACGAGCCTGTTTCATAACGCCCGCAAGACGCAGATTGATATGGGCTGCGATGCGGACAAATGCCTGGTCATTCCCAATGGCATCCAGTTCGATCTCTTTAAGGACATTCCCTTAAAGCCCGATGACGGTTGGGTGGACATCGGCGCGGTGGTGCGCCTGGCACCCATCAAGGACGTCAAGACCATGATCTATGCGTTCTTTGAGCTGCACGAGCGCCTGCCCAAGGTGCGCCTGCACATCATGGGCGGCGTGGACGACGAGGAATACGGCGCCGAGTGCCATGCACTCGTCGACACCCTGGGCGTGCGTGATCTGATCTTTACCGGCCGCGTCAACGTGGTCGAGTACATGGAAAAGCTCGACTTTACCATTTTGACGAGCATCTCCGAGGGCCAGCCGCTTAGCGTGCTGGAGTCGCTTGCGGCGCGTCGTCCCTGCGTGACGACCGAGGTCGGCTGCTGCCGCGAGCTGCTCGAGGGCGCTCCGGGCGACGACTTTGGCGTGGCGGGTTTTGTGACGCCGCCCATGTATCGCAAGGGCTTGGCCGATGCCATGGAGCGCATGTGCACAAGCCGCGCCCGCCGCATTGAGATGGGGGAGCGCGGCCAGCGTCGCGTTGCCACGTTCTTTTTGCACGAGCAGATGCTCGCCAACTATCGCGCGCTGTACGACGAGACGGCGCGTGCGTTTGACCTGCCCAGAGAGGGGGAGTAGCCAGTGGCCGGAATCGGTTTTGAGCTCAAGCGCCTGTTTAGGCGCAAGGGTCTGTTTGCCACGATGCGCGCCTATGGCTACGCCGGCATTGTGTGCACGGGCCCCATGCTGCTGGGCGTGCTGCTCCAGGTGGGTATTTTGGTGCTGTGCGGTCTGTGGGGTGTGGGCCGTGCCAACCAGGATTTGCTGGTGTGCATGGTGACCTATACGCTGCTGGCGTCGCTTACGCTCACGAGCTTTTTCTCCATGCCGGTCACCCGCTTTTTGGCCGACATGCTCTTTGCCGAGCGCGAAGAGGAGGTCTTGCCCTCGTTTTGGGGCTCCAACGCCATCATGCTGGTTGCGGGCACGGTGCTCTACGGCGTTTTTTTGCTGCTCTCGGGCGCCACGCTGTTGCAGGGGCTGCTATGCCTGTGGCTGTTCAACATTATGATCGTCAACTGGAACGGTATGAGCTATCTCACGGCCATCAAGGATTACCGTGGTATCCTGTGCAGCTTTGCGGCCGCCATTGGCGTGGCGTGCCTGTTCGGTCTTGCCGCGCTGGCGCTGGGGCTGCCGCCGGTCGAGGGGCTGTTGGCATCAATTGCCCTGGGCTACGGCGTCATGCTCGCCTGGGATGTGGTGCTGCTGTACCGGTATTTTCCTCAGAGCGACCGCAGCCCCTGGCTCTTTTTGCAGTGGCTCGATCAGTTTATGCCGCTGGCGCTCACGGGCCTGTTTACCAACCTGGGGCTCTTTGCGCACCTGGTGATTATTTGGGCCGGTCCCATTGGCGTGCAGGTCAAGGGCTTGTTTTATGGTGCGCCCTACTACGATGTGCCTGCGCTCATCGCGTTTTTGACGATACTGGTCACGACCGTCAACTTTGTTGTCTCGGTCGAGGTCAACTTCTATCCGCGCTACCGCGACTACTACAGCCTGTTTAACGACGGCGGCGTAGTGGGCGATATTGTGGTTGCCGAGGAGGAAATGCTCGCCACGCTCAACCGGGAGCTGTGGTTTTGCGCGCTCAAGCAGCTGTTTGTGACCGCGGCGGTCATCTCGCTCGAGACCACGGTGCTCTCGGCCCTGCCGCTGGGCTTTAACAGCCTTATGCACGGGTATTTTCGCACGCTATGCGTGGGCTATGGTCTGTATGCCGTGGGCAATACGGTGATGCTCATCTTGCTGTACTTTACCGACTACAAGGGAGCCGTGCTGGCCTCGGGCCTGTTTGCCGGTGTGGCAGGGCTGGCGACCGCCGTGTCGTTGCTTTTACCGCAGCAGTTTTACGGCTTTGGCTTTTTGTTGGGTGCGGCGGTGTTTTTTATCGTGGCGCTGCTCCGGCTCGATACCTATACCGCCAACTTGCCGTATCGTATCCTGAGTCAACAGCCCATGGTGGCGACCGACAAGACGGGTCGCTTTACACAACTGGGCCGCTTGCTCGACCGTGCCGAGCAGCGCTATGAGGAGGGCCGCCATAAGGGTGAGCCGCATGGTTGGTTTGAGCGTACGGTGGTCCATGTGTATCGCAACCATTGGGGAGGTTCTGATGACCGATAGGATGATGTCTCGCCGTCGCCTGATTGAGACGGCTGCCGGTGCGCTGTTGCTTTCGGGCTGCTCGGTGCAGGAAGACTCCTCGACCAAAAAGGTCAAAAAGCAGGACAAGATTAAAAAGGCCGAGTCCTCGGACGGTACCAAGCACCTCCGCGACAAGGACGAGCTCTACGAGGTCTACGATGACTCGGGCATTGTGACCATGTACCTGACGGTCTCGCGCGGCAACAGCTCCGAGAACACCGATCATAGCTGGGCCGAGATCAATACGTACTCGGTCTACGACTACGCCGACATGGGCGTGGCGCGCTATCAGGTTATGGGCCTGCTGCAGGCGGGCGACGAAGACGGCCCGGTGGCCGGCGAGGTTGGCTATGGCGAGGAAGCGCCCAATGCTACCGTGCAGGTGCGCGGCCAGACGTCGAGCGGTTATACGCAGAAGAATTACAAGGTGGAGCTCAAAAAGGGCAAGGGTACCTGGCGCCAACAGCGCGCGATTGCGCTTAACAAGCACATGGGCGAGGGCATGCGTTTTCGCAACAAGATGGCCTACGACCTTATCCGCGGGATTCCCCAGATGATGGGCCTGCGCACGCAGTTTGTGCATTTGTGGGTGTGCGACCAGACCGAAAAGTCCAACGATACCTTTGTGGACTACGGCTTGTTTACGCAGGTGGAGCAGCTCAATAAAACGGCGCTTAAGGCGCACGGCTTGGATAAGAACGGGCATTTGTACAAGGTGAACAGCTTCGATTTCTATCGCTACGAGGAAACTATTAAGCTTGCCGACGATCCCGACTACAACCAGGCTACCTTTGAGGGCATGCTCGAGATTAAGGGCGACTCGGACCACACCAAGCTCATCGAGATGCTCGATGCGCTCAACGACGAATCGCAAAAGATCGATGACGTGCTCGACACCTACTTTGATACCGAGAATCTGGTCTATTGGTTGGCGTTTCAGATCCTGACGGGCAACTGCGATACGCAGAACCGTAACTGCTATCTGTACAGCCCGCTCAACTCAAATACTTGGTACTTTTTAGATTGGGATAACGACGGCATGCTGCGTAAGCTTGAGCTGAGCCTGAAGGGGTTCTCGGACTACGCGAGCTGGGAGCGCGGCGTAAGCAACTACTGGGGCAACGTGCTGTTCAACCGCGCGTTGCGCAGCAAGTCGTTCCGCAGCGAACTCGACCGTGCTGTCAAGGACCTCCGCTCGTATTTGACCGATGCGCGCCTGAGCAAGATGATCAAGCACTACCGCGAGGTGACTGAATCCCTGGTCTTTGCTTCGCCCGATATCGACAATCTGCCTGTCACCAAGGATCAATACGAGCAGATTGCCGCGGCGATTCCTTCTGAGATCGAGGAGAACTATAAAAGCTATTGCGAGAGCTATAAAAAGCCCATGCCGTTCTACATTGGCGTGCCGCAGATCGATAACGGTAAGCTGCGCATGAGCTGGGATGCCGCGTACGACTTTGAGGCGCGCGATATTCGCTATACCGTCGAGCTTGCGCGCGACTATACCATAAGCGACGTGCTTTTTAAGGCAGAGGACGTGCTGCTTCCCGAGGTGACCTGCGATGCGCCCGATTCCGGCCAGTACTTTGTGCGCGTGCGTGCCACTAACTCCGACGGCTATACGCAAGATGCGTTTGACTATTACGTTACCGACGACGGCAAGCAGTACGGCATGAAGTGTTTTTACGTGCAGGACGGCGGTAAGGTCGTGGAGGATACGTATGAGGAGGGCTAGCGCGCTGCTTGAGCGCCTGGCGGCACCTCCTGCGCGTACCACGCAGGAGCGTTACCGCCACGAGCTCAAATATCTCATTAACGAGGGTGAGCACACTGCGCTTGCCTGTCGCATGGCGCCGGTGTTTAAGCTGGACAAGCATGCGCAGGCGGGCGGTTACACCATTCGCAGCCTGTACTTTGACGACTACTGCAACTCGGCCTACGAGGAAAAAGACGCCGGTATTCTCATGCGCAAAAAGTATCGCGTGCGCATCTATAACGGCGGCGACAAGGTGATTAAGCTCGAGCGCAAAAAGAAGTACGGTAGCTGGATCTACAAGGAGGACGCACCGCTCACGCGTGGCGAGTTTGAGCAGATTCTGGCTGGCGACTACGACTTTTTGCTGAGGAGCCCCTATCCGCTCTGCCGCGAGTTCTACATCGAGTGCATCTGCAACGTGATGCGCCCGCGGACCATCGTGGACTATGAGCGCGAGCCGTGGGTGATGGATGAGGGCACCGTGCGCATCACGTTTGACATGAACGTGCGTGCCGCGGTGGGTAGCTTTGACATCTTTGACGCGACGCTGCCCGTGCTGCCGGTCCTGGAGCCCGGCAAGCTGGTGATGGAGGTCAAGTTTACGGAGTTTTGCCCGCAGCTGGTGCGCGATATGGTGCCGCCGGGCGCGGCCGAGCTCACGGCGGTCTCCAAGTACTGCCTGTGTTACGAAAAGACCGCCTACTTGCGCGGATTTAATTACTGGGGATCGGATTTTGAGAACCGAGGGGATATTTAGACCATGAGCACCAGGGACTTTTTTAAGAACTCCGTCTTGGAGGCGTTTGGCCAGGTCGACCCTGCCAAGATCGGCCTGTCGCTGCTCGTGGCGCTCGCCATGGGCATCCTGATCTATTACGTGTACAAGCGCTTTTTTACCGGCGTGGTGTATTCGCGTAGCTTTGCCGTGACGCTCGTGGGCATGTGCGTGCTCACCTGCATGGTCACGCTCGCGATCTCGACCAACGTGGTTATCTCGCTCGGTATGGTCGGTGCTCTGTCTATCGTCCGCTATCGTACGGCGGTCAAGGACCCGCTCGACCTGCTGTATCTGTTTTGGGCCATTACCACGGGCATTACGGCAGGTGCCGGCATGTACGCGCTCGTGGGGCTCACGGCAGTGGTGATCGTGGTGATGATCGCCGGTTTTGCGAGCCACCAGGACAAGGCGCGCGTGTACATGATGGTCATCCACTACACGGGCCAGACCACTGGCGACGAAATCGTGCGTGCATTTGGGCGCACCAAGTTCACCGTCAAGTCCAAGACGATGCGCGGCGACAAGGTCGAGATGGCCGTCGAGGTGTTCTCGGACGGTGTGGATATGCCCTATGCCGACGTCATCCGCGCACTCGATGGCGTGGAAGACCTAACGTTGATCCAATACAACGGCGAGTACCACGGCTAACTATGTTCCGGCGTTCTGCCGAACGTCGGACCGGTCGACGCTGCGCGGGCATCTGCCGGGCGATCTGCCGCTCAAACCGTCGCTCGCGTACATAAAGTACGCTTCGCTCCTCTTTCGCGGCACCTCGCCACGGCAGCTGCTCGCTCGCTGACGTATGCTCCACCTGGGCTGTTGATACGATCCATGCGGTCCGTCTCATTTACTCAATTTGCTGGGATGGGTTGGGTATCATGGTGAAAGCTATTTCAACGACAGGGGTGCTCGTGGTAAAGATGAAAGATGTGGCCGAGCTGGCCGGCGTTTCGAGCGCCGCCGTCTCGCGCTACCTCAACGGTGGCTACATATCGGCGGATAAGGCCGAGCGCATTAAGAAGGCGATTGAGCTGACAGGATACGTTCGGTCCAGTCAGGCTCGCGCGCTGCGCACCGGTTCCACCAAGCTCATCGGCGTCATCGTGCCCAAGATCAACTCGGAGTCCGTGAGCCGCATTACCGCCGGGATTGGCCAGGTGCTCGGTCGCCGTGGCTACCAGATGCTGCTTGCCAACACCGACAACGCGGCCGATCGTGAGCTCGAATACCTCGATTTATTCCAAAACCACCCGGTTGATGGCATTGTGCTGGTTGCAACTATGATCACTGACGAGCACCGTCGTGCGATTAAGTCGTGCCGCGTGCCCATCGTGCTGATCGGTCAGAATGTTGAGGGCGCGGCATGCGTCTATCACGACGATTACGAGGCCGCCTTTGAGCTGGGCCATGCGCTTGCGGGCCGCGTGGACGGCAAGATTGCCTATATTGGAGTTACCGAAGAGGACCGCGCGGCCGGTTATGACCGCCGTCGCGGTTTTGAGGCCGGCCTGCGCTCCGCGGGTAACCCACTCGATGCCGCCTTGATTCGCCTGGGCTCGTTTACGCTCGACTCGGGCTATGGTGCGGCGCGTGAACTGCTTTCCGTTACTCCCGATGTTTCGTTTATCGCCTGCGCGACCGACACCATGGCGGCGGGCGCGCTGCGTGCTATCGATGAGGTTCGCGGCATGGGCGAGGGCATACATCGCGTGAGCGGTTTTGGCGACAACGCGTTTTTGCGTGCGCTGACGGGTGGCATTCCCACCGTGCATTATGGCTATCTGACCAGTGGCGTCGAGGCGACCAATATGTTGCTCAACACGCTCGATGGCGTGGAGGGGGAGAGCGGTCTCAAGACGCTCAAGCTCGGCCATCAGCTTATGAATGTCTAGGTCTTGGGCACGTCTGCCTGCCTCTGAGTCGCCTGGTTTTTCCGTAAAACTACCATTCGCCGGCTTTTTCCTACCGTTTACCGCTATATGAAAACGATTGCAGACATATGAAACTGAAATCGATTACAGTGTAAGTGTCAAAGATGGACGGGTGCAAATGCGCCCGTTGGAGGAAAGGGAAGTCATGGACTACCGCAAATCAGCCCAAGAGGTGCTCGACAACATCGGTGGCGCCGACAACGTTGTTTCGGCCGCGCACTGCGCCACTCGCCTGCGCCTGGTGATTGCCGATAACACTAAGGTTAACAAGGAGGCTATCGAGAATGTCGATGGCGCTAAGGGCGTCTTTGAGGCCCAGGGCCAGCTGCAGATTATTTTTGGCACCGGCACCGTCAACAAGGTCTACGAGGAGTTCATCGCGCTTAGCGGCGTCGAGGCTGCCACCAAGGCCGAGGTCAAGGAGGCTGCGGCGCAGCAGCAGAACATCTTTATGCGTGCCATTAAGGTGCTCGGCGACGTCTTTGTCCCCATCATCCCTGCCATCGTGGCTTCGGGCCTGCTGCTGGGCATTATGAGCGCCCTCAACTTTATGGCCTCCAACGGCTTTATCGCGCTCGACACCAATAACTTTATCTATAAGATCGCCGACCTGGTCTCGGGAACGTCTTTTGGCATTCTGCAGATCCTGATCGGCTACTCCGCCGCCAAGGCCTTTGGCGCCAACCCGTACCTGGGTGCTGTCGTCGGCGGTGCGTTCATCAACTCCTCGCTGCAGAGCGCCTACACGGTTGCCTCCGAGGGCGTTCAGACCATGGTCACCGTCATCCCCGGCGTGTACAGTTTTGAGTGGGTCGGCTATCAGGGCCACGTGATCCCCATCGTTATCGCCTGCGCCATTCTGGCCTTCCTCGAGAAGCGCCTGCACAAGATCGTTCCCGAGATGTTCGACCTCTTTGTGACCCCGCTCGTCTCGGTGTTCGTGACCGTGCTCGTGACGCTCGTTGCCGTCGGCCCCATCTTTGTCTGGGCCGAGAACGCCATCCTCGCTCTGATCCAGGCCCTGCTGACCCTGCCCTTCGGCATCGGTTCCTTTATCGTCGGCCTGTTCTATGCCCCCACGGTCGTTACCGGTATCCACCAGATGTACACCGCAATCGACCTGGGTCAGCTCGCCCAGTACGGTGTGACCTACTGGCTGCCCATCGCCAGCGCTGCCAACATCGCTCAGGGTGGCGCCGCGCTTGCCGTTGCCTTTAAGACCCGCGATGCCAAGATCAAGGGTTTGGCACTTCCTTCGGCCCTGTCCGCCTTCATGGGTATTACCGAGCCGGCCATCTTTGGTGTGAACCTGCGCTTCTTTAAGCCCTTCATCGCCGGCTGCATCGGTGGCGGTTGCGGCGCCCTGGTCTGCGCGCTCACTTCGCTTGCCGCTTCCGGTACGGGCGTTACGGGTATCTTCGGTATCCTGCTGTGCCTGGCCCAGCCCGTGCAGTACGCGATCATGTTTGCGGTCGCCGCGCTGGTTTCCTTTGGCGTCTCGTTTGTCCTGTACAAGGACGAGCCCAAGGCTTCCGAGCAGGCCTAAGAGCTTTTGATTGAAGGGTGCCCGCGGGTTGTATGCTCGCGGGCGTTTCCCGTATCTGGTGTCGATCTCTGGCGTCTTGTTACTTTCGATCCGTTAGGACTTTGATATGTCTAATGCACTTGGCCGCGACCTTGCAAAGCTGGTTGCCGCTGTTGACGCTGCCGCCTCTGAGTGCGGTCATGGCGCGTATGGCCAGCACTTCCATATTATGCCGCCGGCGGGTTGGCTCAACGACCCTAACGGTCTTTGCCAAGCGGGCGGCGTGTTCCATGCCTATTTTCAGTATGCGCCGTTTGATGTCGAGGGCGGCGTTAAGGTCTGGGGCCATGCGAAGAGTCGCGATCTTATGACGTGGGATTACGTTGGCGCCCCACTGCTGCCCGACGAGCCGTTCGATTGCCACGGTGTGTATTCGGGCTCCGCGCTTGCCGAAGACGGTTGCATTCGCGTGCTCTATACGGGCAACGTTAAGCTTTCCGATGCTGACGGTACGTACGACTACGTCAATACTGGCCGCCGCGCCGATACCGTCTATGTGGAGAGCGTTGATGGCCTTGCCGGTCGGGAGTTCAACCAAAAGCGCGTGGTGCTGGCGTCCGAGGATTATCCTGAGGATTTGACCTGCCACGTGCGCGATCCCAAGGTGTGGCGTGACGCGGACGGGCGTTATCACATGGTGCTGGGCGCGCGTCGTCGCGTGGATGGGCCGCATGTCGATAGTCGATTTTGCGCTATGCACGGCGAGGGCGCCGGTCGCGATGTGGGCGAGATCTTGGTGTATGGCTCGGCCGATATGCTGAGCTGGGAGCTCGAGAGCCGTGTGTCTACGCCCGAGCGTTTTGGCTTTATGTGGGAATGCCCGGGGTATATCGAGTTCGCGTCGGACAGCGGTGCACAGGCTAAGTATCTCTCGTTCTCGCCGCAGGGGCTTGAGGGCGGTCGTTGGGACCGCGGCAATGTGTACGCCGCGGGCTACATGCCTGTAACGGGCGACATTACGGGTGGCAATGACGCTTATGAGCTGGGCGAGTTCCGCCTGTGGGATGCCGGTTTTGACTTCTATGCTCCGCAGGAGTTCACGGCCGAGGACGGTCGCCACATCCTGATCGGCTGGATGGGCATGCCCGATGAGCCGACCTATGGCAACGACCCCACTGTGGTGTGCGGCTGGCAGCACTGCATGACGGTGCCGCGCGAGCTTACGGCCGGTGACGCCGGCGTGGTGCTGCAGCAGCCGGCGCGCGAGATTGAGCACCATTATGCCTCGGTGCGTGTAGGGGAGGGCTCGTTGGAGGTTGCCGGCGATACCTGCTTTGACGTTGTTGCCGACGGTGTCGACGGCGCGTTTACCGCAACCGTTGATGGCGAGCTTAGGCTGGCGTATGTGCCCGCAGAGGGCGAACTGCCCTCGCGCTTTGAGATGCGATTTACCGATGAGAGCCGCGCTTCTGCCGGCTGCGGTCGTACCGTACGTTGGGAGCCCGTCGACGAGGTTCGTAACGTGCGCATTGTCGGCGATGTCTCGTCGGTCGAGGTGTTTGTGAATGATGGCGCGCTCGTATTCTCGACGCGCATCTATCCCGAGGCCTATGGCGTGACCGTTGACGCTCCGGGTGCGAGCGTGAACTATCACACGCTCAGCATCTAGGCGATTCGTTGCATATCGGCGCTATACTGCAGCCGTTGCCCACGATGCGGGGAACACCCGCACTGTGGGTTTTTGCTTATGAAGGGACGGTGCCGTGTGGATGTACAGCAGCTAGAAGAGGCCTGGGCTTTGAGGGCCGGCGCGCGTGAGGTGCGGTTGCTTGCGGCCCCGCATGTGCCGGCAGCGCTGTCTCTGTTGGGGATTGTGCGTCCCGGTGACCGCTTGGTGGCCTTTGCGGACGACTTTGCCGATGCGTTTGCGCGCGGCTTTGATGGCTGCAACGTGGCTATGGTGGGGGAGCCGTCGGTTGCGGCGTTTGCTACTGCGTCCGATGGCTTTGCCGGTTCGTTTGATGCCGAGGGGCCGCACCTGTGGTGGTTCGTTAACTCCATCGGCGGGCTTGGACTGCGCGTGCCCGATCTTCGTGCTCTGGGTCGCGCGGCTCGCGAGGCCCATGCGCTGTTTGTGGTGGATAACACGGTGGCGTCGGCTTTTGGCTGCGATTTGCTGCGGCTGGGTGCTGCGCTGTCGCTCGAGGCGCTCGACCGTGTATGCGCCGGTGATGCTTCGCGCAAGTTGGTTGCCGTATCGGTGGCGCGCTCGCAGCTCAAGCGCCATCGTGTGGATGTTGCTGCTGAGTGCGCGCATGCCCTGATTGAGGGCTGTGGCTTGGCCAAGCTTGATATGCCTGCTGACGAGGCCGACGTGCTGGAGCGAGGGCTTTCCTCGCTCGATGCCCGCATGCAGGCGCATTTCGACCGCGCCCGTGCGCTGGCCGAGTATCTGGCCGCCAACGAGATGGTGTGCAACGTGTGCTATCCCGGGCTGAGCTCGCATCCCGATCATGCGGTTTCAACGGGAATCCTCGAGCACGGCTTTGGTCCGGCAGTTGAATTCGACCTTATCGAGCGTAGCGCGGGAGAGCTGTTCGACGCTTTGCCGGGGGAGTTTCGCGCATCGCCCGCCGGCGGCGCAACGACGCGCCTTTCGGCCCCACGTGGCAAGCAGGGGAGCACCATCCGCCTCTACGCCGGCACCGACAACCCCTTGGTTGTAGCGGCCACCCTAGACAACGCCCTTCGATGATTATTCTGGGACGGGGATTAAAAAATCATTAGGTACACAATGATTTTTTAATCCCCGTCCCAGAATAATCATCTATGGTGACCGACCGGCTAAAAAGCCCCGTCCCAAATTGGCTACTCTTTGATGCTGGCGATGAGGGCGTTGGCTTTGGTGGCGATGACGTTGTTGATGTCGGCCTGCAGCTCCTCGTAGACCGCTATGGCTCGCTCGCCGGCGGGGGTCAGGGTGGACCCGCGGGCGCCGTCGCGCTCGATGAGCTTGCAGCCCAGCTGACCTTCTGCCTCGTTCACAATGCGCCATGCCTTGGAATACGCCATGCCCATGCTCTTGGCGGCGCGGTTGAGCGAGTGCTCGCGGGCGATACCCTGCAGCAGCAAGACGCAGCCGTGGCCGAACACGCCCGGCAGATCCTTGTCGCACGCTTGAATGACCAACTTTGCCGTCGTCTTGTACTCCATACGCTCCACGTCTCCCCGCTAAAGTATTTGCTGGGCAAACGCAAAGCCTGCGTCAAACCCTCGTGTGCTCTTCTTAAATCATGCATTGTAGCAGTCAAAGTGCGTTAAGATACTTCCCCAGTATTGGGCGCCCAAGGTTGGGCTGGGTCCTACGAGGCCTGCAGCCGACCGGTCGCATGGAAAAAGGAGAAACATGGCTACGTTCTTTCCCGGTGAGTCCCACACGTTTTCGGAGTATCTGCTGGTCCCTGGTTACTCGTCCTCGCAGTGCATCCCCAACAACGTCTCTCTTAAGACGCCGCTGACCCGCTTTAAGCGCGGTGAGAAGCCGGCAATCACCCTGAACATCCCCATGGTTTCCGCCATCATGCAGTCCGTCTCGGGCGTCGATATGGGCGTCGCGCTCGCTACCGAGGGTGGCCTGTCCTTCATTTACGGTTCTCAGAGCGCCGAGTCCGAGGCCGCTATGGTCAAGGCCGTCAAGGATCACAAGGCTGGCTTCGTTCAGTCCGATTCCACGCTGACCCCCGACATGACTATGGAGCAGGTCATCGAGCTCAAGGAGAAGACCGGTCACTCCACCATGCCGGTCACCGACGACGGCACTCCCAAGGGTAAGCTCCTGGGCATCGTCACCAGCCGTGATTATCGCCCCAGCCGTGATGACCATCAGACGAAGGTCTCCGAGTTCATGACCCCGCGTGAGCAGCTCATCGTGGGCGACAAGAACATCAGCCTCAAGGTTGCCAATGACGTCATCTGGGACAATAAGCTCAACGCCCTGCCCATCGTCGACGACTACGATCACCTGATGGGCATCGTCTTCCGCAAGGACTACGACAGCCACAAGACCAACCCCAACGAGCTGCTCGACGGCGACAAGCGCTACATGGTCGGCGCCGGTATTAACACCCGCGACTATGCCGAGCGCGTGCCCCTGCTCGTCGAGGCCGGTGCCGATGTCCTGTGCATCGATTCCTCCGAGGGCTTCAGCGAGTGGCAGAAGCGCACCATCGAGTGGATCCGCGCCAACTACGGCGAGGACGTCAAGGTCGGCGCCGGTAACGTCGTCGACGCCGAGGGCTTCCGCTTCTTGGCCGACTGCGGTGCCGACTTCATCAAGGTCGGTATCGGCGGTGGCTCCATCTGCATCACCCGCGAGACCAAGGGTATCGGCCGTGGCCAGGCCACCGCGCTGATCGACGTCTGCCGCGCTCGCGACGAGTACTACGAGGAGACCGGTGTCTACGTGCCCGTGTGCTCCGACGGCGGTATCGTCTACGACTACCACATGACGCTCGCCCTGGCCATGGGTGCCGACTTTATGATGCTGGGCCGTTACTTCGCCCGCTTTGACGAGAGCCCGACCGAGCGCGTCAACGTCAACGGCCAGTACATGAAGGAGTACTGGGGCGAGGGTTCTGCGCGTGCTCGCAATTGGCAGCGCTACGACCTGGGCGGCGCCGCGAAGCTCAGCTTCGTCGAGGGCGTCGACTCCTACGTCCCGTACGCCGGATCCCTCAAGGACGGCGTGGGCGGCACGCTCTACAAAGTTAAGTCCACGATGTGCAACTGCGGTGCCCTCTCGATTCCCGAGCTCCAGGAAAAGGCACGCCTAACGCTGGTCAGCTCCACCTCCATCGTCGAAGGCGGCGCCCACGACGTTGTCGTGAAGGACTCCCAGCAAAGCGTCAGCTACCGCTAAGCGGCTTTCCCAAGCACCGCACCTTGCCGTTCAAACCGTCGCTCGCGTACCAAAGTACGCGACGCTCCTCTTTCACGGCAATCTGCGGCACTTGGAAAACCCGACCATGCTTGAGCGGGTAACAATTAGCGGTTGATTCCCAACCACGCTATTTAGATAAAGCGAGATGCATGCAAGTCGCAGGCATCTCGCTTGTCGTATTTGCTATCATCATGCGAGTTAACGATGTGGCGGGGCGTTCTTACCTTTGCTCGCTGCAAGTTCCGCACGAGCCGAAGAGCACTTAATGTGCTCTTCGTGCGAGCAGGACTGTCCGCAGCAGCGAGCAAAGGTAAGAACGCCCCGTCCCAACCCAGCTAACAAAGGAGCTGATATGTGCGATTGCACAGATCATAAGGACGAGATCCCTGCCTACGACGCGCAGGCCATTGAGTCCAAGTGGATGAAGGCCTGGGAGGACTCCAACCTCTTTGCCGTCGACACCGACGACAGCAAGCCCAAAAAGTATGTGCTCGAGATGTTCCCGTATCCGTCGGGCGACCTGCACATGGGCCACGCGCGCAACTATACCATCGGCGATGCCATGGCCCGTCAGGCCCGCATGCGCGGCTTTGACGTGCTGCACCCCATCGGCTTTGACGCCTTTGGCCTGCCTGCCGAGAACGCCGCCATCAAGCACAATACGCAGGCTGCCGCCTGGACGTATAAGAACATGGACCAGGCGCTCGCCACGATGAAGCGCATGGGCTTCTCCTACGATCTGGATCGCATGGTCAAGACCTGCAGCCCCGACTACTACCGCTGGGGTCAGTGGATCTTTGAGAAGCTGTGGGAAAAGGGCCTGGTCTACCGCAAGAAGAACCCGGTCAACTGGTGCCCTAACTGCAAGACCGTTCTGGCCAACGAGCAGGTCACCGAGGGCAAGTGCTGGCGCTGCGGCACCGAGCCCGAGAAGCGCGACCTGGAGCAGTGGTACTTCAAGATCACCGAGTACTCCCAGGAGCTGCTCGACGACCTGGAGAAGCTCCCCGGCTGGCCCGAGCGTGTCAAGCAGATGCAGGCCAACTGGATCGGCCGCTCCGAGGGCGCCGAGGTCGACTTTACCCTGTGCGACCAGGATGGCGAGCCCATCGAGGGCGACGAGGGCAAGATTACCGTCTTCACCACGCGTGCCGACACCCTCTTTGGCGTCTCCTTTTTTGTCCTGGCTCCCGAGTACGCTCGTCTGCACGAGCTCGTCGAGGGCACGGAGTACGAGGAGGCCGTCACCAAGATCGTCGAGGACTCTAAGCATATCTCTGCCGTCGAGCGTGCCCAGGGCACCCTCGAGAAGCACGGCGCCTTTACCGGCCGCTACGTGGTGAACCCCGTCAACGGCGAGAAGGTCCCCGTGTGGGTTGCCGATTATGTCGTGGCCGACTACGGCACCGGCGCCGTCATGGCCGTTCCCTGTGGCGACCAGCGCGACTTTGAGTTTGCCCGCAAGTACGACCTGCCGATCGTGCCGATTATCCTGGACGATGACGATCGCGCTGCCGTCGAGGCCAGCGGCGAGACCATCGATACCTTCCATGCCGAGACCGTCGACTGGGATTGCGCCCACGCTGCCGAGGGTACGCTGGTTCAGTCCGGCAAGTACACCGGCATGCACGGCGGTAAGCACTCCGAGGGCGAGGCTGCCATCGTGGCCGACCTCGAGGCCATGGGCTGCGGCCGTCGCAAGGTCGAGTTCCGCCTGCGCGACTGGCTCATCAGCCGTCAGCGCTATTGGGGCAACCCCATTCCGGCCATCCACTGTGAGCACTGCGGCATCGTTCCCGTGCCCGAGGATCAGCTGCCGGTGACGCTGCCGGAGAACCTGGACCTGGGCGCTGGCGAGACCCTCGCCGAGTGCAAGGACTTCTACGAGACCACCTGCCCGGTCTGCGGCCGCCCGGCCAAGCGCGAGACCGATACCATGGACACCTTCACCTGCTCCAGCTGGTATTACCTGCGCTATACCGACCCGCACAACACCGAGCTGCCCTTCTCCCGCGAGGCGGCAGACCGTTGGATGCCCGTCGATAACTACATTGGTGGCATCGAGCACGCCATTTTGCACCTGCTCTACAGCCGCTTCTTTACCAAGGCGCTGCGCGACCTGGGTCTGCTGAGCGTGGACGAGCCCTTCACCAACCTGCTTTGCCAGGGCATGGTCAAGGACGAGAACGGCGACACCATGTCCAAGTCCAAGGGCAACGTTGTGCCCCCGAGCTCGGTTATCGAGCCCTACGGCGCCGACACCATGCGTCTGGCGATCCTGTTTATCGCCCCGCCCGAGAAGGACTTCGACTGGGATCCCAAGGCCGTCGAGGGCGCCAACCGCTTTATCAAGCGCGCCTGGCGTATCGTGTGGCAGCTCGTCCAGTCGGGTGACGCCAACGTGGCCTTCGACAAGTCCGTGCTCGACGAGACCGCGATGAAGCTCTACCGCGAGCGTCACCGCACCATCGCCAAGTGCACCGAGGACTTCGACCGTGGCCAGTTCAACACCGCGATCTCGGCCGTCATGGAGCTCGTCAACGCGGCGAGCGCCTACCTCAACGCCACCGAGGGTGCTGACCGCGACAAGGCCCTGTGCTACGGCGTGGCCAAGGACATCGTGAGCGTCCTGGCGCCCATCTGCCCGTTCTGGGCCGACGAGCTGTGGCACGAGGCGCTCGGCTGCGAGGGCAACGCCTACACCGCCGCCTGGCCCGAGTTCGACCTGGCCGAGTCCATCGAGGACACGGTGCAGATCGTCGTCCAGGTGCTCGGCAAGGTCCGCGGCCGCATTGACGTGGCCCGCGATGCCTCCAACGAGGAAATGCAGGCTGCCGCCGAGGCTGCTGTCACCAAGTGGACCGAGGGCAAGACGGTCGTCAAGGCCATCTGCGTGCCCGGCAAGCTGGTCAACCTGGTGGTCAAGTAAACGCCACGCGCATAGTTGACGTGTTAAAGACGAGGGGCGATTCGATTGGGTCGTCCCTCGTTTGCGTTATATGCCATGCTTGGCTTGTGCCGAGCGTCATCCTCTACGGAATGTGCACCAGGTCCCTAAAGTAGACGTTGCCGCTTTGCTCCTCAAACATCCAAATGTTGAGGTAGATGTCGTTGAGGTCGTTGTTCACGTCAAAGTCCGGATCGTCGAAGGTGCCTACAAAGGTGAGCATCGCGGTCGTTTCTTCGCCTGCGGCGACGGGTTGGCGCATGCGCACGTCGCGGACGACACCTTTGACGTAGGCATAAGCATCGACATCGCCAAACATCATGTCGACATCGGTGTTGTTTGTCACCGCAAAGACCAACACGGCGTCACCGTAGCCATCCGTGTCCTTGCCCACGCAGGCAACATGGACGTTCTCGTCTGCCTCAAGGTCGATGGGGAACTGTTCTTGAGGGTCGGGACCTAAACCCTGGGGATCGACTATATCTTCGTCTATTTTGTCGAAACGCTCCGAAGGCGTCGTTTTCTCGATGGCTTTGGTGCTGCCGAGGTCCGGCTCGCATTGTCCGGTTTTACCATCGATGTTGTTGCAGCCCGCCAGAGCGAACGAGCAGGCAGCGACGACGAGCGCGGTCGCGCAGAGGGTGCCTAAGCGTTTCATGGTGCCTCCTTGCCGTAGAGATACTGGAAGGTTGTGCGGTCGATGCGTGCGGCAGGCTTTCTCGCTACAGAATGCCTCTCAGCTCTAGTCTGGCCGATGTGTGCCCAGGGATGGAATGCCCATAGGGCCCGATTGGGTCGGCGCGCTGGGACGCATGGCCCGTTTTGGGGCTTTTGGGGAGCACCGCACAGGAGTCCTCGTCTAATTGTCCTATTCTTGTGGAGAAGCTGTGGGCGCGCTGACCTGCGAATTTCTTTGACGCTTGCGCGTTTTCGCAGGTATTGGTATAGTTTGCTTGCAAATGAAGTTGTAATTGAAAGAAGTGGGGTTTCGGCCCCGCTTCTTTTTTGTATGGATGGAGGTGCCGCAATGGTCAAGACCAAGACCGAGCAGGCGATCATCGACGCGCTCGAGGCCGTCGCTCCCCAGCACGATGTCGATATTGTCGACGTTGAGCTCGTGGGCGCCACCAAGGCCCCCTGCGTGCGTGTGCGTATCGAGGGTGCCGAGGGTCAGAGCCTGTCGCTCAACGACGTCACGGCCAATACCAAGTGGGTCGGCGACGTGATCGAGGAGCTCGACCCCATTTCTTCGAGCTACACGCTCGAGGTGTCGAGCCCGGGTATGGCGCGCCCGCTGCGCCGCCCGCGCGACTTTGCCCGCTTTGTGGGCGAGGACTGCGAGCTCACCTCCATCGCCACCGAGGGCCGTCGCAAGTACTCCGGCAAGATTGCCGCCGCGACCGAGACGAACGTGACCCTCGAGCTCGAGGACGGCGAGTCCGTCACCCTCGATTTCTCTGATGTTAAAAAGTGCAAGTTGAAGCCCACCTATGACTTCAAGCCCGCGAAGGAAGGAAACTAACATGGCAGCATCCGACATGATGTCCGCCCTGATGGAGCTTTGCCAGGAGAGGCACATCGACCAGCTCTACCTGATCGACCGCCTGGAGCAGTCGCTCGCCAAGAGCTATGCCGAGATCCTGCATCTTGAGTGGGGCGCCAAGGTGACCATCGACCGCACCACCGGCAAGATTTACGTCTACCGCCTGGAGCCGATCGACGATTCCATGGACGAGGAGGGCAACTTCACCGAGTTCGAGGAGATCGACGTCACCCCCAAGAACACGAGCCGCATCGCCGCCCAGCACGCCAAGGCCGAGATCAACGCCATCGTGCGCAACTCCGCTCGTGAGCAGATCTACGAGGAGTTCTCCGGCCGTATTGGTGACCTCATCAGCGGTACCGTGCTGCAGTCCACGCCCGACTTCACCATCGTCAAGATCCGCGATGGCGTCGAGGCCGAGCTGCCGCATTTTGACCAGCGCCGTTACGAGAACGAGCGTAACGAGCGTCCGATGGGCGAGCGCTACCTGCACAAACAGCACATCAAAGCCGTGATCATCGACGTCCGCGATCCCAACTCCAACCTGCAGCCGGTTCGCGGCGAGCACAGCCGTCCGCCGATCGTCATCTCCCGCACCCACCCCGAGCTCATGCGTCGTCTGTTTGAGCAGGAGGTGCCCGAGATCTATGAGGGCACTGTCCAGATCAAGTCGATCGCCCGCGAGCCCGGCCAGCGCTCCAAGGTCGCCGTCCACTCGCTCGACGACCGCCTGGATCCCGTGGGCGCCTGCGTCGGCCCCAAGGGCAGCCGTGTCCGCGCTGTCGTGGGCGAGCTCCGCGGCGAGCGCGTCGATGTCATCCTGTGGGATGCCGATCCGGCCGTCTACGTCGCCAACGCCCTGTCGCCTGCCAAGGTCACCCGCGTTCTCATCGACGAGGAGAAGGCCTACGCCGGCGTCATCGTGCCCGACGACCAGCTTTCGCTCGCCATCGGCAAGGAGGGCCAGAACGCCCGCCTCGCCGCTCGCCTGACCGGCTGGCACATCGACATTAAGTCCGAGACTATTGCCGCCGACATCCTCAAGAACGTCCCCGTTCACGAGGAGCCCGCTGCCGATCTGATCGGTGACGAGGAGGACGATGATGTCTGTCGCTGCGAGTACGTGTCCGAGGACGGCGTCCAGTGCCGCAACCAAGCCCGCCCCGGCTCCCGTTTCTGCGGTGTCCACGACACCGACGCCTTCGATGATGCGGAGGACCTGATCTAGCGCGCGGTCGCGCCGGGCAGGTCCCGGCGCATCTCCTACGCTCGTTCAGTCTCTAGGCACCCAAGGTGCCAGAAAGGGTAGGTGAAGTCATATGGCAAAAGTCCGTGTGTCCACCCTGGCCAAAGAGTTCGGCATGACCTCCAAGGAACTGATGGGTCATCTCGCCGAAATGAAGATTCCCGCTAAGTCCGCTTCCTCCGCCCTGGAGGACGCTTACGTCGCCATGGTCCGCAAGCAGCTCGCCTCGGTGATCGAGGCCCGTGCCAAGGAAGTCGAGGCCGCCAAGCAGGCCGAGGAGGAGGCAGCCGCCGCCGAGGAGGCAGCGCGCGCTGCCGAGGCCGAGCGTGAGCGCATCGCCGCCGAGAAGGCACGCGAGGAGGAGCGCCGCCAGTTCGCCGCCGCCCAGGCTGCCGAGGAGGCCGCCCGTGCCGAGGCCGAGGCCAAGAAGAAGGCCGAGCAGGAGCGCCTTGCCCGCGAGAAGGAGGAGGCTGCCCGCGAGGCCCAGCGCCGCGCCGTCCCCGCTTCCGACTCCGGTTCGCGCTTCCGCTCGCTGCTCGACCAGATCGCCGCACAGGAGACCGTGCTCAAGGAGAAGAAGGACGCCGAGGAGAAGGCCAAGGCAGAGCGCGCCGCCGAGCGCGGCAACCGTCGCAGCGGCAACAACGACCGTCGCGGTGGCCGTCGTAACGATCGCAACGCCTCCGACAACAACTCCGAGCGCAACGCCTCCGAGAGTCGTCCGCACAGCCATCGCACCAACGCCAGCAACAACGTCGCTGCCGGCATGGACTTCCCCAACCCCGATAAGCAGGGCAAGGGCAAGAAGCGCAAGGGCGGTCACGGCAACGATGAGGACCACTACAGCCGCATGGCTCGCGAGGCCGAGGAGTACAGCCGCGAGAAGGTGCTCGAGGAGGCCCGCGCCGCCGTCGAGGAGGCCTCTCGCGAGTCCACCGGTCGCCGCAAGAAGCGCAAGGAGAAGCGCGAGCGCGAGGCTGCTAAGGCTCAGGAGGAGCGCAAGATTGAGGAGGCGCTGGC
Organism: Collinsella aerofaciens; assembly: GCA_048193585.1. Classification (GTDB taxonomy): domain Bacteria; phylum Actinomycetota; class Coriobacteriia; order Coriobacteriales; family Coriobacteriaceae; genus Collinsella; species Collinsella aerofaciens_CK. The sequence continues at coordinate 9,022 of DBFAAM010000011.1, read as the reverse complement.
CCAGGGCGTGAACCCCGAGGAGCTCGACGCCATCAAGGTCTCCCAGGGAGTTACCGTCCAGGAGCTCGCCGAGGCGCTCGACGTTCCGGCCAACGACATCATCAAGCGCCTGTTCCTGCTGGGCACGCCGCTTACGATGACGCAGTCCATGTCCGACGACCTCGTCGAGCTCGTTGCCGACGACCTGGGCCGTCAGATCAAGATCATCACCCCCGAGGAGGAGAACACCTTCTCGTTCTACGACGATCCCGCCGACCTTAAGCCCCGCGCCCCGGTCGTCACCGTCATGGGTCACGTCGACCACGGCAAGACGAGCCTGCTCGACGCCATCCGTCACACCGGCGTCGCTGCCGGCGAGGCGGGCGGCATTACCCAGGCCATCGGCGCTTCGCAGGTCATGATCAACGACCGCAAGATCACCTTCATCGATACCCCGGGCCACGCTACCTTTACGGCTATGCGTGCCCGCGGCGCCAAGGTGACCGATATCGTCATCCTGATCGTGGCTGCCGACGACGGCGTCATGCCTCAGACCATCGAGTCTATCAACCACGCCAAGGCCGCCGGCGTACCCATCGTCGTCGCCGTCAACAAGATCGATAAGCCGGGCGCCAACCCCGACCGCGTGCGCCAGGAGCTCACCGAGTACGGCATCATCCCCGAGGAGTGGGGCGGACAGAACATGTTCGTCAACATCTCGGCCAAGCAGAAGATCGGTATCGACGACCTGCTCGAGACCGTGCTGCTCCAGGCCGATGTTCTCGAACTCAAGGCCAACCCCGACACCTTTGCCTCCGGTAACGTCCTCGAGGCCAAGCTCGACAAGGGCCGCGGCTCGGTTGCCACGGTGCTCGTGACCCGCGGTACCCTGCACGTGGGCGATACGCTGGTCGCCGGTCTTACCTACGGCCGCGTCCGCGCCATGCTCGATCCCAAGGGCAACGCCGTCACCGAGGCCGGCCCCTCCGATGCCGTCGAGATCCTGGGCCTGCAGTCCGTGCCCAACGCCGGCGACGAGTTCCGTGTGTTCGAGGACGAGCGCGAGGCTCGCGCCCTGGCCGATGAGCGCTCGCTCAAGGCCCGTATCGAGGAGCAGAGCCGCGTGAAACACGTCACGCTCGAGAACCTCTTCGAGACGATCGCCGACGCCGAGGTCAAGGAGCTCAACCTGATCATCAAGGCCGACGTCCAGGGTTCCATCGAGGCCCTTCAGGACTCGCTCGACAAGATGGATCAGTCCGAGGTCCGCATCAACACGATCCACTCCGCCGTCGGTGCCATCAACGAGACCGACGTCGTCCTGGCCGATGCCTCCAACGCCATCATCATCGGCTTTGGCGTGCGTCCCGACGGCAAGGCCCGCTCCGCCGCCGAGCGCGAGGGCGTCGAGATCCGTTGCTACGACGTTATCTACAAGTGCCTCGAGGAGCTCGATGCTGCCCGTATCGGCATGCTCAAGCCCACCGAGGTCGAGGTTTCCACGGGTACCGCGACCGTCCTGGACACCTTCAAGGTGCCCAAAGTCGGTATCGCCGCCGGTGTCCGCGTGGAGGAGGGCGAGATCGCCGCGACCGATTCCGTGCGCCTGGTGCGTGACGGCATCGTGGTCTTCAACGGCAAGATCGCCTCGATGCGCCACTACAAGGACGAGGCCAAGAGCCTCAAGAGCGGTTCCGAGGGCGGCATTGGCCTGGAGAACTTCCAGGACATCAAGCCCGGCGACCAGATCGAGGGTTACCGCATCGACCAGGTTGCCCGTACCGAGTAGGGGGTAGCGCTATGAAGCAAACGCAGGCAACCCGCCGTCTGGGCGAGCAGCTTCGCGAGAAGCTTGGTTATATCCTGCTCTTTGAGGTTTCCGATCCGCGTCTCGACCTGGTCACCCTGACCGCGGTCGAGGTCGCGGTGGACCGTTCGTTCGCACGCGTGTACGTGTCGTGCGATGCGAGCCGCTACGATGAGGTCATGGAGGCGCTCGCCAGCGCCAAGGGCCGCATCCGCAGTCTGTTGGCTCGCTCGCTCGATTGGCGCGTCACGCCCGAGCTCGATTTTCGCATCGATCGCTCGACCGATGAGGCCGAGCGCATAACGCGTGCGCTGGAAAACGTTCCGGCCACGCTTGCGATCGAAAAGGACGAGGACGGCTACCCAATTGTGGATGCCGCCCAGGAGGCAGCTTTAGATGACTGATTCCGCCGATCTCGCCTCGTACGAGTCTGCAGATATTAAACGACGCATCCTCGAGCTTATCGAGGATGCGTCCTCCATTGCGATCTCGGGTCACACCTCTCCCGATGGCGATGCCCTGGGCTCCGTGTTGGGCCTTGGCCTTTCGCTTATGAAGGTGTTTCCCGACAAGGACATCGCCCTGCTGTTGGCAGACGACGATCCCGTTCCGCGTATCTACCGTTTTATGGAGGGTGCCGATCTTCTGGTGCCGGCATCTGCCTACACCGGCAACCCGGACCTGTTCATTTCGGTAGACGTGCCGGTCGTCGAGCGCCTCAATAATTCCGCCGAGGTCCTGCGTCGTTCGGCCCACGTGGCTTGCTTTGATCATCACCCGGCACGTGAGGAGTTTGCCGAGGTCAGCCTTAGGTGCGTCAATGCTGCTGCTTGCGCCATGATTATCGACCGATTTTTGGCCGATTGCGGCATTACCGCAAGCGACAGTATCGCTACCTGCCTGCTGTGCGGCCTGGTCACCGACACCGGTCGTTTTCAGTATCAGAACGCCGACGCCGCAGCGTTTCATGCCGCCTCGCGTCTGGTGGCGCACGGTGCCGATCCGGCACGCGTCGCGCTCGAGGTCTACCAGAGCCAGCGCGTCGAGTTCTTGCACCTCAAGTCCATCGTCATGGGTCGCATCAAGACGGTCGCGCACGGGCGCGTGGCGTATAGCTACGCGTACGAAAGTGACCTTAAGGAATGCGGCGTCACCTCTGATGAGTGCGACGGCCTGGTCGATGTGGTGCGCTCGGTGATGGGTGTCGAGGTCTGCCTGTTTCTTAAGGGCATCGAGGACGATACCAAGGTACGAGGCAACCTGCGCTCCAAGGGCGATCTTGATGTTTCCGAGATTGCGGCCAACTTTGGCGGAGGTGGGCACCACGCTGCCGCCGGCTTTACCAACGCCGGAACGATTTCCGAGACGCTCACCACGGCACTTCCCATGCTGGCCGAGCTGGTAGGGGAGGATCCCGCTTCGGTGACCGTCGAGCTCTAACTTTTTGGATGGTACATGGCTCGTCGTACACCTTCTCAACTTAATATGCTGCTCGCCGTCGATAAGCCGGTGGGCTGCACGTCTCATGACGTTGTTTCGCAATGCCGACGCGCCCTCCATGAGCGGCGCGTCGGTCATGCCGGAACGCTCGACCCCATGGCATCGGGTGTCATGGTGGTGGGCGTGGGCCAGGCCACGCGTCTGCTGGGCATGCTCACGCTCGATACCAAAAGCTACGTCGCCGAAATTTCGTTTGGCGTCGAGACCAATACCGATGATGCGGAAGGCGAGGCCGTCCGCACAGTGCCCATTGCCGCCGACCTGCGCGATCCGGCCTATGCCCGCGAGCGCCTGTGCGCTATGTTGGGCCCTCAGATGCAGGTGCCGCCGGCGTTTTCGGCCATTTCTGTCAACGGCGTGCGCGCCTATAAGGCTGCGCGCGAGGGCAATGCCGTTGAGTTGCCCCCGCGTCCGGTCGAGGTATATTCCGCCGACCTGATTGCCGTGAGCGGCGAGGGCGACGCTTGCGTTTGGACCGCGGCGTTTTCCGTGAGCAAGGGCACCTATATCCGTGCGCTCGCTCGCGACCTAGGTCGTGCCTGCGACAACGCGGCACATATTTCCGCGCTGCGTCGTACGGCCTCCGGTGTTGTTTCCATCGGTGCCTGCCATGCGGTCGAGGAACTTTCTGCCGAGTCCGCTGCCGGCTTTGCCCTGGATCCCATTGCGGCACTGGGCGCCACACGCGTCGACTTGCCGGGCGACCTTGCCGATGATCTGCTGTGCGGACGTCGTATTCCTATTGAGCGCGCGCTTGTGGGCTTCGATGCGTCGAAGGCGCCGTTTGCGCTCGTGCTCGATGGCGGGCTCAAGGCACTCTCCCGTATCGAGGGCGGTCGCTTTGTTATGGAGCATGTCTTTCCGCAGGCGATCGGCGGTGTTCGATGATGCTGGCCTCCCACGAGCTCGCGCGTATTTTTTTCGCGGGCGAGTCGGATGAGGCCCGCATCGTCGCCGCCGATGCGTTTGATGATTGCGCTTGCCTGGGCGCTGCGTCGATCGCCATCGGCGTGTTCGATGGCGTGCATCGGGGACATCGCGAGCTGATCGACGCGGTCGTTCGCGATGCGCGTGACCATGACTGCAAGGCGGTCGTGGTCACCTTTGATCCCGACCCGGACGTGGTGGTGAGCCCCTCGCCTGCTCAAAAACTGATGACGACGGCCGACCGTCTGCATGCCCTGGCTCTCACCGGGGTCGATGCGGTCGTGGCTGTTCCCTTTACGCCTTCGGTGGCGGCACTCGACCACGCGGGCTTTCTTAAACTGCTGTCGCATGTGGTCGATATCCGCTCGATTCGCGTGGGCAGCGACTTTAGGCTGGGCCGCGGCGGTGCCTCGGGCGTTGCCGAGATGAAAGAATGGGGAGCCGAGCGCGACGTTGACGTCTATGGCCACGAGTTGCTGTGCGTCGATGGACAGACGGTCTGCGCCACCCGTATTCGCCAGGAGCTTCGCCAGGGACATGTTGAGCTTGCCGCCGAGCTGCTCGGCCGCCCGTACATGCTGCGAGGTGTTGTTGCCGGAGGTCGTCACCAGGGCTCCGACATGGGTTTTCCCACGGCAAACATCCAGGTGCCCGAGGGCATCCAGGTTCCTGCCGATGGTGTCTACGAGGGCCTGGTGCTGGTCGACGATACCGTGTGGCCTGCTGCCGTCAATGTGGGCTTGCCGCCGACGTATGCCGACGATGCCGCCTCGGCTCATCTCGAGGCCAACTTAATCGGGTATGCGGGCGACCTGTACGGCGCCTCGGTTTCGCTGGCGTTTACGCGCTGGCTGCGCCCGTCGCGCGTGTTCGATTCGTTGGACGAGCTTATCGCGACCGTCGAGGGTAACATTGACGATATCCGTCATCATTTGGGCGAGCAGGGGGTGAGCATCCGTGATTAGCGATGAGGAAAAAGACCAGGTACGCGCTGCGTCCGATCTGGTTGCCATCGTGCAGGAAACGGTTGAGCTCAAGCCCCGCGGCCATGAGTTTTGGGGTTGCTGCCCCTTCCATGGCGAAAAGACCCCGTCGTTTCACATTATCCCTGCCACGCAGGTGTGGCACTGCTTTGGCTGTGGCGAGGGCGGCGACGTCTTCACCTACATCATGAAGCGCGAGAACCTGAGCTTTCCCGAGTCGATTCGCTACCTGGCCGACCGTGCCGGCATTGAGCTGCACGATACCGGCGCTTATCGCGAGCGCGGCACCAAGCGCGCCCGCATCTACGACCTATGTGCGGAAACCGCCCAGTTCTATCACACCATGCTTATGCGCGGTAAGGACAGCCGTCCGCGCGAGTACTTCGCCAGTCGCGGTATGGGCGGCGATGTCTGCCGCCGCTACTGCCTGGGCTTTGCACCGGGTCGCAATGCGCTGGTGTCGCATCTGTCGCAGGCGGGCTTTACCCCGCAGGAGATGATCGACGCCAATGTGGCCGTGAGCCGTGGTCGCGGGCAGCTTGCCGACCGTTTTTACGACCGCGTGATGTTTCCCATTTTTGACGAGCAGGGTCATAACATCGCCTTTGGCGGGCGCATTATGGGCGACGGCCAGCCTAAGTACCTCAACACCGCCGAGACGAGCGTGTTCCATAAAAAGCGAAACCTCTATGGCTTTAACTGGGCCAAGGAGTTTATCGTCGCGCAGGATACCGCCATCGTGGTGGAGGGATATACCGACTGTATCGCCTGCTGGGAGGCGGGGATTAAAAACGTCGTCGCCACGCTGGGCACGGCGCTGACGGAACATCATGTAAAGACGCTCACCCGCTTTGCCAAGCGCATTGTATATATGTTCGATGGCGACGCCGCCGGTCAAAAGGCCGCACGCCGCGCGATTCAGTTTATCGAGCAGGATTCGATGGACCTGCGCTGCGTGGTGCTTCCCGACGGCAACGACCCCATGGAGTTCATCACCGCGCATGGTGGCGAGGCTCTGCAGGCGCGCATCGATGCCGCCGAGCCCCTCATGGACTTTGTGTACCGCTCACTGCAGGAGTCGAGCGACATTACCACGCCGGGCGGTCGTGCCAAGGCGCTCGAGGATGCACTGACGCTCATCTATCCGCTGCGCGATAGCTACATGATCGATACGTACTTTATCCAGATTGCCGACCTGCTGGGTTTGGATCTGGAGACGGTGCGCTCGAGCTCGGGCCGTGTGTTTCGCGATGTTGCCAAGCGCGAGGACGCCGAGCGTCGTCGCGAGCAGAACTACGAGCGCCAGCGGGCGCAGGCCGAGCGTGCAGGCAGCGCGGGCGGTCGGGCGTCTGGTTCGCAGGGGGCGCCTCGCGGCGCTTGGGCGTCGGGGGCGACGCCGCCGGTGTCCGCACCGGTCGAGGAAGAACCGTACGACTATGTGCCGCTCGAGGCCTACGGGGCCGCGCCGGTCGAGGCTGTCGACGATATGCCGCCGATTGATGTGCCGGTTGGTATGGATGGCGCGGCACCGGTCGCCGATATAATGGGCGCGCCCGCGTCGCCGACGATGCCGATCGTGCTGACCGACCTAGAGCGAAAGTCTTTGGCGGGGGAGCGCGAGCTGCTGACGATGCTCACGAGCTACCCCGACCTGTTCCGCACGTATGCCGATCGCATCTGCTCGATCGAGTGGGTGGATCCGCGTCACGAGTCCATCGCGTGGGCCGTGCTCGCGACGCCGCCGGGCACCGACCCCACGGCGTGCATGGATGCGGCGCGCGCCGTGTGTCCCGAGGCAGCGTCGCTTGTTAGTGCCGGGCGCATTTCGTCGACGAGTAAGCACCCCACCGAGACGAACATCGTGTTTATGCTCGACACCCTCGAGCTCTACACCATCAAGCGCCGCATGCGCGCCGCACAGGCCAAGCTTCGCCAGGACCGGTCGCTCGACGATGAGGCACGCCGTGTGCTGACGATGCAGGCGATGCAAGATTCTCAGCGCCAGCGTGAGCTCCAAAAGTCGATCGGCGGCGTGGCGGATCCGTTCCGCTTGATCGGTTTGGAGACTGCGGGCGCCGAGCAGGCCTAGATGTTGTGGTCAACCAGCGTATTTGCGCCTATATCCAGTCTGAATTTTGGGTATAGACGTGTAGGTGTGTGCTAAAGTAATGAGTCCTGTGGACTATGAAGGGAGAATCTGTGCCAAATAAGAGTGAGAGCACGGGTACTGGGCTGGAATCCTACGTTGCAAAGCTCATGGGCAACGGCTCAAACAGGACTTCGGTAACCGAGGACGAGATTCAGGTCGCCCTGAAGGATATCGATGTATCTGACGAGCAACTCAACGCGGTGTATTCCGCGCTGCGCAACAGCGGCATCCAGATTATCTCCGCGAGCGGAAACGACGACGCTCCCATGGGCGTCGAAGATGACGATAACGATAGCGATACCGATGATTTCGATGACGACGAGCACGATTCCGGTTCACTCGACGATCACGAGCTTAAGATGGCCCGTCAGGCCGACGCCGAGATGGGTTCTTCCAAGAGCAAGAAGAAGCGCACCGTGCGTACGTCCCGTTCGCGCTCGCGCGTGCGCGGCATCGATGCCTCCACGGTGATGCTGACCGGTGACCCGGTTCGTATGTACCTTAAGGAGATCGGTAAGGTCGACCTGCTGACCGCCTCCGAAGAGGTCGATCTGGCCATGAAGATCGAGGCCGGTCTCGATGCCACCGAGAAGCTCGAGGCCGCCGAGGCGGGCGAGATCGAGCTTACCCGCGCCGAGATACGTCGCCTGACCCGTATCGAGAACGTGGGTCTCGAGGCCAAGCAGGCGCTCATCAGCGCCAACCTGCGTCTGGTCGTCTCCATCGCCAAGCGCTACGTCGGTCGCGGCATGCTGTTCTTGGACCTGATCCAGGAGGGCAACCTCGGTCTGATCCGCGCCGTCGAGAAGTTCGACTACCAGAAGGGCTTTAAGTTCTCCACGTACGCCACGTGGTGGATCCGTCAGGCCATCACGCGCGCTATCGCCGACCAGGCCCGTACCATCCGTATTCCCGTGCACATGGTCGAGACCATCAACAAACTCGTTCGCGTGCAGCGCCAGCTTCTCCAGGACCTGGGTCGCGATCCGACCCCCGAGGAGATCGGTGCCGAGATGGACATGAGTGCCGACCGCGTCCGCGAGATCCAGAAGATTTCGCAGGAGCCCGTGTCGCTCGAGACCCCTATCGGCGAGGAAGAGGATTCCCAGCTGGGCGACTTCATCGAGGACTCCCAGGCTATCGTTCCGCCCGATGCCGCCAGCTTCTCCATGCTGCAGGAGCAGCTCACCCAGGTGCTCGACTCGCTTGCCGATCGTGAGCGCAAGGTTATCGAGCTGCGCTTTGGCCTTGTTGACGGACATCCCCGTACGCTCGAGGAAGTCGGCCGCGAGTTTGGCGTCACGCGTGAGCGCATCCGTCAGATCGAGTCCAAGACCCTGGCCAAGCTCCGTCACCCCAGCCGCTCCAGCAAGCTCAAAGACTATATTGAGTCTTAGGGGTTACGCCGCTCTACCGAACGGCGTAACGGCTCGACGCTGCAAACCCGCCAGAGCGGCAATCTGCCTTTCAGCTTCGGCGGCATGATCAAAAGATCTATGCCGCCTCGTTTCAAGGCACCTTGCTCGCCCTGGCGGGCTTTCGCTCATATGACCCAATCCGCTGTCAAGAGCCACAATGGCCCCGCCGACCGCTTGCAATCGGTCGGCGGGGCCTGCCGTTGAACCCGTCCCGGTCCGCCCCCGGCATGTCGTCGACGCCTTCGGCTCAGTCTCATAT
>DBFAAM010000007.1:0-63619 GCA_048193585.1 Collinsella aerofaciens | reverse complement strand
CGGGGCATGGGGCACGGGCGGGCGCTCAAGGCCGTCGCGAGGAAGCGGCTCAGGGCGATATACGCCGTGATGCGCGACCGGGTGCCCTACCGGGAGTAGCCCCGACGGTTGACAAAACTATAGGAACACCCAATGACTAGTTCCCAATGACTAGTTTCGTTTGCGGGGGAGGCGTGGGACAATACCGAGCGAACGAGATTGGACGTCTGGGAAAAGGGGTCGCGATGAACAAGTTGAGGACGCTTGCCGACGTGTTGCGCCAGGCTGGCTTTGCGCGCATCACGGGTCTGTTTCTTATCTTCTATCTGCTGTGCTCGACGGCTGTCTGGCTGTCCGAGCCCACGACCCTCACGTTTGGCGATGGTCTCTGGTTTAGCTTTGAGACGGTCTCGACGATCGGCTTTGGCGATATCCCCGCCGAAACGCCGGTTGCCCGCGGCATTACCGTTATCCTAAGCGTCATCAGTATCTTCTACATCGCCATGCTCACGGGCGTGGCGGTGAACTACTGCAATACGCTTATCAAGCTGCGCCAAAAGGACACCATGGCGCGCTTTATGGACGATCTTGAGCATTTGGAAGAGCTCGATCGTGACGAGCTCGCCGATCTTTCGCGTCGCGTGCGCGAGTATCGTCGACGCCAGCGCTAAGACGAACGTCGTGCGCCACAACAAGGGGGACCAAATATGAATATCACCGTGTATCTGGGTGCCAGTGCCGGCAATGATCCGGCGTTTCTGCCCGCGGTGCAGGAGCTGGGCAACTGGATTGGCGCCAACGGGCACGCGCTGGTATACGGCGGGTCCAAATCGGGGCTGATGGGTGCGCTCGCCGATAGCGTGCTCGAGGTGGGTGGACACGTGACGGGTGTTGAGCCGAGCTTTTTTATCGAGGCCGAGTTTCAACATGACGGTATCAACGACCTTATCGTGACGAGCGATATGGCGGAGCGCAAGGCCAAGATGATTGAGCTCGGCGATGCGTTCATCGCATTTCCGGGCGGTACGGGCACGCTCGAGGAGATTGCCGAGGTCATGTCCGCGGTGTCGTTGGGACACCTGAGTGCTCCGTGCATCCTGTATAACCTGGACGGTTACTACAACGACCTCAAGGCGCTGCTCGGGCACATGATTGATAAAGGGCTTTCGAGCCCGAGGCGCCAGCACGGCATCTACTTTGCCGACGATTTGCGCGAGATTGCCTCGATTATCAACGGATAAGTCTTGAGCCTGCCCCACCATGACTCCCAATGGTGCCGTTTGCGGCGCAGATGGTTGGCTCGTTCGAGCAACGCTCGCTCTACAATAAAACGTATCTATGTCGACTTTAACCGCGGGAGGACCCGATGGATAACCTTGCCAAACCCACAAACCGCGCGCTGTTTTTGGTCAGCGTTGCCGTGACCGGTGCACTCGCAGGTGCTGCGGTCTGGCTGTTCTTTTTTGCGATGGAGCACGGTATCGACTATCTATGGACCGAGATTCCGCACGCGCTGGGCGTCGCTTCGCCCGAGCTTGCCAGCGGCCCGTTTGGCTTTCTGCCGTACCCGTTTTTTGTCTGCCTGCTGGGCGGCCTGTTAATCGGTCTGTTCGAAAAGATGACGGGCACCAAGACCGATGACCTCAACCAGGTGATGGCTAAGGTTAAGCAAGACGGGCGCTACCCGTACGACAACCTGGGCAAGCTTTCGCTCGCAGCATTGCTGCCGCTGCTGTTTGGCGGCAGCATTGGACCGGAGGCCGGCCTGACCGGCGTTATCGCGGGTCTGTGCAGCTGGGTCGGCGACCGTATGCGTCGCTTTGGCGCCGAGTTTAGGGAGCTCACGCTGCTGGGCACCCAGGCTGCCCTGACGGCGCTCTTTACCGCGCCCGTCTTTGGCTTTGTGGCGCCGCTCGCCGGTAGCGCCGACGGCCAGAGTGCTAATGACGATGAGTCCGCGTCCGACGAGATCACGATCAAGCTGCCCAAGGCGCAAAAGACCGTGGTCTACGGTATCGCGATCGCTGGCGGTTTGGGCACCTACCTGCTGCTTGGCCAGCTTGTGGGCGGCGGCATGGGTATGCCGAGGTTCGAGGCCGCCGTGGTGGGCAACCTGGAGCTTACCTGGCTCATTCCTCTGTCGCTGATCGGAACAATCTGCGGCTGGCTGTACTTTGTCTCTGAGCACGCGAGCGAAGCGCTTGCCCATGCAATAGGGGCGCGCCCTGTCGTCAAAGCCATGCTGGCCGGTCTGGCGCTCGCCATCTGCGGTACGGTTTTGCCCTGCACCATGTTTGCCGGCGAGACCCAGGCCGACGTGCTCATGGAGACCTACCTCACCATTCCCGCCGGCATGCTTATCACGACCGGTTTTGTCAAGGCCATGCTGACCCCCGCCCTCATCAACCTTGGTTGGCGCGGCGGTCACTTCTTCCCGGTTATCTTCTCGGGCGTAAGCCTGGGCTATGGCCTTGCCATCCTCACCGGCGCAGATCCGGTCTTTTGCGTCGCCGTCTGCACGGCATCGACGATGGGTGCGGTCATGCGTCAGCCGGTCATGGTCGTGGGCCTGCTGCTCATGTGCTTCCCCCTCAAGGGTATCGTCTGCATGATCATCGCGGCCGTCATCGCCGCCGGCATTCCACTGCCCAAGCCGCTGCGCAAGTAGTACAGTGGCGCACGCCGGGGACATGCCCTTTGCCACGGATTTGCGGGGAGGGGGGGGGCGATCGCGTCCTTCGCGGATTGAGACTCGTGTGGCTACAGATCGCGTACTCGATAAACCTTGGTGCTGACGGTGCAGCTGATTGCGCATAGTGCGAGCGCCAGTACGGCAATTCCTGCACACAGACAGCCAAGGACGGCAGGATCGGGATTCGCCCCGGCAATCGACATAAGCCAGTTGCTGATGGGGTTGGAGGAGCTCAGCGCTGCCATGGTAAGGCATCCGAGTAGGGCAAACAGGCCAACGGATAGGCGCAGTGCCTCCATGTATCCAAATCGGAAGAACAGCGGCTGTGCCAAGAACACCACCATGAGGGAGATGAGCATCGATGCTGCCGAGGCAATTGCGATCTCAAAGATGGTTTGTCCTGTCGAGGCCACGCCCGCGCTGTTGAAGAACGGAAGGGCGATGATGTTCAAAAGCACGGCGGCGCAGGCCATGATGGCCGAGAAGACAACGATGCACAGGTAGCGTGCGCAAATTATGTCTTTGCGCGTGAGAGGCAGCGTTGCCCGATAACGCTCCCATCCGTTTTGATTGTCGAAGCCGGCCAGCGAGCTCATGACCATGATGGGCGACATGGCGCTGACCGCGCAGGCGCCGGCGCTCATGCCGGAATCGCCATCCGACGCGTTGGCAAGGGTTAGCACGACGAAGATGAACAGGCCGACGCCCGCGATGCTCGGGGTGAGCGTGCGAACGATGGCGAGCTCGGACATAAAGGCGCGTTTCATTTCGAAGCCCCTTTCAGCATGAGGCGCAGATAGTCATCAATGGTTGCCCGATCGCAGGGAATCTCTGGGAAGGCCTCGAGCGTTTCGCGACGGTTGGGCACGAGCACGTCCACGCTATAGGCGTGGTGGATGGCACGGGCGCCTTCGACGCAAGCCATAAGCTCGGCGGCCTGTGCTTGGGTACAGTGGGCGATGCCGACGCGGTCGGTAATGTCCTCGCGCGGCAGGTCAAAAATAATCGAGCCGTTATCGATGCAGATGACGCGGTCGGCGGCGCGATCGAGGTCGGACGTAATATGGCTCGAGAGCAGCACGCTGTGCAGGCCGTCGGAAACAAAGGCGAGCAGCTCATCGAGCAGCTCCTCGCGTGCCATGGGATCGAGGCCCGCGGTGGCTTCGTCCAAAACGAGCAGCTTGGCCTGGTGGCTGAGCGCGCAGGCAAGCTGCAGTTTCATGCCCATGCCGCGGGAGAGGTCCTTGACCTTTGTCTTGGGATCGAGGCCAAATCGGTCGATGAATCCGGCGAACGTTTTGCGGTCCCACGTGGGGTACGCCGGGCCTACGAGTGCCTCGATCTGGCCCACCTTGAGCGTTGAAGGGAAAGGACACGTGTCCAGCGCGAGACCGACACGGGTGTGCAAGCAGCGCTGCGCTTCACCGGGTGCGTCGGCGCCACAGCGCTGCCCAAACAGGTGCACCTCGCCGGCATCGAGTTTGATAAGCCCGAGCGCGGCTCGAATCGTCGTTGTTTTGCCAGCGCCATTTGCGCCCACAAAGCCAACGATCTGGCCAGGCTCCACGGCAAGCGTGACGTCACGCAGCGAAAAACGGTCGCTCACACGGCGTGAAATGCCTTTGAGTTCTAGCAAGTTTTGCATGGTATTGCCTTTCTTGCAGATGGCTACTGCATGGATTCGGGGGCGACGAGGTCGAGCATCTCGTGCAGCTTGTCGCGCGTGACGCCCAAGGCCTCGGCTTGGCTTGCCGCTTTCGAAAGCAGCTCTTCGATATGGCAGAGCTGGTTTTCACGCAAGAGCTCTTGGTTGCCTTCGGCGACAAAACAGCCCTTGCCCTGCACGGTGCAGATAAACCCGAGCTGCTCCAGGTCGGCGTAGGCGCGCTTGGTGGTGATGACGCTCACGCCAAGATCGCTCGCGAGCGCACGGATGCTGGGGAGTTTGGCTCCCGCAGCGAGCGTGCCCGAAAGGATCTGAGCTTTGACTTGCGAGGTTATCTGCTCGTAGATGGGCTTGTCGCTCGAATTGGATAGGATGATGTCCACAGCGGCTCCTTAGCTGTTGGGCTACACGTGTATATAACCGGTAAGCACAGTATATATACACTATGCACAGTTACGCAAGAGGCAAATACGGATTGTCCGCTCGTTCATTCATCTCAATCTGTAACATCTGGAACTGATTTGGACGGCTACCTGTTACAGATTGAGATTTTGTTGGCAGGCCCCACCTGGTTGTCTCAATCTGTAACAACTGGAGAAGATTTTGGCTGCTAGATGTTACAGATCGAGACATTGGCCACCCGTCTATCCTTATATCTCAATCTGTAACAGATGGACCCGTTTTGAGTGGCTAGATGTTACAGACCGAGATCTTTCTGGGACGCCCACCTGTTTGTCTAAATCTGTAACAGGAAGAGGTTCAAAAACCGTCTAGATGTTACAGATCGAGACAAACTGCTGCGGAGTGTCGCCATCGACTGCTAACCAGGCCCCAACTGATGAATTTGTCCTGATAGGTGCCCTAGAGCGGGATTTCGCGGCTACAATAGTGCGGTTACAACGACGTAATGCACTCAATGCAAGAAAGGATCCGCATGGCAAGCCTGTCGGATGAAATCTCGTCGCGCCGCACATTCGCGATCATCAGCCACCCGGACGCCGGTAAGACCACACTTACCGAGAAGCTGCTGCTCTATACCGGCAGCATCCAGACTGCCGGCTCGGTCAAGGGCAAGAGCTCGGCCAAGCATGCCGTCTCGGACTGGATGGACATCGAGAAGGAGCGCGGTATTTCCGTTACCTCCTCGGTGCTGCAGTTCACCTACAACGGCGCCTGCGTCAACATCCTCGATACCCCCGGCCACCAGGACTTCTCGGAGGATACCTACCGTACCCTTATGGCCGCCGACGCTGCTGTTATGGTCATCGACGGCGCCAAGGGCGTCGAGGCCCAGACCAAAAAGCTCTTTAAGGTCTGTACGCTGCGCCACATTCCCATCTTCACCTTTGTGAACAAGCTCGACCACGAGGCTCGCGATCCGTTTGAGCTCATGGAAGAGATCGAGAACGTCCTGGGCATCAACACCTATCCCATGAACTGGCCGATCGGCAGCGGCCGCAACTTCCGCGGCGTGTTCGATCGTCAGACCCGTCGCGTTATCGCCTTTGAGGGCGACGGTCACGCCAACGCCACCAAGAAGGTCGCCGAGGTCGAGGCTGAGCTGGGCGACCCCTCCATGGACGAGCTTATTGGCGAAGAGAACCATAAGAACCTGATGGACGACATCGAGCTGCTCGATGGCGCCGGCGACGAGCTCGACTTGGATGCCGTGGCCTGCGGTAAGCTGAGCCCGGCGTTCTTTGGCTCGGCGCTCACTAACTTTGGCGTGGAGCCCTTCCTCAAGGAGTTCCTGCGTCTGGCCCCGACGCCGCGCGCCTATACCGATACGCTCACCAGTGAGCCGGTCGATCCTTGCCGCGACGACTTTAGCGGCTTTGTGTTTAAGATTCAGGCCAACATGGACAAGAACCACCGTGACCGCATCGCCTTTGTGCGCATTTGCTCGGGTAAGTTCGAGCGCGGCATGGATGCCTTTCACGTGCAGGGCAACCGCAAGCTTAAGCTCGCCACGGGCACGTCGATGATGGCCGACGATCGCGCCATCGTGGACGAGGCGTACGCGGGCGATATCGTGGGCCTCTTCGACCCGGGTATCTTTAGCATCGGCGACACCGTGTGCTCCGGCAAGCGCCACGTGCAGTATCCGCAGATCCCGACGTTTGCCCCCGAGATGTTCGCTCGCATTACGCAGGTCGACACGCTCAAGCGCAAGCAGTTCGTCAAGGGTATGGAGGAGCTTGCCCAGGAGGGCGCCATCCAGATTTTCCGCGAACTGGGTGCCGGCATGGAGAGCGTCATCGTGGGCGTGGTCGGCGTGCTGCAGTTTGAGGTGCTCGAGCGCCGCCTCAAGGCCGAGTACCGTGTTGAGGTTCGTCGCCAGCCGCTGCCCTATACGGACATCCGCTGGATCCAGAACGACCCCGACACTATCGATATCCCGGGCCTTTCGCTCACGCGCGACACGCTGCGTGTCGAGGATATGCGCGGCGGTAAGCTGCTGCTGTTCACGAGCCCGTGGAACGTGGATTGGGCAACCGACCACAACCCCGACCTGATCCTGTCGGAGTTTGGCAACGTAGCCTTTTAACGCATTGGCGCGGTGGTCCTGTGGGGCTGCCGCGCCGTTTGTTTGCCTTATGCCGCGCGAGCGGCTATCATACCCACGTCGTCTCAAGACCGGGACGTCCGAGCAGTTCGGGTCCGATATCCTGCTCGTTAAACCTAAAACCAAAGGAGTACATAATGATCAAGAAGGTCATGGAGGACTACAAGGTCCTGTTGCGGAGCATTCCCGCGGCAACGGTTTCGCTGTTTTTCGTGAGCGTCATCATGATGAACCTGCTGGCCAACAAAGAGCTCATCAGCTTGCCGTATCTGGCACTCGATTGCGGCTTTGTGGTGAGCTGGGTTTCGTTTTTATGCCAGGACATGATCTGCAAACGCTTTGGCGCCAAGGCATCCATCAAAATCTCTATCCTCGCGCTGCTGGTCAACCTGGCCGTGAGCCTGTGCTTTTGGGCATGCTCGCTCACGCCCGGTATGTGGGGCGCCTACTACGACACGGGCATGATCGAGGTTAACACTGCCCTTAACGCTACCATCGGTGGCACCTGGTACGTGGTGCTGGGCTCTTCGCTGGCAATGCTCGTCTCTGCCGTGGTTAACTCCACGCTCAACCAGTCGCTCGGCCGCATGCTCAAAAAGAATAATTTTGCGAGCTTCGCCTTCCGTTCCTATGTGTCTACGGGTGTTGGCCAGTTTATCGACAACCTGGTCTTTGCCATTGTGGTGAGCCACACGTTCTTTGGTTGGACCTGGGTGCAGGTCCTTATGTGCTCGCTGACCGGCGCTGTCGCCGAGCTGCTGTGCGAGGTCTTCCTGAGCCCCGTGGGCTACAAGGTCGTGCGCGGCTGGGAGCGCGAGAATGTGGGTTCCGAGTACCTCGAGCGCCACGCAACCGCCTAAGGAGCAAGTATGCGGGTTTTGATCACGGGCGCTTCGGGCGGTATCGGAGCCGCGTGCGTGCAGCGCTTTTTGGACGAGGGCCACGAGGTCGTGGGCTTTGATCTGCTGCCGACGGCGATCGAACACGAGCGCTACCGCCATCTGATCGTTGATGTACGCGAGCCGGACTCGTTTCCAGGCGATCTTGAACCCCAGGTAATCGTGAACGTTGCCGGTACGCAGGATTCGGCCGACGATATTGCTGCCAACCTGCGTGGCACCATCAACGTGACCGAGCACTACGCCTTTGTGGGGGAGGGGCTTGCCGCCAAGCCTGCGCCGGCTATCAAATCCGTGGTCAATGTGGGGTCGGCGAGCGGGCATACGGGATCGGAGTTTCCCGCCTATGCCGCCAGCAAGGGTGGCGTTATCGCCTACACCAAGAACCTTGCAAACCGTCTGGCGCCGCAGGCCATCGCCAACAGTGTGGACCCGGGTGGCGTTATCACGCCGCTCAACCGTTGTGTGATGGAAGACGAGCACCTGTGGAACCAGATTATGGAGCTCACGCCGCTTAAGCGCTGGGCCACTGCCCAAGAGATCGCCGAGTGGATCTACTTTGTGGGCGTGACCAACCGGTTTATGACCGGGCAGAGCCTGCTGATCGATGGGGGCGAGGCCGGCCGCACACAATTTATTTGGCCCGAATAGGAAACGCGCCCGATGGAAAGCCGTCGGGCGCGTTTTTGATGTATCGATTTTTAGCCGAGGCAAGTCCAGTTGACGGGGGTCGAGCCGTGCTGCTCGAGTAGCCGATTGGCTGCCGAGAAGGGGCGCGATCCCATAAAAGCGGGGAGTTCTGCCGTGGCACGGTTGGCCGAAAGCGGCGAGGGGTGCGTGGAGGCCAGGCAGAACTTGCCGGTTGCCTTGCCCGCGCCGGTCGCGGCGAGCTTGCCTTCGACCATCTGCTGGGCAAAGCGGCCCCATGCCAAAAAGACGACCGGCTGGGGCAGCTGGCAGCAGCGTTCGATAACGTAGTCGGTGAGCGCGCTCCAGCCCAGCTTGGCGTGCGAGTTCGCGGCATGCTCGCGCACGGTGAGCGTAGTGTTGAGGAGCAGGACGCCCTGCAGTGCCCATGGGGTTAGGTCTCCCGTGGCGGGGATGGGGCAGCCCAGATCGGCTTTGAGCTCCTTATAGATGTTGCGCAGGCTCGGCGGCAACTTGGTTTGCGTCGCTGGGACCGAGAACGACAGTCCCATGGCCTGGTTGGGTCCGTGATAGGGGTCTTGACCCAAGATGACAACCTTGACCTGGTCGGCCGGCGTGTAGGCGAGGGCATTGAGGATGTCGTCTTGTGCCGGGTAGATGGTTTGCTCGGCACGCAAAAGGGCGATGCGCTCGAGCAGCTGGTTCGTAGTGTCACGTACCGGCTGCGGCGCATTGCCCAACCAAGTTGCTATGTTGCGGTCGCGGGTTGCGGTGTCCATGGGGCTCCTTTATGGCAGATGCTCTGTTGGCATCTATTGTAAAGGCGCACCGGTTGCCTTTATGCCGCGGCTGCATGAAGAGCGGGGTCTACGAGGCGCGCTCGGGCGCTCCTGCCATACGAGCGCGTCCATGTGCGCGGAGGCGCGGAAGCTCGACGGTTGCCGCCATGACGCCGGTGAGGATGAGAGCTGCACCCAGGAAGGCGATGGGGCTCAGGACCTCGCCGACTAGGAAGAACGAGAAGACAGCGGAGCAGACCGGCTCAAGCGAGAAGGCGAAGCCGGTGGTCTCGGCGGGTACGTGGGGCTGCACGAGCGTCTGGGTGATAAAGCCGTAGGCAGAGCAGATGAGTGCGAGCGCGACGACGACCACGATCTCGCTGGGCGTACTGGGAAGTGTGAAACCGCCAAAGACGCATGCGGCGATGCCCGAGAACAAGCCGCCGAAGCCCAGCTGCCAAACGCCCAGAGCAAGCGGATCGACTTCTTCGACAAAGCGCTTGGCCACGATAATGTGGCTGGCATAGATAAAGGCCGAGAGCAGCATGATGATCGCGCCGGGATTCAGGCTGGTAAAGTCTGCGCCCGAGAGCAGCAACATACCGCAGGTGACGATGGCGGTGCCGACGAGCACTTTGCGCTCGGGGGCGCGACGCAGCAGGGCGGCGTTGGCAAACGGCACGATCACGACCGTCAGGCTCTGCAAAAAGCCGGCGGTGGAGGCGGAGGTGAGGCTGGAGCCCAGGCACATGCAGGTGAGCTCGGTTGCCATAATGGCGCCGATGATGGCGGCACGGACCATAAGGTCGCGGTTGATGCGCAACGCGTGCTTGTGGAAGAGCAGCAGGCAGACCACAAAGGCGATGATGCAGCGTAGCGCGACGATGCTCGTGGCGTTCATGCTGTCCATGCCGATCTTCATGAGGGGATACGAAAAGCCCCATGCGACGGGAACGGAAAATGAGAGCGCGATTGCTTTTTTGCGATCCATGGGACTCCTTTTGTTACAGAACGGTTTCGCAAAAAGGATTCTGCTCCCAGATGTGGATGTAGTAAAGCGAATGTATCTTCAGTATGATTAAGAAATACTAATGTTGGTAGAAAAAGCCCTGGCAAAACGTTTTACGGCTGCATTGATGTGGAGGTGCGATGGCATCGCGGTATCAGATTGTTTGTATGGTGGTCGATCGCGGCAGTCTTAAGGGCGCGGCGGACGAGCTGGGCTATACGCAAAGTGCGGTGAGCCAGGCCGTCAAGGCACTCGAGCGCGAGCTGGGTACCACGATTATCGAGCGCGGAAAGCAGGGCGTTTCGCTTACGCGCGACGGTAAGCAATATCTGCCGTACCTGCGCCAGATCGTGACTGCCGAGGCCGAGCTCGAGGGCAAGCGCCAGGAGCTGCTGGGGCTTTCGTCGACCGATATTCGCATCGCGACGTTTACCAACGTGAGTCGAACCGTGTTGCCGCGCGTGATCCGCGACTTTGGGGCCCTGCACCCGGGGGTACACTTTACCCTTAAGCAGGGCGATTACACGCGCAACGCCCAGTGGGTGCACGATGGCGTGGTTGATTTTTGCTTTACGGCACGCGGTTTTACCGCGGGGCTCGAGAAGCGCGTGGTCTATCACGACGAGTTGGTAGCATTGTTGCCGGCCGCGCATCCGCTGACGGCAAAGGAAAAGGTGACGCTCGCCGATCTGGCGTCCGAGCCGTTTGTGCTGCTGGATGAGGGCGAACAGAGTCTGGTGCTCGATGCATTTGCGGCGCATGGGCTGTCGCCGCATGTGACGAGTGAGGTGACCGACGACTACACCATCATGGCGATGGTCGAGGAGGGCCTAGGCGTGAGTATGCTATATCGCCGTACCGTCGAGGGCATGCGTGCCGATATTCGCGTACGTCCCATCGTGCATGCCCCCTCGCGCGACGTGGTGGCCGCTTGGCGCAGCTGGGACACCATGCCCATCGCCACGAGGCGCTTTATCGACTATATGAGCTCTCATATTGTCAATTAATGACTGGCGTGGCGTTGAGTGCGGTGTTTAGCGGGCTGTCGCTTTGGCTTGGGTGGCGCGATAGGTGCGTGCCGGGTGGCAAAGTAGTACCGCCACGACCATAAAGAACGCCGTGGTGCCCAGGCTGATGGGGTAGACCATCATGATGTTCGCAAAGGTGCGGAAATGCGGGAACACGCAGAACACCCAATAGAAGCGGATGCCGCAGACGCAGATCATGGTGATGAGGGCGGGCGTGAGCGAGATACCAAAGCCGCGCAGGTAGCCTGACATGTTTTCGTAGAACATACTAAAGGCGTACGCCGGGAAGATCGAACACACGCGGATATAGCCGATCGAGACGATGTTGGGATCGCTGTTAAAGAGCGACAAGATCTCGCGTCCCAGGCCGACAATAACGATGATCGTGGTGAGTGCAACGATACCACCTTCGACCAGGCAGACCTTGAGCGTCTTGGTGCAGCGGTCGATCTGGCGGGCGCCGTGATTTTGTCCCACAAAGGTAGTGCAAGCCTGGCTAAAGCTGTTGAGCAGGTTGTAGCACACGTACTCCAGGCTCATGGCGGCGCTCGATGCCGCCATGACCTCGGTGCCCAAGCTGTTGATGGCAGACTGGATGATGATGTTGGCGACAGCAAAGACGGCGCTTTGGATGCCGGCGGGCAGGCCGATCTTGACGATGCGCTTGAGGGCGACGGGGTCGATAGCTAGGTCGCGTAGGGTGACGCGGACGACGGAGTCGGTCTTGAGCAGGCGGATAAAGAGCGTAGCGGCGCTGACGGTGTAGGCGATGGCGGTGGCGATGGCGACGCCCGCGACGCCCCAGTGGAGTATTGGGACAAAGATGAGGTCCAGGCCAATGTTGAGGACGGTGGACACGGCAAGCGCCTGCAGCGGCATGCGGGTGATGCCGACGGAGCGGAAGATCGCGGCCTCAAAGTTGTAGAGCAAAATCGAGGGCATGCTGAGCAAAAAGACGCGTAGGTAGAGTGAGGCGAGCGGCATGGTCTCGGCGGGAACGTTGAGCGCGGCGAGCATGGGCTCGGCAAAGATCTCGCCCAGCGCGATGACGACAAAGCCCACGAGCGCCATTAAAATCGAGGTATGGACGGCGCGCTTGACCATGTTCTGATCGTTGCGGCCGATAGCGTTGGCGATGACCACGTTGGAGCCAAGCGACATGCCAATAAACAGGTTGAGCATAAGACTGGTAAGCGGAACATTGGAGCCGACCGCCGCCATGGCGAGGGTTCCCTGGTCGCCCGAGAAGTTGCCGATGATGACCGTGGCGATGAGGTTCGACAGCTGCTCCAGGATGCTCGTGGCGGCCACGGGGAAGGCGAACAGGGGAATATTGCGCCACAGCGAGCCGGTGGTCATGTCAATGTGCTTAGATACGGTGTCAGCCATACGCTCTCAATCTCTAACATGCTATTTTGTGCTTATTTGCGCAGACGATGATACTCCTAATCGACTAGTCATTGGGGACGTTCTAAAACGATTAGTCATTCAAGAACGTCTCCAATGACTAGGTGGGGAAGGCGTGCGACAATGGTGGGCGTTGTGTAGTTCGCGCTAAGGAGTTGCCATGTTGTTGTGTCCCGTTTGCCATGAACCGTTGGTGGATGACGAACGTGGTGCTGCATGCGCGGGCGGACACCGGTTTGACCGTGCGCGCGAGGGCTATCTATATCTGCTGCGCTCGTCCAAGAGCGGCGACTCCATGGGCGATCCCAAGTCGCAGGCGCGCAGTCGTCGTGATTTTCTGAACCGTGGATACTACGCGCCGTTGCGCGATGCGATGGTTGAGCTGGTGCGCAAGCAGGTGTCTGGGCGTGCCACGTCTACGGATGGTTCCATGACGCTGCTCGATATTTGCTGCGGTGAGGGCTATTACACGAGTGCCCTGGGCGCGGTGCCGGGCGTGGACGCTTACGGGTTCGACTTGGGCAAAGAGATGGTGCGCCTTGCCGCCAAGCGCGGCGATGCGACCTATTTCGTGGCCAACATGAAGGACATCCCCGTGGCTGATGGCGCCTTCGATATGGTGACCGAGCTCTTTGCCCCCTTTAACGAGCGCGAGTTTGCCCGCGTGCTGGCGCCCGAGGGCTCGCTTTACACCGTGGTGCCGGGTGCCCGTCATCTGTTTGGGCTTAAGGAAGTGCTCTACGACACGCCATATCTCAATGACGAGAAACTGCCGAAGACTACCGAGCTCGAGTTGGTCGGAACGCAGCGGGTGTCTGCGAACATTACGCTCCAGACCCAGGCCGACATCGAGGCGGTGTTCCAGATGACGCCGTACTACTACCGCACGCGCCCCGCCGACAAAGAGCGCCTGGCAAATCTGGACACCCTTCAAACCGACATCGACTTCATCATCGCCGAGTACCGCCACAGCTAACAACCTGCCAAATAGGAACAGGTTTATTTTGGTAGGTTCTATCTGGGCAAACGTAAAGGGCCGACCGCGTTGCTACGCGATCGGCCCTTTTTATTGGCGTATATACCAGAGTCGCTGAGCGATTGACACGGATGCGGTTTAGCTCAAACGGTCCATGCCCTCTTTCTTGACGCGGTTGGCGACTACAAAGTAGATAATGCTGACAATCAGGCCGCTAAAATCGGGGATGCTTGAGCCGGTCCCACCCAAGAGGGGCAGGGAGAGAAGCAGGCTGATGACCGAACATGCTAGGCAGACGATGGACCAAATCCAGACAACGCCAGCCTTGGCGGGATTATTTGCCGCGCGGATGCCAAAGACGGCGGTCACAATTTCGACGACGCCCAATACGATGACGACGATGCAAGAAACGATCATGGTACCCGTGATATCGCCTGCCGCGCTGCCCGCAAAGAGCGCTGTAGCACCCATGCCTGCGCTTAGAATGCCGACGACAAAGAAGAAGAACGATAGGATTTTGAGTAATTTGCAGGCGTTGCTCATGGCTGGTCCTTTCGATGCGGGCGCGGAGAATCAGTCGCACCCAGGTTGTGGCACATATCGTGAAGCACATTGTAGTT
This sequence comes from Collinsella aerofaciens, assembly GCA_048193585.1. GTDB lineage: Bacteria > Actinomycetota > Coriobacteriia > Coriobacteriales > Coriobacteriaceae > Collinsella > Collinsella aerofaciens_CK. The sequence goes on along the minus strand of DBFAAM010000007.1, from coordinate 49,350 downwards.
CAACGGGGCGATGCATGCGTTTGAAAGCGTCTCTTGCCTGTACGGTCCAACCTTTCAAAAAGGAAAGCTGGACGTAAGCCAAATCGATGGCGGCTCATGTGCGGCGCTGAGATGATGAGGCTGTAACAAGGAGCTGGTCTCAAGGAGGAGCCATGATGTACGGAGCAGGGCAAGTGCGTGAGCCGCGGTCGTTGGGAAGGCGCATGGGTGATTCCGTGATCGCTGCTGTGTGCACGGGATTGATGGCGGTGCTTTGCATTGGGATGCTGTGGGCCATGTCGCATGTGGGACAATAGCGGACGGTTGGGTGCCGACATAAACGGTGCCCTGCGTATTCGTTTTGCTTGTTAAGGAGTGTCCATGGGCGTCGTCGATCCCTTATCTGTTGCTCGGGCCGCGGGGCTTGAGCTGATCGGGAAGCCCGAGGGCCTCACGCTCACCGACGGCACGATGGAGCTGCGCGCCGATTTTGGCCGCATGCTGCCGCGACTCAAGCAGGGCCGTCTGCAGCAAGAGCTGTTGGTAAAGGCTGCGCGCACAAAGGGCATCGAGCGACCATGGGCAATTGACGCTACGGCAGGCTTTGGCGAGGATTCGCTGCTGTTGGCGGCCGCGGGCTTTACCGTCGATCTGTATGAGCAGGACTGCGTGATCGCGGCGCTCCTTCAGGATGCTTTGGAGCGCGCGGCGGATGATCCGGCGCTTGCGGCTGCCGTGGCACGCATGTGCTTACATGCGGGCGAGGACAGCATTGCGGGCCTTCGTCAAACCGTCGAGCTGGTCGAGCAGGGCGAGCTCGCAGCACCCGACGTGGTGTACCTGGATCCCATGTTTCCCGAGCGCACCAAGAGTGCAGCGGTCAAAAAGAAGTTCCAGCTCCTACATCATCTGGAGCAGCCATGCGCCGACGAGGAATCGCTGGTCGAGGCGGCGCTTGCTGTGCATCCGCGCAAGGTCGTTATCAAGCGGCCGGTAAAGGGCCCGCTGCTTGCCGGCGTTAAGCCGAGCTATCAACTTGCGGGCAAGGCCGTTCGCTACGATGTTTTGGTGCCGCCGCGCCCGTAGCTTGTGTGCGATGGCTGGCGCTCCGTCAGTGCCGTGCCAATGTGGGGTCTATTTCCAAGGGTGCGACGTCAAATGCCAGCCGCCGCAGTATTCGCATTTGTAGCAGGCCAAGCCACGCCGCCCGCGGTTTTCACATTCGGCCATAACAGCCTCGGCCTCGGCGCGCGTGTCGTAACGGTTTTTGCGCTCGCACGACTTGTAGCGCCAGGCCTCATCGCGCTCGGCGTTCAGGGCGTCGCGGCGCTCGTCTTCGCGCGCAAACAGGTCACTCATATCGCCGCCCGTGGCAGCGCCTAAAAACTCGCTTTTGGCTTTTGACCAAGCGGCTCGCTTTTTGCTCCCCATCTGCTTCGCGCCCCTCTCCAAACGTTGGTATCATTGCTCAATCAAAGTGATACCAATAAACGTGAGGCCGCCGCGTGATGATCAGAAAAACCCTCGATACCGACATTCCCGCCGTCATGGCTGTCTATGACGCGGCCCGCGCCTTTATGCGCGCGCATGGCAACGCCACGCAGTGGCCCGAGGGCACGCCTTCTGCCGAGCAGCTGGCTGCCGATATCGCTGCCGGTGGCAGCTATGTGTGTGAAGTCGACGGCCGCGTGGTGGCGACGTTTGCCTTTTTACCGGGCCCGGACGAGTGCTATGACGTAATTGAGGACGGTCAATGGCGTAGCGACACTCCGTACGCCGTGCTGCACCGTGTGGCATCCGACGGCACCGTGCACGGTATCGCGGCTGCGATGTTTGCCTTTGCCAAGGAGCGTGCCGATCACCTGCGCATCGACACGCATCAGGACAACCTGCCCATGCAGGGCGCGAGCCTCAAGGCGGGGTTTGAGCGCGCCGGCATCGTGTATGTGTCCGACGGTACACCGCGTGTTGCGTTTGACTGGCTGCGCGAGGCATAAGAGCGGGGACGCGTATCAACAATTTGCACGAACGAAAATGGCCCCGGGTGGGGCCATTTTCGTTCGCTGGCTGTTTTGCAAGCCGGCTTTCGCAAGGCGCGAACCTACGAAAATCGCCGCGCGGCAACGCAGGGCGATGAGCTCGGTCGGGGGATAGGGCCCGCTTCGCCCGCCGGCCCGTAAATTGTATCATCCAGTGTGGAATGAGGACGCCCGTTGCCGCGTGCGATGGGCTTGCAATAAGAGGAGAGCCATGTCGAAGCAAGCGGTCGTTGGAATCTTGGCGCATGTCGATGCCGGCAAGACCACGTTGGCCGAGGCCATGCTATTCAACGCGGGCCGCATTCGCAAGCGCGGCCGCGTGGACGATGGCGATTCGCATCTGGATACGAACGAGATTGAGCGCGAGCGCGGTATTACGATCTTCTCGTCGCAGGCTGTGCTCGACCATGGCGATACCCACGTCATGCTCGTGGATGCACCAGGGCATGTCGATTTTTCAGCCGAGGCGGAGCGCACGCTGCGCGCACTCGACTACGCGATTTTGGTTGTGGGCGCCAACGACGGCGTGCAGGGGCATACCGAAACCCTGTGGCGCCTGCTTGCGCGCTATGAGATCCCGACGTTCATCTATATCAACAAGATCGATTTGGAGAATCCCGGCCGCGATGTTTTGCTGGCACAACTTGGGCAACGTCTTTCCGAGGGCTGCCTGGATGCCAACGAATTGTTGGCGGGCGGCGCCGTTCAGGAGGACGCTGCTGCGTTGGACGAGGCAGCGCTCGAGGAGTTTCTTGAGGCGGGTGAGCTTTCGACTGCCACGCTTTCGCGGCTGGTCGCAGAGCGAAAGTTGTTTCCCTGCTTTGCCGGCTCGGCGCTCAAAGACCAAGGCGTGGATGAGCTGCTGGATGGCATATGCGCGCTGATGCGTGAACAGGCGTGGCTCCCGGAGTTTGCCGCGCGCGTCTATCGTGTCAGCCGCGGGGATCGCGGCGAGCGCTTGGCTTGGGTTAAAGTGACCGGCGGCACGCTGCATGCCAAGCAGGTGATTGGCGGACGTTCCGGTGCCGAGGCATGGGAGCAAAAGATCGACCAGGTGCGCATCTATAACGGCGAGAAGTATGAGCTTGCCCAAGAAGTTGCTGCTGGCGGTATTTGCGCCGTGACGGGTCTTGCGCACGTTCGCCCGGGTGATGCCCTGGGTGCGGAGCCCGCGGGCGACGCACCTGCCATTGCGCCGGTTCTCACCTATACGGTGCTGCCGAACGAGCACGATGTCCATACGGTGTTCCAAGCGCTGGCTGAGCTTGCCGACGAGGACCCCATGCTCGGCGTAAGCTGGAACACGCATCTTGAACAAGTACATCTGCAGCTCATGGGAGCGGTGCAGCTCGAGGTCGTACAGCGCGTGCTTGCCGATCGTTTTGGCTTTACGGTCGAGTTTGAGCCCGGCGGCATTCTCTATAAGGAGACTATTTCGCAGCCGGTCGAGGGCGTGGGCCACTTTGAGCCGCTGCGCCACTATGCCGAGGTGCATCTGCGCCTGGAGCCGCTGCCAGCGGGTTCGGGCGTGCAATTTGGTACCGTGACCTCGACCGATGAGCTCGATCTTAACTGGCAGCGTTTGGCACTCACCAACGCCATGGAGCGCGACCACCTGGGCGTGCTGACCGGCTCGCCCATCACCGATGTGCGCATTACGCTCACGGGCGGCCGTGCACATGCCAAACACACCGAGGGCGGCGACTTTCGCCAGGCCACGTACCGCGCGATTCGCCAGGGTTTGATGCAGGCGCGCGAGGCCGGCGCGGCGGTGCTGTTGGAGCCGTGGTATCGCTTTGAGCTCGAGGTGCCGGGGGAGTGCGTGGGTCGGGCGCTCTCGGATGCCACGCGCATGGGTGCCGAGTACGAGCCGCCGACGATGGCGGGGGACCGGGCAAAGCTTGTGGGTCGCGTGCCGGCATCTGAGGTGCAGGATTACGCGCTGGAGGTGGCTGCCTACACGAGTGGTCGTGGGCATCTGTATCTAGAGTTCGCCGGCTATGCGGCTTGCCATGATGCCGAGCGCGTCATCGAGGCGGCCGCCTATGAGCCCGAGGCCGATCTGCCCAACACGCCCGACTCGGTCTTTTGCTCTCACGGCGCCGGTTACACGGTCAAATGGTACGACGTGCCCGCCGCGGCGCACGTAAAGATCGATCCCGCCACCTTCCGCCCCTGGCGAGCAGCAGACGCCGAGTTTTTCGGCCACATGTGACAAAGGGACAGCTCCTTTGTCACATGCTATTGGTATAACTCGGTACAAGTTGGTATAACTATTACCAGGGTTTGCCAATCCGAGGAGGCCGACATGAATCCAAATCCCTTTAAGCCCACGGCTGGCAAGCGGCCTCCGATACTCATCGGCCGCGAGTCGGTCATCGAAGATTTCGAGGAAGGGCTCGATAACGGCGCCGGAGCGCCAGGTAGGCTCATGCTCATTACGGGAAACCGCGGCTGTGGCAAGACGGTTCTCCTGCGGGAGCTGCAACGTCTAGCCAATGAGCGCGGATGGGCGGTTGTCTCCGATTCCGCTTCGCTTGGCTTATGCGATCGCTTGGCCGACGCGCTTCGCTCGAATAAACCCGTTGTGACGTCAATGGAGTTTGGGCCGTCATTTGGCCGGATGTCGGTCGAGGCGGCGCGGGCAAAAGGCGAGACGTTGCGCGGGCTGGTCAACGAGCGCCTCAAGAAGCTCGGTCCAGGCAAGGGCATACTGTTTGCGATTGACGAGGCGCAATCTGCGTCTATCGAGGAACTGGCGGCACTTGCCGTTCTCTATCAGCAGGTGCTCGGAGATCAGGATGCCACGGGCTTGTCCGATAGCGACCAGCGCGGTCTTGCGCTGATTTTTGCCGGCTTGCCCAGTATGGTTGATGACTTGCTCGAAGAGCCGAGCGTGACGTTTTTGCGGCGTGCCCAGCAGCGTACGTTGGGGGCGATATCTTTGCCCAAGGTGCGCGATTCGTATATCCAGACGGTCAAAGACGCTGGTCTTTACGTTGACGCGGAGACGGCGGACCTTGCGGCGCGCAAGAGCATGGGGCATCCCTACATGGTTCAGCTGGTGGGATATTACATGTGGCGGTCTGCTGTCCGGCGTGGCTCGCAGGTCATCGAAAGGCGCGATGTCGAGGATGGCCATGCGGATGCCGTCTCCGAGTTCTACGAAGCGGTTGACGCGCCCCTGTATTACGGGCTGCGCAGTCCACAGCGCCTTTTTATCGAGGCTATGGCGGTTGACGAGAACAAACCGACGCGCATGGCGGATATCATTGAGCGTTGTGATCGTACCCAGAGCTGGGCGAGTAAATATCGCGCAAGCCTGATTCGCGAGCGCGTCATCGAGGCTGCCGGATACGGCCTCGTCCGGTTTACCGTGCCCATGCTGGGCGCGTACGTTCGCGATCGAGTTTTATGGCATGAGTAGGGTGATAAAGGTGACGGAACAGAAGATGAGCCCGCAGGCTATCGAGGTGCGTGGCGCGCGCGTTCATAACCTTAAAGACATCGATATCGATATTCCGCTGGGAAAGCTCGTGGGCATTGCCGGCGTGTCGGGTTCGGGCAAGAGTTCGCTGGCGCTGGGGGTTCTTTATGCCGAGGGCTCGCGTCGCTACTTGGAAGCACTCAGCACCTATACTCGACGTCGCCTGACGCAGGCCGAACACGCCCAGGTGGACGAGGTGCTGCACGTGCCGGCAGCGCTCGCGCTACACCAGCGTCCGAGCGTGCCGGGCGTGCGCTCTACCTTTGGCACCATGACCGAGCTCAACAACAGCCTGCGCCTACTCTTTAGCCGCTGTGCCCATCACGTGTGCCCGCATTGCGGGGCGCGTGTGGAGCCGAGCCTTAACGTAGCGGCTGGCCTGTCGCTCACGTGTCCGACATGCGGCCGCGAGTTCTACGCGCCGAGTGCCGAGGATTTGGCTTTCAATAGCGGCGGTGCATGCCCCACATGTGGCGGCACCGGTGTCATGCGCGAGGTGGACGAAGCGAGCCTGGTGCCCGACGAGTCAAAGACTATCAACGAGGGCGCGGTGCTTCCCTGGGGTACGCTCATGTGGGATCTGATGAAGCAGGTGGCAGGTGAGATGGGCGTACGCACCGACGTGCCGTTTAACCAGCTCACGCCTCAAGAGCGCGACATCGTGTTTCATGGTCCGGCGGTTAAGAAGCACATTCTCTACGTTCCCAAAAACGGCGAGGGAGCCACGCCGCTCGATTTCACCTATTACAACGCCGTCTATACCGTCGAGAATGCGCTTGCCAAGGTTAAGGACGATAAGGGGCTTAAGCGCGTGGCTCGCTTTTTGCGCGAGGGAGCATGCCGCGATTGCGGCGGCACGCGTCTCTCCGAGGCCGCGCGCCAGCCCCAGGTGTGCGGCGTCAATCTGGCACAGGCGGCGGCCATGACGCTGGGTGAGGCGATTGAGTGGGTGCGCGGGGTGCCCGCATCCTTGCCGGCCGAGATGCAGCCCATGGCGGCGGATATCTGCGATTCGTTTTTGAGCGCGGCCCGTCGTCTGGTCGATCTGGGTCTCGATTACCTTTCACTCGATCGCGCCGGTGCTACGCTCTCCACGGGCGAGCGTCAGCGCGTCCAGCTCGCCCGTGTGGTGCGCAACCGATCGACGGGCGTGCTCTATGTACTGGACGAGCCTTCGATCGGTTTGCACCCTGCCAATGTCGACGGCTTGGTGGGCGTAATGCGCGATCTGGTGGATGATGGCAACACCGTGGTTGTTGTCGACCACGATACGCGCGTACTGGCGGAAGCCGACTATCTGGTTGAGATGGGTCCCGTTGCTGGAGCAGGCGGCGGCAATGTGATTGCTGCAGGCACGGTAGACGAGGTCGAGCAATCGCGGGGCAGCCGCATCGCTCCGTTTTTGCGCGCAGAGCCCAAGCGCTTGCGTCCGCAGGTGACTGACGACGACATGTTCGACCAGGGACATATCCGCATGGCAACCGATACCATCCACACCGTCAAGCCACTCGAAGTCGATATCCCGCGCGGTCGCCTTGTCGCGGTGACGGGCGTTTCGGGTTCGGGCAAGACGACATTGGTGCTCGAGACGCTCATTCCGGCACTCAAGGCGCAGGCAGCCGGCGAGCGCCTGCCAAGACACGTGCGTTGGGTCGATGCCGAGGGCATTAGCCGCGCAAATCTGATTGACGCTACGCCCATCGGCGCCAACGTGCGCTCGACGGTGGCAACCTATGCCGACATCCATGACGAGCTGCGCCGCGCCTTCGCCCGTACGCCCGAGGCCAAGGCAGCCGGCTACAAGGCGGGCGCCTTTAGCTACAACACCGGCGCCTTGCGCTGCCCTACGTGTGACGGCACGGGCTCGATATCGCTCGACGTGCAGTTTTTGCCCGACGTCGAGATCGTCTGCCCAGCATGCCGTGGTTCGCGCTACGCCGAGGCCGCCTCGCATATCCATCGCGAGGGTAAGGACGGGAGCTTGCTGACGTTGCCGCAGCTCATGGACATGAGTGTGGACGAGGCCATCGACGCCACACTGGGACTCAAGAAGGTTCAGACGCGTTTGCAGACCTTGCACGACCTGGGTCTGGGTTATCTCACGCTTGGCGAGCCCACACCGGCGCTTTCGGGCGGTGAGGCACAGCGCCTTAAGCTCGCGAGCGAGATGGGCCGCGTGCAGGATGATGCCGTATTCGTATTTGACGAGCCCACGATCGGCCTGCATCCGCTCGATGTTCAGGTACTGTTGAACGTGTTTGACGGTCTCGTTGCCAAGGGCGCCACGGTTATCGTGATCGAACACGATCTCGACCTTATCCGCAATGCCGATTACGTGATCGACATGGGCCCGGGCGGTGGCGATGCGGGTGGGCAAATCGTCTGCGCCGGCACGCCGAGCGACATCGCGGCCTGCCCCGCAAGCATCACCGGCCGCTATCTATAGACAATGAGGCAAAGGGACAGCCTCTTTGCCTCATTGATGCCTATTTCACGCATTGAGCCGCGAGATAGTCGCGGAAGAATGGCAATTCAAATGCGACGAGCCCTCGTCCTCGTTCCCCGATGATGCCGGCATCTATCATGCGGCGTCGGTAGCGGGAGACCTGCTGCGGCGAACGCTTAAGGCGCTCGACAAGGTCGGCGGTGGTGGACTCTTCCTCGTCATCGAGCATGGCGATGAGGAATCGCTTGTCCTCTGCAGTGAGTTCCCGATAGGTTGCCGCGAGGATTCGGTCGTCCATCTCGTCGCGCGCGATTTTGATTCCCAGGTCAAAGTCGCGTGACGAGATTTCCTTCGAATCGCTTGTGAGATCCCAGGCACGGTAGCCTACGAGTTGCAATAGGAATGGAAAACCAGAGATCGAGCGAACGGCTCTATCGATTCCCTCAGCATCTGCCAGGCGATCGTTTTCCTGGATCGTGCGAATCAAGGCCTCGCGTACGTCATAGTCGGCAATGCGACCCAGATGATATTGTTGGGCGCGGCGAAGGAACGAGACCGTCTTGTGGTTCAGTAGCGTCGATACGTTGTTGGGAAGTCCCGCCATGAGCAGGGCGACGCGTTTCCCATCGGTCACAAAGTGCTGATATGTCGCTGCGAGCTGAATCATCTCGTCGAGTGTCGGGTCCACCTCGTCAACCGTGACGAGCAGACCGGTGCCCGCCTCGTTGAGCTGGTCGATGATGTCGCTCATGCGATAACGCCAGGTTGAGGCATCGTGGACGCGATTGACCTCGATGCTGCCGAGCGGTGCAATTCCGAGACCGGTGACTTCGAAGTGGTTGGACGAGTCGATGAGATGGGCTGCGGCACGTTTCGCCCCGAGCTCGATTTCCTCAAGCATTCCCGGGAGCGCGGTCGTCTTTACGGCTATCCAGCCGTGGGATTCCGCCCTTGTCGCGAGCGACGACATGAGAGCGGTTTTACCGGTTCCACGCGCGCCTGAGAAGATCGAGGTCAATTCTGGGCGCCTGCGCTGGCTCAAGAAGGCACGGTCCAAATCCCGAATAATCTGTTGTCTGCCAGCGAGATGGGCAGGAACCTCGCCAAAGCTAGGGGTAAACGGGTTCTCGAGATATTTCACACGGCTCTCCTTTCACACCGCCGTTTAACTTTATTTTACTTTAGTTAATTCTGATTAAAAGTGAGGGCTCTTTATCTGGAGCATCAATTAGGCGTGTGTGTCATCGGCGTGGCGCTTGAATGTGACAAAGGGACAGCTCCTTTGTCACATCCCTGCAAAGCCCGTTTGTCGTAGCGCCTCGTAGAGGACGATGGCGGCGCTGTTGGAGAGGTTGAGTGCGCTGATGCGGTAGTCGTCCGGGTCGACGAAGTTGCCGCAGATATCCTGTTGAAGAATGGCCTCGTGGCTGTCCTCGGTATGCCCGAGCGATTCCTCGTGGGCTTCCCAGGCCTCGGCGTTATCGAGTGAGTCGCAATCGCGCAGCATCGGGATGCGCTCGCAGCGCGCGGGCGCCGCGGCAAGCAGTGGCTCGGGAATGCCCGAGCTCTCGCTGCCAAAGACCAAATAGTCGCCGTCGCGGTAGGTGCTTTGCGCATAGGTTCGGCGCGCCTTTTTGGTCAGCAGATGCAGGCGCTCGTCAGCGGGGGAGAGGCCGTTGCGCACAAGGAAATCCTCCCAGCCGGCATAGGTCGACACGTCCAAGTTTTGCCAGTAGCCCAGGCCGGCGCGACGTACCGTCTTGTCGTCGAGCGAAAAGCCCAGCGGCTCCACCAGATGCAGGCGGGCGCCGGTGACCACGCAGGTACGGCCGATATTGCCCGTATTGGCCGGAATCTCGGGCGCATACAGCACAATGTTGAACATGAATCTCCTTGGCTCAGAACGAAAAACCACCACGAAGGGCACCTTCGTGGTGGTTTGGCGGTTACGTAGGCGGAAAATGTCCGCTTGGATATACCTAGGCGCGGTGCCAGTCGGTCAGGCAGGCATCGAGGGAGGCGATGAGCGCATCCTTGTCCATGTGACGGCCGATGATGCACAGGCTCGTCATACGGTCGCCCGTCTCGTCGTCCCAAATCTGCATGATCTCGGGGTTCTCGTCGATGATCTTCTGCTTCTCGCCCTCGGGCGCCGAGTCGACAAACAGGCCGTTCTCCATCAGACGCATCTGGTGGCCGGCCTGCTCGAACATGTAGCACATGTCCGGATTGCCGGTCTGCCACAGCGGACCCTTGACGCGGATGACCTCGTCGGGCCACTCCTGCTCAACAAAATCGGTGAACTTCTGCAGGTCAAACGGCTTGCGGCGCGAGTACACAAAGGTCTCGATGTCGTACTCGAGTACCTCGGGGTCGTCGTGCTCCTCGGGATGCTCCATGGCCTCGATCCAAGCGGCGGAGTTATAGGCGCGCATAAAGTCGAAGCGGTCGGTGTCGAGCAGCTCCTCCATGGGAACCTCGCCGTTTTGAGCCTCGACAATCACAGCGTCCTTCTGCAGGCTGCGCACGATGGCCTTGAGCTCGGCGATCTGCTCAGGGCTCACGGTATCGGTCTTGTTGAGGATCAGCGTGGAGCAGAACTCGATCTGCTGGATGAGCAGGCTCTCGATGTCGTCCTCGTCGATATCCTCTGCCAGCAGGTCGCGACCGCCGTTGAACTCGTCGTACATGCGGGCGCAGTCGACCACGGCCACGATGTTGTCGAGCGCGAGCTTGGGCTCGCCGCCCAGCTTGGCCTCGTCGCAGAAGCTCGAGATGGTGTAGGCGATGGGGATGGGCTCGCAAATACCCGATGCCTCGATGATGATGTAGTCGAAGTCGCCCGAATCGGCGATGCCCTGCAGCTGGTTGGCAAGGTCGTCCGAAAGCGTACAGCAGATGCAGCCGTTGGTGAGCGGGATGAGGTCGTCGGTCTCGGAAAGGCCACCGTCGGCGATGAGGCTGGCGTCGACGTTGATCTCGCCGATGTCGTTGACGATCACGGCGGCGCGGATGCCGCCGTCGTTAGCGAGGATGTGGTTGAGCAGCGTGGTCTTGCCGGCACCGAGGTATCCGGTAAGCATGATGATCTTCACGGGTTTGTTGGGCATGTGCCCTCCTTTGTTAGACATGGCTTACAGTTGAATCTTATGCCAAACGCCTGCTCTTATACCCACGCGCCGGCAAATAACACAAGCTACTCCCAGGCTCCCCATACATCGGGGCAATAACCGACGGTGGCCTTTTTGCCGTTGCGCACGATGGGCTCGGCTAAAACCTGCTGGTTCTCGAGTAGCTTGTCGAAGCGCTGACTGGGGGTAAGGTGCTGGATGAGCGCGAGCGTCTCCTCGTCCTTGGCTTTGGGGTTGAGCAGCTTGTCGATGCCGCCGACCGCCTGCATCACGCTCGTGAGCTCGCCCTTGCTCATCTCCTTTTCCTTAAGGTCAATAAACTGCACCTTAACGCGGCGCTCCTTAAAATAACGCTGCGCCTTCTTGGTGTCGAAGGACTTCTTGGTGCCAAAAATCTGAATCATTTTGTTCCGCCGTTCTACCTGATAAAGTTGGTGCGCTCGCGATCGGCTTCGGGGGCTTCGATGCCGGCGGCCTGTCCTGCCTCGATACAATGCAGGAGCCAGGCCATGTTCTTGCCGATGTTGCGCATGGTGGCCAGGCCCTCGGCGTCTTGGGCGGCCTCGCCCGGCATGGCGCCAAACACGTTGTTCCAGTACGTGGAGGCAACCACGGGCATCTGGTTGATGGTGAAGTACTTGTTGAGTACGTCGAAGGTCGTTGACGTGCCGCCGCGACGGGCGACGGCGACGGCAGCGCCCGGCTTGTGTGCAAAGGCCTTGCTGCCGGCATAGAAGGCGCGATCGAGTGCCGAGAGGATGCGTCCGCTGGGATGCGCGTAGTAGACGGGCGAGCCAAAGACAAAGCCGTCTGCCTGCTCGGCGGCAGCGATGAGCTCGTTCACCACGTCGTCGTCAAAGGTGCAGCGTCCGCCAAGCTTGCCGCACTGACCGCAGCCGATGCAGTCGCGAATGGGCTTGGCGCCCAGCTGAAACACCTCGGTATCAATGCCTTCTGCATTGAGCTGCTCTGCGACCTCGGTGAGTGCGCGGGCGGTGTTGCCGTTTGCCTTGGGACTGCCATTGACCAAAAGAACCTTCATCACAAACTCCCTCTGCTTTTGGTGACTTCTGCAGAGGATTATCGCACGATGGGGGAGGCAGCGCGGGCGCGGCGCTAATCCAGTTTGGTACCTGGCACCTGCACGGCTTTCCCGAGCAACGCTTTGAGCTCGTTCAAAATGGAAACGGGCTGACGGTCGACGCCGTCCAGATGGAGCGTGGCCACGCGAATGGGCGGCTGATATTCAAGTGAGCCGATGAGCACGGGAGAGCCCAGGAACCGTTCGATGTCGTTTGCGATCTCGTCGATTGCCTCGGGGCCGAGCTCATCGAAGAGTGCCACGAACGTTGGTCCCGTCGAGCGGAACAGGCGGCCCTTGCCGCGCGAACAATCCGTGAGGCAGGCGGCGCTTTCGGTGAGCACGCGGTCGCCTGCATCGAATCCAAAGCGGGCATTGACCTGAGCGATATCGTCGATTTTGATGGCGATCAAACCAGCCTTGCGCGCCACGCGACGCATTTCGCCAATGGCGTTGACCAGGGCGTGAATATCGCCCAAGCCGGTCACGGAATCGGTCGTATCTGCCAAGCTTCGGTTGATGATAATGCCCACATACATGCCGGGCTCGGTATCGGTGCCGTCCAAGCGGTAGCCCGTGCAGTCGCAAAGCACGTATTTTCCGGTGGCATCCATTACGCGATACTGCATGTAGTGGAAGTGCCACGTGCCGTTTATCACCATGTCGAGCTCGGCACGTACGTTGTCGCGGTCCTCGGGATGAACGCGGGCGAGCCACATGTCGAGTGAGTTAAAAGGGTGCTGGGAGGGCAGGTCAAAATCGCGCACGGCGTTAACCGACCATTGCGATTCTCCCGTATCGAGATTGAGGATAAACGGATAGCGCGTCTCGGAGCTCATGGAGATCGCTTGGAACACCCGGTCGTTGCAGGGAAGCTGGTCGACGATTGGGCGTTGCGGCGCGTCATCGTCTTTCGGTTGCTGCACACGATGCATAAGCTTATAGCGATACATTTTGCGATCGGCATCCATCGTCATCTGGCGACGCGTGTCGCCAGCAAGTGGATCGACGCGCGAGCAGCCAAAACTAAAGCTGCCGATCATGGGCGCCTTGCCACCTGAGCTCGCCTCGATCAGCCTGGTACGTACCTGCTCCAAGCGCTGCTCGAGTTCGGTCTCGTTTGCGGAGAGCGAGATAAGCACAAACTCGTCTCCACCGATACGGAACAGCATCTCATCGTGCTCCATGGTTTCGGAGAGCGTGCGGCAGATGCTCAGAATATAGCGATTGCCTTCGGCGTGGCCAAACCTATCATTGCAATGCTTGAGATGGTCGATGTCAATATAGGCGCAGGTGAAGGGGTCGCCTTTGCGCCAGAGTTGCTCGACGTGACGGTCGAATCCGTTGCGGTTGCCCAAGTTGGTGAGCGGATCGATATAGGCGTTGCGCTCAAGCAGCTGGCGCTCTTGTTGCAGGATGGCATGCGTCTTTTGCAGTTGCTCACCAACGGCGCGTAGCTCAGCAGGCAGCGCGGCAACATCGAGTTCAGCGGTCGAGACGCCGTTCGCAAGTCGCTGAAGATAGGCAATAATCGATTGCTCGCCCAGGCGATACGACTCGTTCATGATGGATAACCTCCTTGGGCGGAACAACGGTTTGTATCATATCCCCAATTCGGTTTGAATTGGGGATATAAGTTAGCTAATGGAGACAAATGTCCCCTTCGACGGTGGCGTTTTGCGCGCGAGCGTATCAGTTGTTATTGCCGCCATCGAGCAATGCCTCAAAATCCTTCGCCGGCATGGGGCGGTAGTAGAGGAAGCCCTGAGCGTAGCGGGCGCCCATTTGTCGTAGCATGTTTGCCTGCTCATTTGTCTCGACGCCTTCGACCACGACGGGCAGATGGAGCGACTGCGCCATTTCGAGCATCGATGAAATGATTTGCGTGCTGCGGCCTTGATCGCGGTCGGTGGGCACAAAGGTGCGGTCGAGCTTGATGACGTCGACGTTGACGTTCTTGAGCATCGCGAGCGTGGACTGACCGGTGCCAAAATCGTCCATATAGGTCGAGAAGCCGCGGGTGTGCAGATCTGCGGTCAGCTTATCCACGGCCTCGGATTCTCCCGTATAAGCCGTCTCGGTGATCTCGATACGCATGAGCTCGGGCGGTAGGTTGTATTGGGCGGCGAGCGCCCCCATATGTTCGGCAACGTCGCAGGCAAGGATATCCACGCGCGACACATTAAGCGAGACCGGAACCACGCGAAGACGGCGATCGAGACGCTCGCGAAGCCATATGGCGACACCCTGCCAAATGTACTTGTCGAGCGTCACTACAAAGCCGCTTTCCTCGAGTGCGGGGATAAACGTTGCGGGCGAAATGAGAGAGCCGTCCTTGTCAATCCAGCGGGTGAGTGCTTCGGCGCCAATAATCTCGCCGGTTTCCATATCGACCTGGGGCTGAAGATAGTACGTGATGCGACCATTTGACAGCGCGTACTGGAATTCGGTCAGCGTGCGGTGGAACGCGACTTCGCGCTCGTACTCCGCGGGGCGGAAAATGGCAATGCGCTCCTTAAAGTCGTTTTTTGCGCGTCGATTGGTAAACATGGCCTTTGCCTGCGCATCGATGGTGATTTCCTCATTGGAGTCGATGGGGTAAACGCCCATGGACGGCCAGAAACCTACGCCGTCATCATGCCTGGCTACTGCCTCACGAACGCGGTTGTAGATTTGATGGACGGTGATGTGCTTAAAGGGGATGAGTACACAAAAGTCATCTTGGCCCCAGTACCCTGCGACGCCCATATCGGCATTCTCGATGTCCTTGAGGACTGTGCCCACATCGGCGAGTACGCGGTCGCCCTCGGCCTGGCCGTGCCATTCATTAAACAGGCGCATGTGGCCCATGTCGACCGTGGCGATGCACCAGGTACCGTTGCGCCTTGCCTCGAGAAATGCGTTGGCGCGCCGCATAAACTCGCTGGGTCGATAGAGGCCCGTGAGCGAGTCGATACGTTCGGCTATGGCGCTTTTGCGCTCCGCCTCGGGTATGGGGAGGCTGTCGTTGGGAACAAGCCCGCCGGCCGTGCGAAGGCGACGGTCGAGTTCGCCTAAAACGGCGGTCGCTTGATGGGTTAAGTGCTCGTAAAAGGCCGGGACGACAAGGCAGACGGGAGTAATGGTGTCGCCTGCGATTCGAACAGGAGCGAAAACGGCCTCTTTAAGGTGGCGGGTCAGTTGCTCGAATGCCTCGTGGTCCAGGTCGTTGCTGAGCACGACGAACTGGACGCTTCGTGAACGGTAGACCCGGCTCCTGCCGCGGGTGATCGACAGCATGCGGCCTGCGTATTCGGCAAGCATGTTGTCGACAGCCTCGGCCCCGTAGAGCTCGTTGAGCTTCGTCGTGCCACGAACGCGCACCGCTATAAGCCCTGTCTCGCAACGATCGCGGCGGCAGGCGTCGATGGCGTTGGCCAGCATGCGCTGCGTTCCGAGGCCTGTGGCGGCGTCGACGGTTTCGGCAAGTGAGTGGTTGACGAGCTCGCCGACATAGAGCGAGGGGACATTTCCGTCGCCGTCGATACGAAACCCGCGAGCACGGCAAAGGACGTAGTCGCCGACGGCGTTGCGCACACGATACTGCATGACGCGGCGGTGCTTGGTGCCGTTGTAGACTTGGTCGATGTCGTTGATGCAGGCCTCAAGGTCGTCGGGATGGACGCGCGTTTTCCAGTAATCGCGACAGTTGTCTATGTGCTCCGAGGGAAGGCCAAGATCGCGCAAGGCACCTTGTGACCAAAGGGTGCGATGTTTGTCCAAGTTCTCGATAAAGAAATAACGGCCCTCGTTGAGCATCGAAAAGGCGTCAAAAATACGATCGCTTATTTCGAAGTCGTCGGCGTGAACTTGCGTGATATTGCGTCGATCGAGGTGCATGGCATGACGTAGCTTGTAGTCGTACATGCGATGGTCGGCATCGAGCGTCATGCGATTGGAAGCTTCGCCCAGGGCGGGGTCGGCATGTGACACTCCGTAGCTAAACGAGCGGGGCATCTCGGAATCGTTGTTTTTGAGCAGAACCGTTCGGCAGTGTTTCAGACGTTCGGCGAGGTCGTCCTCGGTTGCAATCGTAGATAGGATGGCAAACTCGTCGCCGCCTATGCGAAACGCCGCTTCGCCCACCTTCATATACAGCTTAAGATAGAGACTTACCTGCAAGATATAGCGGTTGCCCTCGTCATGCCCAAAGACGTCGTTGCAGTGCTTGAGATTGTCGATATCGATGAACGCCATGGTAACGGGGGCGTCCTGCTCCCAGAGCTCCTCGAGGGAACGGGCAAAGCCGCCACGGTTGCCAAGCCCAGTAAGCTGGTCGGTAAAGGCAGCCCTGATCAGATCCTCCTGCCGCTCAAGAAGGTCATGGACGGTCTTTTCGAGCGTTTCGGTGTAATTGCTGACAGCTTCCATGTTCTAAGCGGCTTTCTGAGGTCGGGCGGATTGCGTCGGGCGAGCTCGTTGTGCGCACGCGTTGTTGTTCGACGCTTTGCGTGTATCCAGGCCCCGCCTTGCTGCGCTGTTGGGTTAATTTACCGGCTAATGTTCGCTGTTGATAACTGCTGAGAGTATAAACAACAGTGCAGAATTATATATGGGTGCACATGCTGTGGGCGGCTATTATTCGACAAGCGGTAGCGCGACGATGCGATGTTCGATGAAAATGCGACTGGGACGATATATGTTGACGGGTATACTTGTTCCGTTTGAATTTGTGGGGACGGAGATGGTCGCATGGCACAGTCAAATACGACGCGCACGGTGGGGCTGGCACTCGAGGGAGGCGGCTACCGCGGTATGTATACGGCGGGCGTGCTCGACGTTTGGATGGAACACGGCTTAACTTGCGACCATATGGTGGGTGTCTCGGCAGGCGCGGCGTTTGGCTACAACTTTAAATCGCGCCAGATCGGGCGCGCCATTCGCTACAACAAGGCCTATTGCGCCGACAAGCGCTATGCAAGCGTGACCAGCTGGCTGCGAACCGGCGATATGTACAATGCCGATTTTGCCTATCACGAGGTGCCTATCGAGCGCGATCCCATCGATTTGGAGGCGTATCGTGCCTGCCCCATGCGATTTACGTGCGTGTGTACCGATATCGAGACGGGCAAGGCCGTCTACCACGATCTGCCCTATGGCGACGAGCGGGATATCGAGTGGATTCGGGCGTCGTCTGCTATTCCCGTGGCGACGCGTCCCGTTGCTATTGACGGGCATAAGTATCTGGATGGCGGCGTGGCTGATTCCATTCCCAGCGCATGGCTGTTTGCGCAGGGATATGACCGCAATATCGTGGTACTCACGCAGCCAGCGGGTTTTGTGAAGCAACCCAACAGCGTGATGCCCATGCTGCGGCGCGTGTTCCGTCACTACCCGGAGTTTGTCGCAGCGCTTGAGCATCGGCATGAGGTCTACAATGCCACGCTCGATGACCTGGCGCGTCGCGAGGCCGCCGGCGATATCTTTGTGGTGCGTCCGAGCGAATCGGTGAAGGTGCCGTCGCTGTGCCGCGAGCCCGATGAACTCGAGCGCATCTACCAGATCGGTCGTCGCGATGCGGAGACGACCTTGCCCGCGCTGGAAGCGTATCTGGCGGGGTAAGGCATCGGCTGCCGGCTCGGCGGAAAGCGCATCCCGGAATGGAGGTCCAAACTGGGATGCGCTTTCCGCTATTGAAGATATGAGGCTGCGAATCAGCTGCTCGGCCTAGACTTACGCCTGCTGCCAGGTGTCGACAAGCTCCTTGGCCGCGGCGTAGGGGTCATCGGCACTGCAGACGGCGCTCACCACAAAGAAGCCGTCGACGCCGGTGGCCTTGAGCTGCGGCAAGTCGGCTGTCTTGACGCCGCCGCCCACCACGATGGGCACGGGGCTTGCCGCGTGGAGTGCGGCCAGGTCCTCAAAGCTTTTGGTGATGATTGAGCCGTCGGCCGCGCGTCCGCAATCGCGCTTGGTCTCGGTCTCGTGGAGCGGGCCGATTCCCAGGTAGTCGACCAGGCTCATGTCGGCGGTCTTGACGTACTCGAGCATCTCTTCGCAACGGGCCGAAAGGCCCACGATGGCATCGGGGCCCAGCAGCTTACGGCAGACCTCGACGGGAATATCGCTCTGGCCCACGTGCACGCCGTCGACGGCAATACCCTGCTCGCGTGCGGCGAGTACGCAGTCCAGGCGGTCATCGATCAGCAGGGCGACCTGACCGGTCTTGCCGGCCTGTGCGATTGCCTGCGCGGCGTCGCCGGTCAGCGCGATGATCTCGCGGGCGCTTGCCACCTTGGAGCGCACCTGGATGCAGGTAAAGCCGGCGTCGAGCGCCCGGGCCACCACATCGCCTACGGGACGTCCCAGCGTGTTTTCGGGGCCGAGTACCAGATAGGCCGAGATATCAAGGTTGTTGCGGATGCTCATCGTGCTTCCTCCTGCTTTTTGATCTGTGCTTCCATGCGCTCGAGTTTGCCGGTCATGGTGTCGGTAAATCCGGGTCGAATATCGGCTTTGAGCACGACTTCGGTGCGGATGCCCTTGCTCGCCAACACAAAGGTTGCGTCGCGCACGACCTGCATGACCTCGTCCCAGTCGCCTTCGATCTCGGTGAACATCGAGGTGGTGCGGTTGGGAAGGCCGCTCTCGCGAATGACGCGCACGACCTCGGCGACCTCGGCGGACAGCTCATCGCCGGTGCCGCATGGGGCGATGGCCACAGCGACGAGCGTGTTCATGCCGGCATTGGTTGCGGGCTCGGACATGGCTTATGCCTCCTCGAGCTCGAGTTTGTTATCAGCGATGTTTTGGGCGGTCGCGCGGTAGAGCTCATCGATAAAGGCAACCTTAAAGCTTGCCGGGGCATCGGCGACAGCGGCGGCACGCGTGCCGGCAACGTTGTAGACGGCGGTGCCGCAGACGGCTGCCGTAAACGGATCGGTGGCGCAGGCATACACGGCCAGCACGCCGCCCTGCGAGCAGCCGCAACCGGTGATCTTGGACATGAGCGGGCTGCCGCCGTGGGACTTGGCCACGGTTGTGCCGTCGGTAATCAGGTCGACTTCGCCCGAGACCACTACGGCGCCGCCGGTGTAGCGGGCGAGCGCCACGGCGGCATCGCGGGCGGCGTCGACCGTGTCGGTGGTATCGACACCGCGCACGCGGCTCAGATCGGCCGCCTCGCCCTCAAGACCCCACAGGCCGGCGAGCGCGATAATCTCGGAGGCGTTGCCGCGCACGATGGCGGGCTTGTACTGCTTGAGCTCGTTTACCAGCTGGGTGCGCAGGTTACCGATACCCAGGCCAACCGGATCGAGCACCCAGGGCTTGCCGGCGTCGTGTGCCGCCTTGGCCGCGCGGGGAATCGTCTGCTCGTAGATGGGGAAGAGCGTGCCCATATTGAGATAGATGGCGCCGCCACCGGCAACGAGTGCCTCGCCCTCGTCGGGCAGATAGACCATGGCGGCCGATCCGCCCACGGCGAGCTGTGCGTTGGCGACAAAGTCGATCGTCACCGTGTTGGTGATGGAACCGGCCATCGGATTGGTAGCGCGAATCTTATTCACGGCCTTGATCACATGTTGCTTAAGCTGTTCCGAATCAATCACTGCACATGCCTCCTTGGCATAGAAAAGGGGCGCTGTGCATAGACAGCGCCCCTGTAAAGGCGGCATGCTCCCTACGCCAGCATTAACTGACAGGTTCAAAGGATTGGGCCCATTGCCCTCTCAGCCTTGTGGTTTGCACCGCCGGCACTCCCGCATCGAATCTGTTGTTCCCTATACTAGCGCACCTGCCAAAAAGGGACAGGTTTATTTTGGTGGGTGGCAACTGGGGTGTTGCATTTTCCCAGATAAAACCTGCCAAAATAAACCTGTCCCTTATTGGTTGGTCGTTACAATGGGTACGGTGAAAATGACTGGGGGACTCTATGATCAAACTTGTGCTGACCGATATGGACGATACGCTGATTCCAGCCGGGCATGACGGCGCCAGCGACTACGCCATTGAGGGTATTCATGCCATGCAGGCGGCGGGTCTGCACTTTGGGCCGGTTTCGGGTCGTCAGCCGTCCGCGATGGGCTGGATGTTCAAAAACCGTTCCGAGTGTTTTTCGACCGGTGCGTTCTGTAACGGCCAGGTGATGTTTGTCGACGGCGAAGTAGTCGCCTCGCGCGCAATCGACAACGATGCTCTGATGCGTTTGGCCGACTATCTGGAGCAAGAGACCGACGATACATTTCTAAAAGTCTACAGCCTGGGCGATGACTTTTGGGGCAACGATGCCTATTGCGTGACGAGCAATCCCGAGCGTGTGCGTCGCGCTATGGAGTCGGGCGGCAATGCGTGGCTCAAAGGCGAAGAGGCCCCGTGCCGTCCCGTCGTCGATGACGCGCCGGTGTTTAAGGCGAATATCTGGAGTGCCCGTTCGCGTGAGGAGCTCGCGGAGCTACGCGAGCGCGTTGCCGCTGAGGTGCCGGAACTCTCGCTCGTGTTTCCCAACAACCGAGTGCGCCTGTTCGACATCCTTCCGGATGGTTGGGACAAGGGCTGCGCTGCGCTGGAGCTGGCGCACGCTTTGGGCCTGACGCCCGACGAGGTGGCCGTATTCGGCGATTCCGATAACGATTTGCCCATGATCGATGCCGTTCCCAACTCCGTTGCAGTCGCCAATGCCAACGAGGCCGTCACGGCTGCCGCACGCTGGCATATCGGCGCTGCGGCAGATGATGCGGTTGCCGGGGCTCTGCATCAGATTGCCGCCTGCGCCGCGACGGGGGAGATGCCGTCGTTTATGCGTCAGGAGGGTGCAGCCGACGCGAATCTCGCGAACAGCTAAGGAGACAGCCATGAAGCTCCAGCAGCTCAGATATGTCGTCAAAGTTGCCGAATGCGGCAGCATTACCGAGGCCTCGCGCCGGCTCTTTGTGTCGCAGCCTTCGATTACCGCGTCGATTCGCGATCTCGAAAACGAGATGGGTGTGCACATCTTTGAGCGCACCAACAAGGGCGTCATTGTGTCCGAGGAAGGCGAGACCTTCTTGGGCTATGCGCGCCAGGTACTCGACCAGGCCGACCTGCTCGAGGGCAAGTACAAGGGCGCATCCGAGCAGGTGCCGCACTTTAGCGTGAGTTGCCAGCATTATTCCTTTGCCGTTAACGCGTTTGTTGACGTGATCCGCGAGTTCGATGCCGCGCGTTACGACTTTACCCTGCGCGAGGAGCAGACTCACGAGATTATCGAGGATGTCGCGCATATGAAAAGCGAACTGGGCATCCTGTACTTATCCGAGCATAACCGCGAGGTCATCGAGCGCATGCTGGTGGCCAACGAGCTCGTGTTCGAAGGGCTCTTCTGCGCCACGCCGCATGTCTTCGTCTGCGCCGACCATCCGCTGGCGGACCGCTCCAGCGTGACGCTCGAGGATCTGGAAGACTACCCGTTCCTGTCCTACGAGCAGGGCAGCTACAACTCGTTTTACTATTCCGAGGAGCTGACCTCGACGTTTGAGCGCCGCAAGAATATCCGCGTGCGCGACCGTGCGACGTTGTTCAATTTGGCCATGGGCCTCAACGGCTACACGGTATGCTCGGGCGTGATCAGCCACGAGCTCAACGGCCCCGGTATTATCTCGATTCCGCTCGACGTGGACGAGTACATGGAGATTGGCATCATCACGCGCAAGAACACGACGCTCACGCGCTACGGTCGGGCCTATATCGACGCGATTCGTCAGCATATCTAGGATGCTGTGCTCCGCACGGTTCAAGTCTCTTTATGACAGTCCAGACTGATATAGGAAGCATCTATATCAAACTGTTATAAACGTATATTTTACGATGGCAATATGAACGCTCATACTCTGTCCCAGTAAAGCAACCAATGCAAAGGGAGATATCTATGAGCACATCGATTCAACCGAACGCGCCGTTTCGTGCCGATATCGTCGGCAGTTTTCTTCGTCCGCAGGCTGTAAAGGACGCCCGTGCCGCCTATGTCGCGGGTAAACTCGACGCTTCCGGCCTTAAGGCCGTCGAGGACGAGGCCATCCGCGACTTAGTGGCCAAGCAGAAGGCTGCCGGCTTGCAGGTGATTACCGATGGCGAGTTCCGCCGCAGCTACTGGCACCTCGATTTTATGTGGGGACTCAACGGCATTGAGCGCCGTACCTCACGCACGGGTTATATGTTCCATGACGAGGAGACGACGGCCGACACCGCTGTGGTTACCGGTCCCATTAGCGGCGAGAACCACCCGTTCGTCGAGCATTTTAAGTTCGTCAAGGCGCTTGAGGGAGAGGGCCACGTTGCACGCCAGACCATCCCGGCGCCTATCCAGACGTTCTCTGAGGTTACGCTCGATCGCTGCGACGGCCAGCAGGAGAGCCTGCGTGCCGTCTATAAGACCGACGAGGAACTTGCCGACGCCATTGCAGCCGCTTATCGCACGGTGATCGCCGACCTGTACGCAGCAGGCTGCCGCAACATCCAGTTTGATGACTGCACCTGGGGCATCTACTGCGATACCGATTTTGTCGCCAAAACCGGCATGAGCCCGGTCGACCTGCAAAAGGTAAGCGAGCTGGGCGTGGCGCTCAACAATGCCGCCATCGAGGGCAAGCCCGACGACCTGGTCATTAACACGCACGTGTGCCGCGGCAACTATCACTCCACCTATGCTTTTGAGGGCGGCTACGACCCTATCGCTCCGTACCTGTTTGCGCATGAGGATGTCGATGCGTTCTATCTGGAGTTCGACACGCCGCGCGCCGGCGGTTTTGAGCCGCTCAAGTACGTTGCCCCGGGCAAGAAGGTCGTGCTGGGACTGGTCACTACAAAGGCGGCTGAGCTTGAGGACGAAGACGTTATCGTCGAGCGCATCCACGAGGCCGCAAAGTATGTGCCGCTCGAGAATCTGTACCTGTCGCCCCAGTGCGGCTTTGCCAGCTGCGAGATTGGCAACAAGCTGACCGAGGACGAGCAGTGGGCAAAGATCGCGCTGGTCAAGCGCATTGCCGAGCGCGTTTGGAAGTAACGTTACCGTTCGCAGGTGACGGCGCGTGCGAGACATGGCGTATCACGTACAATGGTCCGGATCGTATCGTTCGGGCAGGTTATCCGATATGCCTGATCGCCCTTCCATCATGAAAGGACTTCCATGTCCCAGTCCTCGACGCCCGCCGTCGGCGATGCCATCTACGACGCATCGTCGCTCGGCCGACCGCGCATGTTCCTGCTCGGTCTGCAGCATCTGTTTGCCATGTTTGGCGCCACGGTGCTGGTGCCCGTGCTCACCGGTCTCTCGGTATCGGCAACGCTTTTGTTTGCCGGCTTGGGCACGCTGCTCTTCCACTTCCTGTCGCGCGGTAAGGTGCCGGCATTTTTGGGCTCATCGTTTGCCTTTATTGCCGGTTATGCCGCAATTGCGCCCAACGGCGAGGCCGAGCTTTTGCCCTACGCTTGCCTGGGCGTTGCCTGCGCCGGTCTGCTCTATCCGGTACTTGCGGCGCTCTTCCGCGCGTTTGGCGCCAAGCGCGTTATGCGCTTCTTCCCGCCGGTGGTGACTGGCCCCATCGTCATTTCGGTCGGTCTGATTCTGGCGAGCTCCGCCATTGCCAACTGCCAGACCAACTGGTTTGTTGCCGTTGTTGCCGTGGCCGTCATCGTCATCTGCAATATTTGGGGCCGCGGCATGGTTAAGATCGTGCCGATCCTGCTGGGCGTTGTGGTGAGCTACGCCGTTGCGGCTGCGCTGGGCGAGGTCGATTTTTCTGGCGTCGCAGCCGCTCCCTGGGTTGGTTTGCCCATCGTGTGGGACAACACCGTGTTTGCGCTCTTTGGGCCGCAGTTCGATAGCGGTCTTGCCACGACGGCCATCATCACCATCATGCCGCTGGCCTTTGCAACTATGATCGAGCATATCGGTGATATCTCCGCTATTGGCTCCACCTGCGAGCGCAACTACATTGCCGATCCCGGCCTGCATCGCACGCTGCTCGGCGATGGTCTCGCCACGATTCTGGCTTCGCTCTTTGGCGCTCCGGCCAACACCACGTATGGCGAGAACACCGGCGTGCTCGCCCTGACGCGCGTGTTCGACCCGCGCGTGATTCGCATTGCCGCGTGCTGTGCCATCGTGCTTTCGTTCTGCCCCAAGTTCGCTGCCGTGATCGCCGCCATGCCGGCATGCGTTATCGGCGGCGTGTCGCTCGTGCTTTACGGCATGATCAGCGCCGTGGGCGTTCGCAACCTCATCGAGAACCAGGTCGATTTCCAAAACAACCGCAACGTGCTGGTGACCGCACTGGTGCTCGTGCTTTCGCTCGGCATCGCGTACAGCACCGCCGGCGCCATCGTGCTGGAGCTGAGCGGCGTGACGATTTCGCTTTCCGGTCTTGCCGTGGGCTCGCTGGTGGGCATCGTGCTCAACGCGATTCTGCCCGGTAACGACTTTGAGTTCGACGTTTCTGAGCTTGAGGAGGCTGCTGAGTAGCAGCTGCGTTCAGCTGAATCAAAAAATGGCGCCCATGCGTACGCGCGGGCGCCATTTTTAATGCGTCAGTATCCAGTGGATGCCACGTGCCATGCGCAGATCGGTTTGAGCAAAGTGATTGCCGGGGTTGAGTTCCAGCGTTGTTGAGATGCCGCGCTCGATGAGTAGCTCTTCCATTGCGCGCGTGTCGTCGAGCACGTGCCTCATCATGCGGTTGGGTGTCTTGGTCTCCTTTTTGCCAAGCGACAGGTAGGCAGCGTCGGGCGTAACTGCCATCGCATGCTCGTGCGCATAATCGATAAAGCCAGGAAACCACAGCGACCCCGATGCACTCGCTGCACGCTCAAAGGCGTCGGTTTGCCAGAGGGTCCAAAGCGAAAAGAGGCCCGCCAGCGAATAACCGGTAATGCCACGCCAAACAGGTGGCTGAGGAAGTGACGACTCCACCTGGGGGATTATCTGATTCAGCAGCTCATCAAGAAAACCGACAGCCTGCCCACCAAAGGGCTCGCTATCGCGTACGGTACCATCGCATGCCCAGGGGCTCAGCTCACGATTCCAGTCGAGTCCGCCAATGGCAACAAGGGTGAACGGCGGGCAATCGAGTTCGCGGCAGCGGCTGTAGGCCTCGCTGCCGTTGCCCATGACCACGGGGAGGTAGATGACGGGCGCGCCTTCCGTATGATTCGAATGAACGGTTATCTGCTTTCGATGCGCTTCCATGGCCTGCTTCTCTCAGCGTTGTGATATCGACGGCCCCAATTGTCGCACGCTGGCACGGGGGCAGACGCTAAAAGAAAAGCGCGGAGCCGCTCGATGCGACTCCGCGCTTTGGTGTTCTGCTTTGGCAGCTTTGCCGCTACGCTACAAAGAAGTAGACGAGGAAGGCGAGGGCTGCGATCCACATGAGCGGCTTGATCTTGGAGGCCTCGCCCTTAAAGAGCGCGACGATCACGTAGGCGATAAAGCCAAGGCCAATGCCGGCAGAGATGGAGTAGGTGAAGGGCACGCCGGCGACAATCATGAACGCCGGGAAGCCCTGCGACACGTCGGACCAGTCGATCTCGGAGGCCTCGCTCATCATGAGGTAGCCGACGTAGACCAGAGCACCGCAGGTGGCGGCGCTGGAAACGATGGTGACGATGGGGGAGAAGAACGCGGCGAGAATGAACAGCACGCCGGTGGTGACGGAGGTGAGACCCGTGCGGCCACCGTCGGCAGCGCCAGAGGTGGACTCGACGAAGGTGGTGATGGAGGAGACGCCCATGAAACCGCCCACAGCAGCGGCGGCGGAGTCGACGATCAGGATCTCCTTGATATTCTCGACGTTGCCGTCGTCGGTGAGGAACTCGCCCTGCTTGGCCACGGCCATCGCGGTGCCCATGGTGTCGAAGAAGTCACTCATGAGCAGCGAGAACGAGATGACGAGGAGCGCGGGGTCGGTAAGGACCTTGACTATGGCGGGCACGCCGCCGGCGTCGGCGATGGGGCCACCAATGCTCGAGAAATCGAGCGGGGCGATGATACCGGTCGGAGCCTGGGTCACACCTAGGGGGATACCGGCGATGACGGCGACGACGATGCCGATGAGCAGCGAGCCGGGGACGTTGCGGCAGGCGAGGGCGACCGTCACCAGGATGGAGATGATGCCGACGATGAAGGTGGGGGAGGTGATGTCGCCCAGACCGACGAGTGTACCGGCGCCAGCGGTGATAATGCCGGCATCGCACAGGCCAATCATGGCGATGAACAGGCCCAGACCCACCGAGATGGCGTGACGCAGGACAACCGGGATGGCGTCCATGATGGCCTCGCGCAGGCCACAAAGCACGAGCAGCAAGATGACGATACCCTCGAGGAAGATGACGCTCATGGCCACGTGCCAGTCACCGCCGCAGACGGTGGTGGTGATTCCGGCGATCATCGCGTTGACGCCTAAGCCCGACGCGCAGGCGAGCGGGCGGTTGGCGAAGATGCCCATGCAGATGGTCATGATGCCGGCGCCCAGGCAGGTGGCGCAGGCGAGCGCTCCTGCATCGATGCCAGCGCCCGAGAGCACCGCGGGGTTGACGGCGATGATGTAGGCCATCGCCAGGAATGTTGTCAGTCCAGCGCGGAGTTCGGTCCCGATTGTGGACTTGCGCTCGCTGACGTGAAATAGTTCGTCCATGCATACCCTTTCCTTGTTCGGCCCCGAGTTTAGGCCGATTGACACGAACTCACCCACTATAGCCCCTTTACGACGCTGTCGTTCCTCGCATGTTGATGTTCGGCGCTTTGTAGCAGACGGACGGTATTTTTCGCATGAAAATGTGTGGGTACCGTATACTTAAGCGGTTACAACGACCCCTATGGAGGAACGTATGATTAAAGAGCTTTGCCACGACGAGGCTATCCTGTCCCAGCGTTGCGAGGTTGCGACCGTCGAGGACGAGTCGGTTGCTCAGGACCTGATCGATACCATCAAGTCGCTCGACGATGCCGGCTGCCTTGCCGCTAACCAGATTGGCGTTACCAAAAAGGTCTGCGTCTACCTGGACGATGCCGGCGAGCCCCACGTGCTCTACAACCCCCGTCTGGTGTTTGGCCTGGGCGCCAGCAAGATGGAGGAGAGCTGCCTGACGCACGACGAGATCACCAAGTCCACGCGCTATATCAAGTGCAAGGTTGCCTTTGACCAGATTGTCGACGGCAAGATGAAGGAGTGCCGCCGCGACTACGCGGGCTTTGAGGCACAAATGATCCAGCATATGATCGACCACTGTCTCGGCAAGTTGGTCTAAGGGGATCAAAGCACCGCACCTTGCCGCTCAATCGTCGCTCGCGTACCTTAAGTACGCTTCGCTCCTCTTTCGTGGCAATCTGCGGCACTTTGACCCCTTAGACGACCTGCGGGGTTGAATTGGTTGAGTTTGTCCTGATTGAATAGCCCGGGCGTGACATTGTTGTCATGTCCGGGCTTTTGTGTTTAGCGCCTTTTTGTTTGGTGACAATAACCTTAGCAAGAACGTAAAGCTAGGAGGCGTTATGTGCACGAGCATTCGATTTACCGATAATTCTGGCCACATGTATCTAGGCCGCAACCTCGACTGGAGCTTTGACTACGGCCAACAGGTTCGCGTGATGCCGCGCGGGTTCCACATTCCGTATTCGTTTATCGACGACGCGACAGCGGCGCACGCGGTGATCGGTATGTGCATCGATTACAAGAACTACCCTATGTTTTTCGATTGCGGCAACGATGCGGGCCTCGCCGTGGCGGGTCTCAATTACCCGGGTTATGCCGAGTATGCCGAGGACCCTGTCGACGGCAAGACCAATATCGCGGCCTATGAGTTCCCCCTGTGGGTGGCAGCGACGTTCTCGACGGTCGATGAGGTCGAGGCCGCGCTGCGCGACACGGTGATTGTCGCCAAATCTGCCGGAGAGGGGCTGGGCGTGTCGCTGCTCCATTGGATTATCGGCGACAGCCAGCGCAGCATCGTGGTCGAGATGATGGCTGACGGCCTGCATGTATACGACGATCCGGTCGACACCCTTGCCAACCAGCCGACCTTCCCGTGGCACATGGAAAACCTGCGCACCTATATCACCGCCACAAGCGATTTTCCGCAGACGGCGACATGGCGTGGTGCCGAGCTCAAGCCCTATGGAGCCGGTGCCGGCATGCGCGGCATTCCGGGCGATTGCTATTCGCCGAGCCGTTTTGTAAAGGCGGCGTACCTCAATGCCAATTACCCGCAAAAGGAGAGCGAGGCCGAAAACGTCGTCCGCATGTTCCGTTCACTCGAGGGCGTGGTGATGACTGAGGGGGCGTCCAGGATGGGCGATGGCAAGTTCGAGAAGACTATCTACACCGGATGCTTTAGCGCGCGTACGGGCAATTACTACTACGCGATGTATGAGGATCCGTCGATTCGCTACGTGAGCCTGATGGATGCCGAGGGCGCGAGCCCCGATAGGCTCGTGGTTCCCGAGCCGCGTCGTTCGTAGCCGTTCGCTTTACTGCAATGCAAAGCGGCCCTGCGTCTCTCGTGAGGCACAGGGCCGCTGTCGTTGATTTGTGACGTCGCTAGAAGTTGGCGTCGTTGAACTGGGTGCTCTCGAGGCCGTCGAGCTGTTGCTGTTCGGGCGTATCGGCGACGCTCTCGAGCAGCTCGGTGGGATCGACGTTCATGTCCCTACCGGCCTCGTTGCCGTTGACCAAGTCGTCCGAGAAGATGTCGACTTCCATTTCCTCGGCCTCTTCGATCTGAACCTCGAGCGGCACCTGGGTGCGCACGAGCTTAACGGCCGGGCGCATGCGGGCAAACAGCGGCACGTACTCGATGATGATGGCCGAGTTCTCAAGACCGTACCAGCGTGCCGGGCTTCCGCAGGCGCGGCGGACGGCGTACTTGATGGCCATCACGCGGTGGTCATTGCGGTTGATGTCCGTCTCGGGGGCGAGCATCTTGCGCAGCATGCAAAAACGGAAGTCGCCCACGTTGCCGCGCGTCTCGTAGATGGAGTAGGCGTGGTGCTGCGGCGGCAGCTCGCCCGAAGCCATCAGGTCGCCAACGATCTGGCGCAGGTAGGCGTTGACGCGCTGGTTGACTTTAAAGCCCAGGTCCAGGCGAACGCGGAAGAGGAAGTCCGTGCCAAAGGTCTCGACGGAATACTCGTGCGTATAGGGTTCGTCGGTAACGTGCACGTTAATGAACCAATATGCCTTGGCGCGCTTGGGATGCTTATCCAGGATGGAATAGAGCACGTCGCGGTCGAGTGTGAGCGGGTCGGGGCTGTTGGTGAGAAATACCAGATTGTCGGCGAGCACGGGATAGGTCTCGTCGTTGCGCAGGCGGTTGAGCTGGTCGATGTACTTGGAGACGGGCAGCAAAATCGTCTGCGTGCGCTCGATGGCGGTGCCGCGGCGCCACACGTACATAAGGCCAAACAGCAGTGCGGCCAGGAAGATCATGACGTAGCCGCCGTCAAAGAACATGGTGAGGCACGAGGCGAAGAAACACAGCTCAATGGCACCAAAGAGCAGGGCGAAGACGCAGGCACCCAGCCTGTGCTTGAGGATGCCGGCGATGTAGCTCGTCAAAAGCGTCGTGGTCATGAGCATGGTCACGGTAATGGCGAGGCCGTAGGCGCTCTCCATGCGCTCGGAGTTTTGGAACAGCAGCACGATGAAGATGCAGCCGACCCACATGATGTTATTGACGAGCGGAATATAGAGCTGACCCTTGGTGTCGCTGGGGTAGTGGATGCGCAGATGCGGCATAAGGTTGAGACGCGTTGCCTCGGATACCAGCGAGAACGAGCCGGTGATGAGCGCCTGCGAGGCAATGATGGCCGCCACGGCCGAAAGCACGATGGCAAAGGGGCGCAGGGGCTCGGGGAGCATCATATAGAACGGGTTGACGATATCCATCGCGAGCAACTGGGGATTGGAATTGTTGGCGAGCAGCCAAGCGCCCTGACCCAGGTAGTTAAGGATAAGCGCCGCTTTAACAAACGGCCAGGATGCGTAGATGTTGGCCTTGCCCACGTGGCCCATGTCTGAATAGAGCGCCTCGGCGCCGGTCGTCGACAGGAAGACGAAGCCGAGCACCATGATGCCCGAGTGGTTGATGGGCGAGAACAGGAACATGACGCCGCGGATGGGGTTGAGCGCGCGCAAGATGGACAGGTTGCCGAGCATGTTGAATAGACCGGCGCCTGCCAGGAACAGGAACCACAGCGTCATGAGCGGACCGAACAGCTTGCCGATTGACGAGGTGCCAGCGCGCTGCATGGCAAACAGGCCACAGATAATGATGATGGTAATAATGATGACGTTAGTTTGCCCGTCACCCAACAGCGCGTGGCCCCACTCGATGGTGCGCAGACCCTCGATGGCCGTGGTAACCGTGACGGCGGGGGTGAGGATGCCGTCGGCGAGCAGCGCCGCACCGCCGATCATGGCGGGGAGAATCAGCCACGGTGCCACCTTGCGTACCAGGCTAAACAGGGCGAAGATGCCGCCTTCGTTGTGGTTGTCGGCCTTCATGGCGATTACCACGTACTTGACCGTGGTCACGAGCGTCATGGTCCAGATGACGAGCGAAAGCGCGCCCAGGATCATGTCCTCGCTGACGGTACCGATGCCGCCGTTGTTGGCGACGATTGATTTCATGGTGTACATGGGGCTCGTGCCGATGTCGCCATAGACGACGCCGAGCGTTACGAGCAGCATGCCAGCGGAGAGGGGGATGGCTCCGTGCCCGCCTTGCCCGCGCTGGTCTTGGAGGTTTGCCTCCAGTTTGTTGTGTGCCACGTGGACTCCCTTAGACATCCGGTTATCTGTTCTGAGCAGATAACTTTTATGCCGTCTTTATATCTACAAGAGCAGTTTGGCACATCGGGTATTTTTAGACAATAATCCTCAGCTGGGGATTATTCATGTATGCGGGTAGCATTTCAAAGCAGGGGCTTTTAAGCACGTGCTGTCTGGGCTATGCCAGCCTTGGCGTTTGCGCGTTTGCCGGCGAGTTCGCAAAAAATCGCGCCGCCGATGATAAGCGCGGCACCCATCAGGCGGACCGGTGTTATGGCTTCGCCCAAAAGGACGGCCGAGAACACGACCGCCGAAAGCGGCTCGAGGTAGCCGACGACGGCGACGGTCTGGACGGGCAGCTTGGCGACGGCGCTAAAGTAGAGCAGGCAACCAATGCCGGTGTTGACGACACCGAGCATAGCGACGGCGCGCCAATCGATGCTTGCGGCGATGCCGGGGGAGAAAAACGAGGGGGCGCCTTGGGTGACGAATGTAAGGACCAGCGCGGTCACAAAGGCGGCGCTCACCTGGAGCGTGGAGTTTTCGAGACCTTCGATGTGTAGCGCACCCTTGCTAGCGATGACCATCAGCGCATAGCAGAAGGCCGAGGCGATGCCGCACGCGATACCCGCAATGGGCATATTGCCGCCTAGACCTTGCGCTGCAATGAGAAAAGCACCGCAAGCAACGGCGATAAAGCCGGCGATTTTGCCGCCGGTCAGCTTTTCGCCAAAGATGAGCGGGGAGAGTGCCATGACAATGATGGGGCCGCAGTAGTACAGCAGCGAAGAAACGCCGACGCCGATCGTCTGGTAGGCGCGGAACAGA
Source organism: Collinsella aerofaciens (assembly GCA_048193585.1). Lineage (GTDB taxonomy): Bacteria > Actinomycetota > Coriobacteriia > Coriobacteriales > Coriobacteriaceae > Collinsella > Collinsella aerofaciens_CK. The sequence goes on along the minus strand of DBFAAM010000007.1, from coordinate 17,580 downwards.
AAAATCCAGCTGGCGCCCAGCGCGGCTCCCGAGAGGAGGAGGGCTGCGGCTTCGCGGGGGCGAGATGGCGCCTGCAGTTTATGGCGTTGGGTGATGGCGAGGATAGTAACAAGCGAGAGGGCGCCCAAAAACGTGCGTAGTAGCACAATATCGGAGCTCGGCAGCGCGATGGCAGCGGCGATGATGCCGTTGGAGCCAAACAATAGCAATGCTGCTAAGTACGTAAACAGTCCGTTGTTCATGCGCTGACATCCCCTCTATATCCGAGCGTCTTCACTATGGGTGAACTGGCTTTAGAAGAAAAGAGAATATAATGCATGGAAAACATGACAAAAACTCATGCAAGGGTGGGGACGTGCCGTGGAGACCAATATCCAAAAGATGCAGGTGCTGCTCGAGACCGTGCGCGCCGGCAGTTTTACGCGTGCTGCCGAGCGGCTGAGCTATTCGCAGTCGGGCGTGAGCCGTATGGTGGCCGATCTCGAGGCCGACTGGGGCTTTAAAGTGCTCGACCGCAGTCGCGAGGGCGTAGTGCTTTCTGCCGATGGGCGGCAAGTTATGCCGGCGGTCGAGGCGTTATGCGAGGAATTTGTTCGTTTGCAGCGACGGGTGGATGAGATGCGTGGGCTCATGCGCGGCAAAATCTGCATCGGTACGTTTTCGAGCGTGGCGACCCACGTGCTGCCGCCGGTGATTGCGCGCTTTCGCGACGATCACCCGGACGTCGATTATGAGTTGCTGATGGGCGATTACTCAGAGATTGAACAATGGGTGTCAGAGGGCCGCTGCGATCTGGGCTTTATCCCGCATGAGCCCCGAGAAAACGGCATGACATCGCTGCCTTTGGTGCGCGACGAGTTAATGGCGGTAGTGCCAACAGGCTCTTTGCTTGCCGCGGCGGAGGTCGTCTCTCTTTCCGATTTGGCCAACGAGCAGTTTATTCTGCTAGAACGCGGCACAGATGATGAGATTACGCCGCTGTTTCGTCGGGCGGGACTGACGGTGCGCTCAAAACTGTCGACCTGGGATGATTATGCGATTATGGCCATGGTCGAGGACGGTCTGGGCGTGAGCATTCTTCCCGCGCTCATCTTGCGCCGCTGTCAGTTCGATGTTGCCGTGCGACCACTCGAGGGACATCCCCATCGGCAGATCAATGCGATATATCGCACGGCTGACGTTTCGCTTGCCGCGGCTCGTTTTCTTGAATATCTCTAAACGTGTGCACGTCATTGTCCGCTTTGGGCAAATCTCGGAGTTCGGTACGTTTTCTTATGAAATTGAACTTTCGAATGATGTACGGCGCTATACTGCTTGCTAAATTGAACCTTGGTTCAATTCGTGTTCTATAAATTGAACTTTGCCAGCAAGGAGGTTCTAGTGGCCCAAGAGACGTTTAGCGATCGCCTGCGACAGGCTATGTCCGATCGCGACGTTCGCCAGTCGGACGTGATCCGCGCATCGGAGATGCTCGGCAAAAAACTCGGCAAGAGTCAGATGAGCCAATATGTGAGCGGCAAGACGATCCCGCGGCGCGATGTGGCTGAGCTGCTCGCCCGTATTTTGGAGGTCGATGTTACCTGGCTGCTTGCCGGCGACGCCGATCAAGGCGAGGCATCATCACCCCGCAACGATTCCAAGCCCGAACCCCATCCCTCAGCTCAAATTGCAAGGAGCACCACCATGCGTACTTTTTCTAAATCCACCAAGCTCGATAACGTCCTGTATGACGTGCGCGGTCCCGTCGTCGACGAGGCCGCCCGTATGGAGGACGAGGGCGAGCGCATCCTCAAGCTCAATATCGGTAACCCGGCGCCTTTCGGTTTCCGCACGCCCGATGAGGTCATCAAGGACATGCGCCAGCAGCTGCCCGACTGCGAAGGCTATTCCAATTCGCGCGGCCTGTTCTCCGCGCGCAAGGCGATCATGCAGTATTCGCAGATCAAGGGCCTGCCCAATGTTCAGATGGAGCATATCTACACGGGCAACGGCGTGTCCGAGCTCATTCAGCTTTCGATGAACGCGCTGCTCGACAATGGCGACGAGATTCTGATCCCCAGCCCCGACTATCCGCTCTGGACGGCGTGCGCAACCCTTGCTGGCGGTCATCCCGTACATTATCTGTGCGATGAGCAGGCGGATTGGTATCCCGACCTGGAGGATATGGAGTCCAAGATCACGAGCGCGACCAAAGCCCTCGTCATCATCAACCCCAACAACCCCACGGGTTCTGTCTATCCGCGCGAGGTGCTCGAGGGCATCGTCGAGATTGCACGCAGGCATCAGCTGATGATCTTTGCCGATGAGATCTACGACCGCCTGTGCATGGACGGCTACGAGCACGTCTCGATTGCCTCGCTCGCCCCCGACCTGCCCTGCGTCACCTTTAGCGGCCTTTCCAAGTCGCACATGATCGCGGGCTATCGTATTGGCTGGATGGTGCTTTCGGGCAACCAGCGCTGCATGAGCGACTTCATCATGGGCATTAACATGCTCTCCAACATGCGCCTGTGCTCCAACGTGCCGGCTCAGTCGATTGTCCAGACGGCGCTCGGCGGCCATCAGTCGGTTAACGACTACATCCGCCCCGGCGGTCGTGTCTACGAGCAGCGCAACTTTGTGTATGAGGCGCTCAACAAGATTGACGGCATCTCGGTGGTCAAGCCGCGCGCGGCGTTCTATATCTTCCCCAAGATGGATGTGAAGAAGTTCAACATCACCGATGACGAGCAGTTCGCCCTTGACCTGCTGCACGAGAAGAAGATCCTGATCACGCGCGGCGGCGGCTTCAACTGGGCTGAGCCCGACCACTTCCGTATCGTGTACCTGCCGCGCATGGAGGTACTCAAAGAGTCCCTCGAAGACCTCGCCGACTTCTTCGATCATTACCGCCAGTCCTAATTAGTTCCGCCGTTCTACCGAACGGCGGACCGCTTGACGCTGCGCGAGCCGCATTCACGCCAATCTGACGTTCAATTTCGAGGGCGCGACCAGAAGGTCAGCGCCCTCTCATTTCACGTCACCTTGGCGCAAATGCGGTTCGCTCGCTGTCGTGTGCTCAGCCTGCGTCGTTACCATGGTCCATTAGGGACGGAGGAAAACAGATCATTTTCCTTGACCCGCGGAACTATATAACGACGCCGTTGCAGTGGTCGATTTCGTGTTGGATGATCTCGGCGGTGTAGCCCGAGAAGTTTTTGATGCGGAGGACGAAGTTCTCGTCCAAATACTCAACCTTAATGCGGCGATAGCGGGTACAGGGACGCTCGCCGATCAGCGAGAGACATCCTTCACTCGTCTGATAGGCATTGATCTGCTCAAGAATTTGAGGGTTGTACATCAGCAGCGCCCTGTTGCCGTCTTTTACGCAGATGATGCGCTTGCGCACGCCGATCATGTTGGCGGCGAGTCCCACGCACTCGTGCTCATGCTCGTGGAGTGTATCCAGGAGATCCTGCCCGGTCACGGCATCGTCGGGTCCCGCGTCTTCGGAAGGCAGGCGCAAAAAGAACTCGGATTTCATGATGGGCTTAATCATGGCGGGCTCCTCATGTCTTATGCTTTCGTGGACTTTTAATAATAGCGCGGAAGGAAGGCTGTGCGTCCGCGTTACAATCTTTCGACGTTGGACCATGTTGCCAGATTCGTCGTGTACGGCGTTTGGCGTAAGTCTAGGGCTCATTTTTCGCCCTGGACTGTTCCTCTGGGGCGATGCGACTGTCGTTCCAAGAGGAAGGAAATGCATGGGGAGCAAATCTCAACAACAAGTTCAAGCAACGCCATCGGCTACTGCGGCGATTCTCGTCGTAATGTATATTGCAGCCTTTGTTGCCGCGTTTAACGAGAACATCATTAACGTGGCGTTGCACGACATTATGGCAGCCTTTTCGGTGAGTGCCACCACGGCGCAGTGGCTCGTCTCGGGCTACATGATCGTGACGTCGATCTTTACGGCCATCATGGCCTTCCTGTCCGGCCGTTTCTCGACGCGCAAGCTGCTGTTTTTCGCATGCGGATGCATGGTCGCCGGCGAAGTTCTGTGTCTGGTCGCTCCGTCGTTTAGCGTTTTGCTGCCAAGCCGTATTTTGTAGGCTGCGGGATCGGGCATCTTGTTTCCGCTCATGATGAACGTGGTGCTGTCTTGCGCCCCGCGCGAGAAGCTCGGTTTGTATCTGAGCCTGGGCGGCGCCTGCATTACGCTAGGACCGGCGTTTGGACCCGTGATTAGCGGTCTTATGTGCACGTTATTTGGCTGGAGGGCGGTGTTCGTAGTGCCGCTGGTGGGCGGCATTGTGGTCGCTGCGGCGGGCGTTAAGCTTGTTCAGAATGTCGGAGAGCGCTCGAACACCACGCTTGATATTCTGTCGGTTGTTTTGCTCGCCGCCGACATTACGGCATTTGTGTATTCCGTAGGCGAGTTCTCGACCAATCTGATTGCCGGCATTGTGGCGCTTTTCGCCGCCATTGTGCTGCTCGGCCTGTTTGCGGCCCGTCAGCTCAAACTCGAGCATCCGGTGCTTAACGTGCGTCCCATGGCGAGCGTTCGTTTTTGGCCTGCGTGCCTGCTTGTGGTGGTGTCGATGATGACAACGTTCTCGATGAGTGTTTTGTTGCCGCTCTATTTTGAGGGCGCATACGGCATGACCGCACTTGTTGCGGGCCTGCTCATTTTGCCGGCAATTGCCTGCAACGCCGTGACCTCGATTGTGGGCGGACGCGTGATGGACGCCCGTGGCGCATGGCCGCTGCTGCCGGTCGGCTTTGCCCTGATTGCCGTGGGGCAGACTGCCATCTCGATGACGGCGGCAAGCATGAACATCGGCGTCGTCGTGGCGCTGACCGTTGTGGTGTATGCCGGAGTCGGTTTGGTGCTGAGCCCCTCGCAAACGGCCGGCTTGGAGACGCTACCCGCCGCTGAACATCCTCACGGAACGGCATTGCTTAACACGTGGAACATGATTGCCGCATCGTTTGGCCCGTCGCTGTTTATCGGCCTGCTCTCGAGTTCTGCGGCGACTGCCGGCGCCGCTGGCATTGCGACCGACGTTACCCAAGCGATTGGATTTGCAGCTGCCGTGCGCGTGGCGGCTGTAATTGCCGTGGTCGGGTTCGTGACATCGCTGGTGTACGCTCGTCGCGAGTCGCACATGTCGCATTAATGTGTGCACATAGATTCTGCAGCTAGATTGGATGGCGACACCATAAACTAATGGACGTTTTGCCGAGAGGCATGAATGTTTAAAGCGCAAAGAGTGCGCGACGGGCCCCGCGAATGGGGCGATGATGCCCGAGAGGGCCAAGAAGGAGTCTCATGTCCGAGAACGAAGAGATCATGAACGAGACCGAGAACGAGACCATGGCTGCCGAGGTTGAGGCAGTCGAGACCGTGGAGACCGAAGCTTCCGAGGTTGAGGCTGCTGACGAGGTTTCCGCCGAGGAGGAGGCCGAGGTTGTCGAGGCCGCCGTTGATTACGATGACGAAGAGCTGATGGACAAGATGCAGAAGGCCGCCCGCCTGCTGCGTAGCCGTCGCTTTGCTATTTCCAAGGAGGAGGAGGCCAAGGCCGAGCGCATGGCGAACATCGAGCGCGCCATCAAGCTTCTTGACCTCAAGCCCAAGATGGAGCAGAAGGAAATGTCCGACCTGCTGGGCATGCGCCTCCGTGAGCTCGATGGCCTGATGGCCGAGGCCGAGGCTGCCGATCTGGTCGGCCGCATCGACGACGCCGAGGGCGATATGCGCAAGATTGTTGTCTTCGCCGCCGAGGATGCCGCAGAGGGCCTGGTCGAGCTTGCCAACAAGAAGGAGAAGCTCCTGCCCGAGCTTTCTTACGAGGAGGCCACCGAGCTGATGGCCGCTCTCGATAAGGTTATCGCTCCGCTCGTCGCCATGGGCCTGGACGAGGACCGCGGTCCTCGCGGCGGCCGTGACGACCGTGGCGGTCGCGGTGGCGATCGAGGCGGCCGTGGCGGCTTTGGTGACCGCGGTGGCCGTGGCGGCGACCGTGGCGGTCGCGGTGGCGATCGCGGCGGCCGTGGCGGCTTTGGTGACCGTGGCGGCGACCGTGGCGGTCGCGGCGGCTTTGGCGGCAACCGTGGTGGCTATGGCGATCGCGGTGGCAACCGTGGCGGCTTCGGCGGCAACCGTGGTAACGACCGCGGCGGTCGCGGTGGCGATCGTGGCGGCCGCAACGGCGGCGGCTTCCGCGGCAACCGTTTTTAGTTACGGCGTTTTACCAAACGCCGTAACGGGCCGACGCTGCGCGGGCCGCATTTGGACAATCTGACGTTCAACTTCAAGGGCGCGACCAGAAGGTCAGCGCCCTTTCGTTTCACGTCACCTTGCCTCAAATGCGACCCGCTCGCTGTCCGTCCTCTGCCTGCGGCGTTGTCTTGCTCCGGATGCGGCAGTTAGGGACGTTCCTTTTAATATGAGCAGGACATTGTCAAGAGGCAAAATCGGGCCTGGCCCCAACGATATGGGGTCAGGCCCTCTCCCTATATCAGCCCGTCCGCGGCGACCTCGGCGTGTCTTACCGACGCTCGTCTTTGCAGTTTAATATCCGCCCGCGGCGATCTCTCGCTGGGCAATCCGTTGCTGCGGCTGAGGCTTCTACGTCGAACCGACAGTCTGTGCACGCGTGTGGCGCCCTGGGCGCTCGCAGAAAAGGGACCTGAGGTTCGCCTCAACGGCTTCGGATCGAACCGCTTCCGGGGTGACTGGCTTATGTGCGGGGGACCGCCCCCCTACGCCTCCTCGGCCATGAGGCCGACCGCCCATACCCAGCAGGCGAGCTCGCGCGCCGTGGCCACGTTCGCCTTGTTGCCGTGGACCCCGCGCGCGAGCAGCGCCTCCCGCCTCTCGGCCAGCCTCCGCACGCCCTTGGCGGCATGCCTCCGGGCGCCCCGGTCCGGGGCCTGGCCCTTGGCGAGGTCCTTCGGCCGCCCCGAGCACGTCAGGTAGTGCCACGCGGCCTCGACCAGCGTCTTCCTCAGGTGCTTGTTGCCGGCCTTGGTGATCGCGCCCCTGCGGTCGCTCTCCCCGCTGGAGTGCTCGGAGGGCGTCAGGCCGACCCACGCCGCGAACGAGCGGGCATTCCTGAACCTCGAGAACTCGCCGGCCTCGAACACGAGGTCGGCGGCGGACGCGGTGTCTACGCCCTTGAGGCAGCGGAGGGAGTCGACCCTCTTCCTCCACCTGGGCTTGCGGGCCTCGGCCTCGACGAGCCCCTCGAGCCTCGCCTTCTCCTCCGCCGCCCGCCTGACCGCGTCGACGTAGTAGGCGAGCACGTCGTTGTCGGCCCTCTCCGCGAACCTTATCGACTCGATCCAGGACCAGTGCGCCCGGGTCCAGTTGCCCTTCCTGCGGCCGGTGGGCGTCCTCTCGTCGAAGGCGAGCCCGTGCCTGAGCAGGAACTTGGAGAGCCGCTGCTTCGAGCGCGAGAGGTCGTCCCTCGCGTCCTCGAGCGCCCTGGTCAGGTCGCGGGCGGCCTCGCACTCGTCGTCGGGGACCCACACCTCGACCACGTTGCCGACCGACAGCATGCGGGCGAGGAACTCGGCGTCGTTGCGGTCGTTCTTCCTGCGCCTGTCCGCGCTGGGCTTGATCATCTTCGAGACGGCGCCGACCACGCAGTCGACCCCCAGGCCGGAAAGCCTCTTCTGCAGGTCGAAGCCCGTGACCCCGGACTCGTACACGCACCTGGCCCTGGGGTCCACGGAACGGACCCACTCCGCGACGGCGCCGGCGTCGTAGCCGAAGGTCGCGGCACGTACCTCCCCGGTCATGACGTCGAGGGAGACGGCCTTTATCGAGCGGGCGTGGACGTCGAGGCCGACGAAGGTGGTAGTATCGAGCATGGGAGCCCCTTCCATGAATGCGGCATGGCCGCCGCGGCTGAAATAGACACTCACCATTGTCGGCCTAATCCGCGGTCTTTCATGCAGCAGGGGCTCTCAATGTTTTTATGTCCTGCTCATATCGTCTGTGCCGGCACTTGGGGACGGTCCTTGCAGCAATCTGTCGATTGAACGTCGTTGTGTGTTCGCGCTATCATGCATGGTTACAATTGGTTAGCCGTGGCAAACGGTTAGCCAAGGTAAACTAAATGCAACGCCCTGTGGGCGTCGGGGGAGGAACACGGACGTGAAGCTCGATACGCTCGAGATCGGAAAAGACGCCGTTGTCGCATCGGTGGCATCGGACGATCAGGCACTCCGACAGCATATTTTGGACATGGGCCTAACGCCGGGCACCGAAGTCACCATGATGAAGTACGCCCCCATGGGCGATCCGCTCGAGATCCGCCTGCGTGGCTACGAGTTGACACTGCGCAAGGACGATGCCGCTCGCATCGAGCTCGTGGGTATTCACGACACCGATACGGGTCCGCGCGCTAACGCCGCAATCGGCACGACGGAGCATCCGGCCCTGGGCGAGGGGACGTATTCGCCCCGTGCGGCAAAGACGGCCGTGCCCGAGGGCGCGCCGCTGCACTTTGCCCTCGCCGGCAACCAAAACTGCGGCAAGACCACGTTATTCAACCAGCTGACGGGCTCCAACCAGCACGTCGGTAACTTTCCCGGCGTGACGGTCGACCGCAAAGATGGCACCATCCGTAACCATCCCGAGGCGAGCGTTACCGACCTGCCTGGCATTTACTCCCTGTCGCCGTACACAGGCGAAGAGGTCGTGAGCCGTCAGTTCATCCTCGACGAGCGTCCGGACGCCATCATCGACATCATTGACGCTACCAACATCGAGCGTAATCTGTACCTGACACTGCAGCTCATGGAGCTCGACCGTCCTATGGTCATCGCGCTCAACATGATGGACGAGGTGACCGCCAACGGCGGCGCCGTGGACGTCAACCTGCTCGAGAGTCTGTTGGGCGTGCCCGTTGTTCCCATTAGTGCTGCCCGCAACGAGGGTATCGGCGAGTTGGTGGATCATGCCTTGCACGTGGCGCGGTTCCGCGAGCGCCCCGGTCGCCTGGACTTTTGCGCGCCCGACGGTCCGGACGGCGGTGCGCTGCATCGCTGCATCCACGGTATTGCTAACCTGATCGAGGACCATGCCGTGACGGCGCACATCCCGGTGCGCTTTGCGGCGACCAAGCTGGTCGAGGGCGATGAGCTGGTAACCGAGGCGCTTCACCTGGATCGCAACGAGCTCGACGCCATCGAGCACATCATTACCCAGATGGAGGGCGAGGCCGGCACCGACCGCCTGTCCGCGCTGGCCGACATGCGCTTTAGCTTTATCGGCGACGTGTGCGGGCGCTGTGTCGTCAAGCCGCACGAGAGCCGCGAGCACGTGCGCTCCGTCAAGATCGACCGCATTCTGACGGGTCGCTATACGGCCATCCCGGCGTTTCTGCTGATCATGGGCCTCGTCTTTTGGCTGACGTTTGGCGTGATCGGCGCGGCGTTGCAGGGACTTATGGAGGACGGCATCGCTGCCATCATCGCTTCGGCCGATGCAGGCCTCAAGGCGTTCGGCACCAACGACGTGGTGCGCTCGCTGGCTGTCGACGGCGTGCTTACGGGCGTGGGCAGTGTGCTGACCTTCCTGCCGATTATCGTCGTGCTCTTCTTGTTCCTCTCCATTCTGGAAGACTCCGGCTACATGGCACGCGTAGCCTTTGTCATGGATAAGGTGTTGCGTCGCTTTGGCCTGTCGGGCCGCAGCTTCGTGCCCATGCTCGTCGGTTTTGGCTGCACCGTGCCGGCTATCATGTCGACCCGTACGCTCCCATCCGAGCACGACCGCAAGATGACGGTCATGCTCACGCCGTTTATGAGCTGCTCGGCCAAGCTGCCGGTTTACGGCTTGCTGTGCGGGGCGTTTTTCCCGCAGGCGACGGTTCCCGCCATGGTCTCGCTCTATCTGATCGGTATCGTGGTCGGCTGCGTCGCGGCTTTGGTGCTCAACCGCACGGCATTTAAGGGCGACCCGGTGCCGTTTATCATGGAGCTCCCCAATTACCGCCTGCCGAGCGTCAAGACGACAGTGATGCTGGCATGGGATAAGGCCAAGGACTTCATCACTAAGGCCTTTACCATTATCTTTGCCGCGACCGTGGTCATCTGGTTCCTTCAGACGTTCGACATCCGCTTTAACGTGGTCGCCGACCAGTCGCAAAGCCTGCTTGCCGGTCTGGGTAGCATCATCGCGCCGGTGTTGGCCCCGCTCGGCTTTGGCGACTGGCGCGCCTCGACGGCGCTCGTCACGGGGCTCATTGCCAAGGAGAGCGTCATCTCGACGCTCACGGTGCTTTTGGGCGCAACGTCGCCCGCGGCACTGTCAGCCATGTTTTCGCCGTTTACCGCCTACGTGTTCCTGGTCTTTACGCTGCTGTACCCGCCTTGCGTGGCGTCCATCGGCGCCGTCAAGAGCGAGTTGGGCGCACGCTATGCCGTGGCCGTATTCGCGTTTCAGGTGACGGTCGCCTGGGTCGTGGCGTTTGTCGTGCATTCGGCGGGCATGTTGCTGGGGTTGGCTTAGTTATGAATCGACGGCGCAACCTCTGTGTATCGAATTGTTTTCGGCCCCGCATCTGTTGCTGACGGATGCGGGGCCGTTGCTATATAATCGCCTCCGCTCAAAATGATTGGAGACGTTATATATGAGTCAGGCAAGGCAAGACGGCATCACGCTCAGGCAGTGGCTCCCGCTCGTCGGGCTCACCTGCTGTGCGTTCGTGTTCAACACGTCGGAGTTTATGCCCATCGGCCTTTTGACTGATATCGCCGCGTCGTTCTCGCTCACCGAGGCCCAGGCGGGCATCATGATCTCGGTCTATGCCTGGGGCGTCATGCTGCTGTCGTTGCCACTCATGGTGTTCGCTTCGCGTTTCGAGTTCAAGCGGATGCTGCTGGGCGTGCTTGCCGTGTTCTCGCTGGGCCAGTTCCTGTCCGCCTTGGCACCGACCTATCCCATCTTAGTCTGCGCGCGCCTGGTGGTTGCCTGCGCGCACGCCGTGTTCTGGTCGGTCGCCTCGATCATGGCGTCGCGCCTGGTTGACACACGCCACGGGGCGCTCGCTATCAGCATGATCGCCACGGGTTCTTCCATCGCACAGATCTTCGGCCTGCCGCTCGGCCGCGCCATTGGCCTGGCCGTGGGCTGGCGTATGACGTTTGCCGTGGTCGGAGCGCTGTCTGCTGTCGCGGTCGTCTACCAGGCCACGGTGTTCCCCACCATGCCAGCGGGCGAGCGTTTTACGCTCAAGCAGCTGCCCGAGCTGCTCAAGAACCCGTTCCTCATCGCGCTCTATGTGGTCACGGTGTTCATGGCGACCGGCTATTACGCAAGCTACAGCTATATCGAGCCCTTCCTGGCGCAGGTCGCGCACGTCGATGCGGGCGCCATCACCATGACGCTGACGGCGTTTGGCTGCTCTGGTCTGCTCGGAAGCTGGCTGTTTGGCCGCCTGTTCGACGGGCATCGCTTTCCGTTCTTGGCTATTACGCTCTCCGGCGTGCCGGTGGCTCTGCTGCTTATGGCCCCCGCAGCCTCGGCGCTCGTGTTGGTGCTTGCCGTCTGCGCACTGTGGGGTTGCTGCGCCACGGCCTTTAACGTGGCGTTTCAGGCCGAGCTCATCAAGTACACGCCCGCGGATTCGTCGGCTGTCGCCATGTCGATCTTCTCGGGTCTGTTCAATCTGGGTATCGGCACGGGGACCGCAATCGGCGGCGCCGTGGTTTCGGGTCCCGGTATCGCTTGGATCGGCTTCGCGGGCGGGGCGATTGCCGTCGTGGGCGTCATTCTCGCCATCACGGTGATGTTCCCAGCCATCCGTCGCGCCAAGCCCGTCGCCTAATCACGTCCCCTCATCAGTTGCGGTGGAATAGTTCCTGTTTAAGGCCTCTGAAGGCCCAGGCAGGAACTATTTCACCGCAACTTATTTTGGGGAAGAGGATACGAGCTGGGCATACAATGGATGTCGTTGTGTTGAGCTTACCGGGAGGCTGTTATGTGGGCATACGAGACGACGTTCTATCAGATCTATCCGCTGGGCTCTTGCGGGGCTCCGCGCGAAAACGCCACGCCCGTTGCCGAGGATGAGCTCGCCCAGGCTGCCAACGCCGCGCCCAACCCCGATGCGCCCATCATGAAAATCGCCCAATGGGCCGACTACCTGCAGGAACTCGGCGTTGGCGCCGTGCTCATCAACCCGCCGCTCGAGTCCGATAGCCACGGCTACGATACGCGCAGCCTGCGCCATCTCGACCGTCGCCTGGGCGGGGATGCCGATTTTGCCGCCGTATGCGAGACGCTGCACGACCACGGCATCCGCGTGGTACTCGACGCGGTCTTCAACCATGTGGGCCGTGGCTTTTGGGCCTTCCGCGATGTGCAGGAGCGCAAGTGGGACTCGCCCTACAAGGACTGGTTCCACATTAGCTTTGACGGCGACTCCTGCTATGGCGACGGCTTTTGGTACGAGGGCTGGGAAGGCCATTTTGAGCTTGTGAAGCTCAACCTGCAAAATCCCGCTGTGGTCGATTACCTGCTCGAGTCCGTGCGCCGTTGGGCCGACGTCTTTGGCGTCGACGGCCTGCGCTTGGACGTCGCTTACATGCTCGACCGCGACTTTATGCGCCGCCTGCACGCCTTTACCCGTGAGCTCAAGCCCGACTTCGTGCTGATCGGCGAGACGCTCCACGGCGACTACAACCAGATCGTCAACGACGAGATGCTCGACTCCTGTACCAACTACGAGTGCTACAAGGGCCTGTACTCTAGCTTTAACTCGGTCAACATGTTCGAGATCGCCCATTCGCTGCATCGCCAGTTTGGCGGTGACCCGTGGTGCATCTACCGCGGCAAACACCTACTGTCGTTTGTCGACAACCACGACGTGCCGCGCCTGGCGAGCATCCTGACGGACAAGTCCTGCCTGCGCCCCGCCTATGGCTTGCTCTTTGGCATGCCGGGCATTCCATGCGTCTACTATGGCAGCGAGTGGGGGATTCCTGGCGAAAAGGGCGGCTCCGATGGCGACTGGGCGCTGCGACCTACGCTGGATGAGCCTGCGCCCAACGAGCTGACGGCGTTCATCACGCAGCTCGCGCACCTTCGTTCGGCTGACGATGCGGCGGCACGCGCTCTCAACTACGGCGCGTACCGCAACGTGGTGATTCAGAACAAGCAGCTGCTGTTCGAGCGCGCCTGCGACGACGCGACGGTTCTCGTGGCGGTGAACGCCGTGGACGAGCCTTACACCTTTGGCGCCGGCGAGCTCAACGGCTCCTTTATCGACCTACTTGCCGACGGCGTGCCCACGGTCGAGCTGACGGGCATCCTTGAGCTTGTGCCCTACGAGGTACGCTATCTGTTGAGGGCCTAGGCCATGGCAACGTCTGACGAGGGCTATCAACATATTGAGCATGGGTTTGAGCCCGTGTTTGACGAGCGTTCGCGCGTTTTGGTACTCGGGTCGTTCCCCTCGGTGCTTTCGCGCGCCAACGCCTTTTATTACGGCAACCCTCAGAATCGCTTTTGGCGTGTGATGGCCACGTGCCTCGGTATGCCTGTGCCGCCCAACGAGGGCGATCCTTTGGCAAGCGGTGAGCCCGCGACGCTCGATGCCTCCATTGCCGCCAAGCGGGCCATGCTGCTGAACGGCGGCGTAGCCCTGTGGGATGCAATCGAGAGCTGCGACATTAAGGGCTCGAGCGACGCGAGCATTCGTAACGTTGTGCCGGCACATATCGAGCGCATTACCGATGCCGCGCCGATCGAGGTCGTTGTCTGTAACGGCGGTACGGCAGGGCGACTCTACAAACGCTACTTGCAAGATCGGACGGGGCTGCCTGCCATTGTCCTGCCCTCGACAAGTCCCGCCAATGCCGCCTGGTGCCTGGAGCGTCTTGTTGAGCGTTGGCACGAAGCCGTTGACTGGGCTGTTATTTAATTTAGATTTTTGTTTGAGCGTGGGCGCCCAGACGTTTCAGAGCGCCTCGCCAGATCGGCGCGGGCACGGCTGGCTCGGCGCAAACCATGCCGTCGGCGTCGACGTTGGCGGCATTGCCGCCGCCAAGTCGCTGTGCATGCTCGACGGAGCAGCCCATGCGCACAGCGCCCACAAGCTTATCCATCGCTTCCGAAAATGGCCGGCGCAAGAGGCCCATGCGTGGGGAATGGCGAAGCGCTGCGATGCCGCTGCCGGCGCAGATGGCAACGCCGCCACACCACAATTGGTCATGGCGCTCACATGCCTTGCGCAGGCGAACGGCGGTCCCACGCGCCCGCTCTGTGCCCTCTTGTGCGGCTCGAATCGCGGCATAGACGCGCGTTCCCGTACCGCCAAAGCGCTCAAGCGCCCGCTCGATGGCTGTCAACGTCTCATCGTCAGCCACATCTTCAATGGCCAGCACGATGCCGTCTGCAACGTTGTCGGCATCATCCGCCTCCAAATCAACCGGGCGGGGGAGCGCGGTGCCAGAAAGCTGAGCATAGGCGGCGATGGCATCCTGCAAGTCCCAGAGCAAAAACTCAAGATCGGCGCTATTGGGAATGCTGATATACGCAATGGTTTGCAACGTTTTTGGTACATCGCCGCGTGCGGTCGTCTCCATGCCGCCTCCTTTCCGGTTGGTTTCCGTTTAGGTTACACCGTCTGGCGGCGCCTCGCCGCGCTATCCTAGTGCAACCCTTACGAAAGGAACGCCATGCGTCTGCCCATGAATACCTCGCTTGCCACGCTCAAGCCCTCCGGTATCCGCCGGATCAACGCGCTCGCCGCCCAGCACCCGGGGTGTATCGCGCTTGCGCTTGGCGAGCCCGATTTTCCCACGCCCGATGTGATTAGCGCCGAGGTGACCGCCGCACTGGACCGTGGTGACACGCACTATCCGCCCAACAACGGTCGCCCCGCCCTGCGTGATGCACTGTCCAAATATATGGATGACGCGGGCCTGGCGTTTTCCGCCGACGAGGTCATCCTGACCGACGGCGCGACCGAGGCCCTGTCGGCAACATTCATGGCTATGCTCAACCCCGGCGACGAGGTCATCATCCCCACGCCGGCCTTTGGCCTGTACGAGAGCATCGTCGTGGCCAACCACGCCGAAGCGGTCTATTTGGATACGGAGCCTGCGCAATTCCAGATTGACGAGGACGCACTTCGTGCTTGCGTGACGCCGGCGACCAAGGCCATCGTCATCTGCACGCCCAACAATCCTACGGGCTGCATCCTCGACGCGGCATCGCTCGACGCCGTGGCGCGCGTAGCGGAGCAGGCGGGCATCTACGTAATCTGCGACGACGTATATAACCGCCTAGTCTACGTGGATGGCTACGAGCGCTTTGCCCAGCGCCACCCGGAACTGCGTGAGCAGACGGTAGTCATCGAGAGCTTCTCCAAGCCCTGGGCCATGACCGGCTGGCGCTTGGGCTGGCTCGCAGCGGCAACCCCCGTCATCGCCGAGATCGCAAAAGCCCACCAATACCTAGTATCGAGTGCTGTCTCCTTCGAAATGGACGCCGCAGCCCGAGCCCTGACCGTCGACCCAACCCCCATGCTCAAAGTCTACCGAGCCCGTCGCGAACGCGTGCTCGCAGCTTTAGACGCCATGGGCCTCGACGTAGTAGAGCCCGCAGGAGCCTTCTACACTTTCCCGAGCATCAAAAAGTTCGGCCTAACCAGCGAAGCTTTCTGCATCAAAGCCATCAAAGAAGCAAACGTAGCCCTAGTCCCGGGCGACTGTTTCGGCACCGAAGGCCACATCCGCCTAAGCTACTGCGTCTCCGACCAAGATCTGGACGAAGGCCTAAATCGCCTGTCCACCTTCATTTCAACCTTATAGCCCAACGGGACGCAACACATCAGCCCACCGACCCAAGCATTATGAGTGGGGGCGTCAGCCAACGAAAACCCGGGCTGCCCCAAAGTCACCGCAGGCCGCGCCGCCGAAGGCCGGGCGCAAGGTTTTCGTAGATTCCGCACGAGCCGGAAAGCACTTAATGTGCTTTCCGAGCGAGCCCAGGACCTGACCGAGCGAAAACCTTGCGCCCGGCCTTCGGCGGTGCGGCCGGATGGTGGAATTGTGTGCAGCCCGGGTTTCCGTTGACCGACGCCGGGGTCCCCGCCATAATACTTTCGGTTCACGCACGAATCCGCTGCCAGAGACAGCCGGTGCAAACGGGCATCGCCCGCGAGCTTAATGGGATATCCCGCCAGCCGAGGTGGTCGAGTAGATATGTCTTCTCGCCCCCGTCGCTCATGCAGCGCGGGGGCTTTCTTTTTGGACATGCCCCCGTCACGTCCTTGTGGCGGACCGTGCCTGGAAAGAATTCGAGGAGGTGTAATTCATGCCCCAGCAGTACAAAATCGACAAGGTTGCAGAGATCGAGTCCCGTATCGCCGAGAACGCCGGTCTGTTCGTCGTCAACTACAACGGTCTGACGGTTAAGCAGGCTCAGGAGCTGCGTCATCAGCTTCGCGAGTGCGGCGCCGAGATGAAGGTCTACAAGAACAACCTGGTCAAGATCGCCCTCAAGAACCAGGAGCAGCCCGAGCTCGACGAGATCCTCGCCGGCCCCGTCGCTTATGTGTTCTACGAGACCGAGCCGGTCGAGGCCGCTAAGGCCCTTAAGGACTTCTCCGCTAAGTCCAAGGGCGTCCTTGAGATCAAGGGCGGTATCTCCGACGGCAAGGCCGTTTCCGCTGATGATGTTAAGGCTATCGCCGAGCTGCCCACCAAGGATCAGCTTCTCGGCCAGATCGCCGGTCTCATCTCCGGTTTCGCTCGCGACATCGCTGTCTGCGTCAACGGCGTTTCCTCTGGTCTCGCTCGTTCGATCCAGCAGGTCTCCGAGCAGAAGGCAGCCTAGTCGCTGTTTTCACCCGCGGCGGCAACGCCGCACCCCTGGCGCATTCGCGCCGTGTTTTAACTGATCTCCGTGCATCCGCACGGAAACCGAAAGGACTTAGAAATGGCTAAGCTTACCACCGATGAGATCATCGATGCTCTTAAGGAAATGACCCTTCTCGAGGCTTCCGAGCTCGTCAAGGCTATCGAGGACACCTTCGGCGTTTCCGCCGCTGCTCCTGCCGCTGTTGTCGCCGCTCCCGCTGCTGGCGCTGCTGAGGCCGAGGAGAAGACCGAGTTTGACGTCGTGCTCGAGGGCTTCGGCGACAACAAGATCCAGGTCATCAAGGCCGTCCGTGAGCTCACCAACCTTGGCCTGAAGGAGGCCAAGGAGGTCGTCGAGGGCGCTCCCAAGGCTGTTCTCGAGGGTGCCAAGAAGGAGGACGCCGAGGCTGCCAAGGAGAAGCTCGAGGCTGCTGGCGCTGCTGTCACCCTCAAGTAATCAGGCTTTCTCGCCAGATTTCTCTGCAGACGGGGCTCGCATTGCGAGCCCCGTCTTTTTTGTTTCAAGACTTTAGTCCGCTGGCCGCGCAGCGGCCAGCTTTAAACCACCCGCTACGCGGGTGGAGACAAACGGCTTTACAAAGCCACCCCTCCGACCGATATTGACGATTGTTCAGGCCGTCAAGAATTCGAGTCGAAGGGGTGGTCGCCATGGCCCAGAAGGCCTACAGCCTTTCCCACACGAAGTGGATGTGC
>DBFAAM010000012.1:0-12111 GCA_048193585.1 Collinsella aerofaciens | reverse complement strand
GCGCCGGTTTGACCGGCCCGTCACGGGTCAATCTGCAGTGCGGCCCGAACCCCGTGAGGGCCGGCGCCTTTAGACGCGTGCCGGAAATCCAAGGGTTATACCCTAAGAGCAAACCACCCCTTTTAGGGGTGGTTTTGATTTAGGGCTTTGCCCGGCCAGCTCTTTTTGATTTAAAATACCTGCTCAGTTGTGATTTATGGTGCTGGGAGGCGCTTGTGGGCAAGGCTAAGGCTAAGGCGAAGAAAAAGACGACGGGGGCGCGGGCTAAGCGTGACCGTCGTCGGAAGCTTGCGACCGAAGCCCCCGCGTCTGCCGAGGAGTTGTTGGCGAGCGTACCGGGGCTCGATGCGTTGCAGGATGTTCCGGCGTTCGACGATCTGCCGGTCGATGCCGCCCAGCAGGCAGCCTTCGATGATTTTTGCGCGCAAGCCGAGGAACCAGAGCAGATGCAGCTCGGTGCCGTGGTGCGCCTGGACCGTGGGTTTCCGCTGGTGGCGACTGCCACTGATACGTTCCGCGCCGAGCACGCCGTAGGATTTGCCAAGTCGCGCGGCGAGGACGAGGTCCTGCTGCCGGCCGTGGGCGATCGCGTGGCGGTGCGCCGTGCGCCCGGCCACGACATGGGCGTGATCGAGTGCGTGCTGCCGCGCCGTACGAGCTTTGAGCGTTGGCGTGGCCGTGCCCGTGGCGAGCGTCAGGTGCTCTGCTCCAACGTAGATAGCGTGCTGATCGTGCAGGCGCTCGGTGCCGGCGAGGTGCTGCTCGACCGTGTGGCACGCTCGCTGGTGTTGGCGCTCGACTGCGATGCCGAGCCGGTGGTGGTACTCACCAAGGCCGACCGCTGCGAAGCCAAGGAGCTCGAGCGCGACCTGGATTGTGTGCATCGCTTGGTTGGCTCGGACGCGCGCGTGATCGTGACGTCTTCTGCTGAGGGCCGCGGCTTAGACGAAGTGCGCGCCTGCGTGCCCGCCGGGAGCTGTGCCATGATTCTGGGCGAGTCGGGTGCCGGCAAGTCGACGCTGCTCAACGCGCTGTTGGGTCACGACACCCTGGCTACCGGCGGTGTGCGCGAGCGCGATGACCAGGGCCGTCACACTACCGTCGCGCGTGTGATGGTGGCGCTGCCGGGCGACGCCGGCGTGATCGCCGATGCGCCGGGCCTGCGGAGCCTGCCGCTTGTGGGCCACGAACGGGGGTTGGCGCGCGCGTTCCCCGAGATCGTCGAGGCATCGCGCGCGTGCCGATTCGGCGATTGCACGCACACCCATGAGCCGGGTTGTGCCGTTCGCGAGGCCGAGGACGCGGGACAGATCGACAGCCTGCGTCTGGAGACGTTCCAAAACCTGGCGTCATCCATGCGCGTGAGTGCTCAAATGCTCGATCCCGATGTTCATCTGTAATTGATTTTTCCTATGACAGCCGTCTCCTAACTGCTTGGGAGGCGGCTTTTTTGTTATTGAAATGCTTCGAAACATGCGTTTTGGTGACGTGCTGACCAAAACCTTGACACGAACTTGACGGCTTGGTCAGTTTTTGGTCGGCGATTGGTTTGACATCGAAAACCAAGATCGCGATTGCGCCGCTTTGCGCTCTGACCGCCCAGACAATGGTGGTACGGGCATTCGCCCGGCACTGCCATGAGAGGAGCGGCCGTGAACAAGAGCAAGCGCATCGCCATCAGTCTGGTCGCGGGCGTGCTCGCTGCTCTGCTCTGCATGGTTTACGGCTCGTCGATCCGCTCGCAAGCCGAACAGGTCCAGGCTGAGACCTTGGCCAAGTACGGTGGCGATCGCGTCGAGGTATGCGTCGCGGCGCGCGATATCGATGTGGGCGAGACCCTCGATGAGACCAATGTCATAACCCAGGAATGGCTGACGAGTCTGCTGCCGCGTGACGCGGCGACCGAGCTGCGCCAGATGCGCGGCGACGTGACGACTTCGCGTATTCCCAAAAACGCCGTGATCTGCAATGTCTACACCAAGGCCGAGAGCCACAAGCTCGAGGTGCCTAAGGGCAAGGTCGCCGTTTCGGTGGCGGTCGATGCCGAGCACTCGGTCGGCGGTGCCACGGGCGTGGGCAGCTATGTGGACGTGTACGTGCAAAAAGATGGCGTAACCGATCGACTGTGCGGCGCGCACGTGATCGATACCAGTGAGAATTCCGGTGCCACGCGCGAGGGCAAGATCGAATGGGTGACGCTGGCGGCTGACCCCGAAGACGTCAAGGAACTGCTGGGAGCCTCGGGCAAGGGAACGGTCAGCTTGACGATTCCCGCCACGGCGCGCGGCAAAAAGAGCGGAGGCGACGAGTGATGAAGGCGATCTGGCTTGCGTGCTGCGCGTGCGGCGATTACGGGCTGTTGCAGCAGGAAGTCGAGGGCCGTGATGCGGGTGCACAGGTGCTTCGCGTGGGTGACCTGGACGGGCTGGTTTCCATGGCGCGGGCGTTTCCGTCGCGCCGCGGGGCTGCCATCATCGCGGCGTCTCTGTTTGATATCGAAGATGTGCGCAAGACTGTTGCGCGCCTGACGGCCGAAGGCCGCGTGAGTCGCGTGGTCGTGTTGATAGAAGTGCTCGATCCGTCGGATATCGAGGGACTGTTTCGCGCGGGGGCGACCGAGGTCATCGCTGCGCACAGTATATGCGGCAACGGGCGCGCGGGCGAGGGAGCGGTTGATTCCGATCGGCGCATGACGATTGAGCCCGATGCTTTTGTTGATAGGGAACCCGGGGCGCCTCGCGCTACAAGAGGCCCGCGTGTTGATGATTATGGAAAAGCGGAAGCCGAGCATGGTCGGCGCCCCCGGAACCCCCTTGTATACGATGACGCTGGAGGGCCGGCACAGCATGCTGGCGACTCCCCGGCTGTAGATATGGGATACGTGCACGGCGTGAATCTGGCGGATGAACTCGACGAAGTTGAGGGCTTTGCCGGGTGCGGCGAGTTGTCGCTGATGCAGCATGAGCAGATTGCACAGAACGAGCCTGCCTTGCAGACCGAACAAGCCGCCATGCCGGCTTGGACGCAGCGTGTGGTTGCGGCGGGGGAGACGGGGACGCTGTCGCCGACGCCCGCCCCGCCGCCTCCGATGCCGCCGGCAGACGCTGCCGCTCCGCAGCATCGAGCTCCGGTCATCTGCGCCATTTCGGGTTCGGGCGGTTGCGGCAAGTCGACGATCGTTGCCACCATGGCACACACATCGTCGCTGTTGGGCTTGCGTGCCGCCGTGCTCGACCTGGACCTGATGTTTGGAAACCTTTACGACTTGTTAGGCGTCGATGCTCCGCGCGATATGGCGGCACTTATCGAGCCGTCGGCGGCGGGCGCGCTCACCGAGCCGGATATCGTAGCCACATCGATGCGCGTGGCGCCGGGCGTTACGCTCTGGGGTCCCGTCGCGGCGCCCGAGCAAGCCGAGCTCATGGCACGTCCGGTGGAGCTACTGCTCGATGTCCTGCGTCGCGAATCCGACGTGGTCTTTATCGATACCTCGGTCTTTTGGGGCGATGCCGTGGCGGCTGCGGTGGCGGCGAGCGACCGTTGCCTGGTCGTTGGTGATGCGGCGGTGTCGTCCGCGACATCGGCGTCGCGCGCCATTGAACTGGCAAGTCGAGTAGGTGTGCCGCGCACGCGCATGAGCGCCGTGTTCAACCGGTTCGGTGCGCGCGGGGCAGACGAGGACGTCGCCATGCGCTTTGAGATTGCCTGTGCGTTGAGCTCCAAGATTCGTATCGCTGATGGCGGGCAGGATCTCGCCGCGCTCATGGCGTTTGGGCGCGCTGACGAGGCAGTGGGGCAGACCAGCGCTTTTGCGACCAGCGTGCGCGAGGCCACGCGCGAGATGCTCGTGGAACTGGGGTGCGCCGTCGGCCCTTGGAGCGATATGGTCGCCGACCGTGCAATGCGCACCGAACGCCCGCGTATTCGCCTTCCCTGGTCGCGCGAGGGTGATCAGCGATGAGCCTGCAAACGAGGATTAAGGCTGCCGGCGCTGCAGCGGCGGCAGCGCCTGTAGATGCGGGGCGTCGCCGCGCGGTGAAACGACGCACCAAGCGCGCCGTGATGGACCGCATGGGTTACGACGAAGTGGCGCGTATCAGCGCCTATATCGACCCGGCACTTGCCCGCTCGGAATTGCGTCCTGCGGTGGAGGCGGCGCTCAATGTTGAGGAGCCGACCGATCTCGCGACGCCCGAGCGCGAGACTATCATCGACGAGATTTTGGATGACGTGGTGGGCTTGGGGCCGTTGCAGCCGCTCATCGAGGACGACACCGTTACCGAAATCATGATCAACGGCTGCCGCTCGGCTTTCTTTGAACGCGGCGGCGTCTTGTACCCCATCGAGCATGCGTTTGAGGATGATGAGCAGATCCGGGTGCTTATCGACCGCATCATCTCGCCACTTGGCCGCCGTATCGACGAGCGCAGCCCCATCGTCAACGCCCGCCTCAAAACGGGCTATCGCGTCAACGCGGTGATTCCGCCTGTGGCGATTGACGGACCGATTCTCACCGTCCGAAAGTTCTCGGACCGTATCTGCTCGCTGGACGAGCTTGTGGGGCTGGGGTCGCTGCCGCTTTGGTATGCGCAGCTGCTGTCGTGCGCTGTGTCGCTGCGACAGGACCTGGCGGTTGCGGGAGGCACGGGATCTGGTAAGACCACTCTGCTCAACGCGTTGTCATGCGAGATCTCCACCGGCGAGCGCATCGTGACGATCGAGGACTCTGCCGAGCTCAAGTTTGCGCATCATCCGCACGTGGTGCGCCTAGAGGCGCGCGAGGCTTCAATTGAGGGCGAGGGCGCGGTGACGATCCGCGACCTGGTGACCAATGCCCTGCGCATGCGCCCCGACCGCATCGTGGTGGGCGAGGTGCGCGGTGCCGAGTGCTGCGACATGTTGCAGGCCATGAACACGGGCCACGACGGGTCGCTCACCACGCTTCATGCGGGTTCCGAGCAGGAGACCGTGGTGCGTCTGACGTTGCTTGCACGTTATGGCATCGATCTGCCGAGCGAGCTCATCGAGGAGCAGATTGCCATGGCGCTCGACGGCATCGTGATGTCCGAGCGCCACGCCGATGGCAGGCGTTTCGTCTCCTCGTATTCGGGGGTGCGTCGCGCCGCGTCGGGCGGCGTAGAGCTCGAGCGCTATGTGACTTTCGATGCCGCCGAGCGCACCTGGAAGCTTGACCGCGAGCCGCCGTTTATCGCAGAAGGCCTGCGGTCGGGGACGCTCACACAAGAGGAGGTGGACGAATGGAGGTCGCTGTGCCCCTCGTCGTAGGGGGTTTGGCAGGGTTTTCTGTTGCGACGGCGTGCGGGGCGGAACCTCGTGTGCCGCAGGTACCGCCGGCGGAGCTGGCGCGTCAGGCGCTCGAGACGGTGGCAGAGAAGCTGCCGCGTGAGCTGGTGGAAAACGATCTGCTGAAAAAGATCGCCCGTTCGTGGGCATCGCTGGCTCCGGCACATCGCCTTGGCCTCGTGATCGAAGATGCTTCGGGGCGTTTGGCGCTTCTGCTGCTATCGAGCGGTGTCTGCTGCGTTTTACTAACGATGGTGTCGTTATCGCCCCTCGGATTTGCCTTGGGACTTGTTGCTCCGATTGCCGTTGGCGCCGCTCGGGATGGCTTTGAGAGCCAGCGCGAGCAACACGATGCAGAAGAGGCCATGCCCGAGGCGTTTACCGCGCTTTCCATGTCGCTTGCCTCGGGACATTCGCTGGCCCAGGGCATGCGCTTTGTGGGCGCTCATGCGCAAGAGCCGGTGCATACCGAGTTTTTGCGGGTGGCGGCGGCGATCGATTGCGGCATCTCGGCGACCGACGCGCTCGATGACTTGCTCGTGCGCATCGACGCCCCCGGTCTTTCGCTTGTGACCTTGGCGCTTAAGGTGTCTCAGCGCACCGGTGCTCCGCTTGCCGACTTACTGTCCGAGGCGTCGAGCATGGTGGGGGAGCGCATCGAGCTCAAGCGCCGCCTGGATGTTAAGACGTCGCAGGCTCGCATGTCGGCGCATATGGTCGCGGCGATGCCAGCGGGCATGTGCGCGGTGTTGGCGCTGCTTTCGGCAGATTTTCGTCGCGGTCTTGCGACGCCTGCCGGCGCGGGCGCTGTGGTGCTGGGTCTTGCCCTCAACGCCGTTGCCCTGGTGGTTATCAGGCGCATTATGCGGGTGGAGCTATGAACGCCCCGGTTGCAGTTGCGGCTTGCCTGTGCGCCCTGAGTGTATTTGTCGCGACGGGTTTGGATCGGGCGGATGCACGCAAGATCGCAGGGGCCTGCAAGCGCGAGGCGGTGCTGGTCGCTGCCGCGGGTCGCTCGGTGGTCGATGCCCTGACCGCGCGAGTGAAGGGCGCGGTTGGAGCGGGCGGCCCGGCGCGAGTGTCGCTCGGCGAAGTGTCCGAGATGATCGATGTTGTGCGCTTGGGTCTTTCGGCCGGCCTTTCGTTTGATGCGGCGCTTGAGATTTTCTGTGCCAACCGCCGGTCAGTGTTGGCTCTTCGCCTTGAGCGGGCCTGTATGGCGTGGCAGGTGGGCGTGGGCACGCGTGAGGACGAGTTATTGGCCACCGCGCGCGACCTGGACGTGCGAGCGCTCGAGACCTTTGCCATCACGGTGGGGCAGGCGCTCGCCCTGGGTGCCCCACTTGCCGAGACACTGGCCGCTCAAAGTCGCGAGATCCGTGCAGCTCACCGTGCCGCGGTCGAGCGCGAGATCGAGCGTGCACCCGTCAAGCTGCTGATTCCCACCGGCACGCTCATCTTGCCGGCGTTGCTTCTGTCCATATTGGGCCCGCTGCTGGGAGCAGGCGGGATGATGTAGGGAGGAATACATGAACACGATGACTGACGTTGCCGGCAAGGTCCAGGGTTGGGCTTTTTGCCGGGCGATCCACGCTCGCCAGCATGCCAAGGAGCTGTTGCGGGAGGAGAGCGCGCAGGGTACCACCGAGTACGCCATTTTGGTGGGCGTGCTTGTGGTGATCGCGATTATCGCCATCGTCGCATTTAAGGGCAAGGTTAAAGAGCTATGGGATGCGATCAGCGAGGGCATCAACAGCCTGTAGAGGGCGAGCGCCCCATCGGGGTGCTGCTGGTGTTTGCTTGCCTGACCGTGGCGATAGCGGCGGTGCTTTGGGGGCTTAACGCCGCGCGGCAGCAGCGTCCTGGGGCCGCCTTCGATTCGGGCTCAGATTCGGCGGTGGCGTCTCAAAAAGATGAGATGCGAGATACGGACGATTCGGATGTCGCTGTCACGGCGCAAACCTTTCTGCGGACGCTCGACAAGCGGTCTGGCACTGCGACGGATTCGCCTGAAGGCAACGCGATTGCGGTCCGGCTTGCATGGTCCGAAGACCGACCGATGACCGAAGCGGCGGCGGATATGCTGCGTGCCTACCGCGAGGTGCCAACGGCCCAACTTGCTCTGAGCGGCTATCTCGACATCAAGGGAAACGTGTGGGGCGCCATCGTGCGCGATGGGCGCGGCTGGGTCGATATGGTGACGGTTGCCGCGGACACCGGCGATGCTTCGTGTCGTTTGCGCGCCGTGCGCCTGGTCCCGCAAACAATAAGCTCAAAGGAGGGATCGTGAAATGCATGGCGTTCTGCGTGAAGAGGTTGCCCAAGCGACTGTGGAATACGCCATCGTCACGGTGGCGCTGTTATCGATCGTGCTGGCGATTGTGGGACTTTGGCGTGCTGGCACCGATGGACACTTGGCGGCGCTGGTTGAGCGGGCGGCATCCCATGGCGTTGCCTCGACGTCGGTTATCGACGCCGCCGCGGGCGCTAAGGACATCGCGTTGTATTGATATCGCGCGCGAGGACCGGGCGCAGTCTACGGTCGAGGCCGCTTTTTTGCTGCCAACGTTTTTGACGCTCATCCTTCTCGCCCTGCAACCGGTGTGCCTGCTCTATACGCGCGCGGTCATGGAGTCTGCCGCCGCCGAGACCGCGCGGCTCATGACCACGACGACGGCGGAGGACGACGATCTTAAGGAGTTCACCCGCCGCCGGCTTGCCGCAGTGCCCAACGTTTCGATCTTTCATGCCGGCGGGCCGTTGTCGTGGGATATCGAGCTTGGCCGGGCCGGTGCGGGTGGCGTCTCGTCCGTGTCCGTTTCCGGCGAGGTCAAGCCGTTGCCTGTGATCGGTGCGTTTGCGCG
Organism: Collinsella aerofaciens; assembly: GCA_048193585.1. GTDB lineage: Bacteria > Actinomycetota > Coriobacteriia > Coriobacteriales > Coriobacteriaceae > Collinsella > Collinsella aerofaciens_CK. The sequence continues at coordinate 3,943 of DBFAAM010000012.1, read as the reverse complement.
GGCTATGGGTGGTACCGCCGAGGGCGGCTACGTTGAGCTCAAGGTCGATGTCTCGTATCAATCGCGTCCCGAATGGCTGGAGGGAGATTATGATTCGTGGATTGCTGCATGGGATTAAGCGTTTCTGGTCTAGATGCGTTTTGACGCGCCGTCCGAGCTGCCATCGCAAGCGAGGCGGCTTTATGGGCCGCGCCGGTATCGACCTGTTTATCGAAGACGGTGCCTACACCACGCTTTCTTCTGCCGTGGTCATCCTAGTGGTGCTCACGTTGTTGTTTTCGTCGACCGCGGCGATATGGAGCATGTCGCGTGCCGGGGATACCCAGGTGGCGGCCGATAGCGGCGCGCTGGCAGGCGCCAATGTGGTGTCGTCCTATCACACGGCTGCCACGGTGGTGGATGCGAGCATTTTGAGTTTGGGCCTAGCGGGGTTTGCCACAATCGGGACGGGCCTGGTCGCCATCCTCATCCCAGGTGCCGAACCAGTTGCCGGCAATATGGTCGACACCGGGATTGAGATCATTAAAACGCGCAACAAGTTTGCTAAAAGCGCATCGGAAGGCTTGCAGAAAATCGAGACGGCTCTGCCGTATCTGATCGCCGCGCGTGCCACGCAGGCGGTGTCGGCGCAGGATACCGATAGTGTGACCTATACCGGTACGGCGCTTGCCGTGCCCAGGACATCCGAGTCGGACTTCGCTGCGCTCAAAGGGTCCGAGATCTCGACCGATGCCATCGAGAGCACCTCAAAAGACCTTGACTATGCTGCCAAGGAACTGAAGAAAGCGTCCGAGAAAACGTCAAAGGCCAAGGAACATGCCTGGCTTGCCGACTGCGGTGGATCTGACAGAGGCGCAGTCGGAAGCTGTTCGTGCATGTGGGAACGCGCGAGGAGCTTGGCGAAGCTTTCGGATATTGAGAATCCGCACTATGCCTCGAGTGTCACATGGGAGCCGCAAGTGGCGCTCGATCGCGCGAAGGCCTATTACCGCTCGCGCCTTGCAAACGAGGCACCTCAGGGCTCAAGCGTCGAGACGAAGGCGGAGTCGGCGGCGCGCAAGGCGTTTTACACCTATGCGAGTACAGAGGTCAATCGTGCATATGTAACCGAGGACGGAGATGAAGTCACTTCCTATATCCCGCTGTTGCCGCGCAACACTGACGAGGTGCGAGCGACGGAACTCTATACCGATGCGGCGTGGCCAACCAGTGCCATCGATGACAAGACGTATCTGCATTACGGAACGAGTTGCCCCAACTATAAGAAGGGGTCGCCAGGCGGGTTAGCCTCGGTTGCTGATTATGACGGGCAGGACAGATGCAACAGATGCCATTTTGGCGTTTCGTCGCTCGGTGCCGTTGCAGCGCCTTCGACTTCTATCGAAAACGGCTTTGAGTACCACTTCGATAAGTTCAAAGAGGCCCTGGAAGACTACGTCGAATGCCGCAACAAAGAGCTTGAGCTCATGCGCCAGACCGAGGATGAGGCCGACCGTGCGGGCAATGCGTTTGACCAGGCCATTAAAGCGCTTTCGGGCGAGCGCCCGCGTATCGCTCCGCCCGGTCGCAACGGCGTGGTCGCCTTTGCGGTTTCGGGTGCCATCTCGAGCCCCGATGAGCTCAACTCTTCGTTTAACACGGCAGTCAGGCTTGGCGATCGCGGTGCTATCTCTGCCGCGGTGCTGGCGCCCGATGAGGCGACGGCGCAAAACAACGTGCTTTCGCGATTTTTCTCGACATTGAAGGAGCGCTCGGGCGGCGTTGCCGGCGTACTCGATGGCGTCATGGATGTTTGGGGACGGCTGCTCGTAGGATACGGTGATATCCAAGGTTCGGCCGACGAACTTATGGACGAGATGATTAAAGGCCTAGGAGGGGGCAGCGGCGCGTTGGGCTCCATCGCATCGTGGCTCGGCGATACCGTTTCGGCGTCCGTGGCGGCGCTGGGTTTGGAACCGTGCGACTTGCGCCTGCGAAAGCCGGTGCTGACCGATTCCGCCAATATCATTAAGAGTCCGGGGTCTGACATTGCGGGTCTCTCTCAAGCGCAAGACAAACTGCGAAGTATTCCGTTGGGCGTGACCGATCCCAAGGCGCTTTGCGAGGCGTTGGAATATCAAGTCGAACGCACCATTAGCGGTACGGTGTTCACACTTGCGGAGATTCCTCTGCCCGGCGGCGGCTCCATCCCGCTCACCGTCGATGTCGCCACGCTGGTTGGCGCTCTGGGCGGTGGGTCGTAATGAGTATCCGCATGCGTCTGCGCGAGGAGCGCGCCCAAGCGACGGTGGAGATGGCAGTGGTTACGCCCGTTTTGCTGGTGCTGGCACTCATCGTGTACAACGTCATGATCTTTGCCAGCGCTGTCGCGCGCTTCGACCGCGTGGTGCCCGACATCGTGCTAGCGCATGCCGTGGCGTCGGAGGGGGAGGGCGACGAAAGCTCTGCCGATGCCTCGGCGACGGTTCAGACTCAAATTCTGAATGCCATGGAAGGCTATGACTTACAGATCGAAGTGTCGAGCGAGCAAGGCGCGAAGGCATCGGATGGTGGCCTGCTCTCCCTGTCCGGTACGTTTAGGACCTACACCTGCACCATGCACTATGAGCCGTGGCCGACTTCTCTCAGCATCGCTGGCGTTCCGCTGGGGGCGCCGACAACGTTGTCGCACGAGCGTGCGGTGACGGTCGATCCATGGCGTCCGGGGGTGGTCATGTGACCGCGGTCTCGTCCTACATCGCCTACGCGCGGGCACTCAACAGGCTGGGTTGGACGCCGGCCGAGTTTGCGGTGGCGGAGTCGTTCGTCGTGCGCCTGCGCGGCATGCTGGGACGGCGTCCGGTTGCCGCCAACGGCCTGCCGCTCGTCATGGCGTTTCCACGCTGCTCTTCGGTCCATACGTGTTTTATGGCCTATCCCATCGACATCGCCTTCATCGATCGCGACGGCAATATCCTCGCGCGCTACGAAAACGTTTGTCCTTGGCGCATGTGCTCCTGCCCCGGCGCCTGGGCGGTATTGGAACGCCCTTCAATCCTCGCTACACCTCCCGCCCTCCAGCAAGTGCCGGCGTAAGAGATTGGCGACAGCGGACTTTCGTCATACGAAATTGGGTAAGATGGAGGAGAAGATGCATGGATGTTGAGATCCATCCGAACGCCAAAAAACACTTGACGGAAAAGCAGGTACTAGGTGCCTGGTTCGCGGTTACTGAGTGCATTCGCCGCGAGTCGGAGGACGAGCCGCCGAGATGGCTTGCCATTGGATGGCTTCCAGATGGTCGAAGTGTGGAACTTGTTGCGGTCGAACTAATTCGTGGATGGCTCATTATTCATGCCCTGTCTCCGGTTCAGAAGAAATTCTGGCAAGAGATCGAGCGAGCTCGGCAGAGGGGTCGATGATGGGCAAGACGTATACGGCCGCTAATGGTCAGGTTGTAACGGATGAAATGATTGACGCGTGGTGCGAGTCGTACGAGCGCGGAGAGTTTCCGGATGGCGAACACACCGTTGGTGGGATCGTGCATGGACGGCCCCCGCTCTCAGGTGAGGGGACGGCAACGCTGTCGGTCAAGATTCCTCTGGGAATGAAGGAGGCCATTCGTCGACGGGCGGCTGCCGAGGGGATGACGCCAAGTGAGTTTGCCCGTGCGGCTCTGAGTGAAAAACTTCTTGCTGCCGGCTGATGCCTCTGACGTGCCGATTTATAGAACCGAGGCTGTGCTCAAAAACTTTTTTAAAATTCTCGGTTGACCGGAACGCGTCCTTGGTTATACTAATCAAGCCTTGAAACAAGGCACACCTCAAATGGCTGGGTAGCTCAGTTGGTAGAGCAGAGGACTGAAAATCCTCGTGTCAGGGGTTCGATTCCCTTACCCGCCACCTTGAATTGACTAGGACCTCTGCAAAGGTGTCCTTTTCTTTTATTGAGGGCTCTGCGGAAA
>DBFAAM010000010.1:0-41473 GCA_048193585.1 Collinsella aerofaciens | reverse complement strand
CGGGGCATGGGGCACGGGCGGGCGCTCAAGGCCGTCGCGAGGAAGCGGCTCAGGGCGATATACGCCGTGATGCGCGACCGGGTGCCCTACCGGGAGTAGCCCCGACGGTTGACAAAACTATAGGAACACCCAATGACTAGTCGTCGGGAGGAGGTCGGCATGCTCAATGCGATGATTTGGGCGCTTGCCTGTTTTGGCGTCGTCGCTGCCGATATTGCTCTGAGCGTGGTTTTGTTTTCCGCTCTGGGCGTCGCGTCAGTGTTCATGGGTTTTTCGATCGATGACCTCGACATTCAATTGCTTCAGGCTGCCGCGCAGATGGCGTCGTTTTTGATGGCGCTGCTGTGGTGGCGTTATCTGTGGCCGCGTTCGTTTATGGCACGCCGGCAAAGCGAGCACCCGCTCGGCGGGGGAGCGCGTGGGGCGTGGAAACGCATCGCCTGCGTTATCGTGATTGGCCTTGCCCTGCAGGTGGTCGTTGGTTACGTGACCGACGCCGCGCTGTCGCTGTTGCCCGAGGCCGCGGCCGACTACAGCGAGCTTGTCGAGGAAACAGGCATGGGCGACACCAGCTATCTCGCCGTCCTGACTACGGTGCTCGGCGCCCCATTTTGTGAAGAGCTGCTGGTGCGCGGCATTATTTTTGAGTTTTCGCTCCGAGCGTTTAATCCGCAGTGCCGCCCACTTTGGAAGCGCCGGCGTCGTGCGAGCGCGCAGGACGGCGCCATGGTGCCCTGGGCGGCCCCAAGTACGTGGGGTATTGCCGCGGCGATTGTGCTGCAGGCGGCAATCTTCGGTTTTATGCACATGAATTGGGTGCAGGGTTGCTACGCGGGTGCCGCCGGCCTCATCTTTGGTTGGGTGCTCGTGACGACCGGAAAGCTCCGCTACACGATCCTGCTGCACTTTGCCTTTAATGCCGGGTCGTATCTCATGACGTTGCTCTGGTTTGTGAACACGCCGCTCGATGTGGCAATTACGGTCGCTATCGCCGGCGTCATCCTCGTTGAGGCAATGCGTTCGCTGCGCCACGCGTGTGGGGTGGATGCAGCGAACGCACCGCTGCCCTAGTTGCGGCGACCGCCTCCGTTGGCACCCTGACGCCCCTGGGCCGCGCGGTTGCGGCCTGCGGTGTTCTGCGCACGCGACATGCCGCTGTGGCCCTTGCTGCCCTTGGGTCCCTTGCCGGCGGCGCCACCGTGGGCCTTGCCGCCCTTCTTGCCGGTGCCATGCCCGCCGCTGGCCGATGTCTCGCCCGGGCGTGGTGGCACGGGGCGAATCAGACAATGCTTGGTGTAGCCGATCAGGTCACGACGCCCGGCCTTTTCCAGTGCCTCGCGCACGAGCTTGTAGTTCTCGGGTTTGCGATACTGGATGAGCGCGCGTTGCATGGCCTTCTCGTGCGGGTCGCGCGCCACATAGATCGGCTCCATGGTGCGCGGATCCACGCCGGTGTAGTACATGCACGTCGACATGGTGGACGGTGTGGGGTAGAAGTCCTGCACCTGCTCGGGCATGTAGCCCATGTCGCGCACGGCTTCGGCAAGGTCCACGGCTTCCTTCATGGTCGAGCCGGGGTGGCTCGAGATCAGATACGGCACCACGTACTGCTTGAGTCCGTATTCGCGGTTCAGGCGTTCAAATTTACGGCAGAACGCGTCGTAGACGGCTCGGCTCGGCTTGCCCATCACACTCAGCACCGCGTCGCTCACGTGCTCGGGTGCCACGCGGAGCTGGCCCGAGACATGGTGCTCCAGCAGCTCGCGCAAAAACTCGTCCGAGGCGTCGGCCATGGTGTAGTCAAAGCGGATGCCGCTGCGGACGAAGACCTTCTTGACGCCCGGCAGCTGGCGCAGGTCGCGCAGCAACTGCGTGTAGCCGCTCTCGTCGACCACCATGTTCTTGCACACGCTCGGCCACAGGCAGCGCTTGTTCTTGCACACGCCGTGCTTGAGCTGCTTGTCGCAGGCAGGGCGGCTAAAGTTTGCCGTCGGTCCGCCCACGTCGTTGATGTAGCCCTTAAACTCGGGATCGCGCGTGAGCAGCTCGGCCTCGCGCATGATCGAATCGTGGCTGCGCATCTGCAGCACGCGCCCCTGGTGGAAGGTGAGGGCGCAAAATGAGCACTCACCAAAACAGCCACGGTTGGAGCTAATGGAAAACTTGATCTCGGCAAAGGCCGGCACGCCGCCTGCCACGTCGTAGTCGGGATGCCAATCGCGTGCGTAGGGGAGCTCGGCTACCTCGTCCATCTCATCGGTGGTGAGCGTCGCCGATGGCGGGTTCTGCACCACATAGACGCTGTTGGGGTAGGGCTCTACCAGGCGGTGTCCGGTGATGGGGTCCATATTCTGCTGCTGCACATTGAAGCTGCGTGCGTAGTTGAGCTTGTCGGCGGTAAGGTCGTCCCAGCTGGGCAGCAGGTCGTAGTCGTAGACCTCGTCGAGCGAACCCGTGCGGTAAACGGTGCCATTGATATAGGTAATCTGGTCGACGGGCAGTCCCGCGTCGAGCGCGTCGGCGATCTCGACGATTGCGTGCTCGCCCATGCCGTAGATGAGGATGTCGGCGCCCGAGTCGAGTAGTACCGAGCGCTTGAGCTTGTCCTGCCAGTAGTCGTAGTGGGCCAGGCGGCGCAGGCTTGCCTCGATGCCGCCGATAATGATGGGAGCGTCCTTAAACGTCTGGCGGATGAGGTTGCCGTAGACCGTGACGGCACGATTGGGGCGGTGACCTTCCTCGCCGCCGGGCGTGTAGGCATCGGTGTGGCGGCGGTGCTTGGTCACCGAATAGTGGTTGACCATGGAGTCCATGTTACCGGCGCTGACCAAAAAGCCCAGGCGCGGCTCGCCGAGCACGCTGATGCTGGCGGGGTCGGTCCAGTCGGGCTGGCAGATGATGCCCACCTTGTAGCCGTGCGCGTCGAGGACGCGGCTGATAATGGCCATGCCAAAGCTGGGGTGGTCCACGTAGGCGTCGCCGCAGATGTAGACAAAGTCGCACTGGTCCCAACCGCGCGCATCCATGTCGGCGCGGCTGACAGGGAGGAACTTATCGCGGCCCGGGCGCCAGGGGCGGACAGGCGCTGCCGGGGCATGAGTGGTGTGGCCGCTCTGGGCCTTACCGCCGCGCTTTTGCTGCTGGCCCTGTTTGCCCTGCTGACTGCGCTGGTTGTTCTGAGCGTGCTGAGGCTTTTTTGCCACGATCCCTCCCGGTGTTTGTATGCTGCACGTAATTGTAACCAGTCTTTTTGGGACGGGGCTAAAAAGACTGGTGGAGTACACGAGCTGGCGGATCGGCGTGTCGATGCGGGTGTTGTTTGTTTCCAGACTGTGTATCCCTGTGTCGAAGGGGTCGTCTCGCGCGCACGCCATGTTGTCAATGGGTTACAGTATGAACGGCGGCTATGTTTCCGCCAACGCACGAGAGAGTCGTCAACAAGGAGGATGCACGACGATGCAGCGTGCCAAACAGATATCGGAGTCTATTGAGCTGGGCATCATCTTGGCGCTCGCCGGTGGCTTTATGGACGTGTATTCGTACATTGGGCGCGACCATGTTTTCGCCAACGCGCAAACAGGCAACATCCTGCTCGTGGGAGTGAGCATCTCGGAGGGCAACTGGGCACTTGCGGGGCGCTACTTCTTCCCTGTGGTGTCGTTTGCCGTGGGTATTATGCTTGCCGATCTGGTACACGAGCGGTTTGGCAGCGTGATCCACTGGCGTCAGGTGACGGTGTTCTTTGAAGCCGTCATCTTGCTGGGCGTGAGCTTTATCCCCGGTGGCGGTTACAACCTGCTCGCCAACTGCCTCACCTCTTTTGCCTGCGGCATGCAAGTCGAGAGCTTCCGCAAGATCCACGGTCACGGCATCGCTACGACCATGTGCATCGGCAACTTGCGCAACGCGCTGCAAAACGTGGACGATTACATCATCACCCACAGGCGCGGCTTTTTGGAAAACGGCCTGCTGTACTTTGGCGTGATCTTTACCTTTGTGTTTGGCGCCGTGTTGGGCAACTGGTGTATTGAACGCATGGGCCTGCATGCCATCGTCGTGGCGAGCTTGCTGCTGTTTGTCGCGTTTGCCATCATGTTCATCGACCGCGAGCGCGACTTGCGCTTACGCTGGAAGGTTGCGGCCGAGGCTTGGAAAGAGGGCTGCCGAAAGTAACCGATTGCGGCAAAGGGGCTGTTCCTTTGCCGCAATATTTTTCATCATCTGTTGAAACGCTTTAACACTTTTGACGTTCTCACGCGTTTTTTGTTTCAAAAGCGTTAGGATGGGACTTATAGCGCGGGGCGTAATGGGTGCCCCGCACACGATGGGAGGCTATCAATGGCTAATCGTTTCGTTCTCAATACCATCTCTTATCATGGTTCCGGCGCCATCAAGGAGATCCCCGGCGAGCTCCAGCGTCGCGGCTACAAGAAGATCTTCGTCTGCTCCGACCCCGATCTGGTCAAGTTTGGCGTTACCGCTAAGGTGACCGATGAGCTCGATGCCGCCGGCATCGCTTGGAGCCTCTACTCCGAGATCAAGCCCAACCCCACCATCCAGAACGTCAAGGACGGCGTCGAGGCCTTCAAGGCCGCCGAGGCTGACGCTATCGTGACCATTGGTGGCGGCTCCTCCATGGACACCGCTAAGGCCATCGGCATTATTATCAACAACCCCGAGTTCGCCGATGTCCGCAGCCTCGAGGGCGTTGCTCCCACTAAGAACCACGCCGTGTTCACCATCGCCGTGCCGACGACCGCCGGTACCGCCGCTGAGGTGACCATCAACTACGTCATCACCGACCCCGAGAAGGTCCGCAAGTTCGTGTGCGTCGACACCAACGATGCCCCCGAGGTTGCTGTCGTCGATCCCGACATGATGGCTTCCATGCCTGCCGGCCTGACCGCTTCCACTGGCATGGACGCTCTGACCCACGCCATCGAGGGCTACACCACCAAGGGCGCTTGGGAGCTCTCCGACATGTTCCACTTTGAGGCTATTAAGCTGATCAGCGAGAACCTGCGCGACTCTGTCGCCGAGGCCAAGTCCGGTCAGCCCGGCTCCGGCCGCGAGGGCATGGCTCTTGGCCAGTATGTCGCCGGCATGGGCTTCTCCAATGTTGGCCTGGGCATCGACCACGCCATGGCTCACACCCTGTCCGCTCACTACGACACCCCGCACGGCGTCGCCTGCGCCATGCTGCTGCCGATCGCCATGGAGTTCAACAAGCCGGTTTGCGCCGAGCGCCTGGCCAAGGTCGCCGTCGCCATGGGCGTTGACACCACGGGCATGAGCACCGACGAGGCCGCCGATGCCGCCATCGCCGCCGTCAAGCAGCTCTCCGCCGACGTGAACATCCCGCACGTCTGCGAGGCCATGAAGGCTGACGAGATCGAGGTCCTGGCCAAGGACGCCATGGCCGACGCCTGCTTCCCGGGTAACCCGCGCGAGGCAACGCTCGACGACGTCATCGAGCTCTTCAAGAAGATCTGCCCGGCTGCCTAACTTGGTTCGGCGGGCCCCTGCCCGTTAGCCCCAGAATCGTCCTCGGACATGTCGGAGGCCCCGTTGCGCACTACGTGCGGCGGGGCCTCCTTCTGTCCTGCGGAAAGATTCTGGGGCTAACGGGCAGGGGGCCGCCGGCTCGTTATCGTGACGGGCGCTGCTCTGAGAAGCTCGATGGGTTGTCTCGCTAGGTAAATAATTGTGCGTGGTGGTATTGTTGCTGTGGGTTTAATTCGATATGAAAGGGTGACTTTGGTGTCCAAGATGGATTCTATGCTCTCCTATATTACTGACCAGCTGAAGGCGCTTACCTCGATTGCTTCGCCTACCGGCTATACCCGTGCGACGACTGATTATCTAATGGAAACATTGCGCGATATGGGGTTTGGGCCTGAGCGTTCTAATAAGGGCAACGTGCTCGTTGAGCTTGGTGGTGAGGGTGAGCCGCTCGTGTTGGCGAGCCATGTCGATACCCTGGGCGCTATGGTGCGCTCTATCAAGGACAATGGTCGTCTGCGCCCCACGACGATCGGCGGGCATCAGTGGTCTACGGCCGATGGCGAGAACTGCACCGTCTACACGCGCGACGGCAATGTGTACACGGGTGTGGTCCTCAATACCGAGCCTTCGGCGCACGTGGCCGACGAGCCGGTCAAGACTATCGAGAAGAACATGGAGATCCTGCTCGACGAGAACGTCGACAGCAAGGACGATGTGCTCGAGCTGGGTATTCAGACTGGCGACATCATCGCTATGGACCCTCGCACGACGGTGACGGAGAGTGGCTACATTAAGAGCCGCTTCCTGGACGACAAGCTTTCGGCCGCCATTTTGCTGGGCTTGGCGCGTGCCGTCGCCGCTGGCGAGGTGACGCTTTCGCGTAAGGTTTCGCTGCTCTTTACCGTGTACGAGGAGGTCGGCCATGGCGGTGCCTTTGTGCCGGCCGACACGCGCGAGATGATCAGCGTGGACATGGGCTGCGTGGGCGACGACCTGGGCTGCACCGAGCGCATGGTGTCGATTTGCGCCAAGGATTCGGGCGGCCCCTACAACTACGATCTGGTGACCACGCTGTCCAATATCGCGCGCGAGCTTGAGCTCGATTACGCCATCGACGTGTACCCGCATTACGGCTCGGACGTTGAGGCCACGCTCTCGGCCGGCTACGACATTCGCCATGGCCTGATCGGCCCCGGCGTGTACGCGAGCCACAACTACGAGCGCAGCCACATGGACGGCGTGCGCAACACCTACGAGCTCGTCCGCGCCTACGTCCAGCGTTAGACGCATTTATAGCGCGTGGCAAGTTAAGAGCGCACTAGCCGGTATAACGTTGCCGGCAGGGGCGCTCTTGTGCGTTGCGGTGAAATAGGGACTGTTTTTGCATTTGAAACGCATAAGCAGTCCCTATTTCACCGCAATTTATGAAGGGGATGGGGCTACTTAAGTGCGCCGGTCACCGTGCCGCCGCCCAGGACGACGTCGCCGCGGTAGACGACGACTGCCTGGCCGGGGGCGATGGCTCGCTGCGGCTCGTCAAAAGTCAGCAGCATTTGTCCGTCGGCGCCACGTGTAAGGGTCGCTGCCTGGTCCTTTTGACGGTAGCGGTACTTGGCGCCCACGCGAATGCCGCCGGCATCGAGTTCTGCCTCCATGCGGTCGGCAGGGGCGCTCCAGATCCAGTCGTCGGCCGTGAGTGCTGTGGCCGTTAGGTCCTCGGCCTCGCCCAGATGCACGGTGTTGTTGGCGGTGTCGACGCCCGTCACATACACGGGATGCGCCATCGCGACGCCCAAGCCCTTGCGCTGGCCGATGGTATAGCGCAACGCGCCGTTATGGCGTCCGACCACGCTGCCGTCGCGCCATACAATATCGCCCGGCTCGGCGGCATGTCCGCAGCGGCGCTCGATATAGCCCGCGTAGTCGCCGTCTGGAATAAAGCAGATATCCTCGCTCTCGGCCTTTTTGGCGTTGGCAAAGCCCTGTTCGGCGGCAATGCGGCGCACGTCGCGCTCTTTGTCCAGCCCGGCCAGCGGAAAGATTGTGCGCGACAGCCGCTCCTGCGTGAGCGAATACAAAAAGTAGCTCTGGTCCTTTTTGGGATCTTCGCCGCGGTGCAGCTGCCAGGTGCCATCGGGCGCCTGGCTCGTTTTGGCATAGTGGCCCGTGGCGATGTAGTCGCAGCCCATATCCAGCGCCGCATCGAGCAGCGCGCCAAACTTAATGTGGCGGTTGCAGATAATGCACGGATTGGGCGTCAGCCCCTCCTGGTAGGCGGTCACGAAGCGCTCGATTACCTTGCGGTCGAAGGTCTGCTGCAGGTCGAGCACGTGATGGGGGATCCCGATGCGCTCGGCGACGGCCTTTGCATCGGCGATGTCGCGATCGACCTTACTCATGCCCGTGACGGGATCAGGCGCGGGGCAGGTGAGGCGCATGGTGGCACCGACACATTCGTAACCCTGACTTTTGAGCAGATACGCGGTCACGCTGGAATCGACACCGCCGCTCATGGCGACGAGCACGCGCTTATTGTGCATGGGGAGGTTCTCCTTGGTGGCATGTGGCCAAAAAAGAAAAGCGGCGCGGGAGGCTGGTTCCGCGCCGCAGACATTGTAGCAAGTTCGGGCGTCCTGTGGGACACCCTGTTGGGATGAGCTCAGGCTGCCAGAAGAGAGGGGAGACCGGCGTGCCTTGGACCCGTTCTAAGAACGAGAAGCTCTAGTCCTGGAACAGTGCCGTGGACAGGTAGCGCTCGCCGGTGTCGGCCAGCAGGGCCACGATGGTCTTACCCTCGTTTTCGGGACGCTTGGCCAGCTGCAGTGCGGCCCACACGGCGGCACCGGACGAAATGCCCACGAGCACGCCCTCCTTGTGGCCCACGGCGCGGCCGGTGGCAAAGGCGTCGTCGTTCTCGACGGGGATGATCTCGTCATAGATCCGGGTGTCGAGGACGTCGGGCACAAAGCCGGCGCCGATGCCCTGGATCTTGTGCGGGCCGGCCTGGCCCTTGGAGAGCACCGGGGAGGTGGCGGGCTCGACGGCGACGACCTTAATCTCGGGGTTCTGCTCCTTGAGGAACTCGCCCACGCCGGTCACGGTACCACCGGTGCCAACGCCGGCGACGAAGATGTCGACCTGGCCGTCGGTATCGTCCCAGATCTCGGGGCCGGTCGTGGCCTTGTGGATGGTGGGGTTGGCGGGGTTCACAAACTGGCCGGCGATGATGCTGTTGGGCGTCTCCTTCTGCAGCTCCTCGGCCTTGGCGATGGCGCCCTTCATGCCCTTGGAGCCGTCGGTGAGCACGAGCTGTGCGCCGTATGCCTGCATGAGTTTGCGGCGCTCGACGGACATGGTCTCGGGCATGGTGATGATCACCTTGTAGCCGCGAGCCGCCGCCACCGAGGCGATGCCGACGCCGGTGTTGCCGCTCGTGGGCTCGATGATGGTGTAGTCGCCACCGCGCACGAGCTTGCCGGCCTTCTCGGCCTCGTCGATCATGTTCTTGGCGACGCGGTCTTTAACGGACCCGGCGGGGTTGAAGTATTCCAGCTTGACGAGCACGCGGGCCTTGAGGTCCTCATCGGTCTCAAAGTGAGTGAGCTCCAGAAGCGGAGTGCGGCCGATAAGCTGATCGATGGACGTGTAAACATTGCTCATAGTGAACCTCCAAAGTGTTCAAATGACTGGATACCGTGTGGTTTTACGGTGTGTGTAGCAGCGAAACCCATAAACCTTATGGGTTGTTCGTTTTGCTGTTGGCAAGCATAGTAGACAGTAAAGCCTAGTAACGCAATAGGAAATAGAAGATTATTACGAGTCGATTAACCATCTTGACCGGAACGGGTATTTTCAAAACCAATTTTTCGGCTAGAATTTCTACGGACTAAATGACCGAAAGGCAGCACTATACATGTTGGTTTCTACTAAGGGCAGATATGCCCTGCGCGTTATGGTCGACCTGGCCGAGCACCAGGCGGCCGGTCGCATCCCGCTCAAAGAGATCGCGGCGCGACAGGGGATTTCCGAGAAATATCTCGAGAACATCTTGGCTACGCTCGTGCGCGCCAACATGCTCTCGGGCATGCGTGGCAAGGGCGGCGGCTATGTGCTCACGCGCCCGCCCGAGCAGTACACGGTGGGCGAGATCCTGCGCCTGACCGAGGGCAGTCTGGCGCCGGTCGCCTGCCTGGATGGCGACTGCAAGGGCTGCTCGCGTTCGGATGAGTGCCCCACGCTCGACGTGTGGAAGAACCTGGACAAGCTCATCAACGACTACCTCGACGGTGTGACGCTCGATCAACTTGTCGCTCCCAACCATGGCTACGACTACGTCATCTAACCCACACCTGCATTTGGGGACGGGGTGGAAATGGTAGATTCTCTCGCCCTTTGAGACTTGGCAAATAAGAAGGCCGCCCATTTTTGCGATGGGCGGCCTTCGTTTTGGGCTGTTGAGACGGACACGGCCGGAATGGCCGTTTTAGTCCTCGGCGATGCTGTCGAGGATGCTGCGCGTGATGGACACCAGGATGCTGCCCATAAAGGCCGATCCAAAGCTGGCGATGGAGATGCCGACGCCCAGCAGGTTGACCGACAGGTAACTCGCGAGCTCAAGCATAAAGCTGTTGACGACAAGCTGGAAAATGCCCAGCGTAATGATCGTGAGCGGCAGCGAGATGACCGTGAGGAACGGTTTGACGAACGAATCGACAATGTTCAGGAACAGTCCCACAAAGGCAAAGCAGACCCAGGTCTCGGCAAAGCCGAAGGGTTGGATACCGGGGACGAGGAACGTGGCGATCGCGATGGCGATCGAGGTGAAGAGCCAGTTAAGCATAAAGCGCATGGCGTGAATCCTTTCTTGCGCCGGGATTGCTGGCGTCGCGTGAAGCGGCTTACGGCGGCGACCTGGATGGTTGCGCGGGCGCGCCGCGGTGTTTGGGCGCCCATTGTCTCAAATATTCGTGGAGCTTACGTGCGCATATGGTTTCTAAACGGCGTTCGTCCTGAAAAACGCGCCGCTGGCAGAGAGTCTTGTCGCTTTAGTTTGGTGGTGTGCTACACTGCTACGGGCAAAAGCCACAGGCGTTGCCCTATTGCATAGAACGGGTGAACGATGCCCGATGTCAGTATCAACTTCGATGCCTTTTGGCGGGTTTGGCGGTGATCGATGAATATCGAGAACATGTTTGACAAGCCTGATGTCAAGCAGCTGGTCCACGCATTCAGCCTTTTGGACGACGAGAAGGATATCCAAGCGTTTTTGACCGATATCTGCACGCCGCGCGAGATTTGCGACCTTTCTCAGCGTTTGCAGGTTGCGCGCTATTTGGACGAGGGCGAGCCTTATGTTGAGGTTCAGGCCCGTACCGGCGCTTCGTCCACCACGGTGAGCCGCGTTTCAAAGGCGCTGAACGGCGAGTACGGTGGCTACCGCAAGATCCTCATTAAGTTGGAGGATGGCGAGTAGGCCAGCGACAACATTGAATTACGAAGAACCGTCCCTCCGGGGGCGGTTTTTTGATCCCTTGGGGACGGAGGAAAACGGATCACCGGGTTAGACTGACCCCCTCTGTGATCCATTTTCCTCCGTCCTCAAGGGATCAAATCTGTAGGCGTGGGGCAAATCTGTCCGCGTGGGCGGGTAGGATGGATGCATTGATTATTGCGAACAGTTTGAGCGGAGGACCATGCCTGTTCGAATCTATACCACCAATGCCGGCACGGATTTGAGCGATGCCGAGTCGGCGCTGCTTGCCGACCTTATTGCCCGTCACGGGCGTGCCGTGTTGCTGGCACCAACGTTTGCCGAGCTCGACCTGTGCCGTCATGATGCGGCGGAAGCCGGCGTTTCGCTGGGTATCGACTACAAGACGCCTACATCGTGGCTTCGCTCGCTTTGGGAGCTTATGGGCGACGGGCGCGGTTTCGTCGACAACCTGCAGCGCCAGATGCTGTTTTCGGACATGGTCACGCGTCTCGACGATGCCGACCTGCAGCCGCTTTCGCGCAGCCAGGGCACAGTGCGCATGCTCGCGCGCATGGCCCGCGACGTGTTGCCGGGCGTTGCGGGGACGGGTGCCGAACGATGCCGTGGCGACAACTGCCAGCCTGAGCCAAAAAGCGATGCCGAGGCTCGTGTGTTCGAGCTTTTGCGCGCCTACGCGGGCGGTTTGGACCGTCGAGATATGGTTGAGCCCTGCGAGGCAGCTGACATTATGACCAGTGTCCTGGTCGATAGCCTGCCGGCGTGCACTCGCGCCGTATGCGTGCGCGGTATCACGTCGTTTACGCACGGTCTGCTCGAGCTGCTGTCTGCCGTGGCGAACAATGGGGGAGAGGTCGTCGTGCTGCTTGCCCGCGAGCAGGCGGCGATGCGCGAGGAGCTTGCCGCGGCATTTGATGCCCGCGATGTGTTGTTTGAGATCGCGCCGCTAGGGGAGGGTGTCGGCGCGTCTGATGCCGCTTGCGGGACCGCCGCTCAGCCTGCCTTTATTGAGGTCGCTGGCCCCCATGCCCGTGCTCATGCTTATGCGGACGCAATTGATGATCTGGTAAAAACGTGCCGGGGTTCCGAGGTCGACGGCGTCGCGACGCCTGCCGACCCTGTGCGCGTGCTCGTTGTTTCTGCCCGGGCACCCCAGCTGTTCGTTGAGCTCGCCTCTCGTCTGGCGGCGCGTCACATTGCGGCCGAGACGACTGAGTTCACGGCGTTTTCCCAGTCCATCGCGGGCAGGCAGTTTACGGCGCTCGCCAACCTGATCGAGCGTATGAAAGCCGCCGACGAGGGCACCGCTTCCAAGACCGAGTGGTGGCCCGCTCCGGAGCTTACCGACTGGATTTATAGCCCGCTTTCGGGTGCCGACGCCGCGAGCGCCCGCGGCTTCGACAAGAACATACGCCTGTCGCGCAACAAGACCACTGCGGGCGTTAAGAGCCTGCTGCAGAGCGTCCAGGGTCAGGTGAGGGGCGCGCGCAGGGCGGCGAGCGATGAAAACTGGTTTAAGAACGTGCCGTGTGTGGTCTCGGACGTGTTCCAGGCGCTGTGGCGCGACAAACCCGTGACGGCGCTCAAGGCCATGCTCGCCGTTGCCGAGGCGCTACCCGATCGCGCTCTAGGCGGCCTTGACGGCCAGGCCCGTCGCCAGGCAGAGACGGCTTTGCTGCGCCATGCCATCGACATCCTTATGAACGATGCTCGCGCACTCGACGTGTCGCAGGCCGCGACCATGCCGGTTCTCGACGGCGTTCGAACCAAGGTGGACAAGCGCAGTACCGCTTACGATTACGCGACCTACGAGGTCGATCGCACGCCACGGGCACAAGTGCGCTTCGTGTCGCTTGCCGATGCGTCGGTTTTGCGTCCTGGCGGCTACGATGCCGTGCTGTTTGCCGATGTCGACCTGGACAGCTATCCGCTTTCGCACGAAGAGGGCCCGCTTGCCACATTGACGGCCGAGCTGCGCCGCGACGGCGTGTCTTTGGAGCCCGCCGCCCTGCTGCGCGTGCGCTTTGGCCGTGCGATGCAGGCGGCGAGCGGTCCGGTCGCGCTCGCCCGCGTGACGCACAATCGCCAGGCGCGCGAGTGCTACCCGGCAGCCGTATGGACCGAGCTGCGGGCACATGCCGAGGCCGCTGGCGCTGCCAAGCCCACGTGCGTGGGCGAGGGCGATATCATCGCCGACTTTGATCCCGCGGCAGGTGAAGGCCTCAAGCGCGAGCGCGTGACCTGTGAAGCCCCTCAGCATCTGAGTGCCGAGGCCGTGCCGTATTTGGTCCTGCGCCGTCGCGATGGCGAGGGCGAGGATGCGCCGCTGGTGCCGCGCTTGACGTCTGCCTCGCAGATCGAGGCCTATTCGACCTGTCCGCTATGCTGGTTCGTCTCGTATCGCGTCAAGCCCCAGTCGATCGACGCTGGCTTTGGCAACATGGAGAAGGGCAACTTTGTCCACGACGTGCTGGAGCATCTGCATGCCCGTCTGCCCCAAGAAGGCATGGAGCGCGTGACGCCCGAGAATCTGCCGCGTGCTCAGGAGCTGCTGCACGAGGTCTTTGACGAGACGTTGGCCGAGCACGCCGGCAAGCGCGGCACGGAGGGCCCGCTGGTGCCGCTCTCTGCGGTGGAGGAGCGCCAGGTGGCCGAGATCTTGCCGCAGCTGGAGGGCGTGCTTGCCTACGAGTCCGAGGCACTTGCCCCCTTTGCCCCGCGCTACCTGGAGTTTGCGTTCAACGAGCTCCAGGTCGAGTATGCCGGTTGGCCGCTCGGCGGGCGCATCGACCGTGTGGACGTGGACGCCGAGAACCGCGCCGTGGTAATCGACTACAAGCATCGTTCGGGTGTCGAGGAGTTTAAGCTTGCCGACCCCACGGTGCGTGACGAGGAGACGGGCGAGGCTCCCATCGACGACCCGCGCTGGCTGCCGCCCCATACCCAAACGCTCATCTACGCGCAGGCCATGCGTCGGGCACTGGGCTTGGATACCCGTGCAGCGCTCTATTTTTCGACCAAGGGCGGCAAGCCCGCGCTGCGCGGTGCGGCGAGCGCCGAGTTGCTCGAGGAAGAGCGCGGTGACGGTCGCATCCCGGGCCTCAAGAAGGGCTTCCCGGGCGAGGGCGGCAGCATGGACTTCGATGCCCTGCTCGATCGCGTGGAGGCCGGCATCGCCGAGCGCCTGCGCGAGCTCGAGGCGGGCAACGTTGCCGCCGTCGACCCGGCGTCGGCTCAGGCCGCGCATGCGCGCTGCTCGTATAACCACGAAGGAACGTTTGTAAGGAGGGACGTGTAGACCATGGATCTTTCGACTTTGATGCCGCAACAGCTGCAGATCGTCAAGACGCTCGACCGTCCGCTATTTGTCTCGGCGGGCGCCGGCTCGGGCAAGACCTTTACCCTTACGCGCCGCATCGTCTACGCGCTCTCGCCCGAATCCGGTCCGTTTATCGAGCATCTGGACCAGATGCTCGCCATTACCTTTACCAAAGATGCCGCGGCCGAGATTCGCGACCGCGTGCGCCGTGCGCTTATCGACGAGGGCATGGACGAGGAAGCACTGACCGTCGACGACGCGTGGATCTCGACCATTCACGGCATGTGCTCGCGTATCCTGCGCGCGCACGCGCTGGAGCTGGGCATCGACCCCGAGTTCACGGTGCTCACCGATACCGACGAGCTCATGGACCAGGCTGTTGAGCATGTGCTGGGTCGCGCGACGGCACCCGATGCCGCCCCCGAGCTCGCGGCATCGCTCAAGGCCCTCTATGCCTGGTATCCCATGGCGGGCGAGGGCGGTTCCTTTGGCGGCGGTACGACCATCAAGGGTCTGGTGCGCGACCTGCTGGAGCTGTCGAGCCAGTTGCCGGGCGGTATGGACGACGCGCGCGTGGCGCGCGGCCAGGCCGATACCTCGGCACTCGCCGATGCCTATCGCGCGGCGCTAGGCGCAAGCAAGGCCGCGACCGAGAAGGCGCAGACGGCGCTCGATGCCATCGACGCGTTTGAGGCGAGTGGCAAAACCATGGAGGATGCGGCGCGACTCATGATGTCGTGCACCATGCCGCGCGCGAGCAAGGCATTCCCCAAGGAGCAGGTCGAGCTGCTCAAGGCCGAGGCCGCCGATGCGTTTATCAATATCGTGCTTGCCTGCGGTGGCCCGGCGCTCGATGCGCTGGTGGGCCTGGCCCGTTCCGTCGAGGCCGAGTATCGCGCATTGAAGGCTGCCCAGTCCGCCCTCGATAATAACGACCTGCTGCGTATGGCCTACGAGGCCCTGCGCGATTACCCAGCCATCCGTGCTGCGTACGAGGGCCGCTTTAAGATGGTCATGATCGATGAGTTCCAGGATACCGATCAGATGCAGGTCGATTTGATTCGCTATCTGACGGGCGCGGGGGAGCGCGCGCTGTGCACCGTGGGCGATGCGCAGCAGTCGATCTACCGCTTCCGTGGCGCCGAGGTCGAGGTGTTTCGCCGCCAGGAGCGCAAGGTGGGCTCGTCTGCCGCGTCCGAGGCGACTGCCGTGGCCGATGCCCCTGCCGGCGAACTCGTTAAACTCGTGCGCAACTTCCGCAGCCATGACGAGGTGCTGCGTTACGTGGCGCGCGTCTTCGACGGCGATGACGGCGGCCTGATGCAGGGCTTTTTGGATCTTGAGGCGAGCGACGGCCGCAAGGACACGCTGGTGGCGGACGCCTCGCGCCGCCAGGCCCTCTTTGTTGCCGGCGGTAGTATGCAGGAGCGCACACAGGCCAAGGCCCGTGCGATCGCCGAGCGCTTCCGCGCGCTTGCCGATGCCGGCCAGCCCCAGGGCGGCATGGTACTGCTGCTGGGCCGCATGACCAACGCCGACGTCTACGCCCAGGCCTTCCGCGATCAGGGGCTCGACTGCGTCATCGCGGGCGGCTCGGTCTTTGCCCAAGCAGCCGAGGTGCAGACGGTGCGCGCCCTGGTTTGTGCGCTCGCCAATCCGGCCGATACGGCGCGGGGCCTTATGCCGCTGCTCGCCTCGCCGATGTTTGCGCTCGGCGCTCAGGAGTTCCTGGCGCTGGCGACCAAGCTCGATAGCGAGACAGGGGAGACCTCGCGCCGGAATATCGACATGGGCATCATGAGCGATTCCGACGTGCCGGGTTTGCAAGACTTGCCGCTTGTGAAGCGCGCCCGCGAGGTGCTGCGGTATGCGCTTCGTCGCGCGGGCCGCGATTCGTTCGCCGCCATCGCGCGCGACGTGGTCAACGCCTCCGGCTGGTTTGTGCGCCTGGCGCAGCGCGGCCCCGAGGGCAAGGCCATTGCCGCCAACGTGCTCAAGGCGCTCGACGCCGTGGCTGAGGCTGAGGCCGAGTTCGGCAACTCGCCGCGTTCCATCGCGCTGGCCTTCGACCGCTTCTTGGCGGGCAAGGAGGCCCCGGGCGCGCTCAACGAGGAGGGTGACGGCGCGGTACGCATCATGACGGTGCATGCCTCCAAGGGTCTGGAATATCCGGTCGTGGCGGTCGCCGAGTGCTTTGGCGTGCGTAAGTCCTCGGGTGCGGCACAGATGGGTCGCGTCGATGGCGGAGCGCAGGTCGTGGCACTGCCGGCACGCTTCGACGGCGTTAAGCTCGCCGACGGAACCTTTGTGAAGGGCGACGACGTCAAAAAGCAGTTTGAGCATGCGTTTAAGGGCAAGGGCACGTCGCTGTGGCTGCCGCCGGAGCTCATGGAGGACGTTTGTGCGACGGGTTCTCCCGCCGAGGCATTTGCTCGCCTGCGCAACGACGACCTGCAGCTCTCGCTCGAGGAGCGGGCCCGCCTGCTCTATGTCGCCATGACGCGAGCACGCGAGCTGGTCATTCTGGCGATGGATGCCGGTGTGAGCCGTGGCAAGGTGACGGCGCCGACCTTCGACGTTGAGACCGATCTGACCTACGACGTGCTGCGCCGTATTTTGCCGACCGACGCTCTGGACACGCCGCAGCTCGATAGCGACCGCCTGGTGTTCGACAACTCCCAGCCGGGCGACTACGAGCTCATTTCGCTCACGGACTTTACCTTTGGCGAGCAGGCGTTTGAGGCAAACGCTTCGCTGGATGCCGAGGGCAGGCTTGTCCGCGGCGATGCGGAGCCGGAGGGTGCCGGTGCAGATGCCCGCGCCGCCGTTCCCGGTCCTGCCGACCCCGAGCCCGATGCGTTTGAGCTCGTGTATCCCCAGGCGGTGGGCGTGCGCATGGGCACCTGCCCGTATCCGGAGCGCGATTCGTACAGCTACTCGTCAATTGCCGCGGCGCTGCATGCCGAGTCCGAGGACCGTGCCGCCGAGGCGCACGTGCCCATGGACGAGGCTGGCGATGATGCAGAGTCGGATGGCTCGGAGATGGCCGATGCGGACGTGGCCGTCGTTGAGCCCGCCGGCAACCCCATGGCGCTGGGCTCGGCGTTCCACGCCGCCTGCCAGTGGCTCATCGAGATGGGTGCCGACGCGTTGCCCGCTGCGCGCGCCGATGCACTGGCGCGTCTGTGGCGCCTGACGCCGGAGCAGCGCGAACGCTTCGACGTTGCCCTGAACCGCTGGCTCAAGTCGGCTGTTCGTGCCGACCTGCTCGCGTGGCCGTGCGTTCGCGCCGAGGTGCCGTTCTTTTCGCTGGGCTGCGAGGACGAGGACATCGCCCGCTACGGTGCATATGCCGAAGGCGCCATCGATGCACTGGCCACCGACCCGGCCGATCCGTCGCGCGCCCTGGTCATTGATTACAAGACGGGTGGCACGCCGGATGAGACGCCGGAACAGCTGCTCGAGAAGCACGCCCTGCAGGCGCGCGTCTACGCCGACGTGTTGCACAAGGCGGGCGTTGAGGCGGTGACGGTCAAGTTCGTTCGCGTGGAGCAGACGAATCCAGCCATCTTCGTCGAACCCGCCGAACCTCAAGTAGTCACCTACAATCTCTAGCCCTCAGATAACTTGCGGTGGAATACGGACTGTTTTGGCCAAAAAAGCCGCCAAACAGTCCGCATTTCACCGCAACTGCAAGAGGAGCCGTGTTGGTTTGGCTAGGTTCGGGTGCCGTCCGCGCCGTGCGGTAAAATCGTTCAGTCAGAACACGAACCCGCATCGGAGCTCATCACATGGCATTCGTCCATCTGCACAATCACACTGTTTTCTCCATGCTCGACGGCGCAACCCGTATCCAGGATATGGTCAATCGTGCCGTTGAACTTGGCATGCCCGCCGTGGCCATTACCGACCACGGCTACATGTATGGCGTGCCCGACCTGGCGCTGGCCTGCGACGCCGTCAATCACAACACGCCCGAGTACAAAACCTGGAGCCACGACAAGGCCTTCTTGGAAAAGGACCGCCGCGACGAGCTGGTGGAGCCCGACCCCGAGGAAAACCCGCGCGAGCATGCCCAGTATGTGAAGGACATGGCCATGTGGGACGAGAAGGGCAATATCGACGAGCTCAAGCCGCCTCTGGTCATCAAGCCCATCTTTGGCTGCGAGGTCTACTTTACGCCGGACGAGACCCTTGCCCGCGACCACAAGCCCGAGCTCTACCACATGATCCTTCTGGCCAAAGACCAGGAAGGCTACGTCAACCTGATGCAGACGGTTTCCGAGGCCGCCGTGCAGGGCTTTTACTACAAGCCGCGCGTGACGCTCGACAACCTACGCCGCCACGCCAAGGGCATGATCTGCACGAGCGCCTGCATCGCGGGCATCATCCCCAAATACATCGACCGCGGTGACATGGAGGGCGCCATCAAGTGGGCCGAGACCTTCCGCGATACCTTCGACCCCGGCGACTTCTACATCGAGATCCAGGAACATGGCATCACCACCGACAACGGCCTGACCGACGAGCAGATGGACCGCACGCTCATCGATATCGCCAAGCAGGTGGGCGTCAAGGTCATCGCCACCAACGACTTCCACTACCTGCGCCGCGAGGATGCGCCCGTGCAGGACGTCATCATGTGTATTGGCATGAACGCCAAGGTCGATGACCCCAACCGCATGCGCATGACCGGCTCGGAGTTTTACATGAAGACCGAGGAGGAGATGCGGGCGATGTTCCCGTATTGCCCCGAGGCCTGCGACAACACGCTCGAGATTGCCGACAAGTGCTACGTCGAGCTCGACTGGGACTCCATCATCCTGCCGCGCTTCCCGCTGCTCGATCCCGGCGAGACGCACGAGAGCCAGTTCCGCCGCGAGTGCGAGAAGGGCCTGCGCCAGCACTATGGTGACGACTGGGCCACGCGCGAGATCGGTGGCGTCAACATCAAAGAGCGCTTTGAGTACGAATACAAGGTCATCTGCGACAAGGGCTTTGCCGCCTACTTTTTGATCGTTGCCGAGTACGTGCAATGGGCCAAGGACAACGGCATCGGCGTCGGCCCCGGCCGTGGCTCGGCCGCCGGCGCTATCGTCGCCTACGCCATGAACATCACTGCGTTCGACCCGCTCGAGAACGGCCTGATGTTCGAGAGGTTCCTGTCCCCGCAGCGTACCGAGATGCCCGATATCGATATGGACTTCGACGATGAGCGGCGCCTCGAGGTCGTGGAGCACGTTCGCCAGCTCTACGGCCCCGAGAAGGTCACCCACGTCATCACCTACTCGACCATCAAGGCCAAGCAGGCCATCAACGACGCCGCGCGCGTTCTGGACTACCCGGTCTACATGGGCCAGCGCCTGTCCAAGATGGTCTCGAGCGACCCCAAGGTCAAGCTCAAGCAGGTGCTCGAAAAGCAACCCGGCAAAGAGGATCTGTTTAACCCCGACTTTGCCGAGGCCTATAAAAAGGATGACGACGCCCGCCGCATCATCGACACGGCGCTCTCGATCGAGGGCCTCACCCGTGGCGAGGGCGTGCACGCGTGCGCCGTTCTGATCTGCCGCGATCCCGTCAACGAGCATGTGCCCACCAAGCTCGATACCAAGGGCGGCGTCGAGATTACCCAGTACGAGGGCCATACCGTTGCCGACATGGGCCTGCTCAAGATGGACTTCCTGGGCCTGCGCACGTTGACGGTTATCTCCAAGGCCAAGGCCAACATCAAAAAGAACTTCGGCATCGACATCAAAGAGGAAGAGATTCCCTTTGACGACCCCGAGATCTTTAAGCTCATGGGCTCCGGTCACACTGCCGGCGTCTTCCAGGTCGAGTCCGCCGGCATGACGGCCACGATCAAGAACATGAAGCCCACCGAGTACAAGCACGTCGTGGCATTGATCGCTCTGTATCGCCCGGGCCCGCTGGGCGCCGGCATGGTTTCGTCCTACATCAACCGTATGAACGGCAAGGAGCCGGCCGTCTCCTATGACGACCGCCTGGACGATATCCTGGGCGAAACCTACGGCACCATGGTCTACCAGGAGCAGGTTATGCTCATCTCCGTCGAGATGTGCGGCTTCTCCAAGGGCGAATCGGACTCGCGTATCCGTAAGCCCGTGGCTAAGAAAAAGATCAAGCTGCTTACGTCGACGGTGCTCCACTGGGAGGATGGCTCGGACGAGACCACCTACGACCACTGGATGAACGGCGCCATCAAGAACAACTACACGCGCGAGGTCGCCCAGAAGATTTGGGACGATGTTCTCGAGTTCGCGTCCTACGCCTTCAACAAGTCGCACTCCGCCGGCTACGCCATCTTGGTTATGCAGACAGCGTGGCTCAAGGCGCACTATCCGCACGAGTACATGGCGGCCGTTCTGACGTCCTACACGGGCAAGACCGACAAGATCGTTCACTACGTCTCGGCATGCCGTCACGACGGCATCCCCGTGCTGTCGCCAGATGTCAACGAGTCCGGTACCGAGTTCACGGCCACCAAGGAGGGCGTGCGCTTTGGTTTGGCCGGCATCCGCGGCGTGGGCACCGGCGTGGCGCAGGCGATTATCGCCGAGCGCGAGGCGGGCGGCCCGTTTAAGACGCTGCACGACTTTGTCGAGCGCGTGGACTCGAGCCAGGCAAACCGCCGCGTGATCGAATCGCTCATCAAGGCAGGCGCCTTTGACTCCACGGGGTATCCGCGTCGCCAGATGATGCACTTTGTGGATAAGAACAACCCCGAGAACATCATCGATGCCGCCGTGAAGCGCCAGAAAGATCGCGCGAGCGGCCAGACGTCGTTCTTCGATATGTTTGGCGACGTTGAGGGCTCGGGCTTTGAGGTGAGCGTGCCCGATCCGGATGGCCAGGAGTGGGACCGTCACCTTAAGCTGAGCCAGGAGAAGGAGGTTCTGGGCATCTACGTCTCGGACCACCCGCTGCGCCCGTTTGAGTATGCACTAGCCAAGGCACGCGACTTCTCGTTCTCGCAGATCGATACCGGCTACGAGGTGCAAAACCCCACGGGCGGTACCATCAACCAGGAGATTCCCGAGGGCAAGGCGCTGTGGTGGGCCGGCATGGTCTCGAGCGTGTCCAAGCGCGTGACCAAAAACGGCGACCCCATGGGCATCGTGCAGCTCGAGGACATGGAAGGCGAGGCCACGGTCGTGGTGTTCCCCAAGACCTACAAAGAGGCCGAGGGATACCTGTACGGCGAGGTCGATCCCGAGACCGGTGCACAGCTGTCCGATGCGTTTGTTCGCATTAAGGGCAAGCTCGAGCGTTCGGACCGCGGCGACCAGATCATCGCGCAGGAGATCGTGCCGCTTGAGCTTAACGAGGAGAACAACAAGCCCAAGGTGTTTGAGGTCATGGTGCCCAGCAGCCGCTTTAGCCAGGGCAATATGGCGCGTCTTGCCACGGTGCTTACCGCCAACCCGGGCGGCGACCGCGTGGAGATCTTTATCGAGCAGGTGGACGGGCACGTACTGCGTGCCGAGGTGCCGGCCAAGGTCAACGCACGCTCGATTCCGCTGCTGGCAGAGGCCAAGGCCATCGTGGGTAACCAAGGCAGAGTGACGGTGATCTAGGGACGGCGTTGCTGAGGGGTAGCTAATTTGGGACGGGGCTTTTTTAGCTACCCTTTGGCTGACGGCAAATTGGCTGTGATTTGAATAATTCTCAACCGATATATGGGGGTAGCTAAAAAAGACCCGTCCCAAATTAGCTACCCGGCGCGAGATTGGAGGAAGTGATGGCGCAAGGGGCGTTTGCGCAGGCGCTTCGTAAAGAGGCGGCGCTCAGCAGTACCTTTATGAAGGGGCGCTCGCTCATGCTTAACGGTGCCGTGCTGTCGTTTGAGGACTCCGGCTCGCGCTTCTCCAAAAACGTGCACATCGAGGGTGCAGTGCGCGGCTCGCGCGGCGACCTGTACAAGACGCACGTGACGCTCGACATGGACGAGCACGAGGTTATCGACTACGATTGCGATTGCCCGGCCGCCTTCCGCTATTCCGGCATGTGCAAGCACGCCATCGCCACGGCGTTGGCGTATCTGGATGCCAGCGGCGCCGAGCCCGTCGAGGGTTTGCGCACGCCGGTCCGCACGTTTACAGTATCGCCCGCACAGTCCAAGCAGCCCACGCGCCCCGCGCCCACCGCATCTGCGGTCAACCCCAACTTTCCCTTCCCGGCGCCCGTCCCCACGAGCCCGAGCCTTGTGGCGGCGCTTTCCGATCTTTCGGACGCGCGCATGGACGAGCTTGTGGCCATGCGTCGCAAGCTCGCCGGCACCATTGACCCTGATGCGCCCAAAGCGGTGCTGGAGCCCTCGCTGGTGCCGTACTACAATCCGCTGTTTGTCGATCGCTTTAACTGGGCGCTCGAGTTTCGCATTCGCTGCGGTTCGGTGTCCTACGTGGTTAAGGATATCGACGGCATGGCCGATGCCTATGTGCGCGGCGGTACGTTCTCCTATGGCAAGAAGCTTACGTTTGCCCATGTGCCCGAGGCTTTCGATGACGTGTCGACAAAGCTGCTCGACTTTATCGCAATGACGGTCGCCTACCTAGGTGATATTACGAGCTCGCGCTCGGCATCGTATGATTTTGCCCGCAGCGGTTTTGTCGCCGAGCGTCAGTTGCCGGTATCTGAGCATTCCATCGTGTCCGTGCTGGACCTGCTGTGCGGCAGGACCATGTCCTTTGAGCCTGCTTGGTCGCGGGGGACGACGACGCATCGCGCCTACGAGGTGGCAGTCGAGCCATCGCCGCAGTGGGAGGGCGAAGTCCCGGCTAAGCGCCCGCCGCTCCTTGCCGCCAAGATTGCACCGGCGGCGGGAGGCAGCTACGACTTGCGCCTTCCGGCCGATATGTACTGCTTTGTCGCTGGTGACGCAGCCTATCTGGTCGATACGCGCCGCGCGCGCCGTACCGACACGGCGTTTGCCCAGCATGCGGCACCGTTCCTGTCGCGCTTGTTGCCCTGCCGCACGCCGGTCCATATCGCCGCCGACCAGGTGGGTGAGTTCTGCCGCATGGCGCTGCCGATCTTGCGCGACTACACCGATCTGACCGCCCCCGCCGTACTTGACGCCGTGGCGCCCGAGCCGAGCTTTGCCATGGCGATCGGCGTCGACGATGGCCTTGTGATCTGCAAGATTACGGTGGCCTACGGCGATTGGTCGGCAGATCTCTTTAGTCTTGGTGCTCCGGGCAGTCCTTTTGAAGAGCAACGCCCGGGCGTGCCGCCGCGCGACGAGGTGGCAGAGTTTCGCGTTATGGACACGGCGGCCCTCTATTTCGATTTCTACGAGGGCGGCCTAGCGTTTGAGGAACGCGATGACGAGAGCCTGTTCCACTTGCTGACCGAGGGCCTGTCTGCCCTGTCTGAGCTGGGCGAGGTCATGCTCAGCGACCGCCTGCGCCAGATCTCGGTCCGTCCTGCGCCCAAGCTTTCGGTGCGTGCGACCGTCAAGAGTAACCTGCTCGACGTCGAGCTGGGTGCGAGCGGGCTTTCGGCGGCCGACCTTGCCATCTATCTCGATTCGTATAGGCGCCACCAGACGTTCGCTCGCCTTACGTCCGGCGATATCGTGCGCCTAGACGAAGGTGCCCGCGCTGCGTTTGGCCTTGCTGAGGACTTGGGCGTCGATGCCGTCGACCTGCTCGACGGCGTGTCGCTTCCCGCGTCGAGCACCCTTTTTGTCGACAGCATGCTCGCGCGCACGCCGGCGCTCGAGGCCGATCGCGACGCCGCATTCCGTCGCACCGTCGAGCGCTTGGATACGCTCGGCAAGATGGGCTTTACGGTGCCGGCCTCGCTCAAGGCCACGCTGCGCGGCTATCAGGTCGACGGCTACCAGTGGCTCGGCTCGCTTGAGCACCTGGGCCTCGGCGGCATCTTGGCCGACGATATGGGCCTGGGCAAAACACTGCAGATGATCGCGCACATTCTGGCGCGCGTGGAGGCGGGGGACACCAAACCAACGCTCGTGGTATGCCCTGCGTCGCTCGTGTACAACTGGACCGCCGAGCTGGAGCGCTTTGCCCCCTCGCTTGATGTGTGCGCCATTGTGGGTGCCAAGGCTCAACGCCGCGTGCAGATCGCCGGCGTGGTCGAGCATAACGTGGTTGTAACGTCGTATGACCTTATGCGGCGCGATGTCGACGAGTACGTCGAGCAGGACTTTGCCCGCGTGGTGCTCGACGAGGCCCAGTACATTAAAAACCCGCTCACCCAGGTGGCGCGCGCTGCCAAGCGCCTGCCTGCCGGCGTGCGCTTTGCCTTGACGGGCACGCCTATCGAAAACCGATTGTCCGAGCTCTGGAGCATCTTCGACTTTTTGATGCCGGGCCTTCTGGGTACGCGCGAGTCGTTTGCCAAGCGCTTCGAAAGCCCGGTCGAGCACGCCGAGGGTGACAGCGCCGCTCGTCTGCAGGTGCTCGTGTCGCCGTTTGTGCTGCGTCGCGTTAAGGAAGATGTGGTGGCCGACCTGCCCGAGAAGATCGAGGATACGGTGATGGCGCAGCTTGCCGGAGAGCAGCGCAAGCTTTACCTGGCCAACCAGGACCGCATTGCCCAGCAAGTGCAGCACCGCGAGGCATCCGAGTTTAAGAAAAACAAGCTCAAGGTGCTCGCCGAGCTCACCAAGTTGCGCCAGATCTGCTGCGACCCGCGTCTACACTACGAGGATTACAAGGCGGGAAGCGCCAAGCTCGATACGTGCATGGAGCTCGTCCACGGAGCACTCGACGGCGGTCATCGTATCTTGCTGTTCAGCCAGTTTACGGGCATGCTCGATATCATCGGCAAGCGCCTGGCCAAGGAGGACATCGCCTTCCTTAAGCTCACGGGCGCATCGTCCAAGGAGGGCCGTGCCAAGATGGTTGCGCAGTTCCAAGCGGGCGAGGTGCCGGTGTTCTTGATTTCGCTCAAGGCGGGCGGCGTGGGCCTTAATTTGACGGCTGCCGACGTGGTCATCCACTACGACCCATGGTGGAACGTGGCGGCGCAGGATCAGGCGACCGACCGCGCCCACCGCATTGGCCAACAGCACACCGTGACCGTGTACAAGCTCATCGCCAAGGACACGATCGAGGAGCGCATTATGCAGATGCAGGAGTCCAAGCGTGATCTGGTCAACAGCGTGCTCGGCGGCGACGGTATCTCGTCGGCACTGTTTACGCGCGAGGATGTTCTGGCACTGCTCGGTGGCGACGGTCGCTAGCCTCGCTCGTTATGTGTTCATTTGCCATGCCGTGGATGGTTCGCCTGCCTTTGGGCATAAGAACTATCGAGAGCATTGGCACATCAGCAAAGGAGAACATCATGGCGAAATTCTTTAAGGACTCCGACGGCAAGCTTGTTGCCGCCCTTGGCGATGGCGTTGCGACCCCTGCCGGCTGCACGGAGCTGACGGCGAACACCGAGGATGCGGCGCACGAGAAGCAC
This sequence comes from Collinsella aerofaciens, assembly GCA_048193585.1. Lineage (GTDB taxonomy): Bacteria > Actinomycetota > Coriobacteriia > Coriobacteriales > Coriobacteriaceae > Collinsella > Collinsella aerofaciens_CK. The sequence continues at coordinate 15,701 of DBFAAM010000010.1, read as the reverse complement.
GTGCCTGTTGTCGAGATCGAGCGCGACGGCCACGTCATTCGCGCGCGCGTGGGCTCGACGGAGCATCCTATGCTGCCCGAGCACTACATCGAGTGGATTGCGCTTGAGGCCGAGGGGCGCCTGGAGGTCCATTACCTCGAGCCCGGCATGAAGCCCACGACGTTTTTCGCTGGCGGCTCCAAGACCGGTACCGTCTATGCCTACTGCAACCTGCATGGGCTGTGGTCCGCGACGTTCTAGGAGCGCGCCCCCGCTCGGGGTATCATAGCTAGCATATGCACATGCGAGCGCCGGCTGCATTATGCGGCCGGCGCTTTTACTACGACAACGATGATTTACGACGGAAAGGCTGGGCCATGAAGCTCGCACTTGCACAGATCGATATGCGCCTGGGTGACATCGAGGGCATTTGCGGCCGCATCGAGGACCAGGCTCGCCTGGCTCATGAGCGCGGGGCGCGCGTACTGTGCGTCCCGGCTCCGCTCTTTATGGGTGCTCTGCCCGGCGGCCTGGTGGGCACTGCCGACTTTGAGCACGACATGCTGACAGGCCTGACGGGCGTTGCCGAGCGCATCCAAGAGCTCGATATGATTTGCATCGTGCCCGCTGCGGTTTCGTTTGAGGGCCAGCCCCTGCTTGACTATATGATGCTTAAGGATGGTCGCGTGGTGCCTGCGCGCGCAAGTATTGCCCTGCAGCGCGGTGAGAACAACGACACACGTTGGGCACCGCCGGTGTTTGACGTGGACGGCGTGCGCATCGCCGTGGTGTTTGACCTGGATCGCGAGCTCGAGATGCTGCCGACCGGTGTCGACCTCATTGCCTATTTCCAATTCAACGCGTTTGACATGACCGATCGCGAGACCGCCGCCGTCGCCGCCGTGCGCAGCGGTGCCTACCGCAAGATCGCCTCCAAGCGCAGCGTATGGTTTGCCTGCATGGCGCCGGTCGGCGCCTATGACGAGTCGGTGTATACCGGCGGGTCGTTTGTGCTCGACGATTGCGGTCGCGTGGTGGCCCAGGCGCCGTGTTTTGAGGAGAGCCTGCTGGTTCAGGAGATTCAGCGCGGCGTGATGCTCGATGCCCTGGAGGACCATGAGCTGCCCCAGTTTCGCTCCGAGGAGTGGTTGTGGCAGGCGCTGGTGCTTGCCGTGCGCGACAATGCCCGCGCCCGCGGTGCGTCGCGTGCCGTGGTGGCGCTCGAGGGCGATTTGCCGTCGTCCCTGTTGGCAGCGCTTGCCGTCGATGCCTTGGGTCCTCGTAACGTAATTGGCTTAGTGCTGGGGCGCAATCGCATCTTTACACCGGCGCAGGAGGAGGCCGAGGCCGCCCGTTGTTCTGCCGTGCGCTCAATCGCCGAGTGCTTGCACATTCGCACCGTCGAGCGCGATGCGCCGGATGCGGCGCGCGTGCTCGACCGCGACGTGTCGGCGGGCGATGCCGAACGGCTGCGTTCGCGTGCGCTGGGCCTGATGCTCGAGGATACGGCGCTCGAGCTGGGCGCCATGGCGTTGAGCCCGCTTTCCAAGACTGAGTATGCACTGGCGGCGCCCGCGCTGTCCGGTGGCTACCAGGGCGACTTTGCACCCTTTGGGGATGTGTATCTATCGACGCTCGAGTTTGTGGCGCGCGTGCGCAACCGCGCCTCGGCCGTGGTGCCCCAAGAGCTCGTGACGCTCAACGCGGTGGAGGATTGCATGGATCGCGTGCTGGCGCAGGCGCTCTCTACGCTCGCCGGTCCGGTTGATATGCTCGATCGCGCGGCGCAGCTGCTTGGCGGGCTTGAGCCGGGCGAGGTCGATGGTGCGCTTGAATCGCACGTAGACCGCAATCGACCTTTCGACGACATCCCGATGGCCGCCGGCAAGCCCGAGGCCTGCTCGCTGCTGCTGATGCTTGTGCGCCAGGGTGAGGCTGCTCGTCGCATGTTACCGACGGCGCCGATCGTTTCGGCCCGTTCGTTTGTCGAGCGCGCCTGGCCGTACATGCTTGCATGGTCCGATCTGGGGCTCAACGGTAAGGAGCGCATGACGGTTGATTCGCTGGCACGCGCCGAGGTGCGCCGCTTTGCCGACGACGACACGAGTGACCGTATGCGCGGCGAGATGATGGGCTTATTGGGCGAGCTACTGGGTATTTCGCCCGAGCAGATGGAAGAGCTGCGCTCCGAGGACGGTCAGCGTCGTCTGCATGAGGGCATGAAGCGGTTTGAGGGCGAGGTCCAGGACGCCATCGAAAAAATGATGGGCGGCCAGGGCGGACCGCAGGGTGGGCCCCAGGGAGGTCCGATGCCGCATCCGCCGGTAGACCCCCGACAGTTCCCGTTCTTCTCGCAGAACTAACTATGGGGTAGGATTTGCTTCCAACCCCGATACTTCAACTAAGCACCTTGGCCCTGTTGTGTTATTCTAGAACAGACGTTCGTGAATAGTGCGCGGGACCCTGTCTCGCGCTGTGCTTGTGGTGAGGGGAGGTCGGCTTGGTTATCTTGGGTATCGACCCCGGTTTGGCCCATACGGGTTGGGGGATTATCGAGGAGCGGCGCGGCGAGGTTCGCTGCCGTGCCTACGGTTGTATCGAGACCAGCGCGGGCAGTCCGCTCGCGGTGCGCCTGTCGCATATCGCCCACGACCTCAAGGGCGTCGTCGAACGCTACCGTCCCGATACCGCGGCTATCGAGAGCATCTACTTTGGCGCCAACGTTCGCTCGGCCATCCCTACGGCGCATGCCCGCGGTGCCGCGCTCGTGGCGCTTTCGGAATGCGCGCTCGAGATTGGCGAATACACGCCCATGCAGATCAAGCAGGCCGTGGTGGGCACGGGTGCCGCAGACAAGCGGCAGGTTGCCTACATGGTGCGCACGCTCACACAGCTCGATCACGACCCGCACCCAGACCATGCCGCCGATGCCCTGGCCTGCGCCATCTGTCACGTTAACCTAAGCCGCACCCGGGCGCTTACCGGCGGCGAGTTCTATCAACAGAGAGGAACCGGATACTGATGATCTCCCAGCTCCATGGAACGCTTGTCGAGGCCACGATGAGCTCGGCCGTCGTCGATGTATCGGGCGTGGGCTTTGAGCTCGGTATTTCGGGCAGCACTGCCGCCACGCTGCCTACGCCCGGCGGCGAGGTTCGCCTTTATACCCGTATGCAGGTGCGCGAGGACGCCATGACGCTTTTTGGCTTTGCCTCCAAGGACGAGCGCACGATGTTCGATCGACTCGTTTCCGTCTCGGGCGTCGGCCCGCGTCTGGCGCTTGCCGTGCTTTCCACCTATACCGTGGGACAGCTGTATTCCCTGGTGATGGCCGAGGACGACAAGGGCATGGCCAAGGTGCCCGGTGTGGGCAAAAAGACCGCCCAGCGCCTCATCTTGGAGCTCAAGAGTACCTTTGCCAAGGACAAGGGCTTTGTTCCGGTCGACGTAATCCCCGGTCAGGTTGCGATGCCGGTCCCCGCCGCCACTCCCTCGGCGATCGATGATGCCCGCGCGGCGCTCCTTTCCATGGGCTTTAGCCCGCAGGAGACCGAGGTTGCTCTGAGTGGGTATGATGGACAGAATATGCGTGTCGAGGATCTGCTCGGCGCGGCGCTTAAGCGACTCGGAATGGATGCGTGATGTGGGAAGCCGATGACTCTCAGGACCTGTGGGCGACGCCCGGCAACTCGCCGGCGGCATCCATGGCGCACGGTGAGCGCATGGTGGGCTCGGAGCTGACGCCCGAAGACCTCGATGTCGATCGTACCCTGCGTCCCCAGCGCCTGGACGACTACTGCGGTCAGGAGCATATCAAGCAGAGCTTGCGCGTGCTGATCGAGGCGGCACAGAGCCGTGGCGAGACGCTCGACCACGTGATCTTCTCGGGTCCTCCGGGCCTGGGCAAGACCACGCTGGCTACCGTTATCGCCAACGAGCTGGGCGCTCAGATCAAGACGACGAGTGGTCCGGCTATCGCGCGTACCGGTGACCTGGCAGCCATCCTGACTAACCTGCAGCCGGGTGACGTGCTGTTTATCGACGAGATTCACCGTCTTAACCGTTCGGTCGAGGAAGTCCTGTATCCCGCTATGGAGGACTTTGCGCTCGATATCGTGATCGGTAAAGGCCCGGCCGCTCGCTCGATTCGCCTAGATATCCCCAAGTTTACGCTGGTGGCTGCCACGACCCGTTCGGGCATGTTGACCGGCCCGCTTCGCGACCGCTTTGGCATTTCGTATCGCCTGGACTACTACACGGTCGAGGAGCTTGCCCAGATTGTGACGCGCTCGGCGACCATCCTGGGCGTGACGATCGACCATCCGAGCGCGCTCGAGATCGGCTCGCGCTCGCGTGGCACGCCGCGCTTGGCCAACCGTCTGCTCAAGCGTGTGCGCGACTATGCGCAGGTGCGCGGCAACGGTCCTATTGAGCTTGATATTTGCCGTCAGGCGCTCGAGTTCTTCGAGATCGATGAGCTTGGTCTGGACTGGATGGATATTCGCATCTTGGAGACGCTCGCCAAGACATTCTCCGGCCGTGCCGTGGGCCTGACGACCCTTGCCAGCGCGGTGGGCGAGGACCCGGGTACGCTCGAGGATGTCTATGAGCCCTATCTGCTGCAGTGCGGCTTGATGATTCGCACGCCCCAGGGCCGCCAGGCAACGCTGCGCACCTTTGAGCACTTGGGCATCGAGCCAGCCGTTTAGAGGCGGGTTTGTTTTGGCTGGTCTGTAGGCTATCGCTGAGCATTGGATAAACATATCGCCATTCATCGGTTACGGGTGCTTTACCATTGCGCGCCCGTGCTATGCTGAATTGGTCTTTTTCTCATCCGGTAACGAAAGGACCGCCCATGCCTACTGACATCGAAATCGCACGTTCCGTCACGCCGCTGCCTATTACCGAGGTGGCTAAGAACGCCGGCGTCGACGTAAAGCACCTGATTCCGTACGGCTTCGACAAGGCTAAGGTCGACTATTCACTGCTCAACGAGCCGACCAATCACCAGGCCAAGCTCGTCCTCGTGACCGCCATCAACCCCACGCCCGCCGGCGAGGGCAAGACCACCACGACCATCGGTCTGGCCGATGGCCTGCGCCGTCGCGGTGTCAAGAGCGCCGTGGCCCTGCGCGAGCCTTCGCTCGGTCCCGTCTTTGGCGTAAAGGGCGGTGCCGCCGGCGGCGGTTGGGCTCAGGTCATCCCCATGGAGGACATCAACCTGCACTTTACCGGCGACTTCCACGCTATCGGTGCCGCCAATAACCTGCTGGCCGCCATGCTCGACAACCATATTCAGCAAGGCAACCAGCTCGGTATCGACGTCAAGCGCATCACCTGGAAGCGCGTCGTCGACATGAACGACCGCCAGCTGCGCCATGTTATCGACGGCATTGGCGGCAAGGCCCAGGGCGTGCCGCGCGAGGATGGCTTCGATATCACCGTTGCCTCCGAGGTCATGGCAATCCTGTGCCTGTCCACGAGCATCAGCGACCTCAAGGAGCGCCTGGGTGAGATTGTCGTCGGCTACAGCTATGCCGGCGAGCCCGTCCGTGCCCGCGACCTTAAGGCCCAGGGTGCCATGGCCGCGTTGCTTAAGGACGCGCTCAAGCCCAACCTGGTGCAAACGCTCGAGGGCACGCCCGCGTTTGTCCACGGCGGTCCCTTCGCCAACATTGCCCACGGCTGCAACTCTATCATGGCCACGCGTATGGCGATGCGCTTTGGCGATGTCGCCATTACCGAGGCCGGCTTCGGTGCCGATCTGGGTGCCGAGAAATTCCTCGACATCAAGTGCCGCATGACGGGCGTTCGCCCCAGCGCCGTCGTGATCGTCGCGACCGCTCGTGCGCTTAAGTACAACGGTGGCGTCGCCAAGGCCGATCTCAACGAGGAGAACCTCGAGGCACTCAAGGCTGGCATGCCCAACCTGCTGCGTCATGTCGACAACATCCAGAACGTTTATGGTCTGCCCTGCGTGGTTGCCATCAACCGCTTCCCGACGGACACTGAGGCCGAGCTCGAGCTCATCGAGTCCGAGTGCCAGAAGCTCGGCGTCAACGTTAAGCTTTCCGAGGTCTGGGCCAAGGGCGGCGAGGGCGCGCTCGAGCTTGCCGATGAGGTCATGCGTCTGATTGAGCAGCCGAGCGAGCTCAAGTTTGCCTATGAGAACGGCGCTGATGTCGCTGATGCCCTCGAGGCCGTTGCCACCAAGGTCTACCGCGCCGACGGCGTTGACTTTACGCCGGCCGCCAAGCGCCAGCTCGCCGAGCTGCGCGAGAATGGCTTTGGCAACCTGCCGGTGTGCGTCGCCAAGACGCAGTACAGCTTTAGCGACAACGCCAAGGCCCTGGGCGCTCCCGAGAACTTCCGCATCACCGTGCGTGAGCTCAAGGTTTCTGCCGGCGCCCACTTTGTGGTCGCACTGACTGGCAGTGTTCTGACCATGCCGGGCCTGCCCAAGGTCCCCGCGGCCGAGAATATCGACGTCGACAACGACGGCAACATCACCGGCCTGTTCTAAGCTCGCTGCTCATAGCTGCTTGCTCGCCCCGCCGCGCCCACAAGGCCCGGCGGGGCTTTTTGATCCTTAGGCCCGCGCATGTCTTGTAGATACCGACGGGCTCTGCCCATCATAGGCTTTTGCGCGGGTAGAATGCATGGATAACTTGATGCTTACAGGCGACGGAAAGGAATCGTTGCATGGATCAGGACAAGACAACCGTGATGGGCGGCTACGGTTCCGCGCAGGCTGGCGATAGCGCCGATGCGACCCGCGTTGTTCCCAACTCCGGTTATACCGACCCCGCCGCGACGCAGCCTTCTGCCGAGCCCACCCGGGTTATGGGCTATGGCGACACGGCGCAGGATTCTTGCGCTACATCTTCGCAAGGCCCCTATGGCAACGCAGCTCAGGATCCGTTTGATTACGCGCCGCAGGATTCTTATGCTGCCTCGACGCCGAATCCCTATGACAACCTGCCGCAGAATCCCATTCCGCAGCCTCAGCAGACGACGTATATGCCTCGCACGGCGCAGCCTCGCTACGAGTCGCGCGAGCCGTATCGCGAGTACCCCAAGTCGATTCCGCAATATAGCGAAGACGAGGAGAAGAGGCCGTCGCGTTCGTCGAGCGTGATCAAGAAGATCCTCATCGTGCTGGCGATTTTCTTTGCGCTGTCGGTTGTGTTTGCCATCGTGTCGGGCATGCTCAACAAGCGGGGGAGCTCAACGGCCGATACCGCTGCCGAGCAAACCGAGTCCGCCTCGTCTAGCACCGTCGATCTGAGCGATATCCCGGGGCAGTATTGGTCCAACGCCAAGAAGCTTCTCAAGTCGCGCGGCGCCGATCTTTCGAATGCCGTGGTCCTGACTGATGATGGCTCAACGCCCGTCGTCGATGCCAACTGGGTCGTTACTTCTGCCTACTATAACGACAACGGCAACCTCGAAATTCAACTCACGCACAAGAACAGCTCGGGCAACTCGTCCGGCGGCCAAAGCGGCGCCGACAGCTCGAGCTCCAATACGCTGGAGGACTTGAGCAACAAGGCACAGGAGTTGGGAGACAAGGCGCAAGAGCTGGGCGATACCGCGCAGAACTTGGGCGACATGGCGACGGATGCCTGGAACGCCCTACAAAACGGCATCTCGGGCGCGCAGGGAAACTAGCGGACGAGCGGAGCGGGGCTACAGCTGCTCGGCCGGACGCTCGGGCGAACTAAAGCCCGAGTCAAACGTAACGACGCATGAGGCATCGGGTCGGCGCTCGTGCACGATGCGCGTGACGAGCTCCAGCAGCTCCTCGTCGGATATGTCAAAGCCGTCGGGACGCACCAGGTCAAACGAAACGAACCCGTCGTGCTCGTGCAGGTCGTGGATGGAGAGCGCGGGATCGATCTGCATGACGCCGCGCTTGACCCAGCCGCGCAGGTCGTCGCCGGTTGTCGCGATGGGGTCGCAGTGCAGCGTGATATCGATGCCCATCTGGCGCTTGATGTCGTGCTCGATGGTGTCCAGGATCTCGTGGTGTTCAAACGCGTCACCCTCGCCAGGCATCTCCACGTGGGCGCTGGCAAACTGACGACCGGGGCCGTAGTCGTGCACCATGAGGTCGTGTGTGCCCAAGACCTGCGGATAGGACATGATCTTGTCGCGGATTGCCTGGACGAGCTTGGGGTCGGGCGCTTGCCCCAGCAACGGGCTGATGGCGTCGCGCACTAGGCCCATGCCGCTGATGCAAATGAAGATGCCCACGCCCAGGCCCGCCCAGCCATCGAGGTCAAAGCCGGTCGTCTGCGAAATGAGCGCCGCCACCAAGACCGAGCCCGAGGTGATGACGTCGTTTTTGGAGTCCTGCGCCGTGGCGATGAGCGTTTCCGAGTCGATGCGGTCGCCCAGCGTGCGGTTGAACGCGGCCATCCAGAGCTTAACCAGCATGGACAGAACAAGGGCAGCCATGGAGAGCGCCGAATACACGGTGGGCGAAGGCTTGATGATCTTGGTGACCGACTCGAGGATCAGGTTGATGCCGACGGCGCAAACCAGGACGGCGACGAACAGGCCGGCTAGGTACTCGTAGCGTCCGTGGCCATAGGGGTGGCCTTCGTCTGCCGGGCGGCTGGCAAGGCGGAATCCGAGCAGGCTCACGATGTTGCTCGAGGCATCGGAGAGGTTGTTGAAGGCGTCGGCGATGAGGGAGACGGAGCCGGCGAGCAGGCCCGCGATGCCCTTGGCCAGGCACAGGGTGATGTTGAGGCCAATGCAGATGAGGCTTGCGGCAAAGCCCGCGTTGGTGCGGCAAGATGCATCGACCGGCTCGCCCTCGCTGCCGGGAACAAGCGTATGTACCAGCCGATTTACAAATAGCATAGTGGTCGTCCTCACAATCATGTTTAAGGGGATAGTGTAGCTCGCGTGGGGGCGCCGTGCACCGATGCTCAGAAAATGCAGCAATAGTCTGCCGGTGCTAACGAGCGAGCCTTCTCGTCTGCCTGGTTGGTCCATTTTGGGCCACATGGGTATGGGCATGTGCCAGTTTGCTCGACATACTTAATGTCGACAGCCCCTGTGCAAAGGAGGACGTTTCCATGGACGAGATGTTTGCCATTAAATGTCAAAACTGCGGTGGCCCTATGTACTCGCACCAAGCTAAGCGCAGCTTTGAGTGTGCCTATTGCGGTGCGGTCATTCCGTGGCAGGCGGACGCCGGAGAGCCCAAGAGCGCCCTGGGCATTCGCCATGCGCCGCTGACGGTGGTGGATGGACTGCTCAAGCTCACGCATGTGTCGCAACTCGAGCGCCCGGAGGACCCGGACTGGTATTTCTTCAATTCGTACTGGCGCAATCAGTCGGTCCTGGAACATCTGCTGTGGGAGGATCGCGGCACGGCGCAAGAGTTCCAAGAGGCCACGCATGTGAGCATTCCATGCCCCTTCTGCGGAGCGTCCTTTGAGGGCGAGTCAACGCAGCGTGTGTTTGAGTGCCCGTCCTGCGGCAATAAGATTGGCGTCGCCGACCTGCTCAAGCCCGGTACCTTCAGCAAGCGCCTGACCATGGGCGTTGGTGCGGAGTATGTGCCCGAGCAGGGTATTCCCTGCGAAATCTCGCCGCAGCAGGCACGTGCCAACGCGCTGCAGCTGGTGCGCCAGTATCCGGATGCCTTTGCAGGGCACGACGTGGAAGATGCGATCCAAAACGACATGATGCTCTTCTATTTCCCCATGGCGCTGGCGGACCTGCGTATGATGGCGTCCTTCCCGGGCAAGGGCCTGAGCAAGGAAACCCTGGTGTACTACGAGGTGCTCGACTGGGCGTATCCGAGGGCAAACTATCTGGATGTTCGCCTTATGGGCATTTTGGAGCCGTGGGACTATGCCAAGGTCGGCCCGTTCGACCCCGCCATGCAGGAAGGCGACTTCCGCGTCGTCTCCGTCGATGCGTCTACCAAGGACCAGGTGGTCATTGATAAGTTGGCTCTCGACGTTGCGGGCAACGACGCCGAGGCTGTACTGGGGCTCAATAAAAAGAGTATCCGCACGTGGGCATGCAAGGCCCGCAAGCATAAGGACGGCCTGGTGATGGTGCCGGTCTACTTTGTCGATCGTCCGGCGACGGACAGCCGCGATGGCGAGCAGGTGCGCATTGCCGTAAACGGCCAGACGGGTCGTGCGGCAGCGGTAGTGTTTAGCGACAAGCGCGAGACGCATATCGTGGCGCCGCTCAATCCCAACGTGATGCTGTCGAGCGAAAGCACCGTGCACGCCACGCCTATCGAGGTCAAATACGCTAAATCGCCGTTCCTATACCAGATCGTGCGCCGTGGAGACGGCGAGCAACCGCGCCAGGTGGCAGCGGTGGCCGAGGGTTCCTACCGAGAGGAGAAGCCCAAACGCCGCGGCCTGCTGGGTGCGCTATTTGGGAAGTAGGGGAGCGGTGCCGGTTGGCGCCGTAACGTGAAAGCCAGGGGTATGGGGCAGCTCTCAGGAGTGCGGGCTGCCGTCTGGTTGTTTGAGGGTGCCAGATATAAATAAGCGGTGGAACGGCTGCAAAAGAGCCGCCCCACCGGGTAAAATCAAAATGTGCCGCGGAACCCGCTCCTCAGTCGGTCAACTTTGGAAGCGCGGGCAACGCAGGTGCTATCGTCTTAAAGGGTCGGCTGCAACCGGCCCTTTTCTGTGGCAACCAATGGAGCCACATCAGACGAAGGCCGCGTCTTTGCCTGTCAGGTCACGCTCGCCAGCCACGGCTAGAATGTCGTTGCCGGCGTCCATGACCGGTATTGTTTCGTAGCAGCCGTCGCAACCGCGAGTGCGCCTGCGACGGCTGCGATGGTTTCGGTCGCAACGTGCTGCTACCCTTGCGTTTCGCCATTAGTCGCTTCGTTGATGGCGCGGTACTCGGCACTCAGCTCGCGCGCCAGCTCTTCCTTGCTTGGAAGATACGGCAGGTATTTGGCGGCAAACACTTGGTCGTTGTCTTCGGGCAGCGTGTACTCGACGATCGAATCGCTTTTGTCCGCGCAGAGCACGATGCCTATGGGCGGATTGTCGCCTTCGTTCATGAGCTCGCGCGTGTAGTAGTTCACATACATTTGCATCTGGCCCAGGTCCTGATGCGTAAGGTCATCGGTCTTAAGGTCGATGAGCACGAAGCAGCGCATCAGATAGTTGTAAAAAACAAGGTCAATATAGAAATGGCGCCCATCAAAGGTGATGCGCTTTTGGCGCGCCTCGAAAGCGAAGCCACGGCCAAGCTCCAGTAGGAACTTCTGAAGATGCGTGATGAGCGCCTGCTCTAGATCGCTCTCGCGAAACGCAGTATCGTCCGAGAAACCTAAAAACTCCAGTACATATGGGTCGCGGATGATGTCCTCGGGGCGACGAGCCGGGGCGCTCTTTTGGATTTCCTGGGTGACGGCCTCTTTGTCCTTGCTGGCAAGTAGGCGCTCGCGGAACATGGTGTTGATCTGGCGCTCGAGCTGACGCGTGCTCCAACGAGAACCGGCGCATTCGTTCATGTACCAGGCGCGAGCATCAGGGTCGGGAATGCGCATCAACCTGCGGTAATGAGTCCAGCTCAATTCGCTACGCAGTGCGTCGCGAATTGGAAACGCAAGAAAGAACTGACGCATATTGCGAAGGTTTGCGATGCCAAAGCCTCTTCCGAAATCCGCGGTAAGCCTTCTGGAGAGGCCTGCAATCAATGCCTCCCCATATGCTGCGCGCTCCTCTCCGCCCTGCTCATCAACAATGCTCTTGCCGATCTCCCAATACGCCTCAACCATCGCAAAGTTAACGGCGGTATAGGCCTTGTCGCGAGCGGCGTTGAGAATTGAGGAGACCTGCTTGTAAAAACCTTCGGGCACGATTGCCGATTCTCCACGGTTTACCAGTTCGCCCATCACTGTCGCCCCACTTTCCTCTTGTGGAATGCATCTTTATCGCATTTAGTTTAAAGCCTCGCGCGGACACGAATTGCTTTGCTGTCTGGCACCTTCGCATGGGAGCCTTGCGGTGACTAAAATGTGGCCATAGAGGCAGTTTTAGCGAACCCCGCGGGAGTGACACGCATGGATAACAACACTTTGCTGTTCCAGGACAAAGGTTCGGGTAGGTTTAAAGACGTTAAGATCTACCCCAACCGTATTGAGGTGCTCAAGAAGGGCACTTTTGGTGGCAAGCACACCGAGATTGTTTATCTTAAGGACATTACGGGCGTCAATAGAATCAAAGGCCGCGATGTTTTTCTGCGCAATCGTCTGTTGACCGCTTGCGTCTTTAGCCTGAGTGGCCGTGCGAAGGCCCAGGAATTTGTGAACGCGCTGAACATGGTGATGTAGCCGATAGCGGCGTTCGGGCCAAGGTAAAAATCGGGGGCACAGAACGGTGTTCTGCGCCCCCGATTGAGTCGATGTGTCTAAAAGGCCGGCTTGCCTATTCGACAACGTCCTCGTTGTTTTCACCGTCACTGGCAAGCATCGCCGCGCCGGCGACCGTTGTCGCCACGGCGGCGGCAGCGAGTCCGGCGGCAACGCCAGAGCTGTCGCCCGTGTCGGCGAGCTTTCCGCCCGAGCCCTTGCCCTTGTTGCCCTTACCGTTCTTATCAGCGCTGCCTGCGTTGGAACCCGTGCCGCTGCCGGTGCCGGTGCCGCCTGCACTGTCCGAGGCCGCTACGGTAAAGCTTGCGGCTCCGTCGCTGGCGAGCGTGTAGTTCTGCGCCGCGTTGCCCAAGAGACCGTTCACGCGCACCCAGTACGTTCCTGCGGCAAATGTTTCGCCCTCGGCCATTGCTGTGCCCGGAGCGCCGTTCGCGTCGTGCACAAACTCGAGCTGGGCCGTGCAGGCATCGGTTTCGAGCTTGCCCTCGAGTGATGCCGCAATCTTGGCGCGCACGTCTTCGCCGGCCTTAAGGCCTTCGAGTCCCTCAAAATGGGGCGTCAGCGCGCGTGGATCGATATCGATGGGCACAGAGCCCTGCAGCCCCGTAACGGTCTCGTTGCCCAGGGCGTCGACATCCACGTATTCAATGGCAAACGCATGGCCCGAAGCTGTCGCGTTGAGCGCGTTGCTGCTGTCGGCAAGGCGGAAATGACCCTCGCCAACGGTCTTGCCATCCTGGAATGAGGCATCGCTCAGCGAGTCGCCGTACGTCATGCGCATGCGGGTCGGGAGATAGTACGGGAGATAGTACGAAGCCGTCTGCTTGTGCTCCGTATCGTAATTGCGCTGATAGATGCTCCGGGCCAGCGCCGCATCAACAAAGTCGGATGCGATGATGCCAATGTGCTTGAGGTAATCTGACTTTGTATCCTCGATGCCGCTGGGATTGATGTACGGGCTCTTATACAGATGCTCGTTGACTACTCGTGCCGAGGTAAAAGGATTGCCTCCGTGCGACAAGCCCGTGCAGCTGGTGTAGTTGATAGACCAGCAACGCTCCAGGACTTTCTCCTTGGCCCCGTTATCGTCCTCGACATCTACCTCGTTGCGCGTGCGCCCGGTCGTTTCCTTCAGCGCATTATCGACCCAGCTGAGCTTGTCGGTTCCCGTGAGTTTGTACTTGTCCTGGGCGTATACCTTGGTGCAATAGGGCTCTTTGTCGCCTGTTTCCCCCGCGGCTTCAAAGCCCTGCGCGTTTTGGACGAGGCACATGGAGCTGCTGTCGGTGTGAGCCTTGATCTTGTCATCCCATTCGGTAAGGTCGAGGCCCCACGTGTGGCCGCTTACACTGTTGCCGGCGAGCCTAAATCGACGCAGCAGAACGATCTTTCCGCGCACCTCGTGTAGCGTGGGGACATGGCTCGACGTGTAGAACAGATCGGGATTATCGCCCATAACCTTGGCGAAAGCCGTCGTAACACTTTCGTCGGTAGCCTCGTCGTTGCCTCGTGATACAAGCATGATGAGCGCTTCTGTCGGGTTTTCGTTCAAAAACGTTTTGAAGTAGCCTATGACATCGGAAAGATGCATAAAGTACGCGTCTTTTTTGAGCAGGTAGTAATCCCCGTGGTCGATACCGGGGTTGTCGCCCTTTCCGAGCCGGATATCAAAATAGCGAATGCCTTCGAGCAACTGCGTGGGAATGTAATCCTGCTGGCATTTTACTTGCGAGGATTGGGGCTCGGTGTCGTTGTCCACGCTACAGGTGCCCGAATCGTGCGTGCCCGGGATGCTCAGCTCGTCGAGGAACTTGTTGTCGTCGACGTATTTCATCCAACATGGCCCATCGACGTAGCTGCTGTACGTGATCCAGTCGAGGCTGCTAACCGTGGCATCGTTCTTTTTCATGTCGTAACCGATAAGTTCGAGCTCCCACGGAATGCTCTTACTCTTATGGCAGATCTTATTGTTGTCCTGGTCTTTGCCGTTCGATTCTATTGCCAGGTACTTAATGTCTTTTTTCTCGGTTTCTTTCTCGACCGTGCGGTCTCGGATGATGTAGGTTCCGTTTAGCTGGCGGTCGAACGCAAAAGAGCGGCTGGGCTTGCCGTCATGTTCGCCACTCCATACGTGGATAACCTTTCCATCTTTGTCCGAGTCGCCATCGACCGACCAAATGCTGTAGCCCGTCTTCTTGTGCTCTTCGAAATTGAGCAGGGTGCGGATGGCATACCAGTTTGTATCGTCATTCTTGGTCGTTACGTCCTCAAGGATGAGCTTGCTGGACGTGCCGTCATTAAACAGATGGCAGACGTTGCCGATGACGTTGCCGTCTTCGTTAACGCTTGCGGTACGAAAATAGCCCGCGGGGCGAAGGCGAATGACGAAATTGTCGAGGCTGACTGCTGGCCCGGCCGTGCCGTCCGCAAAGGCAGCCCGCGGGCTAATGCCCAGCATGGCGGTTTCGGGCAGGTTTACAAATGGCGACAATGCTGCGAGTCCTAGGCCCAACGTGAATGCTCGACGGCTGATGGCGTGGTGTTCGGTCATAACTTCTCCATTCGCAGAGTGTGGTTATGCGATAGTTTTGGTCACTATACTGCCCAGATGTTTAAAGATGCTGGTTTAATTGTCTGCGCGGCGCAATAAATCGGTGGGCGGACGTGCTGGGGTGTTTGTCGTTTTCGTACTGTTGCCACATTTGGGGCGGTTCCGGCGTCCGGCATCCTCGCGTTCGTCGGCTGCAGGCATAAGAAAGGGAGGGTCGGTTTACCGGCCCTCCCTGGGTACGAAGCGCTGGGGTACCGTCGCTTGTTTGCACTGCGACCGTGTTTCCCGTTGCGCTCGCCAGTCGCTTAGCGCTTGATCTCGATATCGTCGAGCTTGACGTCCATGGCCTCGGTCTTGGCCTCGGCGATGTCGTCGGCAAATTCCAGAGACTTCATCATGGTCTCGACGGCGTCCTTGTGTTCCTCGACGTTGTCGATGCGCACGTACACGCTGCCGCCGTCAACGTCGGTGAAGTACTCGGTCGTCACGCCGCCCGAGTGCGTAAAGTAGGCGCTGCGCCAGGTCTTGCCGTTGTACTTAACGGGATCGCTCTCAGTCCATCCGGAGTTGGCCTTCCACTTTGCCTCGTAGTCGAACAGTTCATCGGCGTTCTTGTCAGGATCGAAGACGGGGATGAAGCGGTCGCTGGCATGCTCGCTCTCGGTGAACTTAAACTGGGCCCTGTCGGCGGTATCGCCTGCGACGTCCGTGATTTCGACGCCCTCGGGCACCTCGACTTTAAACCAAATGAAGTCAGTCCTCATATCCACGGCTGGCTTCTCCGCTCCACCG
>DBFAAM010000026.1:0-8428 GCA_048193585.1 Collinsella aerofaciens | reverse complement strand
GGCCCAGTGCGACGACTTGCCGACGTCCAGGCCGAGCACGGCCGCGGGTCTGGTGGATGGCGCTTTCACGGTGGTATCCTTCCGGTAGTCGTTCGACCGGATGGCCTCCCCCTCGGCACTCACATTACCAGCCGCGGCGCCCGGTCGGCGGCCCGTTCTGGGCGCGCCTCAATCGTAGCCCGAGACGGTCCCGGGCTGACAATTTCGACTGTAATGGACGTTCCTTTTCTGCCGGCACTTGGGGACTGTCCCTTACTGCCGGCAGAAAAGGAACGTCCCCAACTGCCGGCTCAGCCCCACCTTAGAAGTGACGGCGGATGGCGTCGACCATGCCCTGCGGCGTGGTTTGGCCGAGCACGTCGGCTGCGGCATCGGCGTCCATAAAGATGTTCATGAGCGCCTGCAGGGCCTCGACCTGGCCGCCCGGCTCGGCGATGCCCAGATTGATGACGATCTGCGCCGACACCGGAGCGCCCATGCCAGCCATGGCGTTAAATGTCACGGGCGCGGCGGGCTTCACCACCGCGATATAGGGCTTGGCCACAAACCCCGGATCGGTATGCGGAATGGCAATGTTTGCCGCCGGCATGGCAAGACCCGTGGGATAGGCATCCTCGCGCGTGCGAACGGCGTCGAGCCAACCGTCGGCAATGTAGCCGCGCGGGGCAAGCTCGCCCTCGAGCCGCGCAAACACCTCATCCGGCGTTGCACACTCCCAATCAAAAAACACCAGCTCAGGCGTAAACAGCGCTTCGTTATCCGCCATGCGCTCACCTCTCTCACCTAGTCATCGGAGGCGTTCTTGAATGACTAGTCGTTAAAGACCGTCCCCGATGACTACCCAAAAACAAAAGGTGGCCACGCGCGCCTTGGCGCCAATGACCACCCTGACTACTCGGCTAAATTGTACTGTGCGCCGCTAGCCGCGAGGCGCGTCAATTGCGACCTTGCCGCTCTCCAGCACGTGGACGCGGCCGTCGGCGAGCATTTGCACGACCTCGGGATACAGCACGTGCTCAATCGCGTGGATGTGCTCCTCGAGCGCGTCGACATCCCAGCCTTCCTCGACAGCCAGCGCGCGCTGGGCGATGATGGGGCCGTTGTCGTAGATCTCGTTGGCAAAGTGCACGGTCACGCCGGTCACCTTGACGCCGCGCGCAAACGCGTCGTCGATCGCATGGGCACCGGTAAAGCTCGGCAGCAGCGCCGGATGCAGATTGACCACGCGATTGGGGAACGCCGCCAGCAGAGGCGTGTGCACCATGCGCATGTAGCCGGCCATGACCACATACTCGCAGCCGCGCTCGAGCAGCTCGTGCGCGATGATCTCGTCAGCCGCAATGGGGTCGGCATAGACATCCTTGGAAAGCGTCAGCGTCTGGATGCCCGCACGCTCGGCGCGCTGCAAGCCCTTGGCCGAAGGACGGCTCGACACCACAAGCTCAATCGAGGCGTTGAGCTTGCCGGCGGCGATCAGGTCGATCAGCGCCTGCAGGTTGGTACCCGAACCGCTGATGAGCACGCCAATCTTGAGCGGCTCAGCCGTATCGGTACCGGTCGGACGGGTGTAGGGCACAAAGCCCAGGCCCTCACTAGCAGCCATCTGCTCGTTAGCGCTCATCGGAGTACACGACCTTACCGGAGCCCTCGACACACTCGCCCACGCGGAACGGCTTCTCACCCAGCGCGACCAGGGCCTCGGTCACAGCAGCCTCGTCCTCGGGGGCGACGATCAGGCACAGGCCAACGCCCATGTTGAAGGTCTTGCATGCCTCATTGGGCGCGAGCTCGGCCTGGCGCGACACGTAGGTGATGACGGGCGGAACATCCCAGCCCATCTCGGCGCCGTTGCGGGTGACCACGGCGTCGACGTCGTCGGCAAGCGCGCGGTTGAGGTTCTCGGTAATACCGCCGCCAGTGATGTGGGCGATAGCGTGCACGTTGGCGCCGCCGCGCAGCAGCTCCAGAATCGGCTTGACGTAGATGCGCGTGGGAGCCAGCAGGGCGTCTGCCAGCGATGCGCCGCCGAATTCGTCGAGCGGACGGCTCAACTCCTCGGCCTTAGCGGCGGCCTCGGGCGTGCCCGGCTTAATGCCGTCGACGCCGATGACCTTGCGCACGAGCGAGTAGCCGTTGGAGTGCACGCCGGTGGAAGGCAGGCCCAGGATCACATCGCCGGGGCGAACGTTCGCCGGATCGAGCATCTTGGGGCGGTCGACGACGCCCACGGTAAAGCCAGCGAGGTCGTAGTCGGCCGGAGCCATGACGCCCGGGTGCTCGGCCATCTCGCCACCCACGAGCGCGCAGCCCGCGAGCTTGCAGCCGTCGGCCACACCCTTGATGATCTTTGCCATGTGCTCGGCCTCAATGTGACCGATGGCAACGTAATCCAAGAAGAACAGCGGCTCGGCGCCCGAAGCCAAAATGTCATTGACGCACATGGCGACCAGGTCCTGGCCCACCGTCTCGTGACGGTCCATGATCTGGGCGAGCACGAGCTTGGTGCCCACGCCGTCAGTGCCGCTGATCAGGATCGGGTCTTCCATATCCTTAAGCGCGGCGGCCGAGAACAGGCCGCCAAAGCCACCGATGCCGCCGATGACCTCGGGGCGGTTAGTGTCCTTGACCATCTGCTTAATCGCGTCGACGGCACGGCCGCCCTCGGCGGTATCGACGCCGGCGTCCTCATACGTCACATGTTTGCTGTCGCTCATCTGAGCCTTCCTCTCCCACTACCGTCCGCCGCCCAGGCGCCAAACGGTGCTCATAGTTGCGTTCATATCGGCGCACACCGCAGCGGCGTGCGCCGCTATATCAACAAAACGGCAGATAAAACCTGCCAAAATAAACCTGTCCCTACATGGCAGGTTTTAGGCCTCGCCGTGCTTCTCTTCCCAGCTGCGGTCGTCGTATTTCTCGACCACGGCGTCGTCGTCAAAGTGCAGCGGCTTATCCAGGTTGCGGGGCTTAAAGCCCTCCATAAACTTGTCGCGGCCAAAGCTCTCGGGAATCGCCACGGGGTAGCGGCCGGTAAAGCACGCATCGCAGTAACCGCCCTTGGGCATGACCTTCAGCAGGCCCTCGACCGAAAGGAAGGCCAGCGAATCGGCGCCGATATACTCACAAATCTCGTCGACCGTCTTGTTGGCGCTGATGAGCTGCGACTGCACGTCGGTATCGATACCGTAGAAGCACGGCCAGATGACCTCGGGCGAGTTGATGCGGATATGAATCTCCTTGGCGCCGGCGTTGCGCAGCATCTTGACAAGCTGCACCATGGTAGTGCCGCGCACAATGGAGTCGTCGATGACGACCAGGCGCTTGCCCTCGATGTTGTCGCGCAGCGGGTTGAGCTTCATGCGCACGCCCATGGCGCGCAGCTCCTGCGTAGGCTCGATAAACGTACGGCCCACGTAGCGGTTCTTGATAAGACCCTCGCCAAAGGGAATACCGCTCTCGTGCGAATACCCCTCCGCGGGCGGCAGGCCGGAGTCGGGCACGCCGATGACCAGGTCGGCCTCGACGGGCTCCTCATGTGCCAGCTGACGACCCATGTCGTAACGGCAGGCGTAAACGCTCTTGCCGTTCATAATGGAGTCGGGGCGGGCAAAGTAGACCTGCTCAAAGATGCAGTTTGCGGGCTCTTCGGCGGCAGGCACGCCCTGCTCGGATACCAGACCCTCGGCGCTGATGCGCAAAATCTCACCAGGACGGACGTCACGGACGTACTCGGCGCCCACGATGTCGAGTGCACAGGTCTCGGAAGCAACGACCCAGCCGCCGGCGCGCGTGACATGGACGGCGGAGTCGACCGTCGTGGGGCCGTCTTGCGAGGGCAGCTGCGAAACGGATGCGGCATCGGCCTGGTCCAGGCCCTCGTCCACCAGCTTGCCCAGCACGAGCGGGCGAATGCCGTGCGGATCGCGGAATGCGTAGAGCGCCTGCTCGTTGATGAGCGTCATGGCGTAGCCGCCGCGCACGAGCTCCATGGTCTTGCGAATGCCCTCGCGCAGATGGCCTGTACGCTGAGTAAAGTAGCCGATAAGCTTAGTCGCGACCTCGGAATCCGAATTGGAGAGGAACGGCACGCCCAGCTCAATCAGCTGGCGGCGCAGCTCGTCGGTGTTGACCAGAGTGCCGTTGTGAGCAAGCGCGATAATGACGCTGTTGATGGTAGAGAGATGCGGCTGCGAGGCTTCCCAGCTCTTGGCGCCGGCGGTGCCATAGCGCACGTGGCCCACGGCCAGCTGGCCGGAGAGCGTCGACAAGTCGGCATTGGAGAACACGCGGTCGAGCAGGCCCAGATCCTTGCGGACCATAACCGTACCGCCGTCACCAACGGCGATTCCCGCCGATTCTTGGCCGCGATGCTGCAGTGCACGCAGGCCAAAGTACGTCAGTCGAGCCACGTCGCGATCGGGCGCCCAGACACCAAAAACGCCGCATTCCTCATGCAGCTGGTCAGAGTCCGGATCATACGTCGACATGGCGTTCACCTGTCCCGCGGCACGCTCGGCCGCGCGGATGGTTTCTTGAGACATGGCATCCCCTCAGAGCCTCGTATTTTGGCGTTACCCGCCTTATTATACGCACGGCGCGACGCGCTCCCCCGCGCATGAGCAGCGCTTTTTAAAAGCCCACCGAGCTTATTATCCGTTTTGCGACCAAACATTTTATTGGGTAGTCCACTCTCAGGGGCAACGGCCTCGAAGACTTCCCGTGCGCCGTGTCTCGCCCGCGCTAGGGGCTACATTGTTGCAATTGGGACGTTCGTCCTGTCTTTTGGCAGGTCGGCGGCGTATCCTTGTAACCTAGGACAAAGCGAGAAAGGTTCTGTATGGATCGAAACGGACTCGACCCCAGCGTCCCCAGCGCCACGGAGGTCAAGAAGATTCCCCTCATCATTAAAGTGTACGCCGTCCTGTGCATCCTGTCCGGCGTGGGCACACTCCCGTCGGTCGCCGTCTTTATGTGGCAGGTCATCACCGCACTCATTAACGGCAACGCCGCCGCTAAGCTCGGTGATAACACGCTCGTCGCGGTTGGCCTTATCGTCGCCGGCATTATGCTCTCGGCGGCAAGCGCGATCATCTTGATCGTCTTTGGCCTGGACCTCATCAAGGACCAGCGGCGCAATGCCGCCCGCCTGTCTTACGTCCTCATCGCATTTACCGTCGTGGAGCTTTTAGTTGACGTGATGCTCCAGGGTATCGGACCCTTCCTGCTGCGCCCCGCCATTCAGCTCGGTATCCTCATTGCGCTGTCGGCCACCGTCGACCCCACGCTACGCCAGGAGCGCGAACTGCAGCGCCGTCTGCAAGAGATGCTCGACCACGATGCCGCCGCCGAGGGGATGCTCGGCCGCGACGAAACCGGCGAGGGCTACATCAAGCTCAACTACTTCAACCTGTTCTGGGTATTCTTCGTCTGCAGCGTGTTAGGTCTCATTCTCGAGGAAGTCTGGCATATGGTCGTCGTCGATCCCGGCGTCTATCAGGACCGTGCCGGTATGCTATTTGGCCCCTTTAGCCCCATCTACGGATTTGGCGCGGTGCTCATGACCATGGCGCTCAACCGCTTCTATAAAAAGAATCCTCTGATCATTTTCCTGGTAAGTGCCCTGATCGGCGGCGCTTTCGAGGTGTTTGTAGGCTGGTTTATGCAGACCTCATTTGGCGTGGTGTCGTGGAGCTACTCGCACATGAAACTGTTCGGCATGCCCGACCCACTCGCCGTCCTTACGGGCGGACGCACCTGCACGGGCTTTGCCTGCCTGTGGGGCCTGGGTGGCCTTATCTGGATCAAGCTGCTGCTGCCGAGGCTGCTCAAGCTCATCAACATGATTCCGTGGAAGAGTCGCTACTCGGCTACCGTCATCTTTACCGTCATTATGCTGGTCGACGGCGTCATGACGCTGCAGTCGCTCGACTACTGGTACCAGCGCGTCAACGGCACGGAGCCGGATATTCCCGTCGCGCAGTTCTACGGCAAGTACTTCGATAATGAGTACATGGAAAACCGCTTCCAGAGCATGACCATGAGCCCCAAGGATGCCACGCGCGTATAACGCTGCGCATTCCCACCGCACAAGAAAGCCCGCCGGCAGTTCATCACAAGCTGCTGGCGGGCTTTTGTTGTGGATGGGACGGGGCGAGGCGGCACCCAGGGCCTTACGCTTCGCGCTCGACCTCGCTCACGCACTCGTTTTTGATGGTGCCGACGAGCGCCTGCAGTGCATCGACCACGTGCGGGCGAATGTCTCCGCCAATGAGCACGAGCATGATGTCGTCGCCCACCGCGAGCTCCCCCCTCGCCAGCCACACGCGAACGTAGCCGATGCCCGGCATCGCGCGCGTCTGCTCGATAGCGGCCTGGACCTTGTCGGTATCGTAATCAAACACCATACCGCCCACCTTGTGCCCGGGCGCCACGCCGTCGGTTTCGATTCCACGCGCCTCGGACTTGGGTGTCGCGCGCACCACGCCGTTATGCGTCAGGTACATACCGCACCCCGCAGCCGACGGGTCAGACTTAGCCTCGCGCAGCCACGCATCGACCGAAGGCATTACCTTGCCACTCTCAAGCATCATGTTCTCCCCTTGATCATCCCGGGTAGCTAAAAAAGCCCCGTCCCAAAAAGACTGCTCTCGGACACTTATTCCTCGACCGGCGTGAGCACCATGACAGCACGCGTGTTGCTCAGCGATAACGAACGACAGGTCACAAGCGTTACAACCTTGGTTGCCGAAGCGGCACGATCGGTGGCATCGCTCGCCACGGCAGAGGCACCGTCGAGCATCTCGGACAGGTAGTTCTTGAGCCCGTCGTCGCCCTCAAAATTGGGCGTGCGCGCCTTGGAGTACGTATCCTCAACGACCTTGGTCGCCAGCGGACGCAGCTTATACGTTGCATCGCGCGTGATGTAATACACGTACTCGATGCTATCGAACGTCGCTTGGTCGGTGGTGTCCGAAATCACGTTGAACATCGACCCATCGTTCATATGGTGGCCGTAGATCGTGGTCTGCTGGTCAACCATTCCCGGCGCGGTATCGTCGCTGTCCAAGAAAATCGCACCCGATGCATTGGACGTACCGTCAAACAGCGTGTTGAGGTATTTGGAGTTGTTATTGGTCTGCACCACGGGATAGTTGATGTTGGTTCCCGGCGCGTAAATCCAACCCACAACCTCGGGATTTGTCTGGGCAAGTGCATCGAAGTCGATAATCGGCACGCCGCCGGCGTCCTTATCGCTTACATATTGCTTCTCGATTTTCTGGTACGAATCGCTTGCCTGCTTATAGCCAATCTGAGCATTGATAAAGATGGCAGCGGCGGCAACAATCAGGCCGATGCCGATGATGATGAGCAGAATGGGAATAATGGAGCGGCGCTTTTTGCGCGGCGGCTCGGTGTAATCCGACGGCGCGGCATGCGATGAAGACCGGGGCGGCTTCTTAGCGGTGCTATAAGATGAAGGTCGATATGCGGCCGGCGCGTCCTGCCGACGATGCGTCGCCGGTGTCACGGGGCGCGGCGCGCGCGGCTGCTGAGGAGAGGATGTCCGACCCTGCTGCGCCGCATGGGCAGCACCCGGCTTCGACGGATCGGGAATCTGAGAAGCCTTGAATCGTTTTCCCTGATAGTCGGACATGGCTCTCCTTATACTGCGGTGAAACGGCGGAACGCCTAGGCGTCGGCCATCTCCTGCTTCATCTTCTCGATAACCTTGCGGTACTCGGGGTCGCAAGCGCCTAGAATCTGCGTGGCGTAGATGGCGGCGTTCTTGGCGCCGTTGATGGCAACGCAGGCCACGGGCACGCCCGAAGGCATCTGCACCATCGACAGCAACGAATCCATACCGCCCAGGTCGCTCGTCTTCATAGGCACGCCGATAACCGGCAGCGGCGTAAAGGCAGCCACGACACCACCCAGGTGAGCGGCCTTGCCGGCGGCGGCGATAATCACTTTGATACCGCGATCGGCGGCAGTCGAGGCCCACTCGTGGACCTTCGCCGGCGTGCGGTGTGCGCTCGCGATCACGAGCTCATAGGGCACACCCAGCGCCTCGAGCTCGGCGGTGCAGCCTTCCATAACGCCCAGATCGGACTTGGAGCCCATGATGATCCCGACAACCGGCTTCTGATCTGCCATAAACAAAGACCTCCTGTTGAGAGCGGTGACGCGGCCAATCCGCGACCCTTAACTACTGAGAGTAGTATAGCTGCTCCCGTCCCTGCGGTCTGCGGGTGCCCCGCGGCGGTCTGGTGTTTTCATCTTCACTCCGGTTGCTTCGCAAAGTCGTTCAGATGAAAACACCAGACCGCCGCGGGGCACCCGCAGACCGCAGGGACGGGAGCAGCTATACTACTCTCAGTAGTTAAGGGTCGCGGATTGGCCGCGTCACCGCTCTCAACCGGAGGTCTTT
>DBFAAM010000006.1:0-13603 GCA_048193585.1 Collinsella aerofaciens | reverse complement strand
TTGGCATGGGAGCCTCCCAACCTCGTTGCGGCGCGGCTGCGCCTATGGCACTTCGACATCATTGTCGCAGCCCCGACCCGCGGTCACGAGCGGGGGCTCCTATCTTTTTAGTGCCCTCGGATTGGGTCATAGTGTCTGTCGTTGCCAAAACATCGGCGCTTCCGTTGTTGTAGTCATTGGGGACGTTCTTAAATGACTAGTTGGGTTGCTAATTTGTGCGGGTTGTGGTTTTGTGACCTGCTGAAATTAAAGATACTGTACAACTGTACGTTAATTCGTCTTCGTAGTATATTGCTACCCGCAAAACTCAATACCATTGTGCTCTGAGACGCTAAAGCGCTTACGTACAATGGTTATCGATAGTACGATTCGATTCAACGACAGGATGGATGGTCCAAGCGTGAGTCTCGGCAGCAAACTATCCAACGCAAAGGTCTCCTTTGCGATCTTTAAGCGCGACATCAAGCGATTGCTCGTGAACCCCGTCGCCCTGGTGGTTACTTTGGGCGTGTGCGTCATTCCCTCGCTGTATGCCTGGTACAACATCGTGGCTAACTGGGATCCGTACGGAAACACCCAGGGTATCAAGATTGCCATCGCCAACAACGATCGGGGCACCCAAAACGACTTGGTGGGCGAGCTCAACGCGGGCGACCAGGTCGTCGATCAGCTCAAGGAGAACGATCAGCTGGGCTGGACCTTCGTCGATTCGGCGGCCGACGCCAAGGAGGGCGTCGAGAGCGGTGAGTACTATGCGGCCATCGTAATCCCTAAGAACTTCTCGGATAACCTGGTCTCGATGCTCGACGGCAACTACCATCAGCCCAAGCTTACGTACTACGTCAATGAGAAGAAGAGTGCTATTGCGCCCAAGGTTACCGACACCGGTGCAAGCACCATCGAGGAGCAGATCAACTCGGAATTTGTCTCCACAGTGGGCGAGACCGTTGCCAGCATCGCCAAGGATGCCGGGGTCGATTTAAAGGACAAGGCAACCCAGACTCAGAATTCGTTGGCTGGTTCGGTATCAGAGGCATCCGGTACCTTGGGTGAGGTGCGCGATTCGATTGGCGACATGAATGCCGCCATCGATAAGACGAGTGGCGCTATCGCCTCGGCTGATGCCGCGTTGGCGGGCCTACAGGGTCAGACGCCCTCTCTAACGCAGGCAATCGCTCAGGGCAATGACCTGCTGGGCGAGGCGCGCGCTACGGCGGGCAACTCTGTCGCCTCGCTCTCCAAGGCACTCTCGGAAGGCAGCCTTGCGCTCACCAAGACGTCAGCCTCCGCGAACGCTGCGATTGGCAAGCTGACGGGCGCGGTCACATCTACGACCACCCGCATCGACAACTCGCTTGAGTCTCTCCAAGCGACGATCGACCACAATAAGGCCGTTATCGGGCACTTGGAAATTCTCGTTAATGACACGTCGACAGGTTCCAAGGAAATTGACGCGCGCATTGTATCGACCATCGATTTGCTCCGCGAGCAGAATGAAAAGCTTCAGAGCATCAAGGACGGTCTGTCTGCGCAGTCGAGCGCCATGGCGAATGAC
Organism: Collinsella aerofaciens; assembly: GCA_048193585.1. GTDB lineage: Bacteria > Actinomycetota > Coriobacteriia > Coriobacteriales > Coriobacteriaceae > Collinsella > Collinsella aerofaciens_CK. The sequence goes on along the minus strand of DBFAAM010000006.1, from coordinate 12,048 downwards.
GCCGCGGCTGTCTCGGGCGCCAGCGACGCTATCAATAACGCAATCCAGACCGGTGCGACCAACCTTGGCCAGGCCCAGACGGACCTGGGTCAAAACGCGCTGCCGAAGGCCTCGAGCGCGCTTGATTCATTTGCCGCCGTCTCGGGTGATCTGACGGGAATCGTGTCTGGCCTCACGCCTACTATTGCAAGTGCGCGCGGTACGCTTTCGCAGCTTAACGCTACGCTCGGCCAGGCCAAGACCACGCTGTCCCAGACCGATTCCTCGCTTGCCAAGGTCCAGGACAAGCTTGCGACCGCTGCCAACGACATCGCGGCGCTGCAGACCTCTGAGTCTATGGGCGAGCTCGCCGACCTTATGGGCGTCGATGTCAATGACGTGGCAGATTTCATGGCCTCTCCGGTCGAGCTGACGTCCAAGTCGATCTATCCGGTCAAGAGCTTTGGCTCGGGCATCGCTCCCTTCTACACCAATCTGGCGCTTTGGGTGGGCGGTTACGTACTCATCGCCATCTACAAGCTCGAGGTCGATCGCGAGGGCATTGGCAGCTTTACGGCGCGCCAGGGCTACTTCGGCCGTTGGATGCTCCTGGTGATCCTGGGCGCGCTTCAGGCCACCATCGTTACGGTAGGCGATCTGGTGATTGGCGTGCAGTGCATCAACCCGCTGCTGTTCGTGCTGGGCGGCATCGCCATCTCGTTCACCTACGTCAATATCATCTATGCGCTGTCCACTACGTTTAAGCACATCGGCAAGGCAATCGGCGTCATTCTCGTCATCGTGCAGATTCCGGGTTCGTCGGGCATGTATCCCATCGAGATGATGCCCGGCTTCTTCCAGTGGCTGCACCCGCTGCTGCCCTTTACCTACGGCATCAATCTGCTGCGCGAGACGGTCGGCGGCATGTACTCGTTTAACTACCTGTTTAACCTGTGCATTCTGGGCGTGTTCTTGATCGTGGCGCTCTTTATCGGTCTGCAGCTGCGTCCGCTGCTGCTCAACCTTAACCTGCTCTTTGATAAACAGCTTTCCACGACGGGTATGATGATCTGCGAGTCCAACGACCTGCCGCGCCAGCGCTACTCGCTGCGCACGGCCATGCGTGTCATGCTCGATTCCGATTCGTACCGTCGCGAACTGCTCGATCATGCGGTCGCCTTTGAACATCGCTACCCGTACTACATCAAGGGCGGTTTTGCCGCCGTGGTGGGCGTTCAGGTCCTGCTCTTTGTCCTGTCGACGGTTCTCGATATCGACAATAACGGCAAGATCATCCTGCTTGTCATTTGGATCATCTCGGTTATTGCCATCTGCGGCTGGCTTATCAATATCGAGTACATCCGCTCGAGCCTCAACACCCAGATGCGCATCTCGGCGCTTTCGGATGAGGACCTGCGCCGCGAGATGCGCGAGCACACGGCCGCCATTCCGGCCGCTCGTCGCATGTTCGGCTTGAATGCGAGCGAGCGGGGGTCTGAACCCAAGACTCAGGCTGTCAACCAATGTGGTCATCGCGATGCGGCCCATGTGCCCGAGAACGGGGATGACACGTTTGTGATGAATGAAAAGAACGCCCCGCTCGGCAAGCACTCCAAAGGAGGTGAGGCATAAATGAAGAACATCCTGCATCTGTTTAAGCGCGATGTCCAAAACGTGTCTCGCTCCGTAATCGGCTTGGTTGTCGTGATGGGCCTCATTATCGTACCGTGCCTGTACGCGTGGTTTAACATCGCCGGCAGCTGGGATCCGTACGGCAACACCGGCAATCTTAAGATCGCCGTGGTCAACACCGATGAGGGTTACGAGAGCGATCTGATCCCCGTCGAGGTCAACGTGGGCGAAAACGTGACCGCCACCCTGCGCGGCAACGAGAACTTCGACTGGGTTGTGCTCAACGATCGAGAAAAGGCCATCGAGGGCGTCAAATCGGGCGCATACTATGCGGCTGTCGTTATCCCTAAGACGTTTAGTGCCGATATGATGACGCTCTTTTCGACCGACGTTAAGCATGCCGATATCGAGTTTTACGAGAATCAGAAGGCCAACGCCATCGCGCAGATCGTGACCGAGAAGGGTTCGAGCGCCGTTCAGAACCAGGTTAACGAATCTTTTACCGAGACCATTACGAGCATCGGTCTTAAGACGGTGTCCAGCCTGCTCGATTACATGAGCACCGACCAGGTCAGCAACTTTATCGCCAACCTGTCCTCGACGCTCGGCGATTCGATTGGGGACCTGCAAGACGTTCAGGCTAATGCTTCGTCGCTGGCGGGCATTTTGAGCTCTACGTCCGATTCGTTGACGTCGGCGAGCGGTATGCTCCAGCAGACGGGTACGGTCGATGAGTCGACCAAGCAGTTGATGGAGCATGCCAAGAGCGGCATGAGCGATTCCAAAGAAGCGCTGAAGGCCGCCAACGACGCCATCAACGCCGCGATTGACGGAAGCGCGGGCTCGTTCGACAACGTGTCCGCCGAGCTTGCGAAGGCATTCGATGCCGCGAATCAGCATGTCGACCTTACGGTGTCTCAGCTCAACGATGCCGCGGCGGCGCTCAATACACGTGCCGACGATATCGACGCCACGGCCGACCAGCTCCGCGGCTTTGCCGAGCAGGTCAGTGACGAAAAGCTCCAGGAGAGCCTTAAATCTGTGGCAACATCGCTGGGCAGGATCGCGGTGGAGTATCGCAACAACGCCAAGGACTTGACGGCAACTGCTAAGTCCCTTTCTGACAGCATGGCAGAGGTCAACAGCACGCGTGCCGAGGTCGATCAGGCCATCGCCGATGCCAAGGCGGGCATTTCGGGCGCCAAGTCCGACTACGATTCCACGTTCTCGGTTAAGGCCAAGGAGCTCAAGAAGACGGTTTCGGGCATCCTGGACTCGCTCGATGGCATCTCGGGCGATCTGGATAGCGCCGTAGACGGCCTGACCGACGCATCCGGTTCGCTGGCAAAGGGCCTCTCCAAGGCTGCAAAGCTGGTCAACAAGGCTTCCGATCAGCTGGGCGAGGCGTCGGACAAGATCAGCGCGTTTAAGGACGAGCTCGATGGCGCCCTGATGTCGGACGACCTTGCCACGATCAAGTCGATGATTGGCAACGACCCCGAGGGCCTTGCCGTGTCGCTTTCCGGTCCCGTCGCACTCGACCGCAAGCCGGTCTATCCGATCCGCAACTACGGTTCAGCCATGGCGCCGTTCTACACGATTCTGTCGCTCTGGGTCGGCTCGATCGTGCTGGCGGCCATGATGAAGGTCTCGGTTGACGATGAGCTTATCAACGAGCTCATCCCCGTGCGCCTGCACGAGATCTACCTGGGTCGCTACCTGTTCTTTGGCGGTTTGGCCCTGCTGCAGGCAACGCTCGTGTGCGCGGGCGACATCCTGTTCTTTGGCATTCAGTGCGACAACCCGCTGCAGTTTGTGCTGGCGGGCTGGGTCGCGAGTCTCGTGTTCTCCAATATCGTCTACACGCTTACGGTTTCGTTTGGCGATATCGGCAAGGCGCTCGCTGTCGTGCTGTTGGTCATGCAGGTCGGCGGTTCGGGCGGCACGTTCCCCATCGAGATGACCGGCCCCGTGTTCCAGGCGATATATCCGTTCCTGCCGTTTACCCATGGCATCAACGCTATGCATGCCGCCATGGCCGGTGCCTACCATATGGAGTACTGGATTGAACTGGGCATTCTGGCGAGCTATCTGATTCCGTCTCTGGCCCTGGGCGTCGTCTTCCGCCGCCCGGTCATCAAAGCCAACGACTGGATCATCGAAAAGCTGGAGTCGACAAAGCTAATTTAGTGCGGCAACGTTAACGCTGATGTAGCACTAATGCCAGCGAGCGAGCCGCATTTGCGCCAAGGTGACGTGAAATGAAAGGGCGCTGACCTTCTGGTCGCGCCCTTGAAATTGAACGTCAGATTGGCGTGAATGCGGCTCGCGCAGCGTCGGCCGGTCCGCCGTTCGGTAGAACGGCGGAACAAAACGCTTTAGTGGGCTGGATTGCGATGCAACGCTGGTTGTTGCTACAGTAGCGGGGCGTACCGGGGGTCCGGTACGCCCTGTTTTTATTTGACCATGAGGCGGCACGCAGCCATACGCGTGCGGACACCACGCCCAGATTGAGTGCGAGGATGTTCCATGGCCCAATACGCTGCCAACGAAATCGAAAACATGCCCGATAGCCCTGTCGCACGGGAGGACCTGGGCGCCGGCGGCACCTCCCGCGGCGCCGGCGCGCGTTCCCCGTTCTTCTGGAAGGTCTTGCTGCTATCGGTGGCGGTCATCTGGGGCTATTCCTTTACCACCATGAAAGATGCGCTCGACACCATTCCGGTGTTCGAACTGCTCTATATTCGTTTTCTTCCGGCTTCGCTGGTTATGTTCGCCATCTTCCACAAACGCATCATCGCGCACTTTAATGCCCGCAACCTTATCGTCGGACTTGGTATGGGCGCACTTATGTGGGGCGCGTACGGTTTGCAGACGATTGGCCTGGCACAGACCACGGCGGGCAAGAGTGCATTTTTGACGGGTACCTATTGCATCCTCGTGCCGTTTGCGAGCTACGTCCTAAGCGGCGAAAAGCTTACCCGTTACAACTTGGGCGCCGCGTTGCTGTGCCTGGCGGGCATTGGTCTGGTGGCGCTCGATAGCGTCGAGTTCAATGTCGGCGATGTCATCACACTGGGCGGTGCGGTCTTCTTTGCCATCCAGATGGCGGTGACCGCCAAGTATGGCCGCAAGATGGACATCAACGTCATCACGTTTTGGATGTTTGTGGGCAACGGCGTGCTGAGCCTGATTTCGTCGCTGCTATTCGAGACCCAAGCGCCGCTGTCCGTTTGGACGCCGAGCTTTATCAGTGTGATGGCGTTTCTCTCGGTGGGCTGCACATGTGTGGCTCTGCTCATCCAAAACGTCGGCCTGGCGCATGTCCCGGCCTCGACGGGCTCGCTGCTCCTTTCGATGGAGTCGCCTTCGGGTGTGCTGTTCTCGGTGCTGCTGATGGGGGAGGCGCTCACCTCGCGCCTGCTCGCCGGCTTCGCGCTCATCTTTCTTTCGATTATCTTGAGCGAGACGCATTTCGATTTTTTGCGTCGAAAGCCGCGTCCGCAATTGTAAACAATTTGTTGCGCCGCCTCCTGGGGCGGCATTTTTTATGCGTCGCCCTTAAAGTAGTACCTTGCACTTTACACTATCAAAGTGCTTGCTGCAAAAACGTTACTGGAGGGCATCTATGGCACCAGCATTGTCCGATCTTCAACCGCAATCAGCGCCCAAGGCCACCGCGGCGGCGCAGACCGCTATCGGTGACGGTCTTGTTGCAGAAGCTCAGGCTTTTGCAGACGAGCTCGCTGCGTGGCGACACGATTTACATCAGATGCCCGAGCTGGGTAATAGCCTCCCGCAGACCTCTACGTATATCCAAGCGCGCCTGACCGAGATGGACATCCCATTTGCTACGCTCGTCGATGGTTCCTGCGTTGTGGGCCTTGTCGGCGCCGGTGCCGCCGCGGCCCAAGGCAATGGCGTCTGCACGAATGAGCAGGCCGGTACGGTCATCATGCTTCGTGGCGACATGGACGCCCTGCCCGTTGCCGAGGAATCCGGCGAGCCCTTTGCATCCACCAACGGCTGCATGCACGCTTGCGGTCACGATATGCACGCGACGGCGCTGCTTGGTGCGGCTCGTATGCTCAAGGCCCGCGAGGCCGAGCTCGTCGACGCCAATGCCACCGTCAAACTGCTGTTCCAGCCGGGTGAGGAGACCTTTGAAGGGGCACGCGCTGCCATCGCCGATGGCCTGCTGCAGAACCCGCGTCCTCAGGCGGCCTTTGCCATGCACGTTAACAGCCAATCGCCGCTCGGCCTGGTGCTCTATGGGAGCCCGGCGCTTTCGGGCGTGTATGGTTTCCGCATCACGCTGCAGGGCAAGGGCGGCCATGGCTCGAGCCCCGAGATCTGCATCGACCCCATCACGGCCGGCGTCCATGTGCACCTGGCGCTTCAGGAGCTCATCGCTCGCGAGGTGCCGGCCGCCAAGGAGGTCGCACTGACCGTGGGTAAGTTTGCCGGTGGCCAAGCGGCCAACGTCATCCCGGATACCTGCGTGCTCGAAGGCACGCTGCGCGGCTTCGACGTCGAGCTCATGGAGCACCTCAAGACCCGCATCGCGGAGGTCGTTAACGGCGTTGCCACAACATATCGTACGCCGGCGACCATCGAGACGCTTTCGGATGTTCCGCCGCTTGTACTCGACAGCGATATGACTCAGGCGTCGCTTGGCTACGTGGGCGCAGTGCTGCCCAAGGCGGCTTTCTTGCCGCTTTTCCATGCCATGGCGAGTGAGGATTTCGCGCTTATCTCGAGCGAGATTCCGAGTGCGTACTTTACCGTGGGCGCGGCCGTAACCGACACGGACGAGCATTTTGCCCAGCACCATCCCAAGGCACGTTTTAACGATGCCGAGCTGCCGCTCGGTGCTGCGGCCTATACCGCCGTCGCTTTGGGCTATATCGCCGACCACCGGTAGCATCCAACCTTGCCTTTCAAGCCTGCGGGCATGGCCATAAGGCCTATGCCCTTGTCTTTCAAGGCAATCTTGGGCACTACCGGCGCCCGGCGCCGGCTATTCGTTTGTTAAATAAGGAGCAGTATGCCCCAGCAGCGTAAGTTCTTCCCCGGCTGGCTCGTGGTGGCCTCCGGCTTCGTGATCATGGCCACGTGCTACACGATTTTCGTCAACTGCATGAGCCTGTTCCAGCCGCTCATCGTCAGCGACTTGGGAATATCTCTTGCGCAGTACAACATCTCCAATGCGATCTCTACCGTGGTGAGCGTTATCGGATCGCTTGTCATTGGCCATGTTGCCGATAAAGTAAGCGGTCGCGTTTTGGGCTCCCTAACCGTTATCGCTACCTCTGCCGTTCTTGCCAGCATGAGCTTTGTCGGTGAGCTGTGGCAGGTCTACGTGCTCTTTGCCGTCTCTGGCTCCTTTGCGAGCGCTTGGATCGTGTGCCTGGTGTGTTCTGTGGTCATGCTCGTATTCCTACTGGCCTCGGAGCCCATCGCCGCCAAGCTGCGCGCGAGCGTGGCGGGGGAGTAGACGTCCGTCGCTCTTTTCTGTTCGCCCCGTTCTATCCGTGGCCGCCTTGGAAGCCGAATGGATGCTCGTACCATCATTCGGTTTCCAAGGCGGCCACGGGCCTACGAAATGATCCGTTTTCCTCCGTCCCCAAGGGGTCGCGTGATCCGAAGGGGACGGAGGAAAACGGATCGCAAACAGCGGCGGCGCATCTGGCCGAACGAGTCCCCATACCCTCGTTCGGTCAGACGCGCCGCCGCTGTTTGTGTTTGTGCCGTATAATGACCGTTACCTATGACGCGATACAAAAGAAAGGTGTTTGCCCATGCAGGCACAGAAGGCGGAGGGAACCCGCGACCTTATCGGCGCCGAGATGCGCGCCTGGCAAAAGATGCAGCAGATTGCGGCCGGCGTGTTCGAGCCGTTTGGTTTTAAACCCATCGAGACGCCCGCGATCGAGCAGGTGGACGTGTTTGTCCACGGTATCGGCCAGTCGACCGACGTCGTGCGCAAGGAAATGTTCCGCGTGTTCAGCGGTGCCAACCTGGAGCGCGTCTTTACCGAGGGCACCGACACCAAACTCAAGCCCAAGCAGCGCCTGGCACTTCGCCCCGAGGGCACGGCCGGCGTGGTGCGCGCCGTCGTCGAGAACAATCTGGTGCCCCAGGGCTCCACGCCGTTTAAGGCGTACTACGCCGAGGCCATGTTCCGCGGCGAGCGTCCCCAGAAGGGCCGCCTGCGCCAGTTCCACCAGGTGGGCATCGAGTGGCTCGGCGCTCCCGATCCGGCGGCAGACGCCGAGTGCATCATCATGCTCATGGAGTTCTACAAGCGCCTGGGCTTCGACCTTTCCAAGCTTCGTCTGCTCATCAACTCGATGGGTGACGTCCAGTGCCGTCCGGCTTACCGCGAGCAGGTCAAGCAGTTCATCCTCGATCACGCAGACGAGATGTGCGATGAGTGCCGCGAGCGCGCCGAGCTCAACCCGCTGCGTGCCTTTGACTGCAAGAACGACCACTGCCGCGAGATCATGGCCGACGCCCCGCTGATGGGCGACAACCTGTGCGACGAGTGCCGCGAGCACTACGAGCAGGTCAAGCGCTATCTGGATGCCGCCGGTATCGAGTATGTCGAGGATCCCACCTTGGTGCGCGGCCTGGACTACTACACCCGTACTGTCTTTGAGGTCGAGGCCCCTGGCGCCGGCGTCGGCTCCATCGGCGGCGGCGGCCGCTATGACGGCCTCGTCGAGCTCGAGGGCGGCAAGCCCACGGCAGGCGTCGGCTTCGCCGTCGGTTTTGAGCGCGCCCTGCTGGCCCTGCAGGCCTTTGGCAGCGACTTGGGTGCCGAGGAGGTCCCGTGTGTCTACGTCGCCAACGCCGGCAAGGAGTTGCGCCAGAACGTCTTTACCATTACGCAGGAGCTTCGCGCCGCAGGCATCGTGACCGAGGCGGACTATCAGGGTCGTTCGCTCAAGGCTCAGTTTAAGCAGGCCGATAAGGTGGGCGCCAAGCTCATCCTGGTCCTGGGTGGCGACGAGCTTGCCGCCGGCAAGGTCAAAGTGCGCGACATGGAGAGCCACGACGAGGTACTGGTCGATTTGGCCAACGTTGTCGAGGCGGTTCGCGAGCGCCTGTAGCGTATCTTTTTGAGCTGCGGGCTTGCTAACGTGCCCTGCTCATGGAGAGCGATTGTTACGGGGGTGTTTCGCATTTATGCGAAATGCCCCCGTTTGCATATGCCGTCCACCGAGAAATACGACCATTTGGGGCAAAAAGCCTTGCAATGCAGAAAATACTTTTGTGTGGTAAAGCGCAATCAGCTTCGAAAGTTTTTGCCGAGTGCCTATAATAAATACCGCATGTTACGTGCATAGAAGGAGGAATGGGAGGAAACGTGGCTGAGAACCTAAGCAACCAGTCTGTACCCGAAGCCGCGGCGCGTGTCGCTGCCGTGGTCAACCGCCTCGTTAACCGAATCGGCTCGAATGCCGAGTCCAGGGAGCGTCTCGCCGAGATCGAGATCCCCGAGGAGCTGCGCGATAATCTGGCGCTGTTCCTGCGCCTGGAGCGCCGCGTGCTTAGCGAGTATGATCCCGAGATCGCGGACCTGTTCGACAAGATTTTGACAGCCGAGATTGTGGCCAATGCTGGCAACCCCGGTAGCCGCGCTGCCGACGAGTCCGTTGACGAGCAGGGCGTGCCCACTGCCGACGAGCCCACCGCCGTGGCGTTTCGCGAAGTCGTCGATCTGATCGACAGCCTGCCGCTCGATAAGCAACAGGTCATTGTCCGCGCCTTTACGAGCTTCTTCCATCTGGCAAACCTGTCGGAGGAGAACTACCGTGTGGCGCAGCTGCGCGAGCGCGAGGCCGGCGCATCGACCGATACCGAGGTCGATCCCGCTAACGAACTCACCGTCGCCTATCACCAGTTGGTAAACGAGATGGGCGTCGAGGGTGCCAATGAGCTGCTCGGCAAGCTCGAGTTCCACCCTGTCTTTACCGCACATCCCACCGAGGCCCGTCGTAAGGCCGTCGAGGGCAAGATTCGCCGTATCTCCAACCTGCTGGAGGAGCGTCCGCGTTTGGGCGGCTCCGACCTGGTGGAGAACGAGCGCCATATGCTGCAGGAGATCGACGCCCTGGTGCGTACGAGCCCCATCGCGCTCAAGAAGCCCACGCCGGTCGAGGAAGCCGATACCATCATCGACATCTTTGATAACACGCTGTTCGACGTTATCCCCGTCATCTATCGTCGTTTTGACGACTGGGTGCTGGGCGACAAGGCCGGTACCGTGCCGCCGCTGTGCCCGGCGTTCTTCCATCCCGGCAGCTGGATCGGTTCCGACCGCGACGGTAACCCCAACGTCACCGCCAAGGTGAGCCGTGAGGTCGCCGCCAAGTACTTTACCCACATGGTGCTCAAGCTCGAGGACAAGTGCCGCCGCATCGGCCGCAACCTCACGCTCGAGGCCACCTACAGCAAGCCGTCTGCCGAGCTCATCAACCTGTGGAACCATCAGGTCGAGATGAGTACCCAGTACACGGCCCGCGCCGAGCTGATTTCCGAGCACGAGCCGCATCGCGCCGTCATGCTCGTCATGGCCGACCGTCTGAACGCCACCGTGCGCCGTATCACCGACACCATGTACCACAGCGCCGACGAGTTCCTGGATGACCTGCGCGTCGTCCAGCGTTCGCTTGCTGCCTGCGGTGCCGTCCGTGCCGCCTACGGTCCGGTCCAGACCATCATCTGGCAGGTCGAGTCCTTCGGCTTCCATATGGTCGAGATGGAGTTCCGTCAGCACTCCGTGGTGCACGCCCGTGCCCTCAAGGATATCCACGAGAACGGTATCCATGGCGACCTGCAGCCCATGACGCGCGAGGTCATCGATACCTTCCGCGCTATCGGCTCCATCCAGAAGCGCTACGGCAAGAAGATGGCGCACCGCTACATCATTTCGTTCACCAAGAGCGCCCAGCATGTGGCCGACGTCTTTGAGCTTGCCCACCTGTCCTTTGCACACGAGGAGGATGTCCCCGAGCTCGACGTGATCCCGCTGTTCGAGCAGCTCGAGGACCTCGAGGGCTGCGTTGACGTGCTCGACCAGATGCTTACGCTGCCCGTGGTGCAAAAGCGCCTTGCCCAGACCAACCGCCGCATGGAGGTCATGCTGGGCTATTCCGACTCCTCTAAGGATGCCGGTCCTACCACGGCCATGCTCGCGCTGCACTCCGCGCAGGAGCGCATCGCCAAGTGGGCCGAGAAGAACGATATCGACCTGGTGCTCATGCACGGCCGCGGCGGTGCCGTGGGCCGTGGCGGCGGCCCGGCCAACAAGGCCGTGCTGGCGCAGCCCAAGGGTTCGGTCAACTGCTTCTTTAAGCTCACCGAGCAGGGCGAGGTCATCTTTGCCCGTTACGGCAACCGCACGCTGGCTCAGCGTCATGTTGAGTCCGTTGCCGCCGCAACGCTTTTGCAGTCGGCCCCGAGTGTCGAGAAGACCAACACCGAGACTACTCAGAAGTTCTGGGATATGGCCGAGAAGCTCAACACCGCAAGCCACGAGCGTTATCTGGACCTGCTGAACACCGAGGACTTTACACCGTGGTTCTCGACCGTGACGCCGCTGACCGAGGTCGGTCTGCTGCCGATCGGCTCGCGTCCTGCCAAGCGCGGTCTGGGTGCGAAGTCGCTCGACGACCTGCGTACCATCCCGTGGATCTTCAGCTGGAGCCAGGCGCGCATTAACCTGGCCGCTTGGTACGGTCTGGGCACCGCCTGCGAGCAGCTTGGCGATCTTGACCAGCTCAAGGCTGCCTACCAGGAGTGGCCGTTCTTCCGCACGTTCATCGACAACATCGAGATGTCGATCGCCAAGACCGACCAGCGCATCGCCAAGATGTATTTGCACCTGGGCGACCGCGATGATTTGTCCGAGAAGGTCTTCACCGAGATGCAGCTCACGCGTAAGTGGGTCCTTGCCATCGTCGGTGATGAGTGGCCGCTGCAGCGTCGTCGCGTGCTCGGCTGCGCCGTTCGCGTGCGTAACCCCTACGTCGACGCTCTGTCCATCGCCCAGGTCCGCGCCCTTCGCGAGGTGCGCATGAATCAGGACGAGATGGCCGAGGAGAAGAAGGCCGAGTACATGAGCCTGATTCTTTCGACTGTGACCGGCGTCTCGGCAGGACTGCAGAACACGGGGTAATCGATAGCCCTGTAGTCGTCCGGGCCCGCCATTAGTTTACTTTTAGGCACGTCCTCGGACATGCAAGAAGCCCTCGCTGCGCACTTCGTGCGGCGAGGGCTTCTTGCGTCCTGACGCTCCTATATGGCAAGGTCTTTTTTAGAATCCATTTTTCGCTCGGCCTCGAAGGCCTGCCTGTCCCAATCGAGCGGAAGCCCCGCCTCGACCCAGGCCTCGTAGGCCCTCCTTATGGGCTTGAGCTCCCTTTGGCC
>DBFAAM010000018.1:0-13203 GCA_048193585.1 Collinsella aerofaciens | reverse complement strand
GCGCGGGGCATGGGGCACGGGCGGGCGCTCAAGGCCGTCGCGAGGAAGCGGCTCAGGGCGATATACGCCGTGATGCGCGACCGGGTGCCCTACCGGGAGTAGCCCCGACGGTTGACAAAACTATAGGAACACCCAACTGCCGGGTGGCGAAAGAGTGTCCCTAACAGCTAGTCATTTAAGAACGTCCCCAATGACTAGCCTGAAATAAAATCCAGGCCTCGCTCCAAAATAGTTCGCCATGGTTTACTATTACGCTCATAAAGTAGTACGAGGCTAACAACGGGGGATACCATGGCAACGCAGGAAGCCTATGTCCAGGTTAAGGATCTCAAAAAGCATTACGGCGACGGTGATGCGCGCCTGACGGTACTCGATGGCATCGACACGTCCATCAACCGCGGCGAGATCTGCGTCATGCTGGGACCTTCGGGTTCGGGCAAGTCGACGTTTCTCAACCTGATCGGCGGCCTGGAGGATGCCGACGCCGGCTCTATTCTGGTGGACGGCTGCGACCTCACGGTGCTCAAACCTACCGACCTGGGCGAGTATCGCCGCCGTGAGCTGGGCTTTGTCTTCCAGTTCTACAACCTGGTGCCCGACCTCACCATCAAGGAAAACATCGAGGTCACGGCATACCTGTCCAAAAAGCCGCTCAACATTGACGACCTGCTACGCTCGCTGGGCCTCTACGAGCACCGCAACAAGTTCCCGCGCCAGGTTTCGGGTGGTCAGCAGCAACGCTGTGCCATCGGCCGCGCGCTCGTCAAAAACCCGGGTCTGCTGCTGTGCGACGAGCCCACGGGCGCGCTCGACTATAAGACGTCCAAGGAAATCTTGCAGCTCATGGAGGATGTCAATCACGAGTACGGATGCACCATCATCATCGTCACACACAACGCCGCCATCGCCCGCATGGCCAATCGCGTGCTGCGCCTGCGCGACGGGCGCATCGTCGAGGATGAGCTCAACGAGTCGCCCGTCGCGGCCGCCGAGCTCGATTGGTAGGCGGCGCCATGACACCTCTCGCAAAACGTCTCCCGCGCGAGCTGCGCCGCAATATCGGTAAGTACCTGGGCATCTTTTTGCTTATGTGCGGAAGCATTGCCCTTACATCGGGCTTTTTGCTCGCGGCGCATTCCATCGGCTGCCTTATCGACGACATGCGCGATGCGTACGCGATCGAGGACGGCCGCGTGACCATCTCCTTCGAGGCCACCAAAGACCAGCTCAAGGCAGCCGAGGACGCGGCAGACGACGTCGGCGGCGTCACGCTCTACAAGAATTTCTCCATCGACGCCATCATCAAAAAGACCGCCGGCGACGATGGCACCAAGCGCACGCTGCGCACCTATGCGCACCGCACTGAGGTCGATATCGCGTCCTACTGCGAAGGCAAACAGCCCAAGGCAGACGACGAGGTGGCCATCGACCGCGTCTTTGCCGCCAACAACGACCTCGCCGTGGGCGACAAGGTCAAGCTCGAGGGCCGCGCCTACACCATTTGCGGCATCATGACCCAGCCCGATAGCCAGGCGCTGTTCCTCAACAATTCGGACTTTACGGTGAACACCATCACCTATGGCGTGGCCGAGGTCAGCGACGCCGGCTTTGCCGCGCTCGAGGACGCTGGCGGCGCACCCGCCTACACCTATTCCTTTACCTTTACCGATCGCGATCTCTCCACTGCAGATCGCATCGATGCGGAGCAGGATATGGTCGAGGCGCTGACCGACGCCGATGCGCGCGTGGACGATCTGATCGATGCCGATTCCAACCAGGGCATTGGCTATGCGCGCGACGACGTAGACGGCGACTCCATGATGTGGATGACGCTGCTCGACATCATCATCGTGATCATGGCGTTCGTCTTTGTGGTCCTTACCGACGCCACCATCGAGGAGGAGAGCGCCATCATCGGCACGCTGCTCGCCAGCGGCTATCGTCGACGCGAGATCGTCCTGCACTACCTTGCGCTTCCCGCTACCGTGGGCGTGATCGCGGCGCTTTTGGGCACCGCGCTCGGCGTTGTGTTCTTTACCGAGCCCATGCGCAGCCTCTATTACGGATCGTACAGTCTGCCGCCCTTCCAGGTGTACTGGAGCTGGGAGATCTTTGTGAAGTGCGCCGTGGTTCCCGCCGCCGCGCTCATCCTCATCACGCTGGTGGGTCTGCTCCGCAAAATGGGCAAGACGCCGTTGCAGTTCCTTCGTCACGAAGCGAGCGGCAAGTCGGGTACCAAGCGTGGTATGCAACTGCCGGAGCGCATGGGTTTTGTTTCCCGCTTCCGCTTGCGTATCTTCCTGCGCAATCTGGGCAACTTCGCCACGCTCTTCGTGGGCATTGCATTTGCGTCGCTACTGCTGCTCTTTGGCCTGGCGATTCTGCCCACGATGACGCACTACGCCGACAACCTCGAGACAAGCCTGGTCGCCGAGCACCAGTACACGCTCAAGGCTCCGCTGGAGCTCGAGGGCACTGCCGAGGAGCGTGAGCAGTGGTCGGCACTCGAGCGCTTGCAGTCGGTTGACGGCGCGCTGCTTTCCGCCGCTCAGGATGCCGATGACGAGCTTGACGACGCGGCCGATGCGGCGCAGGCGGCAGCCGATGCCGCGACCAGCGCTCCGTCTGCCGAGAGCCTTGCCGCGGCGCAGGACGCGCTCGCCAAGGTCCAGGACAAGAAGGATGCGCTTTATGCGCGCCTCGATGACCTTGCCGATGCCCTCGGCTGCAACCGCGACGAGGCTATCGACCTGATCGACAAGGCCTCTAAGATCGACACCGACAACGACGACATTCACCCGGTCAACACGATCGACAACGGTGCAGGCACAATCGCGCAGGCCGAGAAATACGCCGTCTACCAGTTGCAATACGACCGCGGCGACGGAAATGGCGAGGAGACGATTTCCGTCTACGGCATTTCATCCGATTCGCGCTACTGGAAAGACCTCAACGTCGGCGATGGGCGCGTCGTCTTTGGCGGCGGTCTGCTCGATAAGTTTGGCTGGAGCGAGGGTCAGAAGGTCACGCTCAGCGACAAGTACGAGGGCAAGCATTATTCCCTTGAGTACGCGGGCAAGGACTGTGCCTGGGGCTCCAAGTCGGACATGAATATCTATATGAGCATCGACGACTTTAACGAGCTGTTCGACAACGACGCCGCCTACTTTAACGGCTATGTGAGCAACGAGAAGCTCGACCTCGACGCGCGCTACTTTGCCGGCGACACCACGCCCGACGACATGCGTGCCGTGGGCGACCAGTTCATCGGCATGATGAGCAAAATGATTGGCATGATGGTTGGGCTTGCGGTGTTCATCTTCTTGCTGTTTATGTATCTGCTGACCAAGGCTGTGATCGACCACAGCGCCCGCTCGATCAGCTACATGAAAGTCTTTGGCTATCGCGATAGCGAGATCTCGCATCTGTACATCCGCTCGATCACGCTGTGCGTGGCGGCGTCGCTCGTGCTGAGCCTGCCCGTGATCATCGGCTCGCTCACGGCCATCTTCCGCTCGATGCTGCTCGCCTATAACGGCAATATCGAGATCTACGTGCCCGCTTGGTCCATGGCGGCGTGCGTTGGCATCGGCTTTGCGACTTACCTGGTCGTGGCACTGCTGCACACGCGATCCATCAAGCGCGTCAGCCTCGCCGAGGCGCTTAAGGTCCAGGAATAGGAGGGCTCATGGCCAGATCGGCAGAAGAGCTCAAGCAGCTTTCCGTCAAAGAGTTCACCGAGGCGGCGAAGATCTACGAGTCCGGCCATGCCGGGATCTACGAGATGTGCAAGGACGACTATCCGCAGATGCTCGAGGAGCTCGCGCTCGAGCCGTTCGAGGATGTGCTCGACGTGGGCTGCGGAACCGGAGCAGTCCTGGAGCTGCTGCACGGGGAATACCCGGGCAAGCACCTGACGGGGCTCGACCTCACGCCCAAAATGATCGAGGCGGCATGCGCCAAGCAGCTCGGGAACGTCCGCTTCGTCGTCGGGGACGCCGAAGCCCTGCCCTTCGAGCCGCAAAGCTTCGACGCCGTGCTCTGCTCCAACAGTTTCCATCACTATCCGCACCCCGAGAGGTTCTTCGCCGAGGCGGCCCGAGTCCTGCGCCCCGGCGGGCGCCTGATTCTCCGCGACTACACGTCGAACGACTTCGTGGTATGGCTCATGAACACCTTTGAGCTGCCGTTGGCGCGCCTCGCAGGTCACGGCGATGTCCGGATCTGCAAGGTGTCCGAGCTTCGCGCGCTCGCCGAGAGGGCCGGATTCCTCCTGCTCAAGCTCGAGGCGCAGAAAGGCTTCCGCGCCCACCTGGTTGCGCGCAAGCCCTCCTAGGCCGACCATACATCACACGCATTTTGGGACGGGGGATTTTGTCCCACGCGATGCCTTTCCTGCCAGACGCCGATGACGTGCTGCATGCCCAGGCTCACGCAGGCGACGGCGACCTAGCAGCAGGCGCCCAGCAAGAGTGGTCATTGGGGACAGACTTAAATGACTAGTCATCGGGGACAGTCTTTGCCGATTCGCCGGTTCGCCGGCCGGGCTGGCAAGGACTGTCCCCAAGTGCCGGCAGAGAAGGAACGTCCCTAACTGCCGGGTGGCGAAAGAGTGTCCCTGGCGACTGGTCATTTAAGACTGTCCCCAACGACTAGGCACTCCCGTTTCTGTGCTTGACTTCGACCCTACTTCAATGGGTACCATCCTCTATGTCTGTAACGCCATATAGACAGAGGGGATATATCTATGACCGCAACTGCACCCGCCGCACCCGCCAAGGTGTACTTTACGAACCTGCGCACGCATGCTCGCGAGAGCCAGCTCGACAAGCTCAAGCGCCTCATTCGCCGCGCCGGTATTGAGCAGATCGACTTTGAGAACAAGTTCGTTGCTATCAAGATTCACTTTGGCGAGCTGGGCAACCTGAGCTTTTTGCGCCCCAACTACGCCCGCGCCGTCGCGGACGTCGTAAAAGAGCTGGGCGGCAAGCCCTTCCTCACCGACTGCAACACGCTCTACGTCGGTAGCCGCAAAAACGCGCTCGAGCACATCGACACCGCCTACCAGAACGGCTTCACCCCGTATGCCACGGGCTGTCAGATTATCATCGCCGACGGCCTCAAAGGCACCGATGAGGCACTCGTTCCGGTCGAGGGCGGTGAGTACGTGCACGAGGCCAAGATCGGCCAGGCACTCATGGACGCCGACATCGTGATCAGCCTCACCCACTTTAAGGGCCATGAGCAGGCCGGATTTGGCGGCGCCATGAAGAACCTGGGCATGGGAGGCGGCAGCCGTGCTGGCAAGATGGAGCAGCACGCCGCCGGCAAGCCGAATGTCGATACCACCAACTGCGTGGGCTGCCACGCCTGCGAAAAGATCTGCGCGCACAACGCCGTCTCGTTTGACGACACCCGCGAGCGCGAGCTTGCCAACGGTAGTACTCGCACGGTACACGTGGCCGCCATCGACCACAATCGCTGCGTGGGGTGTGGGCGCTGCATTGCGGCGTGCAACCAGGACTGCATCAAGCCCGGCTATGACGCTGCGGCCGATGTGCTCAACTACAAGATCGCCGAGTACACGAAGGCTGTCGTCGACGGCCGCCCGAGTTTCCACATCTCGCTCGCTATGGACATTAGTCCCAACTGCGATTGCCATCCCGAAAACGACACGCCCATCGTCAACGATATCGGTATGTTCGCGAGCTTCGACCCGGTCGCCATCGACCAGGCTTGCGCCGACGCCGTCATGGCATCCGAGCCGCTGCCCAACACCGAGCTCACCGATAGCGCCGCTAAGATGGAGCACAATCACGAGCACCTGGAGGGCGAGCAGGCACACGACCCCTTCTGCATCACGCATCCCGACACCGACTGGCGCGCGTGCATCGCGCACGCCGAAAAGATTGGCCTGGGCACGAGCGAGTATGAGCTCATCGAGGTCAAGTAGCGTCCGGTTATTGGACAAATCGCGTTCTTTTAGCAGCGCAACGTAAGTAAAAGCCGCCCGTGAGCACAGCGCTCACGGGCGGCTTTTCGGAAGCGAGGTGAAAAATCGAATACCGCCGACCACAAGGCGTTTTAGGCAACAAAACCCCAGACGTTGCTTTTTGCCTAAAAGTGCTCGTCGAGGAAGTTATTGACTGTGTTCCAGTAGAGCTCGGGGTCAACTTGCGCACTCTTGGCGTGGGTGGCGCCATGGATGGTGAGCTTTTGCTTGACCTTGCTGGCGCACGCCTCGTAGTTTTGGTCGAGCATACTGTACGGTACAAAGGTGTCCTGGTCGCCGTGGATAAACAGCATGGGAACCGTCGCGTGTTTGAGTTGCTCCACACTGCTCGCCTTATGAAAGTCGTAGCCCGCGCGCACGTTGCACACCAAGTTTGCTACATCGAGCAAGGGAAAGCTGGGCAGGCCGAACACATCCTTGAGCTGCAGGGAAAACTCGTCCCAAACGCTCGTATAACCGCAGTCTTCGATAATGCATTTTACGTTTGCGGGCAGAGATTCCCCCGCGACGTTCATGGCGGTTGCCGCACCCATCGACTCGCCAAAGACCAGGATGCGCGCCTCGGGGTCAGCCTGAACGATTCGCTCGATCCATGCGACGATGTCGAGGCGCTCGGGCCAGCCCATGCCGATATAGTCGCCGCCGGAGCGCTCGTGGGCGCGGGCGGCTGGTGCGAGTACGTTCATGCCGCGGTCGTGGAATCGTTTGGCGTATCGGGCCATACCGATGGGCTCGTTGGTATATCCATGCAGGCAGACGGCGTAGTCGTGCGTGCTCTCCGGTGCAGCAAAATACCAAGCGGCGAGCTCGGTTCCGTCATCTGCGGTGAGGCTGCTGCTCTCGCGGTTCTCTTTAAACCACGCCCGCGCCTCGGTTTCCTCGGCATCCGGCTGCTCACCTTTTTTGTCGGCCTTACCATCCTGCATCATCTTCATGGTGTAGGGCGCTTGGGGGTTCAGGGCAAAGTCAAACAAAAAGTTTCCGGCAAACCCCAGCAGCGCGACAACGAGCACCAGCGCAACAACGACGGTTATCTTAAGCTTTCGATGGGAACGTGCGTTTTGAGACATAAGAAGCTTTCCTATAAGATGTTAATACATCAACATTTAATGCAAGCGCATTATGGGCGTTTGCCGTTGATGCGTCAACAAGCAAAGAATGGGTAAACAAAGGGTCACATATGGTGCAAATTTCGCACGTATCTAGACGCTTTGATATAGTGTTGAGAACTCTTTACGTTGGAGGATGTAACCGGCATGTCCGATTCGAGCGACAGTTCTAAGCCGCGACCCAAGACCGCGGCCGTTCCGCACTACACGGTGGGCGAGGAGATCATGAACTCCGTCACCCATGGTGTCGGTTGCCTGCTGGGCATCGCAGGCCTTGTGCTCCTGATCGTATTTGCCGCTCTTCGCGGTGGCGGTCCGGCGCATATGGCCGCGGCAATCGTCTACGGTGCCAGCATTATTCTCGAATACCTTGCCTCCACGCTCTACCATGCGATTCAGCCCGCGGGTGCCAAGCGTGTGTTTCGCATTATCGACCACAGCTGCATCTACCTGCTCATAGCTGGCAGCTATACGCCGTTTTGCCTCATCACGCTCGCAAACGACGGTGGCCCCGTGCTGTTTTTTGCCGTATGGGCCATCGCCATTATCGGCATCGCCCTCGAGTGCTTTTTGCGTGAGCGCCAGCCGCATTGGGTAAGCGGTCTGGTCTATCTGCTGATGGGCTGGCTCGTCGTCTTTAAGCTGCCCGAGCTCGTGTCGCTGCTCAACCCCGTGGCACTTGCCCTGCTCGCTGTCGGCGGCGTGTGCTACACCGTGGGCGTGCCGTTCTACATCGCCAAAAACGTGCGTTATCTGCACAGTGTGTTTCACCTGTGGGTGCTCGCCGGCAGTATCTTCCAGTTCATGGCGGTGATCCTCTTCGTAATCTAGCGATCGCGTCTGCGCGCCCGCGTTCTCGTTTGGGCGCCGGTGCAATTGCCGTATCCGCCATCAACGTTTTAACCTGACGTCCCGAATCTTGGAGGTTCGAGAAACTCCCGATGGACATAACCATCTCCCTTATCACCACCCTCGTTTTGACCCTCATCAACGGCTACTTCTCTATGTCCGAGATGGCGCTCACCACGGCCAAGCGCGCCGTGTTGGAGCACGAGGCCGAGGAAGGCGACAAGCGCGCCGAGCGTGCCATTAAGCTGGCTGCCGACTCCGACCAGCTGCTCGCCACCATCCAGGTTGCCATTACGCTCGTGGGCTTCGCCTCGTCCGCCGTCGCCTCGACGAGTCTGTCCGACCCGCTCGCCACGTGGCTCATGAGCTTTGGCATCGCGCCGCTCTCCGCCATCGCGCGCGGCCTGGCGCCGGTCATCATCACCGTCGCGGTCGCCTTCGTGTCCATCGTGATCGGCGAGCTCGTCCCCAAGCGCATCGGCCTGGCCAATGCCGAGGGCGTGTCCAAGCAGGTCGTGGGACCGTTGTCGTTTTTCCAAAAGATCGCCCGTCCGCTCGTGTGGCTGACCGGCGCCTGCTCCGATGGCCTGGCCCGCATCCTGCGCATCAAGAGCGCCGACGACCGCCAAAACGTCTCGGAAGAAGAGATCAAGTACATGGTCTCGGAGCAGGACGACCTGCTCGACGAGGAAAAGCGCATGATCCACGAGATCTTCGACCTAGGCGACACCGTTGCCCGCGAGGTCATGGTGCCGCGCGTGGACACCACCATGTGCGAGGACGACGAGACGGTCGCCGACGTGTTGTCCACCATGCGCCAGACCGGCTTCAGCCGCATCCCCGTCTATCACGAGGATCCCGACAACGTCGCCGGCATTGCGCACATCAAGGACCTGATCCAACCCGCGCTCGACGGCAAGGGTGACCAGCCCATCGCCGGCTTTTTGCGCGACGCCACCTTTGTGCCCGACACCAAGGACATCCTGCCGCTACTGTCCGAGATGCAGACCTCGCACGACCAGATCGTGGTGGTCGTGGACGAGTACGGCGGCACGGCCGGCATTATCACCATCGAGGATATCGTCGAGGAGATCGTCGGCGAGATCGAGGACGAGTTCGACCCCGACAACAAGTATCTCACGCGCCTTTCGCGCCGCGAGTGGCTCGTTGATGGGCGTTTTTCGTGCGATGACGCGATTGAGCTTGGTTGGCCGCTCGAGGAAAGCGATGATTATGAGACCATCGCCGGCTGGATTTTGGAGCTTTGCGACTCGGTGCCCGACATCGGAGAGGTATTTGAGGTTGCGGGGTACAAGTTCAAGGTGCAGTCGATGCGTGGCCAGCGCATCTCGCTCATTCGCGTGATCGCTCCGGCCGAAACCGATAAGAAGGATTCCGAGTCTTCGGCAGAGAAGCCGGCGGCGTCGGGTGCGGGTTCCGCGAATCCGCACGACGGCGACGAGTAGGACAAGGAAGAGTAGGGGAGAGTTATGGCAGGCCTGTTCAACATCCTTAAGGTCACCGTCAGCGAGGACAAGATCTGCGCGCATGTGCTGGTGAACCCCGGCATGCCGCTCATGACCTCGGAGGATATCGAGGCCACGGCGCGCGTGTATTACCTGGTGCCGGCGATTGCCAAGCACCTGTGCCTGGGTGATTCCGGTCGCGAGTTCCAGGACTGCATGGGCCAGACCGAGCTTTGCCATCTGCTGGAGCACGTGACGGTCGAGCTCATGAACGAGACCGGTCTTGCCGGTAGCATCTCGTGCGGCCGCACGCGCGTAAGTGAGCACGACGAGCGCGTCTTTGAGGTTGAGCTTTCGTGCCCCGACGACGCGCTGGCCATCGGTGCGCTGTCTTCGGCCACCTTTATGATGGACTGGGCGTACCTGCACGCCGACCAGCCTGCCCCCGACGTGGAAGGCACGGTCGCGGGCCTGCGCAACCTGGTGCTGGGCATGCGCGCCGAGGCCGAGGGCAAGGATCCTCACGAGGCCGTCGCCGCTGCGAACGGCGAAGATGCTGCCGAGGACGAGGGCGCTGACGAGGGCGATGTGCCGGCCGACGCCGAGTCCGTTGCCGATGCGACCGCCGAGCCTGTTCCCACCGAGCCCCAGGGTGTCCCCAACTTTGACGACGAGCCCCAGGTGGCGATTGATACCGAGGGCGCGGTTGCCGAGAACCACGAGGCTTCCGCTGCCGTCTTTGGCGGTGCGGCGACGGTTCCGGCAGGACCTGCGCATGAGGGCAGCCTGCCGCTCGTGGACGGCGCCGGCGAGGACCCGGGTGCCACGGCGGCCATGCCGGCTATGCCCCAGGAGTAGGCCTACGCGTTTATCACCATCACGTACCTGCGCCTTTGCCGTACGTAGATGAGCGGAGCGGCAAGTGATGCGCTGCGGGTATAATGGACAACATTCAAACGGTGGGCACCGACGTGCCCGCAGGAGAGGAATGATCATGGGTAAGACTTTCAGCTTTGTCTCCGGCGCACTTTTTGGTGCTGCTGCCGGCGCTATTGTCGGCGTTGCTCTGGCCCCGCGCTCGGGCGCCGAGACCCGCGCCATGGCTGCCGATATCGCCAACGACGCCTGGGACAATATGCGCGACACCTACGAGCACAGCGCCGAGGAGGCCCGTGCTGCGGTGAATGACTTTGGCCCGATGGTCGACGCCAAGACCGACGACCTGCGCGCCAAGGTCGACCTGGCCCGCGAGCGCATGGACCAGCTGCGCGAGCAGCTCAACGACGCCATTTCGGGCGGCAACGTGACGCCTGCCGCCGACGTCGTGGTCGAGAACGCCGTCGAGGCTGATACCGAGGCTGCGGAGCCCTCGACCGAGGCATAATGCGCGCCGGGGATTTTGTCGGCGCCAAGATCTATCGCAAGCCCACCGAGGACAAGCGCACCAAAAAGGACGGCACGCCGCGCAGCCCTAAAAAGCTCGGAAAGATTCACTTTCCGGTCTTTACCCCGGGCGGTACGCGCGTGGTCGGCTTTATGGTCCGCCAGTCCGATATCGCGGGCATGATCGAGCGCCCCGATCGATTCGTAGCGCTCGACGCCATTGGTGTCTACGAGGGCGCCATTGCGGTCGATGACGTCAAGGACACGTACGATGCCGCCGCCGCTAAGCGCCTCGACATCAACCTGGACGATTGCATCATCTGGGTCGGTATGGACGTGCGCACGGAATCGGGCGACGTCGTGGGCTATTGCTCGGATGTGGAGTTCAAGCCGCGTTCGGGCATCGTGCAGGCATTCTATGTGACCGCCGGTGCTGCTTCGAGTGTTTTGGTCGGTGACACGCAGGTGCCGCCGACGATGCTGCGCGGTTATGCGGACGGCGCAATGATCGTTTCGGACGAGGTCAAGTCGCTCGGGTATTCGGGCGGTGCGGCTGCCAAGGCCGCCGAGGCCAGCGTCGTGGTGGGCGACAAGGTCAAAAAGGGCGCCAAGGTGCTCGACGACAAGGGATCGGTTGCCGTGGACAAGGGCAGTCGCGCACTGGGCAAGCAGCTCGGCAAGACGCGCGGCATGTTCAAGGCCTTTAAGGACGAATACCAAAAGGCGAGCGGAGGCTCGTCAAAAGCTACAAAATAGCGACGTACCAAATGATGGGAGGCAAGCCGGAGACCTGTTGCTCCGGCTTGCTGTGTTTATGGGGGAGGGCACATGCGCCAAAACGGATCCAACTTAAACGAGCGTTCGGGTGCGCGTCCGACGGCGCGCCGCGATTTGGGGCAGCTGCCCAGCGGTCAGCGCAAGCGTCACCGTAAGCCCGGCGCGATGTACCTCAACCATAGCCGCGGGTTTAGCGACCGCAGTGCGCGCATCGGCAACAGCCGTACGCCCCGTCGTTCGTCTCGCCTGCCCTACGCGCTCATCGCCGTGGGTTGCGCGCTCGTGCTGTTTATCGCTGCCGTCGTGGGCTACGTCAACCGCAGTGTGGACGTGGAGCTCAACGGCCAGAAGACCGCGGTGCGTGTGGGCTCTACGCTGCAGAATCTCATCGATGACCAGGAGTTGACTGACACCTACGACGCAGGCGACCTGCTGGCCGTCGATGACAGCGTGCTCAAGCGCCATGGGGGCGAAAAGCTGTCGGTGAAGGTCGACGGCAAGCGCGTGAAGCAGGGCAAATGGGATAGCCGCGAACTCGAGGGCAGCGAGAAGGTGACGGTCAAGGATGGCCGTAACACTTACGAGAAGCACGAGGTTCAGGCTACGGTTATCGAGCCCAAGCTCAAGGTCGAGGGTACGGGCGCTATCGAGTATGTGCAGACGTGGGGTGTCCAGGGCCGCTCCGAGGTGTGGGTTGGTGAGCAGTCGGGCAAGACGCAAGACCGCGGCGAGGTTGTGCCCGCCACCGATTGCGTTGTTGCGTGCGCCAGCGTGGCGCCCAAGGGCAACAAAAAGTACGTGGCGCTGACGTTTGACGAGGGTCCGAGCGGCGCCACCAAACAGATCTTGCAGGTGCTCAAGGAAAAGGGCGTCACCGCGACGTTCTTCCTTTCGGGCGATGCGGCCGAGGCCTCGCCTGCCACGGCCAAGGCGATTGTCGATGCCGGGTGCGAGATCGGATCCAACAGCTACAGCGACGATTCGCTCAAGGGTCAGGACCGTGAGGCGGTACGCGAACAGATCACGAAAGGCACCGATGCGATTAAGTCGGCGACCGGCGTGAAGACGATGCTGCTGCGTGCTCCCTACGCTGCCTTTGACGAGCAAAACTGGATTGATGCGATGGACCTGGTCTCCGCCGTGGTCTCGTGGAATATTGACTCGGGCGACTGGCTGCTAAACGGTGCCGACGAGCAGGTCTCGACGGTGCTCGATTCGGTGACGCCGGGCAATATCGTGCTGCTCACCGATAGAGACGAATGCGCCGAGCAGACGCTCGAGGCGCTGCCGCAGATCATCGACGGCCTCATTGCCGACGGCTACAAGATCGTGACGCTCAGCGACCTGGTCAAGACGGATACGTCTCTGAGCAAAAAGCTCACCTCGCTGACGAAGGTCACCATGCCCAAGGACGCCGTGTTCCCCCAACTTGCCGAGGACGACGACACCACAGAGTAGTCATTGGGTAGTCGTTTAAGAACGTCCATTACAGTCGAAATTGTCAGCCCGGGACCGTCTCGGGCTACGATTGAGGCGCGCCCAGAACGGGCCGCCGACCGGGCGCCCGCGCACGGCCGAACGTCCCTGCCCCCGAGAGGGCCTGTTG
>DBFAAM010000009.1:0-86425 GCA_048193585.1 Collinsella aerofaciens | reverse complement strand
CCTCCATACCGGGGTGATTGACGAAAACGGGAAAACGTGTTATCCTCATAAAAAGAGAACGGATGGAGGAAAAACGATGCTGGTACTGATCCGGGGAGCGGGGGATATCGCCACAGGCATTGCGATGCGCCTTTGGAGGGCCGGCGTGCAGGTGGTTATGACGGATCTGCCCCAGCCCACGGCCATTCGCCGCACCGTGTGCTTCTCGCAGGCCATCGTGCTGGGGGAGACGCAGGTGGAGGATGCCACGGCCTGCCGGGCAGAGGACATCCTTCAGGCCCGAAGGATCTGTGCGGCGGGAGAGATCTCCGTGCTGGCGGACCCGGAGCTGCGGTGCCGGGAGGAACTGCGGCCGGATGCGCTGGTGGATGCCATTCTGGCCAAGCGGAATCTGGGCACCCGCATCACCGATGCACCGGTGGTGGTAGGTGTAGGGCCGGGCTTCACTGCCGGAGAGGACTGCCATGCGGTGGTGGAGACCATGCGGGGCCATACGCTGGGCCGGGTCATCTATCGGGGCAGCGCCCTGCCCAACACCAGCATACCGGGACTCGTCGGCGGCTTCGCCGGGGAGCGGGTGCTGCGTGCTCCGGCAGACGGCATCCTGCACCAGCTGGCGGACATCGGGGTCACGGTCTCTGAGGGAGATGTGGTGGCCACGGTGGAGGGGCAGCCCATGCGCTGTACCATCAGCGGCGTGCTGCGGGGCATCCTGCCGGAGGGAACGCCGGTGTTCCGGGGGATGAAGGCCGGAGATGTGGATCCCCGTGGCAAACGGGAATATTGTGATACGGTATCGGACAAGGCACTGGCCGTAGGCGGCGGTGTGCTGGAGGCGGTGCTGGCCCTGTCCGGGAAATTGAAGGAGGAACCATAACGTGGAAGAGAATGTAAAACTGACGAAGCTGGCCAAGTGCGCCGGCTGCGGCGCCAAGGTAGGCGCCGGTGTGCTGGCGCAGCTGCTGGAGGGTATCCAGGTCCACAAGGACCCCAACCTGCTGGTGGGCTTTGATAAGAGCGACGACGCCTCGGTGTATAAGGTATCGGACGAGCTGGCGCTGGTGCAGACGCTGGACTTTTTCCCGCCCATTGCCGACGATCCCTATACCTTCGGCCAGATCGCAGCCACCAACGCCCTATCGGATATCTACGCCATGGGCGGTGACCCCAAGCTGGCTCTGAACATCATGTGCGTGCCGGAGGATATGCCCAAGGACACGGTGCATCAGATCCTTCGGGGCGGCTATGAGAAGGTCTATGAGGCGGGAGCCCTCATCACCGGCGGTCATAGCATCTTCGATGACGAACCCAAGTACGGCCTGTCCGTCACGGGCTTCGTCCATCCCGACAGGATCCTCACCAACAGCGGCGCCAAGGAGGGGGATGTGCTGCTGCTGACCAAGCCCATCGGCATCGGTATCCTCACCTCCGCCATGAAGGCCGATCTTTGCTCCAAGGAGAGCGTGGAGCTGGCCATGCGCCTGATGACCACCCTGAACAAGAACGGCCGGGACGCCATGGTGAAGTACCGGGTCCATGCCTGCACCGACGTGACGGGCTTTGCCCTGATGGGCCACCTGCTGGAGATGGCGCAGGGCAGCGACCTACGGGCCGAGGTGGAGGTGTCGGCGGTGGACCTGATCCCGGAGGCGCTGGAGTTTGCCCGCATGGGCGTACTCCCGGCGGGGATGTACCGCAACCGCACCTTTGCCGAGCAGTGGGTGGATGCCGGACAGACGGAGATCGCCGTACAGGATATGCTGTATGACCCCCAGACCTCCGGCGGCCTGCTGATGGCCGTGGATCCGGCGGACGCCGATGCGCTGCTGGCGGAGCTGAAGGGTACCGTGCCAAGCGCCCAGCGGGTGGGCGTTATGCGCCGTTATGAGGGCGGCGCCCGCATCGTGCTGCACTGAAAAGGAAATCATAGCACAGGGCTTTCTTTTCCGGAGGCCCTGTGCTATACTGCTGTTATCGGCCCCGTGATCTGCGGGAGGAACAAGGAGGAACTGTCATGGAAACCTACGGATTGGAACAGCTGGGCATTGTCAATGCGGCGGCGGTATATCGCAACCTGACCCCGGCCCAGCTGACGGAGCACGCTCTGCGCCGGGGAGAGGGAACCCTGTCTGCCACCGGGGCGCTGGTGGTAAAGACCGGGAAGTACACCGGCCGCAGCGCCAACGATAAGTTCATCGTGGACACCCCGGCGGTACACGACGATATCGCATGGGGCAAGGTGAACCGCCCCATGGAAAAAGAGAAATTCGACGCCATTTTCGCCAAGGTCACGGCGTATCTCCAGAATAAGGAGGTCTACGTCTTTGACGGCTTCGCCGGGGCGGACCCCAAGTATACTAAATCCTTCCGCATCGTCAACGAGCTGGCCAGCCAGAACCTGTTCATTCATCAGCTACTGCGCCGGCCCACGCCGGAGCAGCTGGCGGACTTTACGGCGGACTACACCATCGTGGCCGCCCCCGGCTTCAAGTGCGTCCCGGAGATCGATGGCACCCACAGCGAGGCCGCCATTCTGGTGGACTACGAGGCGCATCTGGTGGTGATTTGCGGCACCCGCTACGCCGGCGAGATCAAGAAGTCGGTGTTCTCCGTCATGAACTACATCCTGCCCAAGCAGGGGGTGTTCCCCATGCACTGCTCCGCCAACATCGGAACGGACGGCGACTCCGCCGTGTTCTTCGGCCTCTCCGGCACCGGTAAGACCACCCTCTCCGCCGACCCTGACCGCAAGCTCATCGGAGACGACGAGCACGGCTGGGCCGACGACTCCGTCTTTAACTTCGAGGGCGGCTGCTACGCCAAGTGCATCAACCTCTCTGCGGAGGGGGAGCCGGAAATCTACAACGCCATCAAATTCGGCGCATTGGTGGAGAATGTGGTCATGGATCCCGATACACGGGAGTTCGACTTCGACGACGACTCGCTGGCGGTGAACAGCCGGGTGGGCTACCCGGTGGAGTATATCCCCAACGCAGAGCTCTCCGGCATGAGTCCCAGTGTCCCCAAGACGGTGATCTTCCTCACCGCCGACGCCTACGGCGTGCTGCCCCCTATCAGCAAGCTGGATAGGAATCAGGCCATGTACTACTTCGTCTCCGGCTTTACCAGCAAGGTAGCGGGGACGGAGATCGGCGTCACCGAGCCGGTACCCACCTTCTCCACCTGCTTCGGTGAGCCCTTCCTGCCGCTGGATCCCTCCGTCTACGCCGCTATGCTGGCGGAGAAGGTGGAGAAGGCCGGGGCCAAGGTGTATCTGGTGAACACAGGCTGGAACGGCACCGGTCAGCGCATGAAGCTGCGCTATACCCGTGCCATGGTGACGGCGGCCCTCACCGGCGAGATCGAGAAGGCGGACTTCGTCACCGATCCCACCTTCGGCGTTCAGGTACCCACGGCCATCGAGGGCGTGCCCAGTGAGCTGCTGATCCCGGAGAATACATGGGCGGACAAGGAGGCCTACCGGGCCGCCTGCCGCAAGCTGGCAAGCTCCTTTGTGGAGAACTTCAAGAAGTACACCCGCATGAGTGCTGAGGTGGTGGCCGCAGGCCCTAAGGCGGAGTGAGCCATGATCGAGCTGAAAATTCTGCTGGACGAGGTGGACTACCGCTCCCTGTCAGAGGTGCTGATCCCGGCACTGGCGGAGAGCATGGCCAAGGATGGCAGCGTGCTGGGCGGGATGCTGTCCCAGAACAAGGAGCTGGCGGCCTCTATGGCCCGGACGGTGCTGGATAAGATGCCGCAGGAGAAGAAGGATGAACTGCTGGTGCAGCTGCTGAACCGGAACCGGGACAAGCTGCTGGAAAAGGGCAGGACCTTGGCCGCCGAGAACGGCGTGCGCCTCCAGCTATGCGACGTGTCCGCCAGAAAATTCTGACCCATGACCGCTTTATCCCCGTAAGGAAAGGACCCCCGGCCGTCGGCCGGGGGTCCTTGAGCCTGTCAAAAGAGGGGGAGCCTTTCGTCAACGGGGCGGAAGGGTGTGTGCGGGAAACCCGGAAGGGTGTCCTGCACGATGATGATCCCCATTTTTCAGAGCTTTTTGAAGCTCTGAAAAATGCCTCAGCGTGGCGAAAAGTCTTTTCGACACGCTGAAAGGACCCCCGGCCGTCGGCCGGGGGTCCTTGTATCGATTGCGGCGTTTCGCTGTTGTTACTTTTTCAGCGCCTGCACGGCAGCCCGGAGGGCGTCCACGTTCTCCTGAGTGGTGGCCCAGCTGGCACAGAAGCGCACGCCGGAGTGGGTGGGATCGGTGCGCTCCCAGTACTCATAGCCGAAGTTCTTCCCCAGAATGGCCAACTCCTCATCGGGCATAATGGGGTACTGCTGGTTGGTGGGGGAGTCGAACAGCAGAGGATACCCGGCGGAGACGAAGATATCCCGGATCTGATAGGCCATCTCGTCGGCGTGGCGGGAAATTCTGAAATACAGATCGTCAGTGAACAGGGCATCGAACTGGATGCCCAGCAGACGGCCCTTGGCCATGCGGCCGCCCCGCTGCTTCATGATGAAGCGGAAGTCCTTCTTCAGAGCCGGGTTCATGATGACCACGGCCTCGCCGAACAGAGCACCGACCTTGGTGCCGCCGATGTAGAACACGTCGCACAGCTGCGCCAGCTCGGGCAGGGTAATGTCGCACTCATCGGCCGCCAGCGCATAGGCCAGGCGGGCGCCATCCACAAACAGCGGAATCTCGCGCTTCTGGCACACTGCGTGAATCGCCGCGAGCTCGGCCTTGGAGTACAGCGTGCCGTACTCGGTCGATAGGCTCACGTACACGGCACCCGGGAACACCGTGTGCTCGTAGCTCTCGTTTTCGTAGAACACCTGGATATAGTTCTCGAGGTCCTCGGCGTGCATCTTGCCCTCGTAGCCGGGGATGGTGAGCACCTTGTGGCCGCCAAACTCGATGGCGCCCGCCTCGTGGCAGGCAACGTGGCCAGTCTCGGCAGCAACGACGCCCTCGTACGGCGCAAGCAGCATGTCGATCACCGTCGCGTTAGCCTGCGTGCCGCCCACCAGGAAAAACACGTCGGCGTCAGGCGCCTGGCAGGCCTCGCGAATAAGTTGCTTGGCACGCTCGGTATGTGCATCGGTACCGTAGCCGGGCTGCGGCTCCATATTGGTGTCGACGAGCGCCTGCAGCACCGCTGGGTGTGCGCCGTGGGAATAGTCGTTGTTGAACGCGAGCATGGCAATCCTCTCTTACCGGGTATCGGCCAGATGATTCAAACGGAGCTATTGTACGCCGCTGGGATAGGCAATGCGCGCGGCAAGGCACTCAAGTGCCAATACCAGAGCAAAACCGCAGCTCACGTCACTCAAAAAGTGCGCTCCGATCACGATGCGGCCAAACGCGACGAGCGCCGCGACCACAGCCGCCGTCCAAAAGACCACACGACGGCGCGACGGCTTTTCCTTAAAGGCCGTCGCGGGAAGCCCCGCGAGCATGAGGCCGATTGCCGCGTGCGCCGTGTGTCCGCTCGCAAACGACTTAAAGCCGTCCTTGACTACACCGGCGGCAATATAGGCCCACTTGTCGGGGTTGCCGATCACCCACCACGGCTGAAACTCGAGTCCCTGCGTCACCTCGATCACGCGCATGCGTGGGCGCGACCACAGCGGCTTGACAATCACGTTGAGGATGATGGCCTGAGCGACCCACACGACAAGCACCATCAATGCCCAGCGCGTGAGCTCGTCGGGCTCGGTCGTGCGCGTGAGGCGATAGACGACAAGGTTAGCGGCGATGACCAGCACAAACGTCAGCACCAACTGAACCGCGATGAGTTTGCCGCCAACCCGCAGGGACGAAACGATCTCGTAGCCGGCCAGGCCAATGTTGACGAGGATGCCGAGCACGGCGAGCCATTTGCTCCCCCTGGAGTCGGGACGCACCGCGCGCACGAGCATAACGCCCGCGATGCTCGCCGTCAGCTCGAACGGCAGCTCGCCGGCGGCCTCGATAAAGCGACCGTACATGCTGCCGATATTGAACAGCGCGCTCGAGATCTGATAATCGAAGAAACTGCCCGCGCCCAGACAAAGACACAGGACAACCGCGATAATGGCGACATCTTTCTTATAGATGTATCCGAACATGCTTTCCTTTCGATGGGCCTGGAATCAACCTGCAACATGGCGGGACAAAGATGACTTCGTCCCGCCACGTCCCCTACTCGTTAGTCATCATCACTAGCACCCAGCTGTTGCAGCAGCATGAGCGCCGCCGTCACCGGGCCGGTGCCGTCGTTGGCGTCGAGGCCGCGACCCAGGCCGCTGCCCGCACCGGCGCCCGCCTTGTAGGGCACCGACAGCTTGCGGCTCTTGGGGAAGTTCACCGCGCCATAGCGGGTCTTAAGTTCAAAGGCCACCTTCTTGGGCACGTCGACGCCCAAAAACGTGATGCGGCCGCCGCTGAGCGTGACGCTCTCGAGCCCCAGGCGCTCGCCGCGAATGCGGATTCGTGCGCGATTGAACAGGTTGAGTCCCGCCAGCGGCAGCTCGCCATGCGCAGCCTCGGTCTCCTCCTGCACCTCATCGATGCTCTCTAGGTCCTCGGCCGCTGCGAGCTTACGGTACACGAGCACGCGCTGATCCACCGCCGGCAGGTACTCCTCGGACAAGAAGTAGTCGGCCGGCAGGTTAATACCCACGCTCGCCGCCTCCACGCCGGCGTCGTCATCGCCGCGCGCCTCAGCCACGGCCTGGCCCAGCATCTGCGTAAACAGGTCAAAGCCCACGCTCGACAGGTTGCCGTGCTGCTCGGCTCCCATAAGCGAGCCGGCACCGCGAATCTCCAGGTCGCGCATGGCGATGCGCATGCCGCTGCCCAGGTCCTGGAACTCGGAAAGTGCGGTCAGGCGCGCCGTCGCCTCCTCGGTGAGCGGCAGCTCGCCCGGGAACATAAAGTACGCGTAGGCCTGCGTGGCAGAGCGGCCCACACGGCCCTTGAGCTGGTAGAGCTGTGCCAGACCCAGGCGCTGCGAGTCCTCGATGATGAGCGTGTTGGCGGTCGCGTTGTCGATGCCGCTCTCCACGATGGTCGTGGCGATGAGCACGTCGATCTTTTTGGTCGCGAACTCGATCATCACATCCTCGACCTCGCGCGGGCTCATCTTGCCGTGCGCCACGCCCACGCGCGCCTCGGGCGCGGCCTCGTGCACGCGCGCCACGGCGTCGTCGATGGTCTTGACGCGGTTGGACACGTAGTACACCTGACCGCCGCGGCCCACCTCCAGGCGAATCGCCGCGCTCACCACGTCGGGGTCGTACTCTCCCACGTGCACGATTACGGGGCGGCGCCCGGTCGGCGGCGTCGTGATCAGGCTCATGTCGCGCACGCCGCTCGTGGCCATCTGCATGGTTCGCGGAATCGGCGTTGCCGAAAGCGTGAGCACGTCAATCTGCTCGCGCAGGTTCTTGAGCTGCTCCTTGTGCTGCACGCCAAAGCGCTGCTCCTCGTCAATGATCACCATGCCCAGGTTCTTGGGGTTCACATCGGCCGAAAGCAGACGATGCGTGCCGATGAGCACATCAATCGTGCCCTCGGCAAACGCCTTGAGCGCGCGCTTCTGCTGCGCCGGGGTGCGGAAGCGGCTGAGCACTTCGACCTCGAGGCCAAACGGGGCAAAGCGCTCAAAGAACGTCTCGTAGTGCTGCTGGGCCAGAATGGTCGTGGGGCAGAGCACCATGACTTGGCGGCCGGAGTCCACGCACTTAAACGCCGCGCGCAGGGCAACCTCGGTCTTGCCGAAACCCACGTCGCCGCAGAGCAGGCGATCCATGGGCTTGGGCGCCTCCATGTCGGCCTTGATGTCGGCGATAGCCTCCAGCTGGTCGCGCGTCTCGTCGTAAGGGAAGCTCTCCTCCATCTCGATCTGCTCGGGCGTATCGGGCGGACAGGCGATACCGGTAATCGACGAGCGGCGCGTATACAGGTCGACCAGGTCAAACGCCAGCTTTTTGGCGTTCTTGCGCGCCTTGTTGGTGGCACGCGTCCAGTCGGCGGTGTTGAGCCTGGTCAGGCGCGGCTTGTCGCCGTCGGGGCCAACGTAGCGCGTGATGCGGTCGACCTGTTCGAGCGGCACGTAGAGCTTGTCGCCATCGGCATATTCCAGCAAAAAGTAGTCGCGTTCCTTGCCGCCCACTTCCTGGCGCGCGATCTCGCTAAAGAGCGCGATGCCGTGGGTAGCGTGCACCACGTAGTCGCCCGGCTTAAACGGGAAGGTGATCTGCGTAATGTCCACCTTGCGGCGGCTGCGCGCGCGGTTGGCATCCATGCGGGCATTGAGGTCGGCGATCGAGAACACGGCCAAATTGGCGTCGGGCACCACCACGCCCTGCGGCAGGGCAGCGTCAACAAAGGTCACGCGCCCGCGCGAGATGGTGGGCACGGCAGCGCCGGCGGCAGCCTGCGCGGCGCCCGCCTCGAGCGAGCGGGCGTTGAGCGCGTCGGCCTTACGCTCGCGAATGGAAGCATGGGCCTCCTGGCGTGCGGCACGGTCGGCGGAATCCGCCGCTGCCACGCGCACGCGGTCGCCGATAGCGCCGACATTTTCGGGCGCCGCGGTCAGCGATTCCTCAAAGGTAATGCCCTCGTCGCCAAAGGTGAGCTCCATCGACTCGCGCGCACCGCGGTCGGGGATGGCAAACACGCAGGCGTAGCGCTTGCCCACGACTTCCTGAATGCGCGTCATAAAACGGTTATCCGAGCCCGCAATGGCCGGCTGCTCAATCTTGAGCTCGGCCGTCACCGCACCGCCGGCACGGATGAGGCTCACGTAGTTCAGGCGCTGCTGGGCACCAAAATCGAGCTGCTGGGCACGTACATACAGGCCATCCAGCCGGTCAATCCCTGCCTCGCCAGCACGCGCCTCGATATCCTCGTAGGCACGCAGGCAATCGTCGAACAGCGAGCGCGGCTCGGACAGAACCACGAGTGCCTTGCCGCTCACGTGCGCCAACGGGCTTACGGTCTGGCCGTACATCACCGGCAAAAAGCGGTCGAGCTCGGGCGTGACGATACGCGCATCCACCATCTCGAGCAGCGCCGCCAGTTTGCTGTCGTCCTGGCTGGCGCGATAGAGCGCCACATGCATGTTGTGGACGGCCTCGTCGGTAAGCGCCAGCTCACGGCAGGGGAAGATCTCGATACTGTCCTCGTTACCGATGGTCTGCCCCGTTGAGCTCACCATGCGGCGGATGCGGTCAATCTCGTCGCCAAAGAACTCAATGCGCACGGGCGCTTTCTCTTGTGCGGGGAACACCTCGACGGTGTCGCCGTGAACGCGGAACAGACCGGGCGCATCAGCGGCGCCGGCATTGGTGTAGCCCATGCCCACCAGGCGATGCGGCACCTCGTCAAAAGGAATCTCCTCGCCCACCGCAAAAGTAGTGGACTCCCAGTAGCGGCTCTCGACTGGCGGCACGCAGCGCAGCAGCGCACGGGCCGAGGCAACCATGATGCAGTTGTCCCCGCGCACGATGCGTCCCAAGGCCTCGCAGCGCTGCGCCACCACGGCGTCGTCGGGCGTCTGCTCGCGCCAAGGGTAGTCCTTGCGTTCGGGAAAGCGGCACACGTGCGCCAGCCCCACATAGGCGGCCAGGCTGCGCGCAGCGCGATCGGCCGCGTCCTCGCCGCTCACGATATAGACCGTGGGGCGCGGACGGCGCGCAAACTGGGCCGCCGCCATAAGCGTGCGACCCGACTGCGACACGGCCAACGTCACGTCCTCGCCGGCATCGAGCCCGGCCTCGACGGTCTGCAGCGCCTCGGCAGTGTAGAGCTGCGCGGCTATTCGGTGAATGAGCATGCTGTTCCTCCGGCATTGCAACGCCAAAAGCCCGCCGAGGCAAGCTCGGCGGGT
The DNA here is from genome assembly GCA_048193585.1 of Collinsella aerofaciens. Taxonomy (GTDB): domain Bacteria; phylum Actinomycetota; class Coriobacteriia; order Coriobacteriales; family Coriobacteriaceae; genus Collinsella; species Collinsella aerofaciens_CK. The sequence goes on along the minus strand of DBFAAM010000009.1, from coordinate 76,538 downwards.
ATGCGGCGGATTTCATTGCCTGTCATGGTAGCGCATGGAGAGGACTCCGGCTCAAGGGCAAACCCAGCCCCGCAAAAAACGCCAGACGAAGATGCGTTCCGCCCTACCCCGCTACGCGCACGCTGGGGCACAAATCTGCCAGCGGACACTCGTCACACTTGGGTTTGCGGGCGTCGCAGACCTCGCGACCGAAGGTGATCCACTGATGGTTAACCGACTCCCAATACTCGTGCGGCAAAATCTTGAGCAAATCCTGCTCGGTCTTGAGCGGCTCCTTTGCATGCGTCTTGGGACTCAGCATCAGGCGGTGCGCAATGCGGTTGACGTGCGTGTCCACCGCAATGCCCTCCACGATGCCATACCCCACGTTGAGCACGATGTTCGCCGTCTTGCGTCCCACGCCCGGCAGCTTCACGAGTTCCTTCATGTCGGCCGGCACCTCGCCGCCATAGTCGGCGACGATCATCTGCGCGGCCTCGACGGCATGCTTGGCTTTGCTCTTGTAGAAGCCGAGTGACTTGATGGTGTCTGCCACGTCAGCCACGCTCGCCCCGGCCATGGCCTCGGGCGTGGGCCACTGGGCAAACAGCCGCGGCGTCACCTTGTTGACCTGCGCATCGGTCGTTTGCGCCGAGAGCAGCACCGCGATCAGCAGGCGGAAGGGATTCTCGTGGTCCAAAAAGCACTCGACCGGGCCATAGCGACGGTTGAGGCGCTCACACACCTCGATGGCGCGCTCGCGCTTGGCGGCATTGGTCTCGCGTGGCATAACGACTCCTCGGCTCAACGGCACAATAAACTTATGGGCACAATTGTCCCACGTCCGAGACGCTTACGCCTCCAAGAATGCGCCGGTCTGACGGCTCCACAGGCTCGCGTACTCGCCACCCGCCTCGACGAGCTGCGCATGCGTGCCGTCCTCGACGATCTCGCCATCGGCCAGCACCACAATGCGGTCGAGCGCCGCCACGGTGGACAGGCGGTGCGCCACCACAATGGAGGTACGTCCACGCATCAGGTTTTCGAGCGCCTCCTGCACCAGCGCCTCGGACTCGCTGTCGAGGGCAGAGGTCGCCTCGTCGAGCACCAGAATCGGCGCGTCGGTTAGGATGGCGCGGGCGATAGCCACGCGCTGACGCTGGCCGCCCGAGAGCTTGACGCCGCGCTCGCCCACCATGGTGTCAAAGCCACGGGGCAAGCGGTCGATAAACTCCAGGGCATTGGCCAGGCGCGCGGCCTCGCGAATCTGCTCATCAGTGGCGTTGGGACGACCGTAGGCAATGTTTTCGCGAATGGAGCGGTGAAACAGCAGCGCCTCCTGCGGCACGTAGGCAACCTGGCGGCGCAGGCTCTGCTGCGTGCAGCGCGAGACGTCCTGGCCGTCCACGAGCACACGGCCGCCCTGCACATCGTCCAAGCGCAACAGCAGCTTGGTGAGCGTCGACTTGCCCGAGCCCGATTTACCCACCAGGCCCACGCGCTGGCCCGCCGCCACGTGAAGCGTCAGGTCGTCGAACACGTTCTCGCCCGCCGCAGCGTCACGATATGCAAAGCTCAGGTGCTCAAAATCAATCGCGCCCTCGGTCACTTTGAGCTCAGGGGCGTCCGGATCGTCTGCCACCAAACGTGGCTCGTCCAGCACGCGCGTCATCTCGGCCGCATCGCCCAGCGTGCGGTTAATGCGCTGCATCATGGAGCTTACGTAGTTCAGGCGCATGGTGAGGTTATAGGTGTAGGTAAAGATCATGACGAGCGAGCCGGCCGAGATGCCAAACCACGCGTTGCCGCCCGCCACGAACACACTCACCACGGCCATGGTGATGACGATAAGGCCCGAGGTCGTAAAGTTGCGCTGCATCATGGCGTGCATCGAGACCGTCTCGGCGTCGCGCGCGGCACGATCGGCGGCGTCGAACAGATCGCGTTCAAAGTCCTCGCGCCCACAGGTCTTGACGGCCAAGATGTTCGTGACCGCGTCGGAGAGCACGCCCGAGAGCTTGTTCTGCGCAGCGGACGTCGCGGCCGAAAGCGGCATGATGCGCTTGTACATAAGCCAGACAAACGCAATGTAGACGGCCATGATGCACACCAGGATCACGGTAAATGTGGGCACCACCGGGGCGAGCGCCGCCACCGTGCAGATGACCGAGGTGATGGTGGGGATGAGCGAATACACCGTCACGTCGACCAGCCCCGTATAGCCGCTCATAAAACGGCTCGTCTGGCTCACGAGCGATCCGCCAAAGCGGCTGGTGTGAAATGTCATGGATTGATTGGAGAGCGTGTCGAAGCACAGGCGCGCCAGGTGATAGTTGCCCGCAATCTCGAGCTTGTAGACGGCGTAGTCCTGCAGCTTGGAGAGGATTTGGCCCACTAGGTTAACGAGCACGAGCGCCAGAATGTAAGGACCAAAGACCTCAAACACCTGGTCGCCTGCCACGGGACCGGCCTGGACGCGGTCGACGATGAGGGCCATCACATAGGTGTTGGCAAACGTGAGCAAAAAGATGTAGCCCGCCGACGAGAACACCGAGAGAAAGACGATCAGCGGCTGCGTGCGCGTGACGTCCCAAAAACGCTGCAGCGTGCGACGCACGGTGGAGCGTTTGAGCGGACTGGTGTTTCTCTGAGACATGGGCTTCCTTTCGCGTCTGATAGGGCGAAACGCCATTGTTGCACACTAAAGCGCACTTCAGACAAGCGCGATGCGAAAAGCGCCCGCGCCGTGCTCGTACAGGCGCACAGCCGTCAGATGCAGCTAGTCCTCGTCTTTTTGGCCTGCGAGCAGCTCCGCTGATGTGAGTCCCAAGATCTCATCGGCTTGGTTGGCGTCTTCCAGCGCGTCGATGTCCTTGAGCTTGCGCTCCATGACATTTGTACGCGTGGTGATGATGCCCTCAACCGTTTTGCCCGCGGTCTCGATCTGCTGCTGGGCGCGGCGCAGCGCCGCCTGATAGCGTGGCAACTCGGCCTTGACAGCAGAGAGCACGCGCAGTACGTCGTCGGTACGTTTTTGCAGCCTAAACGTCTGGTAGCTCATCTGCAGGCTGTTGAGAATGGCAGCCATGGTGCTGGGACCGGCTACGTTGACGTGATAGTCGCGGCCCAGGGTCTCGATAAGCCCGGGGCGGCTGACGACCTCGGCGTACAGTCCCTCAAACGGCACGAACAGAATGCCAAAGTTGGTCGTCGCGGGCACGCTCAGGTACTTTTCGCAGATGTCCTTGGCCTCGCGCTTCACCATCATATCGAGCGTCTTGCGTGCCGCGGCAACGGCCTCCGCATCGCCCGACTCCTGGGCGTCGAGCAGATGCTCGTACGCGTCGCCCGGGAATTTGGAGTCGATCGGCAGCAGCACGGGATCGCCCTCGTCCACCGGCAGCTTGACGGCAAACTCAACGCGCTCCGAGGCGCCGGGCCTGGTGGCAACGTTTTCCAGATACTGGTCGGGCGTGAGGATGTCCGCCAGAATTGCACCCAGCTGCACCTCGCCCAAAATGCCACGCGCCTTCACATTGCCCAGCACGCGCTTAAGATCGCCCACGCCGGTGGCGATGGATTGCATGTCGCCCAGGCCCTTGTACACGGCCTCGAGCTGGTCGCTCACCTGCTTAAACGATGCCGACAGGCGATCGTTGAGCGTGCGGGAGAGCTTCTCGTCCACCGTTGCGCGCATCTGATCGAGTTGCACGTTGTTGTCTTTGCGGATAGCACCCAGCTGGGCATCGACCGTCTCGCGCACCTTGTCCAGGCGGTGCTCGATGCCCTCGCGGTTGGCACCGAGCTGTTGGGCCGTCTCGCGGCGCAGGTCATCCATCCGGTCACCAGCTTGCGAAAACTCACGTGCGATGGTCAGGTAACGTTGCTGCTCCACGGCCGCATCTGTCGTCTGCTGCTGCGCGATGGCATTGGCCGTGCGGTGAGTTTCGGCCAGCGCGACGTTCAGGGCATCGAGCGCGTTGTTGGCCTGCTCGAGTGCTGCCAGCGTTTCCGCGCTACTGTCGCCACGCTCCCGCAACTCGGCACGCAGGCTCTTGAGCTGGAGGGCGCAAGCCACAGCAACCCCCACCGCCACCAAGGCGATCGCAACAAGCACAATATCAATAGCAGACATAAACTCCGCCCAACAAACCCAATCGAGCACCAATCAAAACCGCGATCAATCTTACCCCGCCACACGCACCGGGCGCCCGGCGCCTTCTTGGGTGCTTCTCTCTTCCGCATATTCCATAATACGGCGCGCTGTCTTCCTGCTCACCTTTGAGTCATCACCGGCTAAGTATGCGTAAACGTTTCCCTTATTCAGGTGCAGAGCACGGCAGAGGCCATAGCGCGTTTCACCCGATTCCTCCAATGCTTCCAGCGTTTTCTTTCTCATCAGGGCGTTCACCCTTCTGTCGACCGTCGGCTTTTCCTTCACCGCTCTATACGCACGCCAAACGTTGGCATAACGATTAGGAAGTTTGTCCTCGGCGCATAGAGATGCCAGGCTACCCGTTTGGGCGTACAAGGACAAAACGCCTCGGTAACCCTCTTCCATCCACAAACCCTCGGATAAGCCCAGAACGTATTCGGCTTTACCCTGTGCCAAAGCGAGCAAAAACAGGGGCTCCGCCACGCGCGGCGCAACCGTCGTCGCTTGCTTAACCAGTTTTCTAAAACTGAGCGACTGCTGTCCGGATAGCTCTCGGCAATAGCCTTTTAAGAATCCCTCAAAGGTCAGATTCAACCGAGCACCTCCTTTTTGTATTGGCTGTATGCGCAGACCATCTCTTGATAACTCCGCTCCGAAGGCGACGACGCCAGCGCCTCGCCCTCGTCGAATATAAGCCGTTCGAGCAGTCCCCAATCAAGTCGGTCGACGAATGCCTGGCTATGAAGATCGACGATGTCGTTCGGGCGGTAGGCATAGAGCTTCATTACCGCCAGGTCCTCCAAGGATGGCGTAAAGTACCTGATAAAACGTGCCCCAATATCCAAGGGGATCAAACGATCTTCGTAATTGAATGGCATCTGATTACAATATGCCACCGCCATACCATTCACCTCGGGGTATCGAGCTATGATCTCGCGGAGGCACCTGTCTGCCTCAAACACATCGATGTCATGTGTAACCGAACGATTCGTCACATCGTTTAGCATGAAGGCGCCTCCTCCCACCAATACAACGCTCGGCCTGTCGTCTCTTGGACCTATTTCCAGCTCTGCCTCTTCGTCAATGCCCAACAGAGTCTGTTCTAAATCCTGCTTATACATAACAAATCCTATTATTATTCATCTTCAATAATACTATTCAGTCGCACGACAGGACCAACAGGATGCAAGAATTCCGCTCGTGGCGATAATCCCTACACCCTAGAAGTCCTAATGTGACAAACGCTAACTCTCCCAGCCGGCGCGGATTGTTGTTATGACATCGCCTAGGCGCTGGCCGAGGGCCGACAGATGTTGGAGCACTTCGCCGGGCGAAGCACCGTTGAGGATGCAGGTGAGCGCATACGACGCCAGAAAGATGGCCGCAAGCCCTAACGGGATGAGCACGATCATCGCCAATGTGCGCAAGCGCTGGCCCACACGGCGACGACGCGCACGACGCTTGTCGAACGCGAGCTCCTGCGCATATGAATCTTGCTGTACGGAATAGGCCTCTGGTGCCGATTCGCACCCGGGCACAGCTGCAGGTACAGCAGCGGGCATGACATTTTGCGCAAAGGGCTGGGCTGCCGCCCCTTGCATTTGTATCTCCATGAGTCGTTGCTGCTGACGCAGCATGCGCTCAGCTTGTTGCTGCGGAGTCTCAAGAAACAGGTCCATGTTGGCCTCCAAAGTCGGAGCATTCGACGCTTACGACCAGCATCCCGCACCGCCATGACCGCGACAACGCAATCGCCGGCAATAGCCACAAAGTTTCTTTTGCTCAAAAGCTGTCGAAAAGCTCAACAACTCCCCTACCAGCACTTTCTCTGAGCTTTTTTCGCCAGCAATCTTTTGGCCTTCCACCCTTACGCCAACTGACCAAAATCTAACCAAAAGCTTGACGGAAATTGTGGAGACCGGGACCCCATACAAAAACGTGCCGCCCCAAAAGGGGCGGCATGCTAACTTCTTATCAGTTTTTCAGTAGCGAGCACGCGACGGCCCGAAGCCGGAGCACAGGGCGGGGAGACACCTTTGCCTCGCGCGACCTGCGGAGCCGTGAGCGAGAGGGAAAGGTGTCTCCCCGCCCTGCGCCCCGTGGTCGGTGAGGACCGACTACATGCCCGCGAGACCGCGGGCAGCGGTGGCGCACAGAAACGCCAAGGCTAGAATCACGAGCGAGCCCGCAATATCGGCCACCACGCCCGCAAAGCGACGCTCAAACAACCAGCTCTCAAAGTGCGGGGCGACGTTGCGCCAAACACGCCACAGCAAGATGCCCATACCGATGACGCCCGGGATATTGAGCAGTAGGATCTCGGAGCACAAAAGACCGATCAGGTTGCCGGCGGCAAAGCCCGCATCACCCTCGCAGTATTTGCGATAGACCATATACAGCATGTACGCCACAAACGGCTGCAAGCACGCAGAAATGAACGTGACCACCATCGAGGGGTCCTGAGAAAAGACATCGGTGAGTTTATCGACACTCGTGGCGTCCTTCGAAGCCAAGAACAAACCGATAACCACAAGGGGCACCACGCCCAAAATTACCTCGACCAGAGTAAATAACTTGGCAGTCAAATCCTCACTAGCCGAATTCAAATGAGGCGCCCACTCAGGATGAGCATGCGCCCCGACCTTCTTGTCCTTCTCAGCACGATCGGCCTTTTTACCCTCGGCAACCCGACGATCAGGATCCTTGCGAGTTCCCGCCGCAGCAACCCGAGCCCGAGACTTCTTACCCATACAAAAACACCCCATCAGGTAGTAGATAAACTAAAAGTCGCTACCCAGTGTACCCCACCCATGAACGGTGCCATCCCAACCAGCCCCCATACAAAAACGTGCCGCCCCTATCGGGGCGGCACACAAACTTCTTATCAGCTTTTCAGTAACGAGCACGCGACGACCCAACGCCGGAGCGCAGGGCGGGGAAATACCTTTGCCTCGCGCGACCCTGCGGAGCCGTGAGCGAGAGGGAAAGGTATTTCCCCGCCCTGCGCTCCGCAGCAGCCAGCGCCAAGCGCTAGTAGTTCACCACCTGCTCCTCAAAGTACGCCTTGGGGTGGTTACACACCGGGCACACCTCGGGCGCCTCGGCACCAACGTGCAGGTGCCCACAGTTCAGGCACTTCCACACCTTCACGCCCTCGCGCTCAAACACCTCGCCCGACTCGATGCGCTCGACGAGTTTGTTGTAGCGCTCCTCGTGGGCCTTCTCGACGGCGGCGACACCGCGGAACTTCTCGGCGATCTCGACAAAGCCCTCCTCCTCGGCGGTCTTGGCAAACTCGTCGTACATCGTGGTCCACTCGTAGTTCTCGCCCGCAGCGGCATCACGCAAGTTGTCCAGGGTATCGGGGACGGCGCCATCGTGCAGATACTTAAACCACAGTTTGGCGTGCTCGGACTCGTTGCCGGCCGTCTCGGCAAAGATGTTCGAGATCTGAACGTAGCCGTCCTTCTTGGCCTTGGAGGCATAGTAGCGATACTTGGTGTGTGCCTGGGACTCACCGGCAAAAGCGGTCTCGAGGTTCTTCTTGGTTTTGGAGCTCTCAAAATCCATAGGTGTACTTCCCTTCAACGCATGCCGCCCGTAGGCTTCGAGCGGCCTTGTCTTTAGGATGCCCTCATGCCGGAAATCTAAACCTTACAATCCTGTTCTTCAGATTTGCACAGGCTAGATGCTCAGCCAGCGATCGCCCTCGGCTCGGCAAAAGCCCTCACGCTCCAGATCGGCAAGAATACTTGCGACCAGCTCGCGCTCGACCGAATCTCGGCCGGCTGCCGTCTCCATCTCGTTAACGCCTGCAACAGCTTCATCAACCGTAATCCCCGCCGGCTGGCCATCGCGCGCTGCCAACAACATACGCACGATATGCGCGCGCTTTTGGCGGCGCGAGCCCTCAAACTTGGACTGACGACTATAGCCCGCCGACCGCCTGGACGGATTGGGCAGCGTCTTTTTAAGATACGCGCCGTAATCCAGCAATGCGTAATACCACGCGCGCGGCGTGTCGGCATCGTCCTGAGGCGCGGCAAAGGGCGCAATCTCGTCCGCCGACGCACCGGGAGCCGCCGGACAAGCAGCCTGGATCAGCGGCACCAGCTCGCGATCGGGAACAGCCGGTACATCGGGAAAGAAATGATGCAAAAAGACCGTGCGCACGTTGGTCTCCAGATACACACCTGGAAGATCAAACGCAAACGACCGGATACCCTGCGCCGTTGCCGGGCCAATACCAGGCAGGGCGACCAGGTCACGCGTCTCGCGCGGAAACTCCCCGCCCCAATCCTCTACGACCCGTTGAGCGGCCCCATGAAGCGCCAGAGCGCGTCGGTTGTAGCCCATGCCCTGCCAAGCGTCCAAAACATCGGAAGGCGCGGCCTGGGCAAGCGCCTGCACAGTCGGAAAACGATCGAGCCACACCGGCATGCGCGCCTCCACACGCGGCACCTGCGTTTGCTGCAGCATGACCTCAGAAAGCCAAATGATGTACGGATCGCGTGTGCGGCGCCACGGAAGGTCGCGATAACGCAGGACCCCTTCCGAACGAATCATCGAACGAAAGGGGTCCTGGATCATGGCTATGCTCCTTATGCGGCGCTATTCCTCCCGGTAAGCGCACGCGCAGATGGCGTACTCGGGAAACGCTTCGCGGTCGGCGAACTTGGGATCGACGGCCGGGAACTGGCGGTGAGCGACGATGTCGCCGAGCGAAACGGAATCGAGGTAGTCGCGCATCAACGCCTGAGCTCCGGCCCACAGGGGATGATAGCAGCACGCGCCCATGCGCGCACAGTCACCATCGGGCGCGGTGCAATCGTTCATAACCATAGGACCCTGAACGGCCTCGACGACCTGGCGGATAGTGACGTCGTCCGGACTGACCTTGAGACGCATGCCACCGTGGACGCCACGCAGGCTCTCCACAATACCGGCCTGGACCAAACCGTGCTGAATCGAGCGGGCAAACGAATACGGGACATTGACCTCTTCGGCAGCGGTGCGAACAGAAAGCAAACGCTCCGGATCCTCGGCAAGCATCGCCAGCATGCGAAGGGCGTAATCCGTCTTCCTCGATATGTCCATTTTTCCCCTTTCAAGGAATACGAACAGCTCGAACGAGCTCCGGGGCCGAGCTTGTGTCGAGACGCTAAATGACCGCCAGGACATCCAAATGGTAAATCGGATATCCACTGAGTGCCGCGCTTGGAGCGAAATGCATCAAATGCGGCGCACAGTGCAATTTAGTATAACCTAACCCCCTGTCTCGTTGAACAGGTGTTGCGCAACAAAGCTGTTGTTCAGACAGATATACTTATTAGATTTTACTTGCGTTCCCGAAGGCGCGGGGATTCTGGGCGAAGATGCACCAGGGCGATCGTTCTATCGAAACAAAGTGCATCAAACGCAAAAAGCCACGTCCAAAGACGTGGCTTTAATTGCGTTGGCGGGAAGTACGGGGCTCGAACCCGCGACCTCCGACGTGACAGGCCGGCGCTCTAACCAAACTGAGCTAACTCCCCAGGCAGGCGTTCGCGTTTGTTTCCGCTCGCGTGCGCTGCGGGGATTAGTATACACAGAAGTCTGTCCGCCGCGCAACAACTTTTTTGAAAAAATTTTTCGGTCCCTCCGGGAGGGTCTCCGGGGCTGGTCTGATGGATCTTGTTGAACTTTGGCCTTTGGCTTAAAGAAAAACGAGGGACGCATCTGCACCCCCCCCCGTTTTTGTTGTGATTACTCTAGGTCAATAAACTTAGTGCTTAGGATCTTGCCGTCTTTTACTAGCATTCTGGCCATGGTGGGGCCTCGGGTGCCTCTGGGGTAGCTGGCGCTGCCCGGGTTGAGGACTAAGCAACGGCCCACTTGGGCTTCTTTGGTTACGTGAGTGTGGCCGTTGATGGCTACGTCTACGGATCCCACCGGAAGGTCTTCGCGGTAGTGGGCTACGGCGAATTTGAGGCCTTCGTAGGTAAAAAGCGCAAGACGGTCTACATCGGGGCCGTAGTCGCGGTAGTAATCGTTGTTGCCCAGTACGGCCCGCACGGGAGCGATGGTGCATAGGTGCTCGTAGTCCATCTCTGACGTGAGGTCGCCGGCGTGGATAATCAGATCTGCGCCCTCAAGCTCATCCAAGAGCGCAGGCGATAAATAGCCGTGGGTGTCCGAGATGATGTCGATGCGCTTGGCGCTTGCGCTGTTCATGGGATCCTTCCGCAAAAAACGATTCGGCAGATACATACAAAAAAGCCCCACGGCTCCGCAGACGATGGGTCTACAGGGCTGCGGGGCCAGTGTGCTAGAGACTCAGAGCCTTCTTGAGCGGCACGACGCGGCGGCGCGAAACCGGCACGCGTTCGTCGACGCCCGTAATGCCCAGCCGGATGGCGCCCGAGGGCACCGTCTCCACATCCGTGACGCACGCCAAGTTGACGATATAGCGGCGGTGAACACGGAAGAAGCCAAAGTCGCAGAGTTTGGCCTCAAACTGCGCCAGCGAGGTCGTCGACAAAAAGCGATCATCGACGGTATAGATGCAGGAGTAATCGTCCTTGGCCATGATAAAGCGAATGTCGTCCACGGGAATGAGCACCTTGCGGCCGCCCTTTTCCACCGGGATACGCTCGATGGTCACCTTGCTGTCCGTAACCGGCTTGGTGCGTTGCATGACCTTCTCGATCGCGCGATCCAAGCGAGCTTCCTCGACCGGCTTCATCAGATAATCGACGGCATCCACGTCGAATGCCTCGACCGCATGGTCACTATACGCAGTCACAAACACGATCGCCGGCGGATTTTTGAGCTTATGCAGCGCCTCGGCAAGTTGCAGGCCCGAGGCACCGGGCATCGAGATATCGAGAAACACGACATCCACGCGACTTTCCATAAGCATCTCGATGGCGGAGCGGACGCTCGACGCCTCCGTGATCGTGCCGATCTTGCCCGTTTGCTCGAGCAGGAAGCGAAGCTCCGAGCGAGCCGGCGCCTCATCATCCACAATCATCGCACGCAGCATAGGGATAAAACCTTTCGTCAACTAACTACGCCGGGCATCCGTCGCATGACGTTGAGCCCGTAGTCTTTTATTTTACTCTTGAATGTCAAAGATGCTCTCTGACAAATCAAGATGAAGGAGCACTTTGGTGCCCTTACCCGGCGCCGATTCGACACGCGTATAGGAGTGTGGCCCATAAAAGCGATGGATGCGCTCCGAAATATTGTGCATGGCCACACCGGCGCCGCCACCCTGGGGAGAGCTGGCGTCGGGACGGGCAGAACGCTCGTCAAACAGTCTGGCGGCGGTACCCTCATCCATGCCCACGCCATTATCGGCCACGGCAATCAAGATTGCATCCTCGCCGTCTTGGTGAACGGTCACGTCGATCCTCAGGGCGTCGTCATCGCCCATACCATGACGTACGGCGTTCTCGACAATCGGCTGGATCACGAACGCCGGCACCAGCGTATCTTCCACGTCCTCGGACACATCGAACGTCGCAAGCACGCGGTCCTCGCCAAAGCGGGCCTTCTCAAAGGTAAGGTAGCGCTTGGTCTGTGCGACCTCGCGCGAGACCGGAATAAGCGATCCCGAGTTGTCGAGCGTGGCACGATAGAACGATGAGAACTCACGAAGCAGTTCGCGGGCCCGCAGCGGGTCGGTGCGCGTAAACGATGCAATGGTGTTCAGCGTGTTGAACAGGAAGTGCGGGTTAATCTGCGCCTGCAGCGCACGCACCTCGGCGCGCGCCGTGAGTTCCTTTTGCACCTCGAGCTCGTGGATGGCGAGCTGTGTGGACAAGATCTCGGCAAAGCCCGAGGCAAGCGCATACTGGGTACGGTCGACGGCGCGCGGGGTCTTGTAGTAGAACTTGAGCGTGCCGACGGTACGATCGCCCACCTTGATGGGGGCGATAATGCCGGCGGGGACTTGGTTGTGCGAGCCGTCCGAGCCCACGACATCCACCATACGGTTGAACGACTGCACGATGCCATGTTCGATAACGTAGCGTGTGGCAAGCGTGTGGATGGGAGTATCGGGCAGCAGTTTTTCCTCAAACTCGCCCGCGCAGGCAAGCACGTTGTCCTCGTCGGTGATGGCCACCGTCATGGCGCGCGTCTCGGGCAAAATGCGCCGGCACACCAAACGCGCTGACTCCTGCGTCAGACCGCCCTTAATGTCCTCGAGCATGGTCGAGGCCACCGAGAGCGTCTCCTCGGTGTACTGGGAGCGCACCGAATCGGGATTGAGCGTCAAAAAGATAAAGATGCACAGAAAGATGCACAGCAGCGCGCAGGCAATCACCGTGGCGATCGGCTCGATACCGGTCACCAAGGCAAAAATAAAGTACACCAGCACGCAAATGGCGCAGGCAACGGCAATGATGCGAAAGATTGATATTGAACTATCGCGCTGGGCGCGGCGGTCGATCATTCGGCCCCCTCCAGGATACTGATCAGTTGTGCGTCACGCCAAAGCCCGTCCATGATCTTGGGCCAAAAGCTCTGGAAACGCAGGTAGCTTGCAGCGTTTTGGCGCGCATAGGCCTTTGCCTCGTCGATACCATGGCGCCAGATGCGCAGGTAGCCCTCATGCTCGCGGGTAAACACGCTGCGGACCATAGCGGTCTTGCGCACGCGGTCGTCGAGCTCGCGCGAAATCCACGGGCCCGGGTAGGGCATGAGCGATGCCGCCGTAACGGGAATGAGCTCCTTTTGATGCGCGGCGAATGTCAACTTGGCCCGTTCGTAGTACCAACGGTATACATCCTGCATAAAGCGCGGTGAGCGCTTTTCGGACTCCGGAGGCAGATGGCGCACGGTCCACTCGTTATCGAACCACACGTCGTAGCCAAACATGCGCATGTTAAAGAGGTAATCCAAGTCCTCGCCGCGGGTGATAAACGGGTCAAAGGCCACACGCGTAAAGGCGCGGGCGTGCAGGGCCATCAGGCCGCCGCACACGTAGTTGGAACGCGAGATGCGGGTGCCCGAGAGCGCCTTTTTCATCCAACGGTTGAACTCGATGCGCTTGGTCCACCAACGATGGCAGATGCCCGCCTTGTCCGTGGGAGCCAGCGGCGAGCCGTCGCGATCGTAGAAATAACCGCTCTTGACCAAGATCGGCAAGCCCTGACGCGTCTGCTGCCCCAACGCATAGGTCGCGCGCTTCATAAAGTCGGCGTCGATGACAGTCTCATCGTCATCCAAGAAGATAACCGCGTCATGCCCCAGCACAGCGGCACAGGCTAGCCCCATATTGCGGATGGCACCGTAGCCTCGCAGGCTCACGCACTCGCCCGAACCCTTGGGCGCGATCTGAGCAACCCGGTCTGCGATATGCGAGGCCTGGGTGTTGGTGACAACGGTGACCTTGAGCGTGGGATGCGCGTCGACAATCTCGTGCACGCGCAGCGACACATCGGCTGTGGCAGAAACGGGACAGACCACCAAAAGGATGATGCGCGGGATGTCGCGCACCTGCTCAAGCGAGGCCAGACAGCGGTCGAGTTCGGGATTGTCGGCGTTGAGTCGTGTCGAATGGTCATAGGTGCCAGGGGCGTTTGCGCAAGCGTCATCGCCCGCCCAATACGTTGGAATCACGACTGTGGCGTTCATGCCTTACCCTCCCTGCAACACAAAAACGGGACGCCGCCAAACACAGGCGACGCCCCGCGACCTAGCTGATTCCATCATACCCACTTGGGCAAATCATTGCTCGCAAGTCGCAATGTTTATTGCGGATAACCCCAAAAGAGTACCGTGGACAGGCACAATAGCTGCTCGCTCCTATGCGGCATGCTCTGCCGCCCGAGTCATGCGGGACAGGCGGACCAGCAGCATAAAGCCAACGATCAGCAACACGCCAATGGAAAGGACGCCCAGTGACGGGTTGCCGGTCAACGAGGTGACGACCGACACCAGGAAGGTGCCCATGACGCTTGCATAACGACCAAAGATGTCAAAGAAGCCGTAGTACTCGTTGGATTTTTCCTTAGGGATAATGCGGCCAAAGTAGCTACGGCTGAGCGCCTGCACGCCGCCCTGGAACAGGCCGACCATAATGGCAAGCACCCAGAATTCGAAGGCGGTCTTTAGGAAGAACGCGGCAAACAGCACAATGCCCATGTAGGCGGCGACGGCCACCAGAATCATGTTGAGCGTGCCCACGCGTCCGGCGAGCTTGCCGTAGATGATGGCAGACGGAAAAGCAACAAACTGCGTAACGAGCAGCGCCAGCACCAACTGCGTCGAATCGATGCCCAAAGCCGAGCCGTAGCTGGTTGCCATGGAAATGACCGTGTGCACGCCGTCGATGTAGAAGAAGAACGCGACCATGTAGACCAGCACGGTCTTGTTGTGGGCGATCTCGCGCATGGTGTGTCCGACCTCGGAGAACACACCGCCCACGATGTGGCCGATGGTGTCCTCGGGACCGCGCTCGCGACCGTACTTTTGCTTATAGGTGCGAATGAGCGGCAGAGTAAAGATGAGCCACCAGGCGCCAGTGATGATAAACGACAGACGCGTTGCCAGCATGGTAGGGACGCCAAGAGCGGGGCCACCCATGATGAGCGCCAGGCAGATGACGAACGGCACGGTGGAACCGATATAGCCCCAGGCATAGCCCGAGCTGGACACGGCGTCCATGCGCTCGTCGGTGGTAATGTCGGGCAGCATGGCGTCGTAGAACGTCATAGAAGAGTTAAGGCCGATGGTGCACAGCACGTACACGGTCAAAAATGCCATGGCGGACATTGGGATAGCCTGCGCCAGGCAAAGCACCAGGCCCGTGAGGAAGAAGCCCAAGAAGAACTTGATCTTGTTGCCGGCGTAGTCGGCAAGCGCGCCCAGAATGGGCATGAGCATGGCGATGACCAGCGAGGCGATCGTCTGCGCATTGCCCCAGGCGACCACCAGGTCGGCCGAGGAAGCGCCGGTATTGATGGCGTTAAAGTAAATGGGCACCACCGAGGTATTGAGCAGCACAAGGGCCGAATTGCCCACATCATACATAACCCAGTTACGCTCGAGCTTGGTGTATTTCATGGACAGGGACCCTTCGTATTCGCCCGATATGCAGTTAGTTCATCGTACCCCAATTGTCCAGAACCGCCGGTAAGGATTCGGCAAAGGGGCACGCACGGGCCCTATTCCTCGCGGTCGAACTCCTCATCGGCATTGAGCACGCGACCGCTGTAGTTGACGTGACTGGTCACGGCATCCATGTCACCGGTCTCGATAAAACGTGCGACCGTGCACTCGTAATCGCCCAGCGCGCGATCAAAGACCTCGGGGAAACTCTCGTTCGAGACCTCGTCGGTAAAGGGATTCTTCCATGTCAGATGGCCCAGGTTACCGGTGCGCTCGGGCAACTCCGTCGTCACGCGATGAGCAAGGCCGTCGAGCAGCGAGTAATCGTGCACCAAGCCCTCAACCAGCGAGATCGCGCGCGTCTTTGCGGAGCCGGCCGGCTCAATCGCGCGGTAAAGTCGCTGCATATTGGCAACGGCAGCACCGTACTCCCCCGCCGGAATGTCAATGCCGTACACGCGTCCGGCAACATAGCTCATCAGCACGCCGGCCACGCGATTGATGCGATCAGTGGTGACGATCTCGCCCGCCGGCGGGTAATCGTCAACCGTAGCGCCATCGCGTTTAAGCTGCAGCATCAGCACATCCAGGTCGCTCTCGATCACGGCATGGACCTGACTGCTCGAATCCTCAAGCTCTGAATCGGACTCCACGATGCCAAACTGCTGCTCATAGACAAAAGGATGGGCGTTGCGGTCGAGCACGTAATGAGACAGCAGGCCCAGCGCAAAGGCACGACCCAAGCTGGCGTCGCGCGGCAGCAGATGCGACACGCCGTCGCGCAGGCACGCGAACTGGCGAGACATGCGCGACCGATGCATGACCTGCGCCAGCAGCGTGCAGTCGGAAACACGCGGTGTCAGAATGTGAAAGAAAAACGGGTCGGGGCCTTGGTTGCCCAAGATAAAGGCAATGCGCTCTTCATCGGACGTGATGACGCCCTGCGGAAGACGGTCGATGCTTTCCTCGCCAAACAGATGATGGGTGATAAGCGCGGGCATAATGATCCTTTCGATTTCATTCGATGCCACCCATTATGCCCACCGCGCGCCCATGCCAAACCTGCGATGGTAAACGACGGCACGCAGACCGTCTACGCAAGCCCCAAGTGTACTTTAACCTCGGCAGCGCGACGGCGGGACACGGGCACCATCGAGGTTACGCGATCGAGCCTGAGCTCCATAAGACCCGTGGAACCGATCTCGACATTGTGCACGTCTTCCAAATTGACCAGATAGCTGCGATGAACGCGAATAAAGCCCTCGGAGACCAAGCGACGCTCGAGCGAAGAGATCGACTCATTGATCAGGTACGTTCCCTCGGCGCAGATGGCATTGCAAAAATCGGCACGCGCCTCAAAGTAGCAGACGTCTGCGGCGGGAATGAACACCTTTTTGCCCCCGCGGTCCACCGTCAGACGCAAAGGCTGGCGCGGAGCGTGGATAACACGACGGGCACCCAAGGCTGTCTCGATCTTGTCGAGTGCCTTTGACAGGCGTGCGTCCTCGACCGGCTTGACGACATAGTCGACAGCATCGAGGTTATACGCATCGGCGGCAAACTCGGCAAACGCCGTCACAAACACCACGACCGGCGGCGTCTTTAGGTTCTGCAGCGTCTCGGCAAGCTCAATTCCCGAGCGACCGGGCATGGTAATGTCTAAAAACAACACGTCGGGCTTGTTCGACAGAATCGACTCCACGGCTTCGGTGACATTGCCCGCCTCGGCAATCTGGCCCACACGCGCATCCTTTTCCAACAGATAGCGTAGCTCAGCCCTAATGGGAGGCTCGTCATCAGCCACCAAGATGTTCCAGCCTTCGGACATATGTGCTTCCCCTCTTTTTCTCTCAATCCAACCGCGTGCTACGCCGTCAACGGCGCGGGCTCATGCGGCTCGCCGTTCAGCTCGACGATGACCTGCGTTCCCACGCCCTCCTGGGACTTCACGCGCATGCCGGAATCTTCTCCGTAAAAGAAATGGATGCGCTGAAGCACGTTGAAGAGCGCCAGGCCGCAACCTCGCTTGACGGAGCCGTCGGCGGTAATGCTCTCGGGCTCCTCTCGGCGATGCTGCTCAAACAGATGCGCACAGACTTCTTCGCTCATACCGATGCCGTCGTCCTCGACGATGATCTCCAAACCGTCATCGGTCTCGAAAGCCCTAACATGAATAGAAAGCGGCTCGGTCTCGCGCTGCGCGTGCTTGATGCAGTTTTCGAGCAACGGCTGCAAGATAAACGGCGGCACCATGCAATCGCGCACCTCAAAGTCGATATCGACCGAGACGCGCAGACGGCCGTCGCCATAACGAGCCTGCATAAGGTTGATATAGCGAGTGCCCTGTTCTACCTCGTGCTCGAGCGTTGTGAGGGTATCGGAATCAGAGAGCGTCTGACGGTAGTAATTGGAAAAGTCGATCAGCAGCGATCGCGCCTTGTCGGGCTCGGCTCGAACGAGCGACACGATCGTGCTAATGGTATTGAATAGAAAATGAGGATCGACCTGCGATTGCAAGGCGCGCAGCTCCACGCGGGCCGTAAGCTCGTCCTGGCGCTCGAGCTCAAAGCTCGCAAGCTGCGTGGAAATGAGGTCGGCAAAGCCCGAGGCAAGCGCCGTCTGGCGCATATCGATGCTGCTCAGACGGGGATAATACAGCTCGAGCGTGCCCACGCAATGCCCGCGCACGGTAAGCGGTGCGACAATACCGGCGCGCAGGCGCGGAAAGTAGCCACCCGTCTCGGTCGAGGCATCGCGCGAGAACACGCTTTGCTCACCGCTGTTGATCACGTTGAGCGTAGTCCGCAGCACCACCGGGGTGCCCGCGGGGCATTTTGCCGAGTCCTCGCCCCAGCTTGCCAACACCTGCTTGCCGTCGGTAAAGCAGATGGCAGAGGCGATAGTTTCGGACAGGATGATCTTAGAGGCGCCCAGGGCAGCTTCGGGCGTAAGGCCGCGCGACGTGTAGGCGAATATTTTCGACGCGATGGCGAGCGTGCGGTCGGTAGCGCTCGATGTGAGGTCGTCGGGAACGACAAAGACGTACGAGAAGAAGAAGCACAGCATGACCAAGCCGGCAATGACGACAACGGCCGGAACGGGATTGGGATTATCGGTTAGATCCCAGATGAGCAGCAGGATAAGCAGCGGAACGACGATACCGAGCAAGATGGCTTGAACCACATGTTGAGCGGTACGAAAGACCTTGGTAGAGTTGTAGCTCTTGCCCAGAATCAGCCTATTGAGATCCACCGTCATCTCCTTCTTACTGACGCACCCCATAGCAATAAAGAGGGCCGCAAGCGACCCTCTCCATTGCATTATGCAATCAAATACTGTGTTTTACATCAAGCCATCGATGAACGGTAGCTTAGGCGCTGTACTTGTTTGCCTCGCCGAAGGTGCCACCCTCGACAATCCAGCCGTCCTTCATGATGACGTCCATGTTGTCGGTGTTGAGCACGTGGATGTCGGCGGCGACGTCACCGTTGACGACCAGCAGGTCGGCGCACTTGCCGGCCTCGATGGAACCGGTCTCGTCCTCGATGTGGCACATCTTGGCACCGTTGAGGGTGGCACAGGTGATGGTCTCGACCGGGGTGAAGCCGATCTTGTCGACGAACTCGTACATCTCCTCGATGGAGCAGGTGCCGTACGGGGTGACGAAGGAGAAGGAGTCGGAGCCGATCGTCATGACGACGCCGCGCTTCTTGGCCTCGCGCAGGCAGTCGTAGTTGCGCTGCAGCTCCTTCTCGACCAAGGTGCCCTCGTACTTGTCGTGCAGCTCGGGGACGTAGACGGGCGGATAGGTGGCGTACCAGGTGGGCAGGAAGGCGATCGTCGGGGTGAAGAAGGTGCCCTGCTCGGCCATGAGGTCCATGGTGCGCTCATCGATATCGAAGCCGTGAATCAGCTGCTCGCAGCCAAAGCGAACGGAATCGTAGGCAGCGGCGTGGTTGTTGTAGCAGTGGCTCCACACGGGGATGCCGACCATCTTGGCCTCTTCGACCACGGCCTGAATCTCCTCGGAGCAGTAGTGCTGGTCGCGGCCGGAGTCCCAGCGCCAGATGCCGCCACCGGTAGCCCAGATCTTGATGGCATCGGGGTTCTCGCGCAGGCGACGACGGACGGCCTTGCGCAGATCCCAAGGACCGTCGACCTGATCGCCCCAGGGGTGCGATTCCTTGTTGAGCTCCTGGCTGCAGTGGTGGGAGTCGCCGTGGCCGGCAACGCGGCAGAAGCCAAGGCCGGTGGCCAGAACGCGCGGGCCCTTGAAGACGCCCTTGTCGATGCAGTCACGGATCTGGATACCAAAGCGGCCGATCTCGCAGACGGTGGTGAGGCCGTGGGTGAGGCAGTCATAGGCCTGCTTGACGGCGACGGCCTGCTTCTCGAGGAGCGGCTGCATGACCCAGTCGGTGTCATCGTCAGTCAAGTTGCCCGAGAAGTGCAGGTGGGTGTCGATCAGGCCGGGAAGGACAGTCTTGCCGGCGGCGTCGATAACCTCAACGCCCTCGGGAAGGTCCTGCATAGCACCGGCGTACTCGATCTTGCCGTTGTCGTCGACGAGAACGAGGGAGTTCTCGACCGGCTCGGCACCGGTACCGTCGATGAGCTTGCCGCCAACGATTGCATACTTAGTGGACATGGTTCCTCCTTATGGATCCATATAGTGGGCGAGGCCGTGTTGGGTTAAGGCCTCACAAAGCTACCCAAGTGGCGCCGGGTTCGGTGCGCGGAAGAGAGGGGCCCGCGCACCTGATCCGCCCCGGCTCGGCGTTACTTTTTGCGGGAATTGGTGAAGGCCATGAGAGCCAGGCCGACGACCAGCCAGCCGATTACGATGCTCCACTCCACCATGTTGAGGGAGGCGGGAGAGAACGGAATCACAAGCAGGCCGATGATGATGGCACAGGCACCGATGGCGAGGCCGATGCCAAACTTGCCGCCGGGCACCTCGTAGGGACGAGGCAGGTCGGGCTCGGTGAAGCGCATACGCAGGCATGCGAGGGCGACCATGCCGCAGGAGAAGATGAAGGCGAGAGCCGACACGTTGGTCAGAGGGATGAGCATGTTCTTGCCCAAAAACGGTCCGACGACGGTGATGACGCCCAAGACGACGCAGGCAAGCTTGGGAGCGCCGGACTTGGGGTCGACCTCGGCGAACTGCTCGGGCAGCTGGCCCTTGCGGCCCATGGCGAGCATGATGCGGCTCGTGGCGCCGTAGAAGGAGTTCATCGGGCCCATGGGTCCAAGCGTGGCGATGACGAGCATGGCCAGGTACAGAAGCATGTTGATGCCCTTGAGGCAGGCGAGCGCGGGAACCGGGCTCTTAACGAACTCATGCCAGTCGAGGATGGTGCCGAACGAGTAGATACAGACCATGTAGAAGCCGCCGGCGGCCAGCAGAGCCAGGGAGATGATCTTGCCGAACTTGTTCCAGTTGAGGCCCTCGGCCGCTTCCTCAGCCTGCTGGGGAATGGTGTCGAAACCGGCGTAGAAGAACGGGGTCAGAACCAGGACCGACACGATACCGGCGAACAGGCTGGTGCCCTCGGTGGCGGCCTTGCCGCCGCCAGCGCCGGCGACCTGGGAGAACACAGGCATGGCGTTGTCCGGCGAGCCGGTGAACAGCGAGACGCCCATGGCGAGCAGCATGCCGCAGAGCAGGGCCTTGGTCAGGAAGGCCTGGAGCTTGGCGGCCGAGCTGGCACCGCGGAAATTGAGGAAGATGACGTAGACTGCAAAGCCGAGCGCGATCAGCGTCGGGAACAGGTAAACGTCGGCGCCCAGGATGGTGTAGAGCTTGACGGCGCGCAGCCACTCAAGACCGGGCAGGCTACCGAACATCTCGGACACGAGGGTCGAAATGGCGATGGCCTCCCACGGGCACAGGATGCCGTTGCCCAGGGCCAAAAGCCATCCGGTGATGTAGCTCAGCGTACGGCCAAAGCTACGATCGACATACTCGACGATGCCGCCCGAGATGGGGATAGCAGCCGTGAGCTCACCGAAAACAGCTCCGACGGGCACGAGGAAGATTGCACCCAAGAGGAATGCGATCATAGCGGGAACGGGACCGCCGCCCACGACCATCCAGTCGCCGACCTGCAGAACCCAACCGGTACCGATGATGGCACCGAAACCGATGGTGAAGAAGTTCCAGAGCGAAAGCGTTTTCTTCATGCCGCCGTTATCCCCGACTGCAACTTCTGCGTTCTTGTCCGCCATTGTTCCCCTCCTTTCCTTTTTGACGCCCTTGGCGTCACCCCTTGCGCGGTCCGTTTTGCCGCGCGCTTTTATTCCATGGCTTTAAGATACGGCCTTGGCGCAGCAGCGCCGCTCGCAGCTCGACCGAAGGCAGAACTGCAAAACGAGCGGCACCGTTTTTGGGACGAACGGCGGGAGACGTCATTCGTCTTGGACGCTTTCATCTTGTCTGCTTTTGAATACCTGTTGCCGTGGCGCTTGGCGCGCGGCGCGGCAACGTTCATACCATTTGTCAGGCTTTTGGCGCACATGCCCATGTGTCGTGCATCTTTTTATGTAGGATAGACAAGTTACACATGGGGCAAGGTGATTCGAATGGCATACGGATACAATGACGGCGACCAACGGCCACAAAGCGTGCGCCTTGCCGGCCGCACCACGCCAACGCCCAGAAGCACCTCCGACAACGACAACCCGCAGCGCCCCCAAGAGCAGCCCGGGGCTTCTTCGCGGCAGCAAAGCCGTACCGTGCAGCAGTCAGACCGCGTCAGTACGAGCACACGCCAACGTCAGACCGACACATCGCAGCCACGCCGCTACGATCGCCGTAAGACCGACTACTACGTCAAGCGCTCCTTTTCGCGACCTCAACGCGATCGCGGCAATTCCGCCCCTCACCCCGCGTCGCACACCACAAGCCACGCGCTTCCGGCCCGCCGCCTACGCCTTGCGCTTTGCTCCATCGCCGCCTGCCTCGTCTTTGTGTTTTTGGGATCCTGTATCTCCCACGGATCAGCCGGTCTTGAGCCCACTGCCGAGGACAAGCTGCTTAAAGCTCCCGTCGCACCCGGTTACTCCTTTGCGTTCTCGACCCCACGCTCGCAATGGCAGGCCGGCACCATGCCCCACATCTACCAAATTGACCCCGCATGGTCGGAGCTGCCCTATGCCGGTGGCACTATTCGCGAAAACGCTTGCGGTCCTACCTGCCTCACCATGGTCTATATCTTTAAGACCGGCCATACCGATAAGACGCCGGTCGATATATGCGCGCTGGCCGAAGCCGGCAACTACGCCCCCACTGGTGCCACCGAGTGGTCGTTTATGACAGGCGGTGCGTGGCAGCTGGGGCTCAACGGAACACAGCTCTATAACGATCGCGAATCGATTACCCAAGCACTTCGCTCGGGTGCGCCCGTCATCGCCGCAGTGCGCCCCGGTACATTTACCAACGTAGGCCACTACATCGTGCTCTACGGCATCGACGACGCCAACCAGATTGGCGTCTACGACCCCAACTCGGCCAGCCGCAGCGCCCGCCGCTGGGGCGTCGTAGAGGTCCTCAACGAAGTCGAAGCCATGTGGGCCTACTACTAGTCATTGGGGACAGACTTAAATGAGTGGTCATTGGGGACGCTCTTGTTTGACTAGTCATTTAAGAACGTCCCCAATGACTAGGTGAATAGCAAAAGCCCCGCAGTCGGAGCGGACTGCGGGGCTCATGAAGAGAGGCTAGTTTGTGGGCGCTTTGCCTAGCGCCCACGAGAGAGGCAACAGAGTAGAGACTACTCGTGAATGCGGGTACCGGAGAGGCCGGCCATGGTCTCGGCGGCCTTGTCCAGAGCGCCGATGATGCAGGTGCGGCCCTTGCGGGAACGGGCGAACTTGATGGCAGCGCGGACCTTGGGCTCCATGGAGCCCTTGCCGAACTGGCCCTCGTCGGCCAGGCGCTCGGCCTCGTCGGCGGTGAGGTCCTCGAGCTCCTCCTGGTTGGGCTTGCCAAAGTTGATGGCGACATGCTCAACGGCGGTCAGCAGGAACAGAACGTCGGCGTCGCAGTCCTCGGCCAGCAGCTCGCCGCCCAGGTCCTTGTCGATGACGGCGGGAACGCCCTTGTAGCAGCCCTTGTTCTCGTAGTCGCGGACGACGGGGATGCCGCCGCCACCGCAGGCGATGACGATGAACTCGTTGTCGAGCAGGTTGAGGATGGAGTCAGCCTCGACGATCTTCTTGGGATCGGGGGAAGCGACGACGCGACGCCAGCCGCGGCCGGAATCCTCGACGAAGACCTTGGAGGGATCCTCGGCCATGAACTCCTTGGCCTGCTCCTCGGTGTAGAAGGGGCCGATCGGCTTGGTCGGGTTCTTGAACGCGGGATCATCCGGATCGCACTCGATCTGGGTGACGACGGTGGCGGCGTGCCAACGCTTATAGCGCTTGTGCATCTCGCGGCCGATGCCCTGCTGCAGGTGATAACCAATGTAGCCCTGGGACATGGCGCCGCACTCGGGCAGCGGCATCTCGGGGGTACCGATGGCATCGTGGGCAGCGGCGAAGGCGTTCTGGATCATGCCGACCTGCGGGCCGTTGCCGTGGGTGATGATGATCTCGTTGCCCTGCTCGATGAGACCGAGGAGAGCGTGGGCGGTGTTGCTCACGGCCTCGATCTGCTCGACGGGGTTGTTGCCGAGGGCGTTGCCGCCAAGGGCGACGACAATACGATCGGGCTTGCCAAGAGGCTTAGACATTGCTGGAATCCTTTCTGTAAAAGGCCTACAACCCATTAATAACCCGCGTCCGTGCGATACGCGAGTTTATTAAGGTTTATATTCTCTTTATCGCTCATTTTATTCATTTTGAAAATAGCGGAACGGTGAACGGTCGTTTTTATCCGCTCAGCGTACAGAACCCCAGCTCAAGCATATCTACGCCATTTACGTGCAACTTTATTTTAATAGAGCAGGGATTAGACCAGATTATGCAAACTATATCTTTGCTAAACACAAAACAGACAGCGCAATATCTTACTCGCACTATACGAGATTCTATGCACATATAAGTCGAGTATGCACCCCTGCAAAAACAAGGGGCTTTTCATCCAACAAAAGGAATAAAGAAGAGCTCCGAAAAAGCGGCAACGGCCAAGTCCCCCATCCATCCCCAAAGTGGCGCGAGGTTTCGCGGCAAAGCCGCGAAACAGCGAAGGGGACGGAATACCCGACCAACTACGTCCTTCATCCGCCCACACAATCCAAGGACGTAGCCGTAGCAGGATCTGAGGGCCGACCTTTGCGGACGCTCCGCAGAACGAAAGAACCCCCGCCGCACGTAGTGCGCAGCGGGGGTTCTTTCATGTCCGAGGACGTCCGCGAAGGTCAGCCCTCAGATCCTGCGGTGGGAGACCTAGGCCTCGTTGTACACCGTCTTGAGCTTCAGCAGGTGAGCGTAGCGGTCCATAGCGGCCTGCTCGTTCTCCTTGAAGAGCTCCTCGGCGCGCTCGGGGAAGGAACGCGTCAGCGAAGCGTAACGGGCCTCGTTCATCAGGAACTCCTGATAACCGCCCGCGGGCTCCTTGGAATCGAGCGAGAACTTCTTGCCGGCAGCAGCCTCGGGGTTGAAGCGGAAGAGGTTCCAGTAACCGCACTCGACAGCCTTCTTCATCTCGGCCTGGCAGTTCTGCATGCCACCCTTCTTGATGGAGTGCATCTCGCAGGGGCTGTAGCCGATGATGAGGGACGGACCGTCGTAGGCCTCGGCCTCGTGGATGGCCTTGAGGGTCTGAGCCGGGTTGGCGCCCATGGCGACCTGCGCCACGTAGACGTAGCCGTAGCTCATGGCGATCTCGGCCAGGGACTTCTTCTTGGTCACCTTACCGGCAGCGGCGAACTGAGCGACCTGACCCAGGTTCGAGGCCTTGGAGGCCTGACCGCCGGTGTTGGAGTAGACCTCGGTGTCGAAGACGAAGACGTTGACGTTGTGGCCGGAAGCCAGGACGTGGTCCAGGCCACCGAAGCCGATGTCGTAGGCCCAGCCGTCGCCGCCGAAGATCCAGAAGGACTTCTTGGTGAGGTAAGCCTTGTCGGCGAGGATCGCCTTGGAGGCGTCGCAGCCGCACTTCTCGAGCTCGGCAACGTAGGCGGCGGCAGCGGTCTTAGAGGCCTCGGCGTCGTTGACGGAGTCGATCCAAGCCTGACCGGCGGCCTTGAGCTCGTCGGACGGACCGTCAGCGGCGATGATCTCCTGCGTAGCAGCGATCAGCTTCTTCTGAACGGCCTCGTAGCCAACGGCCATGCCCAGACCGTGCTCGGCATTGTCCTCGAACAGGGAGTTGTTCCACGCCGGGCCGTGACCGTCCTTGTCCTTGCAGTAAGGAGCGGTGGCAGCGGGGTTGCCCCAAATGGAGGAGCAGCCGGTGGCGTTGGAAATGAACATGCGGTCGCCGGCGACCTGGGTCACCAGACGTGCATAGGCGGTCTCGGCGCAGCCGGCGCAGGAGCCGGAGAACTCCAGGTAGGGCTGCTTAAACTGGCTGCCCTTGACGTTGGCCGCGATGAGCTCCTTCTTCTCGGAGACGTTCTCGACCATGTAGTCCCAAACGGGCTGCTGGTCCATCTCCTGCTCGGTGGGAACCATCTCGAGGGCGCCCTTGGGGCAAACCTTGACGCAGTTGGTGCAGCCCATGCAGTCGAGCGGGGACACAGCCATGGTGAACTTCATGCCCTTGGCCTTGGGGCCCATGGCGTCGAGCGTGCGGGTAGCCTCGGGCGCGGCGGCAGCCTCGTCCTCGGTCATCGCGAACGGACGGATGGTGGCATGCGGGCACACGTAGGCGCACTGGTTGCACTGGATGCACTTGGTCTCATCCCAGTGGGGAACGACCACGGCGACGCCGCGCTTCTCGTATGCGGAGGCGCCCAGCTCAAACTGGCCGTCGGCGCAATCGACGAAGGCGGAAACAGGCAGGCTGTCGCCGTCCATGCGATCGATGGGCTCGAGCAGGTTCTTGACCTGCTGGGCGATAGCGGACTTGGTCTCCTCGGAGAGCTCGACGGGAGCGACATCCTCGGCGGTAGCCCAGTCGGCCGGAACCTCGAACTTACGGAAGGCGGTAGCGCCGGCATCGATGGCCTTGTGGTTGGCGTCGACGATAGCCTGGCCCTTCTTCATGTAGGACTTGGTAGCCGCGTCCTTCATGTACTGCAGGGCGTCCTCAGCGGGCAGGACCTTGGCCAGCGCGAAGAAGGCGGACTGGAGCACCGTGTTGGTGCGCTTGCCCATGCCGACCTTAGCGGCCAGGTCGATAGCGTCGATCAGGTAGACGTTGACGTTGTTGTTCGCGATGTAGCGCTTGGCCACGGCGGGCATGTGCTCGGCGAACTCCTCGTCGCTCCACTGGCAGTTGACCAGGAAGGTGCCGCCCGGCTTGACGTCGCGGACCATCTTGAAGCCCTTAACGATGTAGCTGGGGTTATGGCAGGCGACAAAGTCGGCCTTGGTCACGTAGTACGGCGAGCGAATCGGGGAATCACCAAAGCGCAGGTGCGAGACGGTGACGCCGCCGGTCTTCTTGGAGTCGTACTGGAAGTAGGCCTGGACGTACTTGTCGGTGTGGTCGCCGATGATCTTGATCGAGTTCTTGTTGGCGCCGACGGTACCGTCGCCACCCAGACCCCAGAACTTGCACTCGATGGTGCCGGGGGCTGCGGTGTTGGGCGCATCCTCGGCCTCGGGCAGGCTCAGGTTGGTCACGTCATCGACAATGCCGATGGTGAACTCGCGCTTGGGCTCGTCCTTCTTGAGCTCCTCGAAGACAGCGAACGCGGACGCGGGAGGCGTGTCCTTGCTGCCCAGGCCATAACGGCCGCCGACGACCTTGATGCCCGTCTTGCCGGCCTCGTAGAGAGCGGAGACGACGTCCTGGTAGAGCGGCTCGCCGATGGAACCCGGCTCCTTGGTACGGTCCATGACGGCGATCTTCTGGACGGTCTCGGGGAGAACGTCGACGAAGTGCTTGATGGAGAACGGACGGAACAGACGGACCTTGACCAGGCCGACCTTCTCGCCGTGGGCGTTGAGGTAGTCGATGACTTCCTCGAGCACGTCGCAGAAGGAGCCCATGCACACGACGACGCGGTCGGCATCGGGAGCGCCGTAGTAGTTGAACAGGCCGTAATCGGTGCCGAGCTTCTCGTTGATCTTCTTCATGTAGCCCTCGACGACGGCGGGAAGCTCGTCGTAGACCTTGTTGCAGGCCTCACGGTTCTGGAAGAAGATATCGCCGTTCTCGTGGCTGCCGCGGGTGTGCGGGTGCTCAGGGTTGAGCGCGTGGTCGCGGAAAGCCTGGACGGCGTCCATGTCGCACATCTCGGCCAGATCCTTGTAGTCCCACATGGCGACCTTCTGGATCTCGTGGCTGGTGCGGAAGCCGTCGAAGAAGTTAAGGAACGGGGTCTTACCCTCGATGGCGGCAAGGTGAGCCACCGGCGAGAGGTCCATGACCTCCTGGACGTTGCCCTCGGCGAGCATGGCGAAGCCGGTCTGACGACAGGCCATGACGTCGGAGTGATCGCCAAAAATGTTCAGGGCGTGGGAAGCGACGCAACGCGCGGAGACGTGGAAGACGCCCGGGAGCTGCTCGCCCGCGATCTTGTACATGTTCGGGATCATCAGGAGCAGACCCTGAGAAGCCGTGTAGGTGGTGGTCAGAGCACCGGCGCCCAGCGAACCGTGAACGGTACCGGCTGCACCTGCCTCGGACTCCATCTCGACGACCTTGACCGGGGTGCCGAAGATATTCTTGCGACCCTGGGCCGCCCACTGGTCGACATGGTCGGCCATCGGGCTGGACGGCGTAATGGGATAGATTCCCGCTACCTCGGTGTACGCATACGAAACATATGCGGCCGCCTCGTTGCCGTCCATAGACTTAAACTTACGCGCCATATACCCCTCTCCTCTCATATAGGTATACAGGCCCCGGCGATCGCCGGGATGTTGGCGTGATGGGATTTACGCTGTTGCTTCCAATCATCTGGCAGGCAGGCTCAGCAGCAGGTACGTGGCGTGGAGAGAAGACATGCCGAGGCGAGGGCCAGCTGATGCGCCCCACAGACCCGACCGCCCGTCTTGCACATGACCGAGCGCCGCAAAGGCCGCATGCCGGATGCTCCCGGGCACGCCCCGGCGATGGGAAGCGCCCGCAACGGAAATCCGCATGCGGGCTTATTGTACCCCGCCGCCAAGCCATATTTCGGCAAATATAGGCGGGCGGTAAAGGTTTACCCCGGGTGACCGCCAAAGGCCAGAATGGTCCCTCCATCCCCGGACGACTGGCTCTGACGCGCCAAGGAGTGTCCCCAAGTACCGGCAGGAAAGGAACACCTAACTGCCGGCTAGAGGGCGCCGAGCAGAATGGCGTAGGTGGTGGATTCGCCGAGTTTGAGCTCGTCGCCGGGGTTGAGCTGGGCGGAGCGGCCGGGCTCTACTTGAATACACACACTCGTGGCCCCGTTTACCACCACGGTGCCGTTAGTGGACGACAGGTCCTCGACAAACCATGCGCCAGACTCGTCGCACCAGATATGGGCATGGCGGGCCGAGACGTCGTCGCCGACGTCGTCGGTGATGCCGCCCTCCCCCGTTGCCAGCGCTCCGATCTCAACGCCTTCCTCACTCGGCTGAATCCAGCGCGGGACGCTCACCACGTAGCCGTTTTGCACGCACAGCAGTCCCAGCGGATGCGCCGGCGCGACCTCGTGCTCGCCCGCGACCGAAGATGTGCTCAGCGAGCGCGGCGTCGACGTGTCGCCGCCACGGGTCGCATGAGCGCGGCGGCTCGCCCGACTTGGAACTAAGGCGGGCGTGAGAGCAAACGGCATAGGGAACGAATCTTGCGGATGTACTCCTCGACGTCAGGCAGGTAAGCCCCACGAAGTCACCGGGGAGGCCCAAGCGGCCCGGCACCACTTCCAGATTCTGACCAGGGCGAGTCGTTCGCCGGTGGCTGAAGGCTCGCTCCCACCCAAAAGGGGAGATTCGCGTTGTTCCCCAATCGCTCTCGCATCTTTCATTTTGCTCGAGGTGGGCTATAAAAACTTTCCCGGTGAAAGGCGGCGATTGGTTTCCTTTCTTTCTAGAGGAGCGCGCCTGTAATCTGTTTTCATCCTAAATCAAGTTAAGATCGGACCTTCCAGAGGCAAGTCGACTCAAACTGCGAGGCTCCATGTTGGAATAAAGAGCGCTGTCGAAGTGCCAACAACACAAAGCTTGCCAGTCTCAAATAGAACCTTTTGGGAGTCCGATTGGGCCGCACACCGAATCCCCGCTGGTGGTTTTTTATAGCTGCGCAACAATAAACAAGGTTAGTGCCAGTCCAGCATGAAATTGAGGAACGTATGCATTTTTTCTCAGTAAGTGATCGTCGTTACTGCTTCGATGAGGTCACTCGCAATTGCTTTCAGGTTGACCAAGCATCAGAAGATGCGCTTCGCATATTTGAAGCATCGGGAAGAACGGTCAACTCGAAGTTGCTAACAAAGTCACTTGCTGCGAAAGGCTACGACCAAACGACCATAGCAGAACTTGAAGACGACATTGATGAGTATCAACGATTGTCTGAGCGGACTTTCTTAACAAAAGACACGCCTCGAAAACTTAGATCCATCGAACTCCACGTTTCACATGCATGCAACCTTGGTTGTAGTTACTGTTTTGCCGGTAAAGGAGATTATGGAACGTCTCCTCTGCTGATGACAGACGAGATAGCCTTCAAGGCGGTCGACTACCTCGTCGCAAGTTCATCGGAAAACGAAACGCTTGCGATCGTCTTTTTTGGTGGGGAACCCATGATTAACGAGCCGCTGATATGGAAAACGGTCGACTATTCAAAAAGAATATACCCCAATAGAAACTTTACCTATTCTATTACGACCAACGGAACGCTTTTGAATGACACTGCTGTGAATTCTTTCAAGGAGCACGGGTTTTCTGTTCTGATTAGTCTCGATGGTACAGGATGCAAGCACGATGCATCACGCCCGTACAAGACGGGAGGCGGCTCTTTCTCCGATATCGACAAAAACGTTCGTCGTTTTTCCGAGTCGTTCCCCTTCGGCGCAAGAGCGACCTTAACAAATAATAACTGTAACCTTGTTGAAGACTATCTTCAGTTTAAAGAGATGGGCTTCAGAAGGATTTACTTCTCGCCCGTGAGCTCATTCGATGAGAATATCAAACTCGACGAACACTCATTAAACAAAATCAGGGCGGGCCTAATAGATTTGGCGGATCAATATCTCAAACAGATTGATCAAGGGGAAAAGCCCTTGTTTAGAACATTGAAAACTGCAGTTGATTTGATTATGAGCAACAGGATCGCCTTTGTCGGATGCGGGGCTGGCAGGCGTTTTATTTCCGTGACTCCCGAAGGGGACGTATACCCCTGTCACAGGTTTGTCGGGATGATGCGATTCAAAATGGGCAACATCGTCACCGGAATTGACGAAACTAGGTATATTGAAAACTGGAGTCAGGGTGTCGAAAAAAGAATTGACTGTACGGACTGTTGGGCTCGGTCTTTCTGTGGTGGGGGCTGTAGCTGGGAGGCTGCAGACGAGCACGGCTACTTGCCCAAGAGTCTACACCCTGCATCATGTGAATATAGAAAAATGTGCTACGAGATGGCTTTTGACCTTATTTCCCGCCACTCATCTTCGCAGGAGAAAAATCAACGAGAAGCTACTGTATCGGAATAAGCGGTTCAGCGCATTGCTGTCACCATTGTGGAGGTGTTCGTTCTTCTGATTACCGTCTGCAAAGCTTATTGCTACGTTCGCCGAAACCATTCTAGAAATATGGTGAACTAGACATCTTGGTTTGTTATACACAATATTGAGGTTTTTCTGCACTCAAAGGGAGGTAGTCGTGAAGCATATTCATCCGATTAATCCAGGAAGTGGCGACGAGGCAGGCGTGAAGCCGATGTCTTTTGACTGCCTCTTGGGCATTACTGACATCTGTACTGTTTATGATAAAGCAGATGGCTGTGGTGCATACGATTACTGCGACTATGACATGGATGGCGGCAGCATCTGCGTTGTAGATCACTGTGGCATTGATCAAACGTAGTCTCTAATTGGATTAAGGTGAGGAGCTGTTATGAAGCATATCCATCCTGTTGGTTCAAATGAACATCCTCCCGTTGAGCCTTGTTGTCTTGGAGTTGATATATGCAATTTTTACGACATCGCCGAGTGCCCTGTTGCGGATTGGTGCTATGTCGATAAAGAATCAAGCTGTGTTTTGCCAGCAGATTGGTGCGATCCAGTTGACGAGTAGTTTTGTGGCTAGGAACTATTTGGTCCAATTCAGAATAAGATGGGAACAAATACCAAAATCTCGTGTCTGTGAGGAGTTATGCAATTATTGCAAGGTCTCGTTGGATTAGCCTTTATACTTGCGTTATATCTGGCACCTTTTTTAATTCTATTCTTCATTATCCGACTCTTTCTTCGGAGAAAATAGGAGTGTCACGCAAACATTAGCGTAGCTTTCTTCCAATATGAGCCGAGCATTGGCAAGTGGAATAAGAAGCCCGACCGTTCGCCACATGAAAGTGATCGGACGGGCTTCTCTATTTAACCTGGGCCGCCACCCATAGCGGCTTTCCAAGCGTATTCTCAGTGCAAAGCAATCGTCAGTTTAATCCTATGCGCTGATACCGCATTTCATTTGTTCGGCTCGAATTCTACGGCCTGGCAACCCTCGCACTCTCCGGCAAATGGATTGAACGCGAAGGCAGAGATGATGTGTGCGTGGACATCGAGGCTGCTGTAGGCAACATACTGGGAAATGGACCCCCGCTGCGCGTGGTATGCGGCCCGGCATATTCATTGCCGTCCAACCCCGTGTAGTTGCAGCAAAGGGTGGAACCTCAATGCTCAGCTCATGTTGTCCGTGGGACACGAGAATCGTAAGTACACTTTGGTGCGATTCTCACGCTGATACTGAGCCACCTGGAATAAGATACGTCGCGACAACACTTCGCTTCACCTCTGTCTCGACAAGATGACGTAGACTAAAGTTTCCTTTAGTAAGAGAACGAGAACTATATCTGAAAGCGTAGCGATGGCGTGAAGGCACCGAGTCCGAACCGCCTGAATGCTACGTGCATCTGCATCGCCTTTTTGTTATCTCTGCCAGTTGGGTAGCACTACACTTGTCATCATTTACCCTGGTACATGCTGTCTAAATCCACTACCCCTTCTACCGCGCCGACCATCTCGTCATCGTGAGAGACAACGATGATCAGCTGGCTTTGCTTGTTGCGCTTAACATAGGCCGCAAGCTCGGCGCGGCTTACAGCGTCTAACCCAGTCGTGGGCTCGTCGAGTACCAAAACTGACGACTTGCGTGAAATCGCCGACCATAAGTACACTCGGCGCAGCTCACCGCCCGAAAGCGCGGAGCAACGTTTCCCGAGCAACTCCTTCACGCTGTTTTCCAGCGAAAGTAGGCCATCTACACCCCGGTGATAGGAAGAAAAGGGCGTGTCGAAATACTCTAACAGCTCTTTCACCGTTTCGTCCGGCGCGAAGCACGACTGTGGGCAGCACGATATCTCTCTCGCACGTATGTAATCCAAGTCGCATTCTTCGATTGGCACACCGTTGTATTTTACTTTGCCTTTCGATGAGTATAGCCCGAGCATCAAGTAAAGAAGTGACGTCTTGCCTCTTCCGTTTTCCCCAACTATGCAATATGTACCAGGACCGGAAAACTTGAAAGAAAACCCGCCGAGGACCTCTCGGACAGATCCGTCTGGAAGGGCAACCGAGAATTCCAAATCAGATACCGAAATGTCATTTATTTCATCGAGTTTAGCTAAATCGGTCCGATTCCACCCCGATCTCTCCTTTTCTCTCGTCGCGATAGCCGTCCTATCCCATGATGCTTTGGCATCTTGATAGGATTTGAACAATGACATCATACTTTTCAAAGTCTTAAAGAGAACCGCGAAGTATGTACCGATGATAGTGTACTCGCCTATTGACATAGTTCCGTTAATGATTCGTACTCCGGAAACAACAAGTATCACCGCTTGAAACAACGCTGCGAAAAGACCATCGAGCGATGTCAGAGAATATGATAGCTTTCCGGAGCGCAAAACTTTGGGAAAATAGCTCTTAAACCCAGCGTCGAGCGCTTGTTCGCTCTTGCCGTACGAAGATGTCAGTTGAATGTTGAGAATCTGATTAAGCTGCGATGCAATTGCGGCGTAAAAGGCGCTGTCCGCCTCTTTCTTCTCATACGTGACCCTATACAAAAGTTTCCTCAACCCAGTAATTACACAGAAATACACGATGAGGAGAATGATGGAAAACACCGCGAGAGTTGAATCAATTGACCATATGATAAGCAATACGATGGGAATGGCTACAATGGACAGCGGCGCACTGATAAAATTCGCCAAAACGAAGGATGAGACCACGCTGGAGTCGGAAATAATCCGTTGCGTTGTATAGGCTGGATCGATGGTCCGACTCACCAAGTAATCGTCTCTTTCAAAACGCAAGACGGCCTCCCTGAGAAGATCAAAGGAAAGTCTCGTGGTTATGCGAATGGAAAGTGTTCCTGCAAAATAAGTAAAGAGGGTGGAGAAAACTCCTATTGACGCAACCAGGAGCGCGAAGAGTACGGCGTCCCTTTCGCTGCGGTTACCGAGAAGAAAATCTAAGAATTTCCCGTTCACGTATGGCATGGCATAGGAGAGAGCGGTTCCAATCACCGTGATAGCAATGAAGACGAAAGCCCCTTTTGCTCTGATGAACCTCGAGAGAACGCATCGAATCAAGGAAGGCCCCAATCTACCCGCCACAAAACATCAATCACTGATACCTTACACCTCAACACAACAGGAGCGAAGATTTGCCAATGAGACTGCTTTAAGATTGCCTTGGGCCAATACGATCTCAAGCTCTTCCTACAAGAGAGTCGGAATCGGACATCTCCTCCGACGAACCTGGCAATCGGGCGGTTGAAATATCTTTTTCAACCGCCCGATTGCCACAATAGATTTGAGCATCCGCCCACAAACGTCCGCGTTTTACACCCATCAAATCCTTTGCCTTTTGTCGTCTAGACTAGAAAAATCGCTCGAAATAACGCAACCGGCCTGCTCGCTTGAAGAAACCTAAGCCCGTAACGTAGATGTGCAAACTTCCGAAACGCCTTGCGCGGCATAGTGCGTATAAACTTCGTCAACCGCCTCAGAAATATCTGAGTATCGCGCCGGGTCAAAAGCATACGATGTCGCAGCTATACCCTGCACCCATTCGGAACGCGGATTAATTGAATAGCCACACAGCATCATCATACATGCATCTAGACCTGATTTCCCAAGTATCCGACGTATTGATGAGAGCATCGCGGGTCGCCCCTGCACCATCGTCGTCACCCCTATTAGCAGTATTTACCGTTTTTCTCTAAATGCGTATCGCCACCCTTAAGAATACGAAGTGTTTTATCCAGACCCGATTGTCCTCCATCTCAAACGAAGGGATAAGGAATCTCATCCGGAATCGGCAGTAACGAAGGATTCACAACGACAAGCGAAAAACATGAGTCATCTCTCAGAGGGGAGTAAAGGCTCCCCTCAAGCACCCTAGTTTCGTCATCCAAAGAGTTGATGGCAGTGTTCTTCTTACAAAGGTCGACAACAAAAGGGTTGATTTCTACAGATGTTACATCCATGCCACAGTTGGTAAGTATCAGGCCCTGTATTCTGGGGCCAGAACACAAATCGAGAGCCTTCCGTGCGCTCTGCGGTGTAAGGCGCCAATCTCAGCAAATCTGTCCCACAATACTGCGCTGAAGAACAAGACGGAACCCCTGAGCCAAACTCCCCTATACCTTATTAAGGCTAAGACAGGCAAGTTCACGCACCCGGCATATTCCAGAATAACATCCTATTGTTTTAGATGCTCTACAAGCATGAACAGCCGCGAATCGGAAAGATCTTCTAGTTTCGCCCCGACTGACCGCCAAGGGCCAAAATGGCCCCTCCATCCCCGGGCGACTGGCTCTGGCGCGCCGAGGAGTGTCCCCAAGTGCCGGCAGAAAAGAAACGTCCCTATCTGCCGGCTAGAGGGCACCGAAGAGGATGGCGTAGGTAGTGGATTCGCCGAGCTTGAGCTCGTCGCCGGGATTGAGTTGGGCGGAACGGCCGGGCTCGACCTGAATGCAGACGCGCGTGGCCCCGTTTACCACCACGGTTCCGTTGGTGGACGACAAGTCCTCGACGTGCCAGATATTTTGAGCATCGCACCAGATATGGGCATGGCGGGCCGAGACATCATCGCCGACGTCGGTAATATCTCCCTCGCCAGTGGCCAGCGTGCCAATCTCAACACCCTGCTCACTCGGCTGAATCCAGCGCGGGGCGCTCACGACAAAACTATTTTGTACGCGCAGCAAGCCCAAGGGGTGCGCCGGGGCGGGTTCGCGTTCGCCCACGGTCATCGACATGCCAAGCGAACGCGGCGTGGATGTACCTCCGCCACAGGTCGCGTGCGCGTAGTCGATGGCATAGTTCACCGAGGACCGCACATCCGCCGAACAACCGACGGCGACAAACAGCACCAGCACGGCCTCGGCGCGCTCGGCGGGCATGAGTTCCGCCGCCTGGGACAGGCGATCGAGCGCGTTGCGATAGAGATTCGTGTCCTGGTGGCACTCTTCGAGCGCGCGTACCATCGGTTCACCTGCAGGACCGCACACCATATTGATCACAGCCGTGGAGTCCATGGGATTGCGCGGGCGCAGGGCCAGTTGCGACATAATACGCGCAGCCGAGGTACCGTATTCGGCAAAGTAGCGCTGCTGAAGCGTGCCGACCGGCGCGCGAACGATAAAGCGGGAAACCCAAGAGCGATCGGCGGCTCGGCTCTGCGGGCTGCGGCCGTCGGCGAGCGGACGGGACGAAAGCACCAGGCCGCACAGCTCGATATGGCTCAGATGCGCCGCGCGCTTAAAGATGTCAAACATGGCCCCGCATGGGGTGAGCTCAACTTGAGATGCCATGACCTAGGCCTCCTTAGTCGTAGAAATAGAATCGGACGATACTTCGACAGGTCCGCCAAAAGTACGGGCAGCTGCGGCTCCACCGGCAAGCGGAGTCGCCATCTGGGCTTTTGTGCGTCGCGGTGCCGAAACGGGAAGTTCAAAGGCAAAGCCCATCGCAAGCAAAAACCACGTAAGCGTATAGGTTGCAACCAGAGCGGCAACAAGGCCGCCCGTCACGGCGCGTTGGGAAAATACGCTACATGCAGCCACAACCAGCACCGGAACCTCGCAGGCAGAAAGCGCAAACACACCCTGCAGGAACCCCGAGCGCCGATCGCGCGCAAGTGCCCCCGCGGCAACGCCGGCTATGCCTGGCAGCGCCAACGCCAGTGCGGCAATAATACCCGGTAGCGACCCAGACCACACGAGCGATCCCAAAGTCGCCGTCACGCGAGCGCCCGACGCCAGCAGCGCGGCCGAAACCACGACCACAGCCCAAACCACGCCACAGACGACCGTCGCGCCGACCATCAGCGCGCGACGAACCGCGCGGCCAGACGCATCCATGGGGCACGGCGTGAGCGGCTCGCCGCGGAGCGAACGACCGACATTTTGCGCATAGTGGTCACAAAACGCCGAGAGCGCCGCCTCGACCGCCGCCGGCTCGGGACGATCTTTTTGATGGCTGGACAGACAGGCCATCACCACGTCGAACAGCTGGGCATCGACAAACGCCAGCGCATCGCGTAGCTCTTCGGAATCCGGCTCAATCCCTAGCTGCTGGGCCTGCTCGGCCGCAGCGAGCGCCACATCGGGCTCACGACGAAGCAGCTGAGTCAAATCACAACCGGGCGCATGGGCACCAATGGGATAATCGGGCCGCGTGTCCATCTTGAGACGGTAGGGGCTCGCGATGTCGCGCGTCTTTTTGCGCGAACCCGAGGTGCCCGAAGTGCTCGGCGCGGCTTCGTATGGCGCGACGCCGGCAATGAGCTCGTAAACCGTGCTTGCCGCGGCGTAGACGTCAATCGCCGGCGACATACGCAAAGCGCGCAGGTCGGGAATATCGTCGGTGAGCATCTCGGGCGGGGCATAGGCAACCGTCGCGCGACGCAGCGTGGCATAACGCTCCGTAAACGACGCCTTGCCGCCGGTACCGGCCACGGCCGACGCAGGCTCAAGCGCCAGCGACGAGCCAAAGTCGATCAGGCACAGGTCAAAGGTGCCCTCGGCAAGCTGCCGGTCAAGCGGTAGACGCGCCATGCGCACCATAATATTAGCGGGCGAGATATCGCGATGGACAAAGCCCTCGCCCACCAGGCTCATACGGCAGAGCAAATCGAACAGGTCGCGACCCAGACGCGCCGCCACGAGCGGCGACAGACGTCCGGCATCGTCCACGGCGAGTCGCGAACGCAAGCGGGCGAGCGTCTCGCCCTCGACCCATTCCATGACAATTGCAGGCACACCGTCGACCTCGCCCCAGCCATAGAGGCGGGGAAAGCCCTTAAGGCCCGAAAGGGCGCGATGGCATTCGTATTCCTCGCGAAACGCCGCCTTGAACTTGGCGACCAGCGCCTCGTGAGCGGCATCGTCGTCAAACTCATCGCGCGTCGGCAAGATGAGCTGCTTGAGTGCCACGGCCTCGCCTTGGGCGTTGACGGCACGCGTCACGCGGCCGATACCGCCACGGCGCATGGTGGCATCGTCGGCAAACAGCATCGTAAAACGACGCAGATAGGCAGGCAGTTCGTCCTGACCGAGCGCAATGGCCGGCTCAAACCCGTCGACACGCGCCAGGCGCAGGCCGACCATGGGATCGCGACCGAGCGATTGTGGTGTGGTGGATGCAAGATCGGTCATCATAGGGCAAGCGCCGCCACGTTATTGTTGAAGTTACCGAGCGCGACGTCATCATCGCCGTAATGGCCGACCCATTGACATAGGTTGGTGTAACAGCCCCACAGATTGGCATACTGCTGATACCACCTTGACCGGGGCGAGAATGTCTGACGACCGAACTCGGCTCGAATGACAAACATCTCCCCGACCAGGCTGTCGCACGGCCTGGGATCTCCCGTAGAGTTATAGGTCGAGACCACGTCATTGGCACGAGAAACATAGCCGTCGAGCATGTTGTACTTGGTCACAAGCCAACTGTGAATGCTCTCTTCCTCAGCAGCGGAAAGGCCGCCGGAGTTTGCATCGTTGTCAGTGTTGCCGCCCGTCGAGCCGCCGTTTCCAGGCCCTCCGGTAGAGGAACCCGACCCAGAGCCGCCGCCCGAACTCGATGAATCCGAGCCGGAGCCAGAAGTATCCGAGCTACCGGGCTTTCCGGACTGCTGGGCGTCCTGCTCCTTTTGCTGCTCGACCTTATTCACCGTTGCCGCCACGCTATTGTTGGACAATCGATCGATGATCTTGGTGTTGGTGAGCACGATGGTTTTGCCATTGGCAAGCGTGACTTCGTTGTCCGGGGCCTCGGCACCATCCGCATCGTCGGTGCCAAAAACAATATGCGCGACCACACTTGCCCAAGCATATCCAGTCGTGGTGCCCAGATCACTTTTGACCTCATGCCCAACGCGCGGCTCGCGTGCGGCATGCGCCTGCATCATGGACGGCACGGTCATGCCATAGGCAGAAACGCCAGCTATGACCAGCACCAGCGAGCACGACAGCAGTGCGTACGCCCGCGGCGCCAAGCCCAGTCGGCGTCGTATGCGCACCGCGGCGCCGCGCTTTGTCTGAGTGCCACCGGGCCGCATGCGTTCTCCTCCAACAAAAACACGCCGCTCGGGAGCGGCGCATTCATTCGAATCCATATTTGAGTGTATCAGCGAACCAAAAAGGTTGCGCAACGAATGGACAAATTAAGGATGCGAGCGGAAGCATCCATGCGATAAGCGGATACGAAGCATCTTTGTTGCACAACAAACTCACAGTCGCACGGGGAAATTATGACTACCCCGTGCGTCGCGAGGAAAACATACGGCAGGAGCAGGCTCGCCACCTAAATCGCGCGGCGGGCCTCGATGGCGCGGCCAAGCGTAAGCTCGTCGGCATACTCCAAGTCGCCGCCCACGGGAAGGCCGCTTGCCAGACGCGACACCTCGACGCCCAACGGCTTGATGGTACGGGCCAGATAGCTCGCCGTGGTCTCGCCCTCAATATTGGGGTTGGTGGCGATGATGACCTCGTGGATGTCCTCGTGGCCCAAGCGTGCCAGCAGCTCTCGAATGTGCAGCTGCTCGGGGCCAATCTTGTCCATGGGACTGATCACGCCGCCCAATACGTGGTAGAGGCCGTGGTAGCTGCCCGTGCGCTCGATCGCCTGGACATCGCGCGGCTCGCCCACCACGCAAATGCGAGTGGTATCGCGCATCGGGTCCTGGCAAATGGAGCACTCGTCGGCCGTGGCGTAGTTAAAGCAGCGGCTGCAAAAGTGGACCTCCTGCTTGACCTCCAGGATGGCCTCGGCCAGGCGGCGCGCCTCCTCGGCGTCGGCCTCGAGCAGGTAATAGGCGATACGCTGGGCCGACTTGGGACCAATGCCCGGCAGACGGCCCAGCTCATCGAGCAGTTTTTGCAGACTGTGGTTGGCACTCATATATATGCGTGTCTTAGAACGGCATGCCCGGGATGTTGAGGCCGCCGGTGATGGCGCCCATCTGCTTGTTGGCGAGCTCGTTGACGCCGCGGACGGCCTCGTTGACGGCAGCCATGATCATATCCTGCAGCATATCGACGTCCTCGGGATCGAGGGCATCGGGATCGATGGTGAGGTTGACGAGCTCCATCTCGCCGTTAACGGTCACCTTGACCATGCCGCCGCCGGCAGAGGCGTCGACGGTCTGGGACTTGAGGTTCTCCTGCGCGGCGGCAAGCTGCTCCTGCATCTTGCGAGCCTGCTTCATCATCTGCTGCATGTTCATACCGGCCATGATGGCTCCTTTACGTGCGGCCGCACGCCGAGCTGCAAGGGCAGCCGGAGCACGGCGGGACTTTCAAACTCAAAAATCGTACCACGGCGCGCGGCGAGAGAGCGGGGCGGACGTGTTACCTCAGTCGATATACATGTCCTCCAATACAAACCGCACTCAAAGATTATGCAAGGTCGAATTATGCAAGGTTGCATAATATCGCACACTCAATCTAGTAGAGCCGAA
Organism: Collinsella aerofaciens; assembly: GCA_048193585.1. Lineage (GTDB taxonomy): Bacteria > Actinomycetota > Coriobacteriia > Coriobacteriales > Coriobacteriaceae > Collinsella > Collinsella aerofaciens_CK. Next base: position 36,083 of record DBFAAM010000009.1, on the reverse strand, counting down.
TCCGGCATTTCATGTGCGCCACTAAATAGCTAAATGCCGAACCGCTGCTCGAGGCGGCGCACATGGCGGCAGGGTATAATTTGATTGCCATAGATAGTAATTTGGAGGTGCCCCATGAATGCCCCCAACGCGCTCCAAAACATCCGCTCAAAACACCCCGTTGCATATGTGGTTCTCTATCTCTTTGTCGGCTGGGCATTGCTGGTTGTCATCACCCATGCCATAGCTTTTGGAGCAGAACTGCTGATAGCCAGCTCGGACCAGCCCGTCGTCAAATGGGAGACGACCGATGAGTGCACCGACGGAACCCGAACCGTCTACTACAACAGCCCGTCCCTCTATCAAGAGTTCAAGGTCAAGATAAAGGACTTCAAGATTGTCGATGCCGAGCTAGGCGTTTATTTGGCAATCGGAGCAACCATTAACGCCGAGCAAGTCGAGTACACGAACAGCCATGCGACGTATCGTATCGACCTCAGCATCCTAGGCCGACCGTCACGCACCTGTCTGCTCAAATGCGACATACGCGGCACCACACTACACATGTCCGAAATACAGATGCGCCCGGACAAGGGGTCCTCTTCTTGAGCAGTATACCCGCCTGCACAGCTACTCCACCGGCTTGAAGATGGTGGCCTGGCCAAAGACGCTGCGGATGAGGGCCTTGGCCTCGTCCTCGGTCTGCGGGATGCTCGGGGCTGCGCCCTGATGGCCGAAGGGGCTGCCGGCGCCGGGGTTGGATTCCCAGGGAGCGGCGGGGACGTCGTCGTTTGCAGAGGCTGCGGGTGCCACAGCAGCGGCCTTGGTCGCGGACGCCGCACCCGGCACGTCGAACGGGGGCAGATCGTCCCCGCCGGCATCGGCAGCAAAACCACCGACCATAGCATCGTCGTAGGGCACCTGCTCGGATTCCCATGGCGCAGCCTGCGCAGGCGGCTGAGCCATGGGGACGGACGCGCGCTCGGGCGCTCGGGGCGCGGGCTCGGTCGGGAGCTTGCCCGTGGCAGGAGCACCGGCAGGGTTGTCGGAGCGCAGCCAAGGGGCCTTGGCCAGGTCGGATGACTTGGGCGCAGGCGCGGCAGCGGACTTGGGCGCGGGGATCGGAGCAGCCGGTTTGGGCGCAGCGGGTTCAGGCGCCGACGGGGTCGGTGCCGCTACCGGCGCCGCTTTTGGCTGCGTCGCGCTGGCGCTCGAGGATGCAGGGGGCACCGAGGACACGGGTTGCGGGTCCGCAGATACCGCAGCCCGTGCAGATGGAGAATGCTCCTCATGTTGAGGAGCCGGCGTGCCACCCCCATCCAGGACATAGTCGACGGTACGACGACCGAAGACCGCGCAGACCGTCGGCAGGACCACCGACTGCGTATCGGCGCGACCGAGCATCTTGATGGCAAAAGTCGAACCCGCGGGGAACGAGACCGTGAGCTTGGAGCCGTCGTCGGCCGTGGCGCGGGCGTTGAGCAAAAGCCCTGCGTAGGAGGCCTGACGAGCCTTGACGCGCTCGACGACCTCGGCCCATTTGCGCTGGAGCTCGCCGGCGTCCTCAACCGCGGGGGTCTCGGCAGCACCGGCGGCGGCAACCTGGGCGGCGTTGTTGGGCTTGGACACCGACACGGTCGATGCAGCAGGCGCGGAAGCCGGAGCCGCAACGGACTGAGGTGCAGGCGTTACAGGTCTGGGCGCCGGCGCAGGAGCCGCGGACTTGGTCGCAGGCTGGGCAGCCGGAACAGCAGCGCCGCGGTCCCAAGGCATACCGCCCTGGCGCGCGGACGTAGCAGCGGGGGCAGCGGATGCCGCCGGAGCGGCAGCACGAGCGCCCGAAATGAGCGTCGGCTGTTGGGCAGCAGCGGGTACGGATGCTGCAGGCGCGGCGGCCTGAGCAGCAGCCACGCTCGCCGGCACGGCGCCGTTGGCAATCATGGCCTCCAGGCGTGCCACGCGCTCGGCCAATGCCTCAATCGTTAAATCGGCCTCGGGACGCGCCAGACGCGTGCAGGCAATCTCGAGCACCAGGCGCACGTCGCTCGCGCCCCTCATCTCCAGTGCGGCATCGTCGAGCACCGTCAGCACGCGGGCCAGGCGGTCGGCAGGATGCTCGCCAAAGGCAGCGGCCTCGGCAGCAAGCGCCTCGGCCTGCTCGGAGCCGCCCTCAAACAGCTCGGCACGGGCACCGGCAACGCAGGCAACGTACACGTCGCGCACATGCGCCACCAGGTCGCGCGTCAGCTCCAGCAGGTCATTGCCCTCCTCGACCTGCGCACGGATCAGTCCATAGAGCTCGGCAACATCGCGATCGGCAATGGCGCGGGAAAACTCGCCCAGAATCTGGTCCGAAACCTCGCCCAAAAGCGAGCGGGCGTCGTCCGCATGCACAGAACCGTTGCCAAAGACGCTCAGCTGCTCCAGCGTGGAAAGCGCGTCGCGCATACCGCCCTTGGCATGGCGCGCCACAATGGCGAGTGCCTCGTCGTCGTAATCGAAGCCCTCCTGCTCGCACACGTAAGACAGGCGATGCTCGATATCCTCGTTGCCGATGCGGTGGAAATCGAAGCGCTGGCAGCGTGAGAGAATGGTCTCCAGAATCTTTTGCGGGTCGGTGGTGCACAGCACAAAGATCACGTGTGCCGGCGGCTCCTCAAGCGTCTTGAGCAGCGCGTTGAACGCCGCCGTCGTGAGCATGTGGACCTCGTCGATGATATAAATCTTGTACTTGCCGCGCACTGGGGCAAAGTTGACGGAGTTGATGATCTCCTCGCGCACGTTGTCCACGCCGGTACGGCTTGCGGCATCGAGCTCGTAGACATCGGGGTGGTTACCCTCGGCAATGAGCTCGCACTCCTCGCAAGTACCGTCGGGCATGCAGCCGCTTGCACCCTCGGCGCGCGCCGCCTCGGCATTGCGGCACAGCAGCGCCTTGGCCAGAATGCGCGCCATGGTGGTCTTGCCCGTGCCGCGCGGTCCGCAGAACAGGTAGGCGTGGGACAGGCGCCCCTCGGTGATGGCGTGCTCGAGCGTCGAGACGATATGCTGCTGGCCCACCACGGAGTCAAAGGTGAGCGGGCGATACTTTCGGTACAACGATTCCATGGGTGCTCCCCCGGGTATACTGAGTCTTGTTGCCGCGGCGGCCATGCGGTCGCACGGCATACTGCATTCCATAATAACCCGTACGGCGAGCCCGCCGCGATAGGAGTCCAAAGAGCATGGCAGACGCAGAGAGCAACCTCGTTCCCTCCGAAGCAGCCGACCAGGTCGAGGTCGCGCTCGAGGAGCAGGCCGCAGCCGATGACGGCATCCTGTACCTCAACGAGTACCAGTACGAAAACGACCTGGTCACCGACTTCGCCCGCCTGGTCGCCTCGCCCAGGCGTCGCGGCTCGCTGTATGTCGCCGCGGCAGTTGCCGCGCTCATCGGCATCGGCATGCTGGTGGCCGGCGGCAACTGGATCAAGTTTGGCGTCGTCCTGATCGTGTTCGGCGCCTTTTTGGCCTGGTGGAGCAAAAACCTGCACCACACCCTCGCCCGCGACTTTATCGACGCCGTTGAGGCCGACGAGTCCATGGGTGGCCGCTATCGCCGCGTCGCCGCCAACGAGGACGGCCTGATGGTATGGGGCAAGAGCGGCAAGTCGCAGTTCTTCCCGTTTGAAAAGCTCGACCACGTGCTCGACGGCGAGCGCATCTTTGTGGCCATGTTCGCCGACCAGGGCGTGACGATCCCTAAGGACACCTTTGTCCGCGGCGATGCCGAGCAGTTCGGTCCCTTCCTTAAGGCGCGCATCAACAAAAAACTCCGCATCGAGACCAAGAAGAAGAAAATGAAGGCCGAGAAGGCCGCCGCCGAGGCCAAGCAGGGCGACAAGCCCCAGGAGGCCAAGGGCAAGCAGCGCAAGCAGAAGAAGAACAAGAAGAAGCGCTAGGCCGGACGCAAGGTCCAGACCCCAGACGGAGCTTAAATTGAATGTCGCCCACCTGCGCGTGCTACACTAGCAGCATCTATGCCACCGCGAACGGCTCGGCTCCGCGCCCGCCGCTCGCAAACGAACTTTAAACGCACGAGGGTTGGCCATGCCGCTTTTCTCGCAACATACCGCCCGGTTCTCGCCGGACGTTCCTTTGGAGGGCACCAGCTCTCGCGAGCTGCTCAAGCGGTACCAGCCGCTCGAGACACTTGCGACCGGCGGTTTTGGCTCCATCGAGATCTGCCGCGACACGCACCTGCGCCGCCGCGTCGCCATTAAGCGCATCCCCCTTATTAACGGTGTCGGCATGCCCGCCAGCGACATCATGGATGTCCTGCGCGAGGCGCACACTGCCGCCATGCTTCAACATCCCAACATCGTGCAGGTCATCGACTTTACGCACGACACAGCCTATGCCTACCTGGTTATGGAATATGTCGATGGCATGTCGCTGGCCGAGTTTTTGCACCGCGTGGACGGTCACTCACTTACCTTTGACGAGGCCGCGGCCATTGCCGATGCCCTAGGCCAGGCGCTCACCTTCGCCCATAGTAATGGCGTACTCCACCTGGACATTAAGCCCGCCAACGTGCTCATCGACCACTCGGGCAATGTAAAGCTCACCGACTTTGGCATGGCGCGACTGTCGTCCGCCGGTGGCTTTGGCGGCTCGCGCGGCGGCACCATCGGCTACATGCCGCCCGAGCAGCTCGATATCGAGACCGGCACGGTCGATGAGCGCGCCGATGTCTTTGCCCTCGCCTGTGTAATCTATGAGGGCCTGTGCGGCAGCGCTCCCTTTATGGCGGCCACGCCCGCCGACTCGCTCGACCGCATCATCGGCGGCGCCACCTATCCCAGCGAGCTGATACCGCACTTTCCCCCGGGAGCCGAGGCCGCGCTCATGAGCGCGCTCTCCCCCATGCCGCAGGACCGCCCCAGCAGCGTCGAGACATTTTGCGACCAGCTCCTTGCCGGTCTGGGCAGCGTGCGCGAAGGCCGTCGCAGCCTGGAGCAAATGGTTGGCGAACTTTCGGATGACGAGCAGGAGCTCGACGATATCGAGCCGTCGCACTACGAGGACGACGCCATCGAGGTCGACCCCGCACTCGGCTGGGCGGGCACGCGCTGGAGCCATGCGCGCGACTACACCATGCGCACTATCTCGGCGCTAACGTGCGGCACCTTTAGCTTTTTGCTGATGCAAACGGCCGGGGTCGCGGCGCTTCCCGGCCTGGTCATTGCGGCCATCGCGATCGGAGTGGCGGCTGGCCTGGCCCCCCAGATTGGCTCGGCCATCTCGGCTGTGGGCTTTTTGGTGCTCATGGCCAACGCCACCATGCAGGCACAGGGCATCCTGTCGATGCTGCCCGTCGCGGTGATCTTTGCCGCCGCCATGTCCGGTTGGTGGATCGCCTGGGGTCGCACCGAGACTGCCGCGAGCGCCACGCTCACCTGTGCACTCGCGCTTGGCTGTCTGACCGGCAATACCTTCCTGGCAGCTGGGGTCGCCGCCGGCGTCGCGTCATTTTGGCTCGGCCCGGCAAGCGCCGCCGCGGCAACGGGCATGGGCGCGCTTTTTGCCCGTCTGGCCACGGTCGCGCTTTCAGCCGGAGGCGTACTGGGGCTCGGTAACGTTGCCGCAGCGCTGGGAGACCCGCTCCTTTGGGCTGCCTTTGTGCTGGTCGCGGCAACTGCCGCGGCGTCATCTGCGCTGCTCAATGCCCATGCCAAGCGTGCCAATCAGGGCTCAAACCTTGCCGCAATCGCCGCAATCGCTGTCACCGGCATCGGCTGCGCAGCGGCGTCCTGTCTTGCACACCATATGGAAATTGCCAGCCTTGCAGCCGCGGTCGTCGCCAAGGCGGCGGTTGCGGGAACCCTATCCTCTATAATCGTTGGGATATGCCTATATTTGCTCGGATACCAAAGAACCTATACGGAGAGTGATCTTTCGTGAACTTCCTGAACATCTTCGAGGACCACGTGGCCGGCATCTTCGGTGCCACCCGTGCCCCGTTCTCCTTTAAGAAGCTTGCCAAGCAGGCCGCTCGCGACATGGAGGATCAGACTCTGGTGATCAACGGCGTCAACACGGCGCCGGCACTCTATACCATCCTTATCGCCGCCGACGACGATCCCATGCTCGCCCCGTTCTACCCCGAGCTTTCGCGCGAGGTCCGCGAGTTTGTGAAGGCGCAGGCCGAAAAGCGCCGCTATGTCTTTGTCGGCGAGCCCCTCGTGCGCTTTATGATCGATCCGCAGCTGCGCGCCGGCAAGTTCTCGGTCTTTGCCGAGAACGTCGATGCCCCCACGCTCGGCCGCCTGTACGAAGAAGAGCGCGCCTATCAAAACGGCCTGGGCCAGAACAACTCCGCGGCAAGCCGTGCCGCCAGCGCCCCGCGCGCCGGCCAGCAGCAGTTTGCCGCCCCGCAGCAGCAGCGCCCCGCCGCCATGCCCCAGCAGCAGCCGACGCCTCGCGCCGCCGCTCCCGACCCGCTTGCCGTGGCAGACCCCTTCGCGCCTAGCGTCCCCGACCCCGCCGCAGCACCCATCCCGGTGCCGCAGACCGTCTCGCGCGACGCGCTTGCCGGCATGGGCGGAGCCGCCGCGACCGGTGCCGCCGTGGGCCTAGGCGCCGCAGCCGGCATCGCCTCCAACATGGCGAGCACTCGCGCCCCGCAGCGCCCGCTCGCCCAGCTCGTCGACGTCGTGAGCGGCGAGAGCCATAGCATCACCTCCGCACAGGTAACCATCGGTCGCGAGCGCTCAGTTTCCGACATTGCCCTGCGCGACCCCAACGTGTCGCGCCGCCACGCCCAGCTCACCTTTACGGGCTCGGATTGGTCGATCGAGGACCTCAATTCCACCAACGGCACGCTCGTCAACAACCGCCGCATTACGCGCTGCCCGCTGCGCAACGGCGATCTGCTGACGTTTGGCCTGAGCACCTTTGAATTTAGGGGATAGTCGCTTATGAACATCGATATCGTCCTTTTTGCAGGCCGCATCGTCCTGGTCGCCCTGCTCTATATCTTCCTGTTCGCCGTCATGAAGACCGGCGTGGGACTTGTGCGCGGGCAGCGCCGCGACTCGGCTATCTGGACGATTGATGTGGACAAGGGTCCGCGCGGTATCCGCGGCATCCACGTAGACATGCTCGGCCCCGTCATCGTCGGTCGCTCGCCATCTTCGGACATCTGCATCAACGAACCGTTCGTCTCGGCCTCGCATGCGCGCTTTTCGCTGCAGGGCCCGGCGCTCATCATCGAGGACCTCAACTCGCTTAACGGCACGCTCGTCAACGGCCGCCAGCTCGTGGAGCCCGCGACGCTGCGTGAGGGCGACGAAGTCCAGATTGGCGACGTGGTCATGAAGGTGAACCGTCGATGATCGACGAGGAGAACAAGTCCGCAACTATGACCGAGGCACCGGCTGCCGCCGCAGCTGCGCCGGCCCACGCCGCTCCGGCGGGCTCCGCACCCGTGGAACCCGAGGACACCGTGTTCTCCCTGCCTCTTTCGCATGTAACGCATGATATTTCGGATCTCGCCGATAACGAGGACGAAGAGGATGCCGTAGCGGCGCCCATCGGCGCACATGCTGCGGAACAGCCCACAGCGCCCGAAGCAACCCCGGCGCCGGCTCACTTTGCAGAGCCCGTCGCCGCGGCAATCAACGAGAGCGCTGCGGTGTTTGCGGCACCCGAGCCCGCCGCGCCGGCGTTTCCCATAGCCCCGGCATCCGAGGTTGCGCCCGCGTCTACGCCGGCGCCCGAGGCGGGGACATCCCCCGAGGACGGCCCTGCACCCAAGACCCCGCAGCCTGCGCCCGCAAGCGAGTCCGATGCCGTGGCCGAGCCCGCCGCCCAGTCGCAAAACACGCCCGCGCCGTCGCACTTTGCGACGCCCGAGCCTATAGACGTCAGCCCGCAAGATGACGAGTCGACCGCCCGCGTTTCCGAGGAGCCCGACTCCCCGGACACCGGCGATTCCGAATCAAACGCCGAGACCGACACCGTCTCTCCCGGTGACACAGCCGAGATCGACGTTGCCGCCGTTGAGGCCAAGCTCAAAGACCCCGGCTCGACCATGAGCTTTGAACCCCTACCCGAGGAGCGCATCGAGACCGACTCGACCTATGATGCCGGCACCACCACGCAACTCATGTGGGGCGCCCGCTCCGACGTTGGCTGCGTGCGCCCGCACAATGAGGATTCCTACCTGGTGCAATCGCCGCTCTTTTGCGTATGCGACGGCATGGGCGGTCACGCCGCCGGCGAGGTAGCCTCCTCTATCGCTGTCGAGACCATTGCCAAGACAGCTCCTCAGTCTGCCGACGCCGCACGCCTGGCGGCAGCCGTCGAGGCCGCCAACGCCGCCGTAATCGAGGCTGCCTTGAATGGCCTGGGCAAGCCCGGCATGGGCTGCACAGCCACTTGCGCCTATATCGAAAACGACACGCTTGCCATCGCCCACGTGGGTGACTCTCGCGCCTACCTGCTCCACGAGGGCACGCTCATCCGCGTGACCCGCGACCACTCCTACGTGGAGGAGCTCGTGGACGCCGGCGAGATCACGGCAGACGAGGCTCGCGTCCACCCCAACCGTTCGGTCATCACCCGCGCGCTGGGCTCGGACCCCGCTATGTATGCCGACCACTTTACTCTGCATATCGAGGAAGGCGACCGTCTGATCCTGTGCTCCGACGGCCTTTCGAGCATGATTCCCGATAGCGATATCGAGAACATCGCCACGCAGTCCTCAACCGCGCAAATCTGCGTCGACAACCTAGTGGACGCGGCGCTTGCCGCCGGCGGCCACGACAACGTGACCGTAGTAGTCGTTGACCTGGTTGACGATGGCGTTATGCGCGAGGCGCAGCGCGTGCGTCGCCGCAACATTACTATCGCCGCCATCCTGGCCCTCGTCTTTGTGCTGGCAGCTGGCATCTGGGCCTACACGGGTGTCACCGGCTCGTACTACCTGGGTACCTACCAGGGCAATGTCGCCGTCTGGCGCGGCCTGCCCGGCAAGCCGCTCGGACTCAAGCTCCACTGGCTCGAAAGCGAAACCAGCATTAAGCTGTCCGACCTGCCCGAAGACACGCAAAACCGCCTCAAGGCGGGCATTCCGCAAACAAGTGTCGACGATGCGCAGGACACGATATCCAAGTACCGCCACCAGATCGACGAGGAGCAGACCCGCCAGGTGATCGACGCGCAAACGATTCGCGACAACACCAATCAGGGATCGACCTCCGAATCAGATTCCGAGAAAACCGCCGAACAGTCCGCCGAGGCCGAAGCCTCCGATAAGAATTAGAAAGGGAGTGCCGCTTATGAGTCGCCGCAACACCGAGCTGCTCTTGCTCATCGCCTCGGCGTTCCCCGTCATCCTGCTGTATGCGATGTACGTCCTCACCGCGGGCGCTGCCATCTCCTTTGAGACGCTCGCCGTACCGATCGGCCTCTTTGCCGCCTTTGCCGCGGCCCACATTGCCGTGCGCATCTTGGCGCCCGGTGCCGACCCCGCCATCCTGCCCATCGTATTTATACTTTCGGGCATCGGCATCACGTTCGTGACGCGTCTCGCCCCCGCTCTCGCCATCTCACAGCTCATCATCCTGTTTGTCTCGGTGGCCCTGATGGTGGGAACGCTCGCACTGGTCAAAAACCTCGACGTGGTCATGCGCTACAAGTACACCTTTGGCATCATCGGCATCATCCTGCTGATGCTGCCTATCTTTATCGGCACCACGATCTCGGGCTCCAAGCTGTGGATTCGCATCGCGGGCTTTACCATCCAGCCCGGCGAGTTCGCCAAGGTCTTTATCGTGCTGTTCCTGGCCGGGTACCTGGCCGAGAACCGCGAGCTGCTCTCCATCTCCAACCGCAAGATCTTGGGCTTTAAGATCCCTCGCCTGCGACTGCTGCTGCCGCTGTTTGCCGTGTGGGGTGTGTGCCTGCTCGTCGTCGTCTTCGAACGCGACCTGGGTTCGGCCGTGCTGTTCTACACCATCTTCTTGCTGATGCTCTACGTTGCCACGGGGCGCTTTTCGTATGTCGTTATCGGCCTTGCGCTCTTAGCCGTTGGAGCCGTGGGCGCCTACAAGTTCCTGTCGCACGTTCAGGTGCGTTTCCAGGTTTGGGTCGATCCGTTTAAGGACGCCCAGGGTCAGGGCTACCAGATCGTCCAGTCGCTCTTCTCGCTTGCCGATGGCGGTCTGGTCGGTGTTGGCATCGGCAACGGCATGGCCAACAACATCCCTGTCGTCGAGTCCGACTTTATCTTCTCGGCTATCGGCGAGGAGATGGGCCTTTTGGGCGGCGGCGCCGTGCTCATCCTGTTTATGCTCTTTGCCGTTCGCGGCCTCACCACGGCTGCCCGCGCTAAATCCGACCTCGCCGCCTTTAGTGCCACAGGCCTTACGGCCGCCATCAGCTTCCAGGCCTTCTTGATCGTTGGCGGCGTAACCCGCCTGATCCCGCTGACCGGCGTCACCCTGCCCTTTATGAGCCAGGGCGGCTCCTCTCTGCTGGCGAGCTTTATCATCGTCGCGCTCCTGCTGCGCGCCGGTGACGAGGCGACCGGACGCGAGGCCGAGCTTACCGGCACCGGCACCATGGCCGCCATCACCGATGATCAGGTCGCATCTGCCGCCGCCCCGACGGGCACGCGCTTTGCCACCTCGTCTTCCTACGGCAGCGGCAGCCATTCCGTCGGCTCACGCATGCGCCGTCGCCTGCTCGACACGCCTGAATCCGGTGTGCTCGGCCGCGTTGCGCTCGCCAACCGTCTAACCCGTGCGGTGCTCGCCTTTACGGCGCTGTTCGCCATCCTTATCGGCAACCTCACCTATGTCCAGGTCATCAAGGCCAAGGACTATCAGGACATGCCGACCAACAACCACACCATCGCCCGCTCCAAGTACATCCAGCGCGGTTCCATCATCACGTCCGACGGCGTGACGCTGGCCGAGTCGCTGCAGCAGGAGGACGGCACCTACGTACGCTCCTACCCCAACGGTAACCTGGCAGCGCACGTGGTTGGCTATGTGAGCCAGCAGTATGGCACCACCGCCATCGAGAGCGTCATGAACGACACGCTCACCGGCTCTAAGGATTACTCCAGCTGGAACAACGCCATCGCGTCGCTCGCGGGCCAGACCCAGCCGGGCAACACCGCCAAGCTCACCATCGACTCGCGTATCCAGACGGCTGCTGAGCAGGCGCTCAAGGGCTTTAAGGGCGCTGTAGTGGTCATCGACCCGCGTACCGGCGCGGTGCTCGCATGTGCCAGCTCGCCCACCTACGACAACACCAACATCGATGCCCTGCTGCAGACGGGCGGCGGCGAGGACGGCTCCATGTACAATCGCGCCATGGACGCGCTGTACACGCCGGGCTCAACGTTTAAGGTCGTTACGCTTTCCGCGGCACTCGAGACCGGTACCGCCAGCCTTACCAGCACCTACCAGGCGCCCGGCTCCATGGACATCGGCAACGCACCGGTCACCAACTATGCCAACGAGAGCTACGGCACCATCAGCCTGCAGCAGGCCTTTGCCGTGTCCTCCAACGTCGTCTTTGGCCAGGTGGCAAACGAAGTTGGCGCAAACACGCTCGTACAGTTTGCCAACGCCTTTGGCTACGGCCAAAAGCTCGGCCAAGACCTGACCTCCGCGGCCTCCATCATGGCCGACCCGTCACTCATGACCGAGTGGGAGACCGCCTGGGCCGGCGCCGGCCAGCCTGTCGGCATGGACCACACGCCCGGCCCGCAGACCACCGTCATGCAAAACGCCGTGATTGCCGCCGCCATCGCTAACAGCGGCGTGGTCATGGACCCGTACTTTGTAGCCCAGGTACTCGCCCCGGACGGAACCGTGGTCAAGACCACGCAGTCCCGCTCGCTTGGTCAGGCCGTCAGCTCCGCCACGGCCGACCAGGTCAAGCAGGCCATGCTTGCCGTCGTCCAGTCCGGCACCGGCACCGATGCCCAAATCCCCGGCGTCAAGGTCGCCGGCAAGACCGGCTCGGCCGAGACTGGCGGCACCAACGTCAACTCGATGTTCGTTGGCTTTGCACCTTACGATTCACCCACAGTCGCCATCTCGGTGGCCTTAGAGGATTACGACAAGCATGACGTCAAGGCCGCCAAGATTGCCGGCATCGTCCTGACCGCGGCGCTTGCCGCACAGGGAGCGTGATGCCCATGATCGAATCGGACACCCAAGGCGCGCCGCGGCCGAAGAGTTAGCGGCAACGCGCCACACGGCCCCAGCGGCCACATCGTAGGTACTACACACATCGTTGAGCGAATAGTTATGTTAGGAGCAGGAATGGAACAGAGGGTCCTCGGGGGAAGATACCTCCTCAAGGATAAGGTGGGAACAGGCGGCATGGCGACCGTCTACCGCGCACAGGACCAGGTCCTCGACCGCACGGTAGCCGTCAAGATCATGCTGCCGCAGTATGCTGGCGACGCAACCTTCGCCGCACGCTTTAAGCAGGAGGCCCAGGCAGCAGCCGGTCTCTCCTCCCCCTATATCGTGGGCGTCTACGATTGGGGCAAGGACGGCGACACCTATTACATCGTCATGGAGTACCTGCGCGGCACCGACCTTAAGAGCGGCATCAAGAGCCACGGCGCCCTCGACCCCAAGAAGGTCGCCCAGATCGGCTCGCAGATCAGCTCTGCGCTTTCGGTCGCCCACAAGCACGAGATCATCCACCGCGACATTAAGCCGCAGAACATCATGGTGCTGCCCGACGGCAACATCAAGGTGATGGACTTTGGCATCGCGCGCGCCAAGAACAGCCACCTCACGCAAGACAACAACGTGCTGGGAACCGCCCACTACGTCAGCCCCGAGCAGACCCGCGGTCAGGACCTCGGCCCCACCTCGGATATCTACTCGCTGGGCGTCGTGATGTACGAGTGCGCCACCGGCCGCGTTCCCTTTGACGGTGACGACGCCATCTCGGTCGCACTCAAGCAAGTCAACGAGTTGCCTATTCCGCCGAGCCAGATCAACTCCGGTGTCGACGCCGACCTTGAGCGCATCATCCTCAAGTGCATGGAGAAGGACCCGGCAAACCGCTTCCAGACCGCCGACGAGCTTCGTCAGGTGCTCAATAGCTACCTGTCGGGCCGTGCCGTCAACGTCTCGGAGCCCACGCGCATCATCGGTGCCCCCGGTGAGCTGGGCGCCACCAAGACTCGCGAGCTTTCCGATCAAACGCGCGCCATGGTGCGTCCCGTCTCGGGCGTGAGCGGCCAGAATACCGCCCGTAGCTCGGTTTCGGGCTCCACCGGCTCCTACGAGGTCGAAAAGCCCAAATCCAACAAGAACAAGATCATCGCCGCCGTGGTGGCAGCCGTTGCCGTCATCGGCATCGTGGTGGCCTTTGCCACAGGACTCTTTGGCGGCGAGCAGGTCACCGTGCCCGATGTGCTGGGCAAGGACCAGCAGACTGCCGTCGAGCTGATCAAGGAAGCCGGCCTCGAGGTCGGCACCATCGACCAAAGCTACAACGACGATGTCGACGAGGGCAAGGTCGCCGAGCAGACGCCCAACGGCAACACCAAGAAGGCCAAGGGCACCAAGGTGAACCTGGTAATCTCCAAGGGTCCCAAGCCCTCCGAGAAGGTTGAGGTTCCCCCGCTTGTCGGCCTGACCAAGGACCAGGCCGAGGCCGCGCTGGCAAGCGTTGGCCTGAAGGGCAACGCCTCCGAGGAGGCCAACGAGGCCGATGAGGGCCAGGTCTTTGAGCAGGGCACCGAAGCCGGCAAGGAAGTCGCGAAGGGCACGACCATCTCGTACAAGGTCTCGAGCGGCCCGGATACCACGTCCGTCCCCGATCTGACCGACATGACCGAGGCCCAGGCGCGCAACGCCCTCGATATGGCAGGCTTTGGCGTCGACGTTAGCTACCAGGAGAACGACTCGGTTACCGAGGGCACCGTGATCAGCTGGAACCCCAGCGGCAAGCAGAAGCCCGGCGCCACGATTACCGTCGTCATTGCCAAGAAGTCCGGCAAGGCCAGTGTTCCGGGCAACCTGTACGGCAAGAGCATCTCCGCCGCCGTCACCGCGCTCAACAACGCCGGTTTCTATAACATCGGCTTCTGTGACCAGAACGGCAATCCCGTAAGCGGTAACGAGGATGCCACCGTTACGGGCGTCTCCCCCACTGGCAAGCAGTCCACCGACAGCACGATTACGCTGACAGTCGCACTTTCTGGCTCGGGCTCTGACTCTGGCTCGGGCACGGGTGACGATTCCGGTACGAACAACTAGTCGCCACCCCACCGCTCATCACGGCTTTCGCCGCAAACATATTCGCTCACAGGCGCCCGCTTGCTCCCCCAGCAAGCGGGCGCCTCGTTTTTGACATGGCATGAACCAGAAGAGCCCGGCACCGTAGCGGTACCGGGCTCGATATTCCTCTGGTGCCCCCGGGCGGATTCGAAAACTCCCCCCGCGGGGAAATTGGTGACGCGGGTGTCGACGGCTCGAATCCTGCCCTTAGACCAGAAGAGCCCGGCACCGTAGCGGTACCGGGCTCGATATTCCTCTGGTGCCCCCGGGCGGATTCGAACCGTCGACACCCGCTTTAGGAGAGCGGTGCTCTATCCCCTGAGCTACGGAGGCATGTTGTACTAGTGTAGCAGATTTACTGCATCGCAATACGTCGCATGACTAGACTTCGAAGTTGCGGTGGAATAGTTCCTGTCTGAAGCATCTAAAGCCGTATTTAGGAACTATTTCACCGCAACTTATGAGGAGCTAGTTACCTTTGTGGAAGAGGTTTTTGATAACGGAGGGGATGCTCTTGGCGCCCTTGGCCGTCACATCGATAAAGTCGGGCGAACGCACGAGCTTATCCTCGTCGACGTACTTGCGGACAGCACGAAGCGTCTCTTTGTCGTCGCGCGTCGAAAACGTAAAGTGACCGTTGTCCTTGGTGAAGATGGCAAAACGCGTGATCTTCTTGGTGCCGCGTAAAACCTCGGCGGCAATATAGTCGACCTCATCCCACGGGATTTGAATATAATCCTCGGGATTGCGCTCGTTGTAATACTCGAACGCCTTATTGCCCACCATCACGTTGCCGTGGCTGGTAAGCCCCATCAGGCAGGTTGCCGGCGTTGCCAGATCGACCGTGCTGTTCTGAGATTGCGCCATGCGCGCCTCGCCCTCCAAATAAAACAATCGGACCGCATCCAGTGTACCCACCGGGTGCGGTCCGTTTCAATGGCTCAAAAGCCCTTGCCTAGCAATTCTCGGTCTTAAGCCGAAACGTGCTTACATGAAGCCGCAGACGCGACCGATGATGCCGATGGCGAAGAGAGCCAGGATGATGACGATCGGGCTGACCTTCTTCTTGAGGAGCTTGCAGACCAGCAGGGTCAGGCACACGGCGGCAAGGCCGGGGATGAGCTGATCGAGGTTGGCCTGAAGCGTGGTGACCTTCACCTGATCAAGGGCGTTAGCACCGATGGAGTTATACATCGTCAGCGCTTCCTTGATACCCTCGGAACCGGAGGGCAGGCTAGCCCAGTCGATAAAGGCGCCAGCAGACTGCGTGACCCTGGAGACGACCGGGGTGAAGGAGATGGACACCCAGCGCTCGACCAGGGCGCCGATGATGAACATACCCAGGATGGAAGCACCCTCGGTGACCTTGCCCATCAGACCGCCGGAGAGGTCCTTGGCGATGGAGGAGCCGACCTTGTAGCCAAACTCCTGCGTGTACCACAGGAAGGCGTAACGGATGATGTTCCACGCGAAGAAGAACAGCAGCGGACCGGCGATGCTGCCGGACAGGGCCAAGGAAGCGCCCAGAGCACCCAGAATCGGGCGAAGGGTGAACCAGAAGGCGGGGTCGCCGACACCGGCGAGCGGGCCCATCATACCGACCTTGACGCCCTGGATGGCGACGTCGTCAATCGGGGCACCGTTGGCGCGCTCCTCCTCGAGAGCGAGGGTAACGCCAATGACGGGGGCGGAAACATAGGGGTGGGTGTTATAGAACTCCAGGTGGCGCTTAAGAGCGGCAATCTGGTCATCCTTGCTGGTGTAGAGCTTCTTGATCGCAGGGATCATTGCGAAGCACCAGCCGCCGTTCTGCATACGCTCGTAGTTCCACGAGCCCTGAAGGAACTGATGACGGAAGCAAACCTTCTTGCGGTCAGCCTTGGTGAGCTGAATCTTGTTCTCTGCCATATGTATCACTCCCCTCCTACTCGTAATCGTTCAGAATGTCGCCGAGCGGGTCGCCGGAGCCACCGCCCATGCCGCCACCCTGCTTGGCCAGATCCTTAAGGCCAAGGTAGATGAGGGCAAGGGAGATGCCGATGAGGCCAAGGGCGATCAGCGTGAGCTGAGGGATGGCAGCAAGGACAAAGCCGAGGATGAAGAACGGCCAGGTCTCCTTGGTGGCCATCATGTTGATGACCATGGCGTAACCGACGGAAGCGACCATGCCGCCGCCGACAGCCATGCCGCCGGACAGCCAGTCGGGCATAGCGTTAAGCGCGTTGGTAACGGCCTCGGCCGGGATGATGCACAGAAGTACTGCCGGGATGGCGATACGAAGGCCCTGCATGAGGATGGCAGCGTACTGCCAGCGCTCGATGCCGGAGAAGTCGCCCTTCTCGGCGCAACCGTCCATGGCGTGAGCGATAGCGGTAGCAATGGTACGGCAGATCATGGTCAGGAACAGACCAGCGACCGACAGCGGGACGGCGACGGCGATGGCCGCGGTAACGGCCTTGGCCGAATCAGTGGCGCCGCCGTTGAGGGCGAGCACCATGATGATCGAAGAAGCGACCGAGGCCAGAGCGGCGTCAGGCGCGACGGCGGCGCCGACGTTAGCCCAGCCAAGGGCCATCATCTGGAGCGAACCGCCCAGGAGGATGCCCTCCTGAAGGTGACCGGTTACGAGACCGATAAGCGTGCATGCCACGAGCGGCTGATGGAACTGGAACTCATCCAGAATGCCTTCCATACCGGCAAGCAACGCGACAATCGCAACAAGCAGAATAGTGATTGCAGACATGTATCGGACCCTCCTTTACTATGCTTGAGCGGCCAGTTCGGCCTTAGCTTTCTTCAACATGGCGTCGAGATCCTCGGAAGCATCCGAAGGAACCTTGCGGACCTCGAACTTGACGCCCTTGGCCTTGAGGGCCTCGAGAGTCTTGACGTCGTCATCGCCCATAGCGACGGCGTTGGTGACGACGACCTTGCCCTTGGAGTGAGCCATGGAACCGATGTTGACTTCCTTGATGTCGACGCCGGCCTCGATGGCCTTGAGCAGATCCTGCGGGTTCTCAAAGAGCAGCATGGCCTTGGTGTCACCAAAGCGCGTGTCCTTGACGACCTCGGCCATCTTCTTGATGGGCACGACGTTGGCATGGACTCCCGGAGGGGCAGCCTGCTCGATCATGGTCTTACGGAGCTCATCGTGAGCAACGCCGTCGGAAACCACGATGATGCGGTTGGGGTTGATCTGCTTGGTCCACGTGGTGGCCACCTGACCATGAAGCAGACGGGTGTCGATACGGACGTGGGCAATCTTGATGTGCCCGTCGCCGATGACCGTTCCCGGAGGGATGGCGCCTGCAGGAGCAGCGGCGGCCGCAGCCGGCTTCTTCTCCTCGGGCTCCAGAGACTCGGGCTTGACGCGCACGCCAGCCTTAGCCTCAGTCACGAGATGTTTTGCGATCGCATGCGCAGTGTTCTTTGCGTCAAAGCGCTGCGAATATGCCTCGATGAGCATAGGCAGGTTGACACCGGTGACGATAGCCCAGGAATCGTGGCCCTCGATGAGCCCGCTGATCTGGTTGAACGGCGTGCCGCCCCACAGATCAACGAGGAAGAGCACCTGCTCCTGGTCTTCGAAGGAAGCGATTGCTTCCTCGACCTTGGCACGGAAGTCGTCGGGGCCCATGCTCGGCTCGAGCGAGACCACGGCAACAGACGGCTGATCGCCAAAGACCATCGAGCCCGTCTGCTTGATTCCAGCTGCCAAGTCCCCGTGGCTAGCAAGAACAATACTTACCATCACATAACCTCCTTTTTGTCTACGTATTTCCTACACGACATGAAAGGAGTATAGCTGTTTGGTTTGTGGAATTATAGCTAAATCCGCAAAAGGTTGGATTATTTGTTTAAACGTCTAGGTTTGTTACAAGTTGATTACGTTACTGCTTTTTGACTCATTACACGACAAGGCGTCGCTCATCAAGCCATGCATTTTACAGATACAAGCAGGCTGTTCATTAATATCGATTTTAGGCAAGCGCGAATGCGCTTGTACTGCCGCTATTTTGTTTAAACAGACATGGCTTGACTATTTTCGTAACTTATGGTCTATGAAACCACTCAAAATAGTTGCGGTGGAATAGTTCTTGTTTAAGAGCCAGAAGGCTGAATTTAGGAACTATTTCACCGCAACTTATAGGGAATCCTAGGCGATGTGGAGGGGGTTGGCGGCGTCGACGGCGTCGGGGACGTCGGAGAGGCCGTCAGGAGCAGCGTCTGCCGGGTCCTCGTCGGGGGTCTCGATCTGTTTGATCATGACCTCTTGGCCCTGCAGCAGGTATGTCTCGCCGCTACCGCAATGGGGACAGGTCTTGCCGTGCTCGACCGTCGCGTAGTCGCGGCCGCACGCCTCGCAATGTGTCACGGCCTCGACGGGCTCCACGATAAGCTCCGCGCCCTGCGCGATAGGCTTTTTATCTGCTGCCCAGCGCCAAGCGTCGAGTAGCAAGTCGGGAACGACGCCCGAGACCTCGCCCAGCAGCAGCGTGACGCTCGAAACGCGACGCACGCCATTGGCGCGCGCCACGTTCTCGACATCGCGAATGATGTGATAGACGATCCCCAATTCATGCACTTTTTCTTCCGCCGTTCCCGTTATGGCTACTTACTTGCGACCGAACTTAATCTTGATGGCGCGCTTGAGCGCGTACTTGCCCAGGCTTGGGAGCTTTTGCTCGTATTTGACCATCGTGGAGCACTCGGGGCGGTCGCGATACAGATGGATAGCGTCAAACGCGCACTTGGTGGTGCACAGGCCGCAGCCGATGCACTTGTTAGGGTCGACGATCGAGGCGCCGCAGCCCAGGCAGCGGGCGGTCTCGGCGCGCACCTGCTCCTCGGTAAAGGTCTCAACATACTCGCTAAACGGCGCAGCCTTCTCGCGTTCGCGGTCCACATGCGCAACCTCGCGGCTCGCGTTGTCGTAGCTCTCGAGCACAACGTCGTCGCGGTCGAGCGCGGTGTAGCGGCGCTGATTGCGGCCGATGGTGAGCGTGGAGCCCGGCTGCACAAAGCGATGGATGGACACCGCGGCCTCGTGGCCGGCGGCGATAGCGTCGATGGCAAAGCTGGGGCCGGTGTAGACGTCGCCGCCCACAAAGATGTCGGGTTCGGCGGTCTGGTAAGTCTGGGGATCGGCAAGGGCACCCTGGCCGCGGCCGAGCTCCACCTTGGAGCCAGCCAGCAGGTCGCCCCACACAATGGACTGGCCAATCGACATGACGACACGGTCGGCATCGACACGGCGCAGATCGTTCTCGTCGTACTCGGGCGCAAAACGGCCCTCGTCGTCAAAGACGCGCGTGCAGCGCTTGAAGGTGATACCGCACACACGACCGGCCTCGTCCAGGTGAATCTCCTTGGGGCCCCAGCCGCAGCTGATGTGAGCGCCGTCCTCAACGGCCTCGCGACGCTCCTCCTCGCTGGCGGGCATCTGGGCCTCGCTCTCCAGGCAGAACATCTCAACATGCTCAGAGCCCAGACGGCAGGCGTTGCGGGCAACGTCGATGGCCACGTTGCCGCCGCCCACTACAATGGTGCGGCCGGACAGGGTATCGATCTTGCCGCTGTTAACCTCGCGAAGGAAGTCGACGGCCACGGTCACGTCCTCGGCATCCTCGCCCGGAATGCCGGCAAGGCGGCCGCCCTGGCAGCCAATGGCAACGTAGAAGGCCTTAAAGCCCTGCGCGCGCAGCTCGTCGAGCGTCACGTCGCGACCGACTTCCACGCCATAGCGAAACTCGGCACCCATCAGGCGAATGACCTCGACCTCGGCCTCAATGACGTCCTTCTGCAGCTTAAAGCTGGGAATGCCGTAGGTGAGCATGCCGCCCGGGCGCTCGTTCTTCTCGAACACGACAGGTTTGTAGCCCTTCTCGGCCAGGTAGAAAGCGCAGGACAGGCCGGCCGGACCGGCACCGATGATGGCGATCTTCTGATCGAAACCGCCAGCGCGCGTCGGCGTCACCACGTGCGGGACATAGCGGGTCGCGGCATCCAGATCGCGCTGAGCGATGAACTTCTTGACCTCGTCGATAGCCACGGCGGCGTCCAAACGGCCGCGAGTGCAGGCATCCTCACAGCGGCGGTTGCACACACGGCCGCAGATAGCGGGCAGCGGATTCTCGCGCTTAATGAGTGCTAGGGCCTCGTCGTAGCGACCCTGAGCCGCGAGCTTCAAATAGCCCTGAACGGCAACGTGCGCGGGGCAGGCCGTCTTGCAGGGAGCGGTGCCGGACTCATGCGTCTCGATGCGGTTGTCGTTGCGGTAGTTGGGCGACCACTTGGTGTGGTCCCACTTGGTGGCATCGGGCAGCTCCTGGCGCGGATACTCGGGCACCTGTCCGCCGGCCTTTTTGCTGCAGAGCTTCTGGCCCAGCTTGGCGGCGCCGGCCGGACACACCTCAACGCAGCGACCGCAGGCCACGCACTTGTCCTTCTCGACCTTGGCGACATAGGCCGAGCGCGACAGGTTGGGCGTGTTGAACAGCTGCGAGGTGCGCAGGGCGTAGCACACGTTGACGTTGCAGTTGCAGATGGCGAAGATCTTGTTCTCGCCGTCGATATTGGTGATCTGGTGCACAAAGCCGTTGTCCTCGGCCTGGCGCAGGATGTCGTAAACCTCGTCGCGGGTCACGTAATGGCCACGATCGGTTTCGACCACGTAGTCGGCCATATCACCCACGGCGATACACCAATCGGCCGGGTCGTCGGCGCAGCCCTCACCCATCACGCGACGGCTCGCGCGGCAGCTGCAGGTGCTAGCGGCATATTTGCCATCGTATTTGTCGAGCCAATGCTCGATATGCTCGATCGGCACCGAGGTGCTCGAAGCATCGATAGCCTTCTCGACCGGAATGACATGCATGCCGATACCGGCGCCTCCGGGCGGCACCATCGGCGTGGCCTTGGACAGCGGTCCCTTGGACGCCTGCTCAAAGAACTTGGCATAGACCGGGTGCTCCTCGAGCTGGCTCACGCGCATGTTGAGGAACTCAGCGGAACCCGGCACCAGCATGGGCAGCACCCACTGCTTGGCGCGCTCGGGGTTTTCCCAGTTGTACTCGAGCAGACCCGTGTAGCTCATGTCGTCGAGCATCTTCTCGATATCGGCCTCGGGCATGCCGGTGAGCTTGGCCATCTCGGGCAGCGTATAGGGACGGCGCATCTTCATCTTGCAGAGCACTTCGGCCTGCTCGTCGGTCGCGGCCTCGGCAAACGACCAGTACTCGTAGCCCAACAGCTCGTCGCGATGCAGCAGACGGTTGGTGCAGTGCTCGCACAGCTTGACGATGGCCTCGCGCGGATGCTCCGGCAGCGGCGGCACGAACTCCGAACCGATGTCGGGCTCGGTGCAGCTAATCCCCGGTCCGTTGAGAATCATGGTTGTCCCTTCTCTTGCCACAGCCCGACGAGGCCGCAGCGCCCCTCTTATTTTGCAGGCCGGGCATGCCCCATGCCGTTCACCCGCCATTGTTGACATTGTGTCAAAAATAGTATTGACGAACCGTCAACAATATTCAAGACTGTTAGGCGAACGGTCAGGCAAAAGAGGATGAAAGGCGGCAAAACATGGGCAACAACACAGCAGGTACCTCTGTGGTCGATGCCGTCCCCGCATCCGATAGCGCGGCAAAGCGCCTGACGGGCGACGAACGCCGTCGCGAGATCCTCGATGCCGTGCGCACCGTAAGCTCCGAGCTGGGCGTGTCCCACCTATCGGTATCGGCCGTGACCAAGCGAGCCGGCTGCACGCGTTCATTGTTCTACCATTACTTCGCCGACATGGACGCCGCCGTCACCGCCGTTATGGACGAGGCGATCGACGGCTTTATCTCCGAACTCGAGCGGTGGAACGCCGACCGCACCGTCGGTGATATCGAGGGCGCGCTCGACACCGTCGCCCCGCTCTTTAAGCGCCTGGTCGCCAGCGGCCACGAGCTGCCGAGCACGCTTACCTCGAGCAGCGGCGCGCTCTACGGCGGCTTTTTGCACAACGTGGTCCAGCGCGTGGCGCAGTATATCTGCGACACCACCGTAGTGGATTTTGTCGCCCATCATGAGCTACGCATCGACCATGTCTACGAGACGTTCTACACCCTCATCATGGGTCTTTTGATGTATATCCGCACGCACCCCGATGTGCCCGACGAGACGGTCAAGGAAATCATCGCCTCGACGCTCCACATCGAGGGCTACACCGCCAAGTATCCGGAGCGCAAGCCCCAGAACTGACGACATTTGGCCAAACTGCCCCGCGATCAGAAGAGGGGCCGCGGGCGTGTGAAAGGAGAGCAGCATGCTGTTCGATGTTTGGGGTAGCGATACCCTTATCCACTGGGCCGGCTGGGCCATGGTCTTTATCGGCCTGATCGTGCTCAACGAGGTCGGCCGCCGCACCAAGCTCGGCGCGGCAATCATCTTTGGCGTGGCTCCGCTGGCCATGACCATCTACTGCGTCGCCATCGCCGTGGGCGTTTCGCAGGGTGCCGAGTGGGCGCTCACCAACCCCACCCATGTGTACCAGAACAGCTGGTTCCACTACGCCAAGGTATACGCGGCGCTCGCCGGTTGCTGGGGCTTCATTGCCATTAAGTACCAGTGGGGAAAGATCGGCAAGGCGCATTGGTTCCGCGCATGGCCGTTTGTGATCGTCGCCATCAACATCATGATCGCCGTCGTGTCCGACTTCGAGAGCGCCTATCACTTCTTTGTCCTGGGCGAGTCCACCTGGGTCACCTCCGAAGGTGCCACGCAGCTGGCCGGCTGGAACAACGTGTTCAACGGCATCGCCGGTATCATCAACATCTTCTGCATGACCGGTTGGTGGAGCGTCTACGCCTCCGAGGATCAGACCGACATGCTGTGGCCCGATATGACCTGGGTCTACATCATCGCCTACGATATCTGGAACTTCTGCTACACCTACAACTGCCTGCCCACCCACTCCTGGTTCTGCGGCTTTGCGCTGCTGCTGGCGCCCACCGTCGCCGCCTTTATCTGGAACAAGGGCGGCTGGATCCAGAACCGCGCCTTTACGCTGGCCATTTGGTGCATGTTTGCCCAGGTGTTCCCCTACTTCCAGGAGGAGTCCATCTTTGTGACCCACTCCACGCTCGACCCCGGCGCCGCCACCGCGGTCTCGATTGCCGCGCTGGTCGCCAACGTCGCCGCGATCATCTACATCGCCTACCGCGCCAAGAAGCTCGGCCGCAATCCCTACAAGCAGGATGTCTTTGAGGGCACCAGCGATTGGGAGAAGGCCACCGCTCGTCGCGCCAAGGTCGATTACGCTCACGCCGAGTAACATGTTGGTCGCTGTTGGCGCCTGGGCATAGGCCCGCCCGCCAGGTTTTTCATCCAATGCCTCGCAGAGCCCCCGGAAAGCGTTTCGCTCGCTTTTCGGGGGCTTTTGTCGTTGCGTCTCTATTCATCTATTCAAAAACATGCGCATATATAAAATCGGATTTCAAATCATGAGGCGGCTCTATGGGGTCCCGTTTTTGGGTACAGTGTTGTCCCGATATTGAGCTTGGGGGATGTATGAATGATGAGACGATGGGCCAAGAGGATGCGGCCCAAGATGCAGAAGCGTGTGCCGAGGCCCTGGAGAGCCTAGACCGGATTTCGCTTGACGATGTTGCGTTTGACGATTCGAGCGTTGATGTGCAGGATGAGCCGGAAATCGAGGCGCAGCCCGATGATCAGGATACAGGCGACGTTGAGCCTGCCGAGGATGAGGCAGATCACGAAGACACCGAAAGCGAGGCCGACGACCAGCCCGGATCCGACACGAGCGAGGAAACCATCTTGCTCGACAACTTGCCGGCCGAAGATTCGCTGACCCGCGAGCTCCCTGGCTTAGGCTCTGCGCCTGCCGTGGACGAGACCATCGCCATGGGCGATATTCCCCTACCGTCCGTTCCTTCGGCACGCGAAGCCGAGGTTCGTCACCGTAAGATGTCGCCCAAGCGCCGCAACCTGATGGTGGCAGGCGTCGTAGCCGTCGCGCTTGTCGCCGGCGGCGCAGGCTATGCCGCTTGGAATGGATACCGGCAAGAGCAGGCCGCCGTGGTTGCCGCAAACGCCCATACCATGATGTCGGTGCAAATTGGCGTACATGCCGCGGGGCTCGACTGCTCAACTGGCTCCAAGATTCCCGTGCAGGTGAGCGGTCAGGATTCCGACGGTTCTTCCGTGAGCGAAACGCTCTACGTTGACGAGCACGGTCGCGGCATTAAGCTGCTGCCCGGCGATTACACGTTCTCCATCGCCGCCTCCCCCATCGCGGCCGACGGCACCATCTACACCGTCCCGACCACCAAGGCCCAGGTTACGGTCAAGAATGACGGGCAGGATCTGCGCGCTCAAGCCACCTTTAAGCTTAAGGTGCCCTCAGCCGACACGGTGACCGACGACCAGATCGATGCCGCCGCCAAGTACGCCGAAGAAGGCGGCGCGAGCTCTGCCGCCGCGGCAAAGATACTCCAGCAGGCGGCAATTACGCGCCGCGATGCCGCCGCCAACGCCGTAAGCGCAAGCGAGGCTCAGTCCGCCCGCGATGCCGACGCTCGGCACAAGGCGACGAACCTGTATCAGCTCGATATTCCGGTTGAGTGGTATGGCAAGGTCGCAACCTGGCAGAACGGCAACACGCTGTGCATTTATCTGGACGGCGACACCAACACACCGCTCGTGACGCTCGTCGCGGTGCGCGATGGCGAGACCTTTACGCCCGACGACGGCGATACGGTTTTGGGCACGGTCAGCCTAGGCAACGGCTACACCGTCTACGCCAGCGGCCCTGTCTATCCGTACGTGATTCCGCAAACCGTTAATGGGCACACGCAGAACCCCGTGTCGACCTACCCCATGGATACGGCGATTGAGCTTGTCGAGCTCACGACCGGCAACCGCTACACATACAGCCAGATCAAAAACGACCTGGTTGGTAAAGACGGCAAGGCCGACGCCGCGACCAAACTCGAGACCGACTACCTCGCCCAGATTCTCCTGCCGAGCATCAAAGCCCAGGACTAGCCTGGCACAGCAAGGTGCTCCCCAACCGTGATGAAGGAGCCAGGAGGTCCTGACCCCACAGGCCCATAGATGATTAGGCAAGGAGCCACTTCCATGCGGGCATAACGTGTACCACACCGTGCTCGCATGGAATATCGGTCTGTTCATCCATGGTAACGATTGCCGACTCGCCAAGATCGAACTGGGCCATCGAGGCATCAAGCGCGGCAATTTCGCGCTCGCGCGTTTTCTCACTTGCCATATCCGCGCTCACCTGAATCAGGCTATAAGCCCGCATGAGAAGTGCGTCCCCAGCAACAAAGTCCACCTCATGGCTTTTACTCTTCTCTTTGATCAGCAGACGGCAGACCGAGCCGGTCCTCACCGCGGGAGTCCTTCTTCTTAGCGCATTGAACACTGCGGTCTCGAGCCTCTGGCCCTGGTCCAATGCCGATGCGGGAGAGAATGCTCCAAACATCGCAGGATCGACAGCGTAGACCTTAGACGCAGACCGCATGTTATTTGCCAGTGAACGCGTGAACTCCGGCACAGAAAACAACAGGTAGGCGTCCTCATAATACTCAAGTAAGTCGCTGAGCGAATTACGACTGACGGGTATCTGCCTGCTCTTGAACTCGTTATACACTTTGTTCACCGACAGCTCTCGTCCCGAAGATGCCATACACCGCGTCAGGAACAGCGATGCCAGGCGAGGGTTCTTGACGTCGTAGCGTTCAACGACGTCCATGGCGACCGTTCGCGAAGCATATTCCTGTAGCAGCTGAATCGCGTCTGCGGGCGTCTGCCCAAGTGTCGCGATGAATCCCCCTCGTTCAAGATATCCGATCAGATGATGTCGAAGCAGCGCCGCATCGCTCGGGGAAAAGGTCACATCTGGCTCGGGAACGTTCCCCGTCTTATATCGAACGTATTCCGAAAAGCTCAATGGAAAAAGCTCTCGCACAAGAGAACGACCCCTGAACTCGCTCTTAAGTTCTGAGGACAGCATCTTAGAAGAAGATCCCGTCACATAGACGGTCGCTTTCTCCGTATCGACTACACGCCGCAGAAACGCACCCCATTCGGGAATTTCCTGGATCTCGTCAAAGAAAATATAAGCGCCCTCGGTTCGAGCAGCAGGATACAGCGCATAGAACGTGTCGAGCACGTCCGCCAGCAGCGATGGCTCATACGGGCGCAAGCGCTCATCCTCAAAATTGAAGTAAAGCATCCGGTCAAGCTCGACGCCCCGGCTCTGAAGCCGCCGCATCTCCTGATACAGGCGATACGTCTTTCCACAACGGCGGGCCCCCACAATCACATTTACGATGTTGTCGCGCTTTGGCTCCTGTGGATTTCCTAGATCAAGATCTCGCTCAAAGACCCGCGGAACCCCCTGCTGTTCAAAGTCCTTTATTTTCCGGGCGACCAAGTCGTTGAATGCCATAATTCTCCAATCTTGCTCTCTAGCTAATCAAAATTATAGCGATTCTTGATTAATTAGAGAGCAAGATTGTGTGTAGCTTGATTAACACTTAAGCAAGTTTATCACCGTTATTGCTCCGAAGGATATCGAGTGGCTAAGAGGACAACCGAGCTCGAATGCGACTCCCCGAGCAGTCAATTTGGGACGGGGCTTTTTTGACTACCCTCCCCCTGTAGAAAAATCCCTAACGCAGTTGCGGTGAAATAGGGACTGTTTTTGCTGGTCAAACCGCAAAACAGTCCCTATTTCACCGCAACTTATTGGTGGCCTTTTGGGTGGCACTTAGCGCCACGGGTCAGCTTCGAACATTGGCTCGCGCTCGGGGCGGCGATCGCTGTAGGGATCGTAGCCGTCGTCGTCCTCGTTCTCGGCACGGATGTAGGGGTCGCGCAGCTTGGGCGCCGGTTTAGGCGCAGGCTTGGGTGCGGCGGGTGCCGCCTCAGCCACCGGTGCGTTCGTCTTGTTCTCGTCTTTCATCTGCATAGCTCCTTGCCATGTGCTCACGTTCAACACCATCGATTGTCGCAGAAAAAAGGGCGGCGGACCCAATTTGATCCGCCGCCCTTGGCGTTCGGCTCAAAAGGCAGATTTTAAGGCATGCCCCAAAATTTACTCGGCGTCGGGGACCTCGTAGGTGGCCGCCGGCGTGTTGTCGCACACGACGGTAAAGCCGCCGTCCTTGTCGACATCGACCGTCACCTGGTCGCCCTCGCGCACCGTACCGTCGATAATGGCGGCGGCGATGGCGTCCACGACCTCGCGCTGAACCAGGCGCTTGAGCGGACGGGCACCGAACACGGGGTCAAGGCCACCCACGGCGAGCATCTGCTTGGCCGCCGGGGTGATGGCAAGCGTCATGCGCTCCTTGGCCAGGCGCGCGCGGACGTCGGCAAGCTGGATGTCGACGATCTTCTCGATCTGCGCCATGCCGAGCGGATGGAACACCACGATATCGTCGATACGGTTGAGGAACTCGGGGCGGAAGGTCTGAGCCATGGCAGCGTCGACCTGATGGCGCATCTCCTCCTCGTCCTTACCGGACAGATCGGCGATGGCCTTGGAGCCCACGTTGGACGTCATGATGATAATCGTGTTCTTGAAGGACACCTGGCGACCCTGGCCATCGGTCAGACGACCGTCATCAAGTACCTGCAGCAGCACGTTAAAGACATCCGGATGAGCCTTCTCCATCTCGTCGAGCAAGATCACAGAGTACGGACGACGGCGCACGGCCTCGGTGAGCTGGCCGCCCTCGTCGTAGCCCACGTATCCCGGGGGCGCACCGATCAGACGCTGGACGCTGAACTTCTCCATGTATTCGGACATGTCGATACGCACGAGCGCGCGCTCGTCATCGAACAGGCACTCGGCCAGCGCCTTGGCGAGCTCGGTCTTGCCTACACCGGTGGGGCCCAGGAAGAAGAAGCTGCCGATGGGCTTGTCCGGATCGGAGAGACCCGCACGGCTGCGGCGCACGGCCGCGGCAACGGCGGAGACGGCCTCGTCCTGACCGATGACGCGCTTATGCAGCTCGCCCTCCAGGCCCTTGAGCTTGTCGAGCTCGCCCTGCATCATCTTGGACACGGGCACGCCGGTCCAGGCACTCACGACCTCGGCGATCTCGTCGGAGGTCACCTGCTCGTTGAGGCCCTCGCCGTCCTGCTGCTTTTGTGCCTCGAGCGCAGCCTCGGAATCCTGAATCTGCTGCTGCAGGCCCGGAATCACGGAGAAGCGCAGCTCGGACGCACGGCCCAGGTCGCCGTTGCGCGTTGCACGCTCCTCTTCGCTCTTGGCCTCGTCAAGCTGGCCCTTAAGCTCCTGCACGTGGTCGATGGCGTTCTTTTGGTTGAGCCAGCCGGCCTTTTGCACGTTGAGCTTTTCCTGGACCTCGGCAATCTCTTGGCGCAGGGCCTCCAGACGCTCCTTGGAGGCGTCGTCGGTCTCCTTCATGAGCGCCTGCTCCTCGATCTGCAGCTGGGTGAGCTGACGCATGGTGGCGTCGATCTCGACTGGCATGCTGTCGAGCTCCATGCGCAGGCGGCTTGCGGCCTCATCGACCAAGTCGATGGCCTTGTCGGGCAGGAAGCGATCGGCAATGTAGCGATCGGAGAGGTCGGCGGCGGCCACGAGCGCGCTATCGGTGATGTGCACGCCGTGGAAGATCTCGTACTTTTCCTTGAGGCCACGCAGGATCGAGATGGTGTCCTCGACGGTGGGCTCGCTCACCATCACGGTCTGGAAACGACGGGCGAGCGCCGCGTCCTTCTCAATGTACTTGCGGTACTCGTCGAGCGTGGTCGCGCCGATCGCGTGCAAGTCGCCACGGGCAAGCGCCGGCTTCAGGATGTTGCCGGCGTCCATAGAGCCCTCGGTGGCACCCGCGCCCACGATGGTGTGGAGCTCATCGATGAACAGGATGACCTTGCCCTCGGATTTTTGCACTTCTTTGAGCACGGCCTTCAAGCGGTCCTCGAACTCGCCGCGGTACTTGGCGCCAGCGACCAGCGCGCTCATGTCGAGCTCGATAAGGTCGCGGTCGCGCAGGGTGCTCGGCACGTCGCCGGCCACGATACGCTGGGCGATACCCTCGACGATGGCCGTCTTGCCGACGCCTGGCTCGCCTATGAGCACGGGGTTGTTCTTGGTGCGGCGGGACAGGACCTGAATAGTACGACGGATCTCGTCGGTACGGCCGATGACCGGGTCGAGCTTGCCGGCGCGGGCCAGATCGCAGATGTTGCGACCGTACTGCTCCAACGCCTCAAACTGAGTCTTGTCCTCGGCAGACGTCACGCGGTCATCGCCGCGCAGCTCCTCATAGACCTGCTCGATGCGCTCCTTGGTCACGCCGGCGTCGCGCAGAACGCGGCCGGCCTCGCCCTTGTCCTCGGCAAGTGCCATCAGCAGATGCTCGGTCACCACAAAGCTGTCGCCCATCTTGGTGGCCTTCTTCTCGGCCTTTTCGATGGCGCGAACGAGCTCGTTGGACAAGCCCATCTGCTGACCCTCGCCCGAAACCTTAGGCGCGTGGTCGATGGCATCTTGTGTGGAGCGTGCGAGCTGGGCCGGGTCGGCACCGATGCGCTCGATAATCACAGAGATATTGCGCTCACCGGCACCGAGCAAGGCGGACAGCAGGTGAATCGGCTCCACCGCGCCGGCCTGCGCGTCGGCAGCCGTGCTCATGGCGGTTTGCAGCGCCTCGCGCGACGTCATTGCTAGCTTATCGATTCTCATGGAATCACCTCTCTTGGGGTGGCCGCCCTACGGGGCGGCTTCACGTTGTTCGAGAAGTATTGTTGCCAGCTTTGCACGATCTTATACATAAATCTAAGTCTCTATATATAAGATTTTCTGAGTGATTGAGAGATAGGGAGCAGGCGCGCTCACCCGCTACGGCCTCGTCCCCTTACTATCTCAATCTGTAACATCTAGCGGCTGTTTATGGCTCCAGATGTTACAAATCAAGATGAAATGACCAGCGGCGCCCGTTTGTCTCAATCTGTAACATCTACTCGGCAAATTAGGGTCTAACTGTTACAAATCGAGACGAACGAAGACACCTGAATCGAAAATCTAAATCTGTAACACCAGGCCCACTTTTAGCGGCCAAGATGTTACAGATCGAGACAGACCGAAAACCACCACAAAGAGGACAGGCACCTTTGTGGTGGTCGCGGTCTCTACTCCTTCGCCGAACCCGTGCTTCCCGATTCGGCGTTCCAGGACATCTCATCCTCGAACAACCATGTACGGGCAGACCCACTATCGCGTGCAGCCTGCGGGTCGGGCAAGCAGGTCTGTTCATAGGCATCCTGAATGCACTGACCCATAAAATCGTTGAGCTCGGTCTGGTTGCCCTCCATGACATAGGCGACATCGCCGTCCAAGATGTAGATACCCGGCCCCTCATTGCCCTCGTAGCCAGGATCGTACGAAACATCACATAACTTAGTGCCATTCGCGGTGTCCAACTCGATGGACGAGCGGCATCCGCCAACCATGTCGTTCGCTTTTGCCCGATAGGATGCATATCCATACCAGCGCTTAAAGGTTTTGCCCTTGAGCAGCTCGGACGCCCTGTCGATCAGACTAGAATCCGTGGTATAGCGCATAGCCCCAAGCTGAATAAGTGGATAATTACTAATGCCCAGCGCAGCCGGTTGCTCATCAAAATCAACGGTAATGGTCTCAGGCTTGTCGTCGCCGGTCAGAAGTTCGACAGATTGAGTCACAGGCTTGACCACCGGCTCCGTCACCGCAGCAGGTAGAAATGCCATACCGACAGCGCCCGCGCCAACCACAGCGATCGCAAGCGCCAAGACAATCAATCCAATACGGGCAAAACGGCTCACGGCAAAACACCCCACAATGCAAACCTTCGCCACCTGCACCAATGATACCGCCAGCTAACACTATTACCAAAAGAAGCCGCGCGCTCCTCACCACCACAAAGGGGACAGGCACCTTTGTGGCGGTTTTCGACGCTAACGGTCGACCATCTCGCGCCATGAGATTAAACTTGAATTGTTCTCTGAACATATCCATTTCTGCCTATCCTCAACAGATCTTTGTCTCGAGGAGCGCATATGAAGCCGTCTCATTCCACCGGTCGCAACGTCATCGCCATTCTCGCCATACCCATCGCGATGTTCTTCTTTATCGTCGTCACGCCCTTTTCCCTTGGTATCGCCTCGCCCTTCGATTTATGCGGAATGGTCGACGCTGGCTCGCGTGCCACCTCGCTCTCCTTTATCTGCCGCGGTGTTTTCTACGAAGATAGAATTCCCACCGGACTTTGGCAGTCCAAGTTACCGTTGCTCGGCCAGGTCGACGGATGCTCTCCTTATTTCTGCCTTGACCCTCAGGCGCTAAACTATCTGATCGACGACCAGCCACTCGACTCCATCACCCTCGCCTACGACTACGCACCAAACACCGATGAGCGCCACATGAACCAAGTCCTCGACAAGCTGCTTGGACAGTGCGGGCTCACCGCGGAAGCCGGTCGAACCATCTATAGCAACCGGAAATTAAAGCGAACAGAACTCCGCCGTGTCGGAAAAATCCAAGGGCGAAGCGGGGCTGCCTACTGGCAGGCCTGGGCGACACGCGACAAGAGCGAATTCGGGCACAGCATCTATACGGTCACTGTCTACACCAAAGACGGAATTAAGGACAATGTTGACGATTTCGCGTCATCCAAACTCGGCATCCCCAAAACAACCAAGCCCGCCAGCCCAGATGAAATCCTGTAGAGACGCTCATTAGAATGTCGTTCAGCGAGCACGGCAGCATCGAGCTCGCCCCCCACCACCACGAAAGGGACAGGCCCCTTTGTGGCGGTTTTCGACAAAAAGAAGCCGCCCCATTAACAGAGGTGGCATCAAGCAAGTCCATTTATTAGCGTCCCTCAAGACCCAACGAAAACGCAGCGATGGAATCGAGAACCGACAATAGCCCGTTCGCACAGATAGAGGCAGAGATTCAAGGTCAGAGTCCGGCTTAAACGGCTTAGCTATCGCACGTCACATTGTTCTCGTCGTCCCCCTATCATATTTATAGTGCTTATAGTGAAAATAGTGAGTTTAGTGAGAAGAGTATCGCTCAAAACTCGTGGACTCAATTATTGACCTCACGCCCAGAATGAGTGGGGCAAATATTTCTATTAGAGGTCAAATCGAAGCCCAATAGGGCCTTTTCACCCCGTCATTTCGATCGATCGCTTTCTTTTGAAGATTGTCGTAAGCTGGTATCACTTATCTTAATGAATGCATACTATTTGCGAGGTACCCGCCGTGAAACGCTCCACCTATATCGGCCTGCTCGTCTTAGCGTTTGCGATTACCGCAGTCGGCGTAGGAATTATCTATCTCGCATTTCTCCCCGCCTCTGCGACGCAGGCGGCGGTTGAGACCGTAAGCTATCCCATCGAGGTCCTCACCGATATCGTCAAACCCGATTCGGTCACCGTCGATTTTGACGGTACGCCCGCAGCGCTTGGTGTCAGCAACTATCCCCGCATCGAACTTGGGGCCAGACGCTACACCAAAGATGAGCAGCTTATCGGCAAGGCAACCAGTTTACTCAAAGGCAAGACGTTTAAGCGGTGGTACGGCGCCGCAATATATCGAGCCAAGAATGACCAAATGGTTGGCGGATATTATTCGACCCTTGAGCTCGATGCGGCAAACGGGAGCAAATTGTGCAACGTCTCATACGACCCTGGCTGCGTGGACAATGAAGGACCGGGGGTCTATATCTCGGATGGCGACGTAATCTACGTCATGGAGGGCGACCAGACGGCAGTCGTCGATTTTATGGATCGGTGTACCGAGGATGCCTACGAACAAACCTGCGAGCCCGATCCGCAGACAGCGCGCAACAGTGGCTCGGCACGCACTTGGCTATTTGACGATGAAATAACCTGGACCCCATCGAAATAAGGACCCGCCGGGCAGGCAACTTTGTGATGGTCCCGGTCAATTATTAGCGCCCCTCAAGACCCAACGAGAACGTCGCGGTAGCCCCGGCCACACCTTTCCCTCGGGCGACCCTCGCGAAGCGCGTGAGCACGAGGGAAAGGTGTGGCCGGGGCGTACAGCAGAGTTACTCGGCAGCGGCTTTGAACTTGTTGTAGTTGATCAGGCAGCCGGCCTTGACGATGGCGCGCTCCTCTGCCGTCATATCGGCGATGTAGAGCTCAATCTGCTCGGCCGTGCCGTCGGCGCGCACAACGTAGGCAGCGATGTTCTTTAGATCGCCATCGAGTGCGGCACGGATACCCGGCACAAAGACGTAGTCGCCCACCTCAAAGTTGGGCTCGGCCTCCATCTGGAAGGGCACCATGCCCCAGTTCGTCACGTTGGAGCGATAACGCTTGGTGGCGTATTCGTGGACGATGTTGGCCAGACCGCCGATCACGCGCTGACAGCTCGCGGCTTGCTCGCGGGCGGAACCGTCACCGGGCTTCTTGGCATAGAGCATGGAGCCGTACTCGGTCGCCTTGGCATCTGCCGCGACACCCGCGCCGGCCAGCGCCTCAAACACGCCCGCGAGCTCGGCATCGAGCACCGCCAGGTCGCCCGCGGCCTCGCCAGCCACGCGGCGCTTCTCCACGGCGTCGACCTCCTTGGAGCGGCCCACGTAGGCAGGGTCGCGGCGGCTCAGCGTAAACTCGGCCAGGCCCAGCGGGTTGGAGCGGAAGGAGCTCGTCTCGCCCGAGGGAATGAGCTCGTCAGTCGTGGTGACCGGGTCCATAATCTTGGAGCACACCTTGAGCAGGATATCGTCGCCGAGCGGCTCCATCGCGGGCCACGGCTTGATGTTGGGACCCTCGACCAGCTCGTCGGCAGGCTCCGCCTTGCCAAAGCCCCAGTACACGCGCTTTTTGTACGGCGCGTCGTCAAAAGTATACTCGCAGGCCTCGTCCCAAGTCTCCTCGGGCAGGTCGGTCGCCGGCGTCAGGACGCCGCCGTTGGCAGCCGTCGCCGCAATGGAACGGGCGTCCATCAGGGCCACGGCGCTCAGCTGGCCATTACCCGGCTTGGAACCCTCGCGGTTGGGGAAATTGCGCGTGGTGTGGCGGATGGACAGGCCGTTGTTGGCAGGCGTGTCGCCGGCACCGAAGCACGGGCCGCAGAATGCCGTGCGAACGATCGCACCGGCCTCCATAAGGTCGTAGATGTAGCCGCGGCGTGTAAGCTCGAGTGCCACGGGCTGGCTTGTGGGATAGACCGACAGCGAGAACTCGCCGCAGCCGGTGTTGGCGCCCTTGAGCACGCGGGCAGCCTGGACCACGGAGTCGTAGTTGCCGCCCGAGCAGCCGGCGATAACGCCCTGCTGCACATGCAGCTTGCCGTCGACGATCTTGTCGAGCAGGCTAAAGTGCGTCTTGCCCTCGCCGATCTTGGCGGCCTCGAGCTCCACCTCATGCAGGATGTCCTCGAGGTTCTCGTTGAGCTCGTCGATCTCAAAGCCGTTAGAAGGATGGAACGGCAGCGCGATCATGGGCTTGATGCTCGACAGATCGACCTCGACGCAGCCGTCGTAGTAGGCGACATCGGCGGGCTTGAGCTCGCGGTAGTCGTCGCCGCGGCCGTGCATGGCCAAAAACGCGTGTGTGTCCTCGTCGGTGGCCCAGATGGAGGAAAGGCAGGTGGTCTCGGTGGTCATGACGTCGACGCCGTTGCGATAGTCAGTCGTCATGCTCGCGATGCCGGGGCCCACGAACTCCATAACCTTGTTCTTAACGTAACCCTTGGCAAAGACGGCACGGATGATGGCGAGCGCCACGTCGTGCGGGCCAACGCCGGGGCGCGGGGCGCCCGTGAGGTAGATGGCAACGACGCCGGGATAGGCGACATCGTAGGTGTCGCGCAGCAGCTGCTTTGCCAGCTCGCCACCGCCCTCGCCCACGGCCATGGTGCCCAGAGCGCCGTAGCGGGTGTGCGAGTCGGAGCCCAGGATCATCTTGCCACAGCCGGCGAAATTCTCACGCATAAAGGAGTGGATGACGGCGATGTGCGGCGGGACGAAGATGCCGCCGTACTTCTTGGCAGCCGAGAGACCAAAGACGTGGTCGTCCTCGTTGATGGTGCCGCCCACGGCGCACAGCGAGTTGTGGCAGTTGGTGAGCACGTAGGGCAGCGGGAACTGCTCCATGCCCGAGGCGCGCGCCGTCTGGATGATGCCGACAAAGGTGATGTCGTGGCTCGCCATGGCGTCGAAGCGAATCTTGAGCGCCTCGGGGTCGCCGGACGTATTGTGTGCCTGGAGGATCGAATACGCGATGGTGCCGCGCTTGGCATCCTCGGGCGTCTGCGTAATACCGCGCTCGGCAGCCTCGGCCTCAGGCACAACCTCGCTGCCGTTACGCAGGTAGATGCCGTCCTCGTACAGCTTGACCATACTGTCTCCCACTCTGCCCAAAAGATTTGGGCGCATAGCATACATTCGTTCAATATCGTGCCATAGAACAGTTGCGAGTGGGTTACGAATCTACACGTTCACTTTATCTCAGTAAAGTAAAGGACGAGCACCTTGCATCACTCTTCTGACAAGGAGTGTCCCAAAGTGCCGGCACAAAAGGAACGTCCCCAAGTGCCAAACTACCCTACTCCGGCAACGCCGATGTTTTAGCGCGGACAGACACTATGACCCAATCCGAGGGCACTAAAAAGACAGGAGCCCCCGCTCGTGACCGCGGGTCGGGGCTGCGACAATGATGTCGAAGTGCCATAGGCGCAGCCGCGCCGCAACGAGGTTGGGAGGCTCCCATG
>DBFAAM010000003.1:0-148568 GCA_048193585.1 Collinsella aerofaciens | reverse complement strand
GTTCCGAACCCGGAAGCTAAGCCCCATCGCGCCGAGAGTACTGCGGGGCCAGCCCGTGGGAGGCCAGGGCGCCGCTGACCGGTGGACGGCACCGAGCCGTACGCTTGAACTGAGAAGGGGGAGGCCTCGCGGCCTCCCCCTGTTTGCGTTATATACACGTTGTACTTTGGGATTTAGCTCCCCCGTATTCGCTCTTACTGTTTGGCTGTATTTTGAGTCCTTCTAGTGTATTTGAGCGATAATTACTCGAATTGGCATTAGGGAGGGCTTGATGTTTACCGTATTTGTCTTGGGCAATATTGCTTCGGGTAAGTCGACTGCCTGCTGCTATTTCGAATCTCGTGGCGCTATGCTAATCGATCTGGATAAGCTTGCAAAATCGCTGTATGTGCCGGGCTCTGATATCGTCAATGCACTCGCGGATGAATTCGGTTGGGACATTTTGGATGAGGATGGCGGCATTCGCCGCAGCATCCTCGCTTCTCGAGCTTTTGCTTCTCCTGATTCGGTCGCACGGCTCAATGGCATCGTGCACCCCGTTCTCATTGAACAGCTTTCGCTTAGGATTCTCGATCCGATTTGTTGTACGGTTTCATCTCCCCGTTATCCTTTTGCGGTGGTCGAGGTTTCTGCTCCGACTGGTTTTGAGGATGCATTTGGCTTGGCTGATGAAATTTTGGTCATCAGCGCTCCTTTGTCAGTTCGTCGCGAGCGCGCTATTCAACGTGGCATGGAGCCATCTGATTTCGATGCCCGCTCTGCTTGCCAGCCCGATGAGTCTGCACTGTGCAATCTCGCTACAACGGTGATTGATAATGCGGCAGGCGATAACTCGCTCTTTGAACAACTTGACGCATGGCTTTCGCGCCATGGCTTCGGGGATGTCGTGGATAAGGAGGAGGCCGATGCCTAAGACTCGTTTCTTTACGTGGTATCGCGTGGCGCCACTTGCCGTTGTGTTCGTCTTCGGCCTTATTTCGCTCGTCTACTCGTGTGCTCCTGCCGCTTTCTTTAAGCCGCTGTATCCGATTGACTACGAGGCGTATGTAAAACAATCCAGTATTTCGCATAATCTGGATCCGTATCTGGTGTGCGCTGTCATTAAGTCGGAATCGAATTGGGATCCCGAGGCCGAGTCGAATCAGGGTGCTCAGGGATTGATGCAGCTGATGCCCGAGACTGCCCAGGATATGATCGCCAAGGGTCTTGTCGACGGAGGGGAGTATTCGGCCGACAATCTTAACGATCCGGCTACGAATATCGAGTTTGGCTGCGCATACCTCTCGTATCTTCTAACCTATTTCAAAGGGTCGACGGATAGTGCCATTGCCGCCTATAACGCCGGTATGGGCAATGTCGACGGATGGGCGCAGCAGAACACGTCACTCCATAATGCGATTACCTTCCCTGAAACTCAGGCTTATCTGATTCGCGTCAATAATGCCTGGGTTCGATATAAGACTCTCTATCCCGATCGGTTCGTATAGGACTAAGCCCACCGCCTGCGTATACTGCAGATGTATGAGTTAGGAGTATCCATGGCGGAATTTGAAGTAGAACGCGTTGGTGGTGAACTTAAGCGCTTTGGCGTTGAGGGCGCTGAGGTGCCGTTTGAAGTCGTCTCTCCCTATGAGCCTGCCGGTTCCCAGCCTAAGGCCATTGAGTCGCTTGTGCAGGGCGTGAGGGACGGAGACCGCTATCAGGTTTTGCTGGGTGTGACTGGTTCGGGCAAGACCTTCACGATGGCAAAGACTATTGAGGCCCTGGGAAAGCCGACGCTGGTCATGGCTCCGAATAAAACGCTCGCCGCTCAGCTTGCGAGCGAGCTCAAAGAGTTTTTTCCCAATAATGCTGTGGTCTACTTCGTCTCGTACTACGACTACTATCAGCCCGAGGCGTATGTGCCGCAAAGCGATACATATATCGAGAAAGACTCCTCGATTAACGAAGAGGTCGAGATGCTGCGCCATCAAGCGACCGCGTCACTGCTCTCTCGACGCGATGTGATCGTTGTCGCATCGGTCTCGTGTATCTATGGCATTGGCTCTCCTGAGGACTATGCGGGTCTGGCTCCAAACGTCGACAAGAAGGTGCCGCTCGAGCGCGATGACTTTATTCATGCACTTATCGACATTCAATATGATCGCAATGACTATGACCTGGCACGTGGCACGTTCCGCGTGCGCGGCGATGTTGTCGACGTGTATCCGCCTTATGCCGAGCATCCGTTGCGGTTTGAGTTCTTTGGCGACGAGGTCGAGCTGATTGCCGAGATCGATGAGGTCACCGGTGAGATGCTTTGTGAGTACGAGGCCATC
The DNA here is from genome assembly GCA_048193585.1 of Collinsella aerofaciens. Classification (GTDB taxonomy): domain Bacteria; phylum Actinomycetota; class Coriobacteriia; order Coriobacteriales; family Coriobacteriaceae; genus Collinsella; species Collinsella aerofaciens_CK. The sequence continues at coordinate 146,250 of DBFAAM010000003.1, read as the reverse complement.
CCCGTATGGCCGGCATCGCACTACGTGACCGAGAAGCCGAAAGTCAAGGCAGCTCTGAAATCGATCAGCGAAGAGTGCGAGAAGCGCGTGGCGGAGCTCAAGGCGACCGACAAGTTGCTCGAGGCGCAGCGTCTGCAGCAGCGCATCGATTATGATCTTGAGATGCTCGAGACGATGGGCTTTTGCAACGGCATCGAGAACTACTCGCGTCATCTGGACGGTCGCAAGCCGGGTGAGCCGCCGTTTACCCTAATCGATTACTTTCCCAAGGATATGCTCTGCATCATCGATGAGAGCCATGTGACGGTGCCGCAGATTCGCGGCATGCACGAAGGTGACCGCTCGCGTAAGGTGACGCTGGTGGAACACGGTTTTCGCCTGCCCTCGGCGCTCGATAACCGTCCGCTTCGTTTCGATGAGTTTGAGGCGAGGATACCCCAGTTTATCTATGTTTCGGCCACTCCGGGCGACTACGAGCTGCGGGTGAGCCAAAACGACGTGGAGCAGATTATTCGTCCGACCGGCCTGCTCGACCCCAAGATTGACGTGCGTCCAGTTCGCGGCCAGATTGACGATCTTGAGGACGAGATTCGCGAGCGCGTTGCCCGCAAGGAGCGCGTGCTGGTGACCACGCTGACCAAACGCATGGCTGAGGACCTGACCGACCATCTACTCGACGCCGGCATTAAGGTCAACTACATGCACTCTGATACGGCGACAATGGACCGTGTCGAGATCCTGCGAACGCTGCGCGAGGGCAAGATCGATGTTCTCGTTGGCATCAACCTGCTTCGCGAGGGCTTGGATCTTCCCGAGGTCTCACTGGTGGCAATTCTCGACGCCGATAAGGAAGGCTTCTTGCGCAACCGCCGTTCACTGATTCAGACGATTGGCCGCGCGGCCCGTAACGCCGATGGCGAAGTCATCATGTATGCGGACGTTGTGACCGATTCGATGAAAGAGGCCATCGAGGAGACGCAGCGCCGTCGCGAGATTCAGATGGCATATAACGAAGAGCATGGCATTGTGCCCAAGACGGTGCGCAAAGCCATCAACGACATCTCAAGTTTTATTGCCGAAGCCGAAAAAACCGTGGGTTCCAAGGGGCGCTCGAAGGGCGACTCCCTTGGCCATGGCGCATTCTATACGCCCGATGAGTCGGGCGAGGGCGGCGTGCCGGAAACGGTGGCACCCGAGCAGACACTTGCGGAGCAGTTGGAAGAACTGCCGCATGACGAGCTTGTGCGGATCGTCGAAACCATGGAAGAGGATATGCGCAACGCTTCTGCCGCCATGGACTTTGAGGAGGCGGCGCGCCTGCGCGATGCCGTCGTTCAGATTCGGGCGATGCTCGAGGGTGCGTCTGAGGACGAGACGATCGAGCGCTTACGTTCGCAGGCCCGCAAGGGTTCCACGTTCGCATCGGGCAGAAAACGCCAGGGCGCACGGTTTAAGAAATAGCGAACAGGCCCCGAGTTCCCTGTGGAGCTCGGGGCCTGTGTCTTTTGCGTGCTGGAATTCGTGCGCTAGAGGTCAGCGATCAGGGCTTCGGCACAACGAATGCCGTCGGTGGCTGCGCTCATGATGCCGCCGGCATATCCAGCTCCCTCACCGCAAGGGTAGAGGCCCGGGGTCGACGCGGCATGGCACGTTCGGTCTCGGGTGACAGTAACCGGTGAGCTCGAACGAGTCTCCACGCCGGTAAGAACGGCATCGGGGCGGTCGTAGCCTCGTAGCTTTTTTCCGAGTAGGGGAAGTCCCAGGCGGAGCGACTCGACGATATGCTGCGGCAGGGCTTCGTCAATTGCCGTCCAGGTCACACCGAGCGGATAGGTGGGCTTTACCTTTCCGGGCGCCTTGCTGGCGCGTCCTGCGAGGAAATCTCCGACAAGCTGTGCCGGTGCGTTCCAGTTGGAGCCGCCCAGGCGATAGGCGGCCGCCTCGCAGGCACGCTGGAGCTCGATGCCGGCGAGCGGGTCATCGTTGGGAAGGTCCTCAGGCGTGACGTTAACGAGCAGGGCGGCATTTGCGTTGCGTCCGTCGCGGGCATTGAGGCTAGCGCCGTTGACGCACAGGTGGCCCTGCTCGGAAGAGGCGGCGACAACCTGTCCGCCGGGGCACATGCAAAACGAGAACACGCTGCGGCCGTTGGGAAGATGGGCAACAAGTTTGTAAGGGGCCGCCCCGAGCGCTGGATGTCCCGCCGAGGCTCCATATTGGGCTCGATCGATGTCGCGCTGCGGATGCTCGATGCGAACGCCCATGGCAAAGGTCTTTTGTGCGAGGGCCACGTTGTGGTCCTTAAGGAGCTCAAAAATATCGCGAGCAGAATGCCCGCAGGCGAGGATGAGGTGCTTTGTCTCGATTGGCTCGCAAGCGGCGTCTTGGGACGATTGGACATCAATACCGGTAATGGTGCCAGACGCGTCGATGTGAATGTCGACGAGCTTTGTTCGATAACGGACGACACCTCCGAGCTGCTCGATGCGCTGGGATATAGCGGTGACAACCGTGGGAAGGATGTCGGAGCCAATGTGCGGCTTGGCATCCCACAGAATATCGCGGGGCGCACCCGCCTCGACGAAGGTTTCGAGGATAAGGCGATGGGCGGGATTTTTTGTTCCCGTATTGAGCTTGCCGTCCGAGAAGGTCCCCGCGCCGCCCAGACCAAACTGGATATTACTCTCGGGGTCGAGGATGCGCTCCTTTAGAAAGAGGTCGATCGCATGCGAGCGGCGAAATGCCGGGTCGCCGCGCTCGATGAGCAAGGGCTTAAGACCTGCTTCGGCGAGCGTTAGCGCGGCGAAAAGGCCAGCGCATCCGGCGCCGACAACGACAGGGCGTTCTTGAGGTGCGTCGGAGACGGGGGTGGGGAATGAAGACCCATCGTCTTTTATCGCGCGTACGCGCGAGCGGTCACGCTCGGAAACGCTGTCGACCGCTTCTCGCTCGAGGTGGGGACTGGTCAGCTCAACACGAAAGCTCAGGATAAAATGGACGTCTCGTTTTTTGCGAGCGTCGATTGACTTGCGATGGAGCTCGATGGACTTGATCTCGGAGTCCTTGCAACGTAGGACGCGCTTGGCGACTCGCTTGCCAACAATGAGGCAGGCATTTTCATCGCCGGCTTCATCGAGCGACGCGTTGACTTGGGTGATTTCGATCATCGAGGTCTCCTTAGAGGCAAGAAAGAGGCCGTCCGGTATCCCAGACGGCCCGAATGCGTTTTTGATTATAGACTGCGCGGCTACAGACTGCTTGCAGCGCGAATGCCCGAGAGCCAGGCCCACGCAAGGTTAAAGCCTCCGCAATCGGCGTCGATGTCGAGCGCTTCGCCGCAGACGTAAAGCGGGGCGTCGACAGCGCTGCGCGCGCGTAGACTGGGTGTTGAGATGCTCTCGACAGATACGCCACCACGCGTGACCTGCGCCGAGCGCTCCTCGGCTGTTCCCTCGACGAGCAACTTAAAGTGCTTGAGGATCGAGACCAGGTGGATGACATCGTTGGAGCCTGGATGGCACTGCTCGAACGCCGTGCAGACGACGCGGGAGAGTTGCGGGGCGAGCATGCCGTCGAGCCAACGGGGATCGCGGGGCGAAAAGCCGCCGAGCAGCTCAACGCGCCGGTTGAGCATATCGAGCAGCTCGTCTTTGGAGAGGTCGGGGAAAACGTCGAGCAGGATCGTATCGCCGTGCTGGATACGACGGGAGAGGTTGAAGACAGCGACGCCCGAGATACCGAAGGTTCGAAACAGGACTTCACCGTCTTCGTGCCAGAGCTCATTATGATTGCGGGCGAGCGTCAAGCGGGTGCGGACGCGCAGGCCATCCAACGTCTTGAGTGCCGCCCGATCGCCGACGACCGTTGCCGATACGGGGCAGAGGATGGGGCGCAGCGAAGTGAGGGGGAGGCGAAACGTATCGGCGATACCGGTGGGGTTGCCACCCGTGGCGATAATTACGGCATGTGCCTCCAGGGCCTCGTTCTTGCGAGGGACATCGGCGAGCGCTTTCCGAAGCGAGCGGAGCTCCGATTTTCGGTCGTCGTGCTTTTTTGCCTTGAGTGCCCGCGCTGGACGGTCTATTTGGAGTGTCCAGCCTTCGGAAGCTTTGTGCGCCGAGGCAACGTTGGCTCCGCAGATTAAGGTGATACCTAGGCGGTCGCAAACGTTGAGAAGCGCGTCGCGCACCGATTCGGCGCGAAGGGAGCGCGGGTACAGTCGGCCTTCCTCGGAGGTTGTCATGATGCCCAGCGAGGAGAAGAAACCCATAAGCTCTTGTTCGGGCTGGGGGCCCATGGCGGATTCGACGAATGCGGGGTGGTTATACCGCTGAGGATCAATCGATTCGTTGGAGAGGTTGCAGCGGCCGTTACCAGTCGCAAGGAGCTTAAGGCCACAGGCGACATCGCGCTCAACGATGCAGACGCTTTTGCCAGCGCGTGCGGCCGTAATGGCGGCGGCGAGGCCTGAAGCCCCGCCGCCGATTACCAGGACGTCATAGAAGGCGCTCGCGTTCACTTAGGCCTCGTCGGTCTCGTGCGGGGTAATGGCCTCGACGGCAGAGACTGCCTTGGGCAACATGCCATCGGGCAGCGCGGTCTCGACCTCGCCCTTATCGCAGGCCTCGGCGAGTGCCGGATTAATGGGAAGCGTGCCCAAGATGTCGAGGTTATAGCGCTCTGCGACCTCGGGGAGCTTGCTCTTGCCAAAGACCTCGATCTTCTTGCCGCAGTCGGGGCACTCAATATAGCTCATGTTCTCGACGATGCCCAGAATGGGGACGTTCATCTTCTCGGCCATGTTGACCGCCTTGGCGACGATCATCGAGACCAGATCCTGCGGGCTCGTGACGATGACGATGCCGTCGACGGGCAGTGACTGGAAGACGGTGAGCGCGACGTCGCCTGTTCCCGGAGGCATGTCGACCAGCAGGTAGTCGATGGGGCCCCACGAGGTCTCGCTCCAGAACTGCCTGATGGCGCCTGCGATGACCGGACCGCGCCAAAGGACGGGGTCGGTCTCGTTTTGGAGCAGAAGGTTGGAGCTCATGACCTTGACGCCGTGCTCGGAGATTTCAGGCAGCATAAGGTTGCCAAGGGCATGGACGTGGCGTCCGCTCATACCGAACATCTTGGGGATGGAGGGACCGGTGATGTCGGCGTCGAGGACGCCGACCTTGTGGCCGTGGCGGGCAAGCTCGGTGGCGATGGCACCGGTGACAAACGACTTGCCGACACCGCCCTTGCCGGAAAGCACGGCGATGACGCGCTTGACCTCGGACAGCGTATTCTCCTCAAATTGCGACGGCGACGTTTGTCCGCCGGCGGCCTGTGCGTGCTCGCAACCCATGTATGACTCCTTTGTATATGTTGGGGCCGGGGCCCCGCGATGTGACACGAGCGTCATTGTACCCTCGTTTGCGAGCGGGAGTCATTTGCGATGCAATTGGGCCGAGCGTGCTTGCAATACGATGGGCCCAAGCGAATGGGCGGGCTTACTGAACTTTGCTGGCGAACTCGAGGTATTGCATGCGCTGCAGCTTGTCGATCGTCGAGGTGTATGGGCTGTCTTCAGATTCCAAGTCGTAGCGCAGCCCGTCGGCACCGAGATAGCCGGCGACATTGATGGTGGGCACATCTGACCTTGTTGCAAGCAGGGCCTTTTGATAGTCGGTGAGCGGGGCGCCGATCTTATTAAGGGTAATGGCTGCAATCTCGTTTGCCCCGACGGTGTCGTAGACGTTGAGCTCGGTATTGCCGGCGATTTCATAGTTAGCCCAGACGAAATAGGTCGACTGATAGACACGGAAAGCGTGGCTTGCCGTATCTTCCTGAGGGTACAGCTCGTCGTTGAGAGTCGTTGCGGCGCTCGGCTGATGGTCGCCAAAAAAGACAAGAACAACCGGTCTGCCGATATTGCGGAGCTCGTTGATAAAGTACTCGAGGTCCCGGTCGGATGCGTTGATGCAGGTGAGATAGGTGTTGAGCGCGCTATTGGCGCCCTCGCTGGCTCCCTCGACCCAATAGTTTGTCAGCTCTTCGGCGGGAACGGTGCCATAGTCGTAGCCGCCGTGATTTTGCATCGTGACGTCAAAGATGAACTGCGGCGCTTCGTCGGTTCTAAGCAGGTCGAGTATCTTGTCGTAGGTGGCGTAGTCGCATACGCCGGCATGGTAACAGGGCGCACCTTCGAAATCGCCGATTGAAAGAAAGTCTCCAAAGCCCAGCTGCTGATAGATTTTATCTCGATGGTAGTTGACGGGGTTTTGCGGGTGCATAGCGGTAGCGGTATACCCAAGCTCCTTAAGGTCCTTTGCCAGGCTGTTGACGCCATTCATCTGATATAGCTGATAGGGGATTTTGCCTAATCCGACAAAGGCCGTTGTCGCTCCGGTCAAAAATTCGAATTCGGAGTTCGCCGTTCCGCCACCGGCGACCGAAGCGAGCATGGTGCCGCGAACAAGTGTGTCGGGAAGCGAGTTGTAGAATGCGGGGCCGGTGTACCCGGCCGCCTGGAGCTGCTCAAAGCACGAAAGGTCGCTAAAACTCTCATTCATGACGGCAACAATCGTCGGCTTGATTTCATTGAACTGGGCAACGGCCGCCGCGCGCTGCTCGCTCGAGCCATACGTGCTGTCGTAGGTGGCGGCGAGCTCCTGCTCGATGCTCTGCGCCTCATCGGGCGTATAGTCTTCGGGCTTCTCAATGGGCAACTCGTTGACCATTTCGGTGAACGAAGTGATAAAACCCTGAGATGCATACGTGGTGATGGGCTGCCAACGGTCAAATCCAAAATTCAGCGCCTGCTCCAAGTCGATGCTGGAAAAGCCCGAGAGCCCCACAACGGTCACTAGCAGAAAAGCGCAGAGGTTAGCGGCGATTGCGGGGAAGACATGGGTAGGCGTACGGAGCTTTCTCGGTCGGATAAGCGAAAGAAGCCCCAGGGAAATCTCCAGCAGGGCTAGAGAGGTTACGATTCCGGCGGTAAAGGTAAACTCGTATCCCTCGCTCACTTCCATTGCGGTGCCAAGGGCCAAGATATCGCTTGGCAGGATGGCCTCGCCTTTAAACGTTATGACGAAGTGCTCGGCAATGCCAAGGATGCAACAGGCGACGGGCACGAGGGCCATGACGCCTCCATGACGCTGTCCCAGCAAATAAAGGGAGAGCAGAACCGTCGCGAGCAGTCCGACGGAAAACCCGAATGAGTTGGCGGGAATGCGATAGAGCGTTTCGTTACAGGCAATTTCGAGTGAAACGAACGAGAGCGCTGAAACAGCGGCGATGACAAGGATGTCACGGCAAATACAGGCAACCGTTCCCGTCGCAAGATCGGTTTGGTCGATAAGTCCCGAAACCAAGGGCTCGACAAGAAGCATGACGGCGGTAGCACCGAGCGCCGAATAAGAAAGGACCCATAGGGAATTGTCCTCATTTACGAGCAATTGATTCGTAATCCATGCAGCTACCATGCCGAGCGGGATGAGGAGCGTCGCGCACCAAAAGACGCGGGCAATGGGCGGCTTTTCATTGTGTTTGATTGAAAAATATACGCGCACCACGACGATGGCCACGATAAGGACGGCGATGAATATGGGCAGATTGGCCATGTCGCTCGAAGTGATTTCAAGGGGGATATCTTCGGTCATGGACGTTCCTCTGTTACGGCAAATTAAGTTCAGTATTAGATTACTGTAGCCTTTCCACGGCATTTCGAGAAACAAAGCGCCCGATACGCAAAGCTAAAGGTCTGCGAATCTTGTATTACGAACATCTGTGCGCGTCGAGTGCGCTAAACTCATCGGCAGTATGATTCGATGCAATAGGAGGCAAGGAGCTTCCATGTCTGATTCTTCTATCGTTATTCGCGGCGCTCGTGAGCACAACCTCCGTGATATCGATGTTTCCATTCCGCGTGACCAACTCGTGGTCATTACCGGTCTTTCTGGCTCGGGCAAGAGTTCGCTGGCATTTGACACTATCTATGCCGAGGGCCAGCGTCGATACGTCGAGAGCCTTTCGAGCTATGCGCGCCAGTTCTTGGGCCAGATGGACAAACCCGACTTGGATTCAATCGACGGCCTTTCGCCGGCGGTGTCGATCGACCAAAAGACGACGTCTAAAAACCCTCGCTCGACGGTTGGCACCGTAACCGAGATTTATGACTATCTGCGCCTGCTGTTCGCCCGTGTGGGCACCCCGCACTGTCCCGAATGCGGCCGCGTCATTGAGCGCCAGACGACCGACCAGGTTGCCGACAAGGTCTTGGCGGCGGGGGAGGGCCGCCGCGCGTTTGTGCTGGCACCGGTGGTGCGCGGGCGAAAAGGCGAGTACACCAAGCTGTTTGAGGACCTTCGCGCCGAGGGCTTTAGCCGCGTGCGTGTCGACGGCGAGGTTCGCTCGCTTGATGACCCTATCGATTTGGATAAGAAATTCAAGCACGATATCGAGGTCGTGGTCGACCGCATCGTGATTCGCGAGAACTCGCTGGGCCGTATTGCCGAGTCCGTTGAACAGGCGACTGCGCTGGCGCACGGCAATGTGAACGTATACTTGCTGCCCGACCGCGACGCTCCCGAGGGGACCGAAGGCGAGTTGCTGGAGTATTCGCTGGCGTTAGCGTGCCCGGAGCATGGACACTCCATCGATGACCTGCAGCCGCGTGATTTCTCGTTCAACGCGCCCTATGGCGCGTGCCCCGAGTGCGATGGCCTGGGCTTTAAGAAGACGGTCGATGCCGAGGCCCTAATCGAAGACCCCTCGAAGTCGATCGCCGATGGGGTCTTTGGCAGCCTGTTTGGCAACTCTAACTACTATCCGCAGATTTTTGCTGCGGTCTGCAAACACTTTAAGGTGAGCGCCGATACGCCGTGGGAGGACTTGCCCCCTCGCGTGCGTCGTGCATTCTTGGATGGCCTGGGCGATACGAAGATCTCGGTCGACTACCAAAAGCTCGACGGACGTCGCAGCCAGTGGGATACCAAGTTTTCGGGCGTTCGCAACATCCTGTACGAACGCTATACCGAGACGACGAACGAGAACACCAAGACGCGCCTGGAGAAGTACATTCGCGAGGAACCGTGCTCGAGCTGCCACGGCGCTCGTTTGCGCCCTGAGATGCTCGCCGTCACCGTGCGCGGCAAGTCCATTTACGAAGTTTGTTGCCTGTCGTGCCGTGAATCGCTCGAGTTTTTTGAGGGCCTGGAACTCACCGAGCGCCAACAGTTTATCGGCGGCCGTATCGTCAAGGAAATTCTGGAGCGCCTGCGTTTTCTGGTCGATGTTGGACTCGACTATCTGACACTCGATCGCGCCTCGGCGACGCTTTCCGGTGGCGAGGCGCAGCGTATTCGCTTGGCAACGCAGATCGGCGCGGGTCTCATGGGCGTGCTCTATATTCTGGACGAGCCCTCGATCGGTCTTCATCAGCGTGACAACGAGCGCCTGATCAAGACGCTCGAGCGCCTGCGCGATATCGGCAATACCGTTATCGTTGTCGAACACGATGAGGATACAATCCGTGCCGCCGACTACGTGATCGACATGGGGCCCGGCGCCGGTGTCAACGGCGGGCACGTAGTCGCGGCGGGAACGCCTGCCGATATCATGGCGTGTTCTGAGTCGATGACGGGCGCTTATCTGACCGGCAAACGAATGATCAGGGTGCCTGATGAACGGCGCAAGCCCGGTCGCGGCTGCCTTAAAATTACGGGCGCTCGAGCCAACAACCTCAAAAACGTTACCGCCAAGATCGAGTTTGGTACGCTTACGGTTGTTACCGGCGTGTCGGGATCGGGCAAGAGCTCCCTGGTTACCGACACCATTGCGCCTGCCCTTACGAATGCCATTCACCGCTCGACGCGCCCCGTGGGTCCGTATAAGAAAATCGAGGGCATCGAGTGTATCGATAAGGTTATCGATATCGACCAGTCGCCGATTGGCCGCACGCCGCGTTCCAACCCTGCTACCTATATCGGCCTGTGGGATGATCTTCGCGCGCTGTTTGCGAGTACGCCGGAGTCGAAGGCGCGCGGCTACTCGCCGGGTCGTTTCTCCTTTAATGTGAGTGGCGGGCGCTGTGAGGCGTGCAAGGGCGACGGGCAGATCAAGATCGAGATGCACTTCCTTCCCGATATCTACGTTCCCTGCGAAGTTTGCGGCGGTAAACGCTACAACCGCGAGACACTCGAGGTCACCTACCGTGGCAAGACCATCTCGGACGTGCTCGACATGAGCGTCACCGAGGCGCTGGCCTTCTTTGGGAATATCCCGCAGATTAAGCGCAAGCTCCAGACGCTGTACGATGTAGGCTTAGGTTACGTGAGCCTGGGCCAGCCCGCCACGACGCTCTCGGGCGGCGAGGCGCAGCGTGTGAAGCTCGCCAAGGAGCTTCATCGACGCCAGACGGGCAAGACGTTCTATATTTTGGACGAGCCGACGACCGGTCTTCATTTTGAGGACGTCCGCCAGCTGCTCGATGTGCTGCAGCGCTTGGTCGATGCGGGCAACACGGTGCTGGTGATTGAGCACAACCTTGATGTCATCAAGGTTGCCGACCGCCTGATCGATATGGGTCCCGAGGGCGGTAACGGCGGCGGAACCGTCGTGGTTTCGGGCACACCGGAGCAGGTTGCGGGCTGTCCGCAGAGTTATACGGGCAAGTTTTTGGCGCCGTTGCTCAGGCGTGACCGGGAGCGTCAGGCTCAACTTGATGCTCAATAAATAGGCGATTCAGTTTATGGGCGCCATCGACTCCTTGTGATTCGATGGCGCTTGCTGTGCCGAAGTGACGTATGCAGCCGAATTGGACATATACTTAATCCTTGCGTCCGAATGCGAGAGAAAGGATATGTCATGGCAAAGGCTGTAAAGACGCCAAAAACCAATGCGATGCGCGAGCTGGAAAGTGCCGGCATTTCCTATGTTCTACATACGTACGAAGACGATGGTGATGAGTCGGTGGGCCTGGGGGTCGCGATTTCGGAGCAGCTTGGCGAGGAGCCCGGTCAAGGATTTAAGACTTTGGTCTGCGTGACGCCGTCCAACGACTATGTCGTGTGCTGCATCCCTGTTGCCGACGAGCTCGATCTAAAGTCCGCCGCGCGTGCCGCGGGGGAGAAGTCCTTGGCCATGATGCATGTGAAGGATTTGCTTGCGGCGACTGGTTACGTTCGCGGCGGCTGCAGCCCGGTCGGTATGAAAAAACGCTACCGGACGCTCATTGACGAGACATGCGTCCTTTGGGATACCATTTTTATTTCGGGAGGCAAGCGTGGTTATCAGCTCGAGCTTGCACCCGATGATTTAATTGCATTTTGCGGGGCGACGGTTGCCGCGATTACGAGAGAGGACTGAGCGATGCCGCAGGAAGAATTGAAGTGCGGAGCTCATTTTGCAAAAGAATCTGCGCCTCAGACACCCTCATCCGAAGTTTCTTCGTCGCGAGATGACACTGACGACATGGGCTCGTCGGACTACTCCACGGTTGGTCGTTCCGCCGGGCTTATGACCATTCTGACTATCGTGTCTCGCGTCACCGGTTTTATCCGCACGTGGGCAATGGCGGCCGCTATCGGCATGTCGCTACTCTCGTCCTCCTATCAGGTCGCCAACAACCTGCCCAATATGCTCTACGAACTCGTGATGGGTGGCATGCTCGTGACGGCGTTTTTGCCCGTGTACATGGGCGTGAGGCGTGAGCAGGGTCGCGAGGCCTCGAACGAGTACGTGGGCAACCTGCTCGGCATTCTGCTTTTGGTGCTGGGTGGCATTTCGTTGCTGGGGACCGTGTTCGCCCCGGGCTTTATCTGGACGCAATCGTTCCTTTCGGGTGACGGCGGCAGCATGGATACCGCTGCGTTCATGTTCCGTTTCTTTGCCATCCAGATTCTGTTTTATGGTTTGGGCTCGGTGTTCTCGGGCGTTCTCAACGCACACCGCGACTACTTCTGGTCGACGTTTGCCCCGGTCCTCAACAATGTGATCGTCATTGCGAGCTTTATGGGTTTTGCGCCCGTGTCCGCACAGTTTGGCGAACGTGCCGGCATCATCTTGATTGCGGCCGGTACGACCCTCGGTGTCTTTGTTCAGATGGCATGTCAGATCCCCGCGCTTGGCAAGCACGGCGTGCATCCCCATATCCATATCGACTTTAAGGACCCCGCACTGCGCCAGACGATTGCGCTTGGTATCCCGACGCTGCTCGCCACGGTGTGCATGTTTGTCTCGACTTCTATCACCAATGCTGCCGCGCTGGTGGTCCAGCCCGAGACTGGTCCTTCCGTCATCGCCTATGCGCGCCTGTGGTACACGCTGCCCTACGCGCTGATTGCCGCCTCGCTTTCGACGGCGCTCTATACCGAGCTCTCTCACGACGCGCAGGAGAAGGATTACGACAGCGTTCGCACGGGCATTTCGCGTGGCGTCGCCCAGATGCTGTTCTTCCTGATTCCGTTCGCGCTGTACCTGATTGTCTTCGCGCGTCCGCTCAACATGATTTACTGTGCCGGCAAGTTTGATGAGTCCGGCGTGGCGCTGGTGTCCGAGTTCCTTGTCTACCTGGCGTTCTCGCTGCCGCTCTACGGCGTGGTCGTGTTGATGCAGAAGAGCTTCTCTGCCTTGCTCGACATGAAGCCCTATAGCCGCTATTGCCTGTATTCCGCCATCGGCCAGGCCGGCTCGGTTCTGCTGTTTGGCGTTGTGCTGGGCTTCGGTATGCCGGCAATCGCGCTTTCATATGTCGTCGACTACGTGATCTTGGTCGGTTGCTCGCTGTGGTGGCTGCGTCGTCGCCTGCGTGGCCTTCAGGTCAAATCTATCCTGCATGGCGGTTTCTTTGGCCTTTTGCTCGGTGGCCTGGGCGCTGCCGCAGGCGCCGGCGTCATGTGGGCGCTTGAGCACTTTGTCGGGTCACTTGGCGGCTCGATTCTGATTACTCTTGGCTACGTTTGCGTTGCGGGTGTCGTCTCGCTTGCTGTTACCTTTGGCCTTGCCGTCGTCCTTAAGATGCCCGAGGTCTCGGCGCTGCTTCGTCGCAAGTAGGTGCGTGTGGCCGGTCACGACAACATTCCAACACTCGCCGAGCAGGTTTCGCGCGTTCCCACGCAGCCCGGATGCTACCTTTGGAAGGATGCCAAGGGTGATGTCATCTACGTTGGCAAGGCGAAAAACCTGCGTTCCCGTATGCGCCAGTACGTGACGCTGCAGGATGAGCGCCAAAAGATCCCGCTGATGATGCAGCTGGTGGCGAGCTTTGACTATATCGTGGTGGAGACCGAGCACGAGGCGTTGGTGCTCGAGCGCAATTTGATTGGTCAATACCATCCGTACTTTAATGTGGACCTTAAGGACGACAAGAGCTACCCCTTTATCGCTATCACCAAGAGCGATCTGTTCCCAGCTATCAAATATACGCGTGAGCGCCATAAGCCGGGAACGCGTTATTTTGGTCCCTATACTGACAGCCGCGCGGCGCGTGAGACCATTGACACGCTGCGCAAGGTGATCCCGATCTGCTCGGCTTCTTGTGCGGAGTGGCGTCGTTGTCGTCGTATCGTCGAGTCCCACAAGGGCGAGGAAGACATCGTCAATATGATTTGCGCGCAAAACGGGCGCCCCTGCTTTGACTACCATGTCGGGCGCGGCCCGGGTGCGTGTGTCGGCGCGATTTCCCCGGCAGACTATGCCAAGAACGTCAAGCGCGTCGAGCGCTTTTTGTCGGGCCATCGCAAGGATGTCGTCGATGAGCTGACCTCCGAGATGACGGATGCCGCCGAGGCGCTCGACTTTGAGCGCGCGGCACGCGTCAAACGTCGTTTGGAGGTCATCAGGGGTCTGGACGATCGTCAGCAAGTCGTTTTTCCCTCCTGTATCGATATCGATGTCATCGGTTTCTATCGCGAGGAGACCATCTCTGCCGCTTGCGTCTTCGTCGTTCGCGAGGGCCGAACAGTTCGCACCTGCGAGTTCATTCTCGACAAGGGTCTTGATGTTGACGAGGAAGAGCTCCAGTCGGGCTTTCTTAAGCGCTATTACGACGAGACGGCTGATATTCCAGCTGAGATAAACCTCTCTGTCGAGCTTGAGGATGCAGAGGCGCTGGGGGAGTGGCTTGCAGGCAAGCGCGAGCGTTCCTGCCATCTCCATAGGCCGCAGCGTGGCGAAAAGCACCGTTTGCTCGATATGGCATCCAAAAATGCGCGCCATGCCCTCATGCGCTACATGATGCGAACGGGGTACGCTGACGACCGCACCAATCAAGCGCTCCTGGAGCTCGAAAGCGCGCTGGCGCTGCCGGCGCCGCCGATGCGTATCGAGTGCTTCGATATCTCGACGCTGCACGGAACCTTTACCGTCGCCTCGATGGTGGTGTTTACCAACGGACGCGCCGACAAGAGCCAGTACCGTCGTTTTAAAATTCAGGCCGAATTGGACGAGGCAAACGACTTCGTGTCGATGTTCGAGGTTTTGGGACGACGCTATGCTCCCGAGCGCATGGCCGACGAGCGCTTTGGCTCGCGCCCCGATTTGCTCGTTGTCGATGGCGGTAAGCCGCAATTGACCGCTGCGATCAAGCAACTTGAGGCTCTTGGGCTCGATATACCAGTTTGTGGCTTGGCAAAGGCCGATGAGGAGGTTTTCGTGCCTTGGGACGAGACTCCCGTCGTGCTTCCGACCGGATCCGCGTCGCTCTATCTAATTAAACAGGTGCGCGATGAATCGCACCGTTTTGCAATCACATTCCATCGTGAGTTGCGCGATAAAGCCATGACAGTTTCGGTACTCGATGACGTTCCAGGCGTGGGACCCACCAGAAAACGTGCCCTTATGCGCCATTTTGGCTCGATGAAGCGTTTGCGCGCGGCGAGCGAGCAAGAGATCGCGGAAGTTCGCGGCATACCTGCCGATGTTGCCAAGGCGGTCCACAAGGCGCTCGTTGCGTGGAATGCCGAGCGCGCCGAGGCGGCGGCTGGCCATTCCGATAGCTAAACACGGGCCTAAACTTCTGATATACATGATTGCGTGATTTTCAACCATTTATTTCGCCATGATTGCATGCTGGTTTCGGGTTTTATTAACGCTAAAACGTTTGACTAGTCATTGTGAACAACCCTGCTATCCTGCGGGTTGACGAAGACTGATATCTCACCTCGCCGATACATACTGTCTGGCGAATCGTTTGTCAACGAATTCGGTGAACGGTAGTAAATACCGTTCAAGCGGATGTATGTATCGGTCGCCGAGCGCGGCACCTCAGTTGGGTTCGTCGGTAGGTAAGGTATATATCGTCCGCAAGTTGCGCGGGGGCAAGTCTAGGTGCTCCCGAGTAAGATTCTCTATTGATAGGAGAAGACATGGCCATCATCAACAAGGGTATGTCCAGGCGTTCGTTCCTCGGCCTCACCGGCAGCGTCGCTGCTGTCGCAGGGCTTGGTCTCACCGGCTGCGGTGGCAGCTCTAGCGACGAGGGTTCCGCTTCCGGTTCCACCGATTCCGCCAACCGTGGCGGCGGCGTGATCACCGCTGGTTCCGCTTACGCTCCGTCCAGCTTCGATCCCGCCAGCACCGGCTCCGCTGTGGGCCTGGGTGCTAACTGGCACGTCGTCGAGGGCCTCTACGGCATCGATTACCACGACTACAGCACCTTCAACGAGCTCGCCACCGACGATCCCAAGTCTGTGGACGACACCACTTTCGAGGTCACCATCCGCAAGGGTGCCAAGTTCTCCGATGGCACCGAGGTCACCGCTGACGATGTTGTCGCCTCCTACACCGCTTGCGCCGCTTCCGCTACCTATGCTCCGTTCTTCCAGCCCTTCGAGTCCATCGAGGCCAAGGACGCCAGCACCGTGACGGTCAAGACCAAGGTCCCCAACTTCTCCCTGCTCAAGGATCGTCTGGCCATCGTCCGCGTTACCCCGGCCACTCAGACCGAGGAGGATCGCGCCAAGCAGCCGATCGGCTCCGGCCCCTGGATGTACGACTCTATCTCCGATACCGAGATTACCCTGGTTCCCAATCCTGAGTACAACGGTGAGTATGCTGCCGAGGATAAGAAGATCCAGTACAGCATCCTGACCGACCCCACCGCTCGCGTTACCGCTCAGCAGGAGGGCTCCACGCTCGTTATGGAGCTCGTTACCGCTGACGCCGTCGACCAGCTTGAGAGCGCCGGCTGCAAGATCGATAACGTTCAGGGTTTCGGCACCCGCTTCATCATGTTCAACGTCGCCAAGGAGCCTTGGAACAACGTCAAGGTCCGTCAGGCTGTCATGTATGCGCTCGACACCGAGAAGATGGTCAGCAACACCTTCGCCGGCCTTGCCACCGCTGCCAGCTGCTACCTGCCCAAGAGCTTCACCAACTATCATGAGGCTTCCACGGTGTACAAGACCGACGCCAAGAAGGCTAAGAAGCTCATCGAGGAGTCTGGCATCACCCCGGGTGCCATCACCCTGCGCACCACCGACAACGAGCAGATTAAGGGCATGGCCGCCCAGGTCAAGAACGACCTCGACGCTCTCGGCTTCGATGTGACCATCCAGACCGATACCTCGCCGGCCACCTACGCTGCCATCGACGGCGGCGAGGCCTACGATATCCTCCTTGCCCCTGGCGATCCTTCCTGCTTCGGCGCCGACCCCGACCTGCTGCTCAACTGGTGGTACGGCGACAACGTCTGGATGCAGACCCGTTGCCCGTGGAAGGAGTCCGCTGAGTGGCAGAAGCTCCACAGTCTCATGGACGAGGCTCTTGCCGCCGAGGGCGACGAGCAGCAGAAGAAGTGGAACGAGTGCTTCGACATCATTGCCGACAACGCCGTTCTGTACCCCGTTGTCCACGTCAAGACCGTCTCCGCTTCTTGGGACGATCCGTCCACTGCGCCCAACGGCGAGGCCCTCGATGGCTTCAAGGGCATCGGCACGACGAGCATGTCCTTCAGGGGCGTTGCGACCGTCAAGGCGTAAGACTCGCTTGAGTCTGTATGCAGGATGTCGGTCGTTGGGACCGTATCCTCATAGTTGAAACAAAGACCCGGGCGGCAACGATGTCGCTCGGGTCTTGTAATGAGTATCCGTACTCATATACCAGTTGGTCCTACCGACAAAAGAAAGGGGAGAGAACGTGAACAACTTGCTACGTTTGATTGGAAGGCGTCTCGTGGCGCTGCCGATCATGGCATTGGGCGTCACCGTCCTGGTGTTCTTCCTTATGTCGTTCTCCAAGACCGACCCCGCCTACACGGCGTTGGGTGACGGTGCCTCGCCCGAGGCGGTCGCCGAGTACCATGAGAAGTATGGTCTGGACGACCCCTGGCCCGTGCGCTACGTGCGCTATATGGGCGATTTGATTCATGGCGACATGGGCACCTATGGTGCTGCTCGCAACTCCGTTGCCAAGCGCATCTCCACGGCCCTGCCCGTTACGATGCAGCTGACCTTCATCGGTCTTGCCATCGGTGCGGTCGTTTCGTTTTTGCTCGGCGTCATCGCGGCACTGTATCGCGACAAATGGCCGGACCAAGTGATCCGCGTCTTTTCCATTGCCGGCTTGGCAACCCCGTCGTTCTGGCTTGCCGTTCTGTTGATCCTGCTGTTCTCTTCCTACCTTAAGGTGCTTCCGGCATCGGGTGCTCTGCCTCACTTCACCACGAATCCGGTTGGCTATCTGGGACGTATGATCATGCCCGCTATCGCCTTGGCATTTCCGCTGACGGGCCAGATGACTCGTATCGTGCGTACCGCCATGGTCGAGGAGCTCGACAAGGACTATGTCCGTATGGCTCGTGGCGCCGGCGTTCCCGAGAAGGTCGTCGTCGGCATCAACGTTCTTCGCAATGCGCTGATCACCCCGGTCACCACCCTCGGTCTTAAGATCGGTTACCTCATGGGCGGCGCCGTCGTCATCGAGGTTATCTTCAACCTCCCCGGCATGGGCACCGCGATTCTGCAGGGCGTTCAGGGCAACGAGGCGAACCTGGTTCAGGGCGTCGTCATCGTCGTTGCTCTCGCCTTCATCATCATCAACATCGTGGTTGACATGCTCTACCTGCTCATCAACCCGCGCATCAGGACGGTGTAGATTATGGTAAAGATTCGAGAGAAGCAAACCGAGCAGCTCGAGAAGGCTGCCTCCAAGGGGCTCAAGCTCGGTGGCTGGAAGAAGATGACGCTGTCTTCTAAGATTGCCGCCGTCGTGCTGGTGCTGGTCGCCCTGACTGCGATTCTGGCGCCCCTTCTTGCCCCCTATAGCCCGGTCGAGATCTTTACGGCTCGCCAGGCTCCCGGCAACGGATTTATCTTCGGTACCGACGATAAGGGTCGCGACATTCTGTCGCGTATGCTCTACGGTGGTCGTTACTCGCTGATTATCGGCTTTGGCGCCACTGCCATGGCTCTGGTCTGCGGCTCGGTCGTGGGCGCTCTTGCAGCGGTTTCGCGCAAGGCCGTCTCCGAGACGATCATGCGTATCCTGGACATCATCATGTCCATCCCGGGCATCGCCCTCGCGGCCGTCTTCGTTTCCATCCTGGGCAACTCCGTGCCGTCGATCATCTTCGCCATCGGCTTTATGTACACTCCGCAGATTGCCCGTATCGTGCGCGCCAACATCGTGTCCGAGTACGGCGAGGACTATGTCCGCGCGGTCATCGTTTCCGGCGCCAAGGCTCCGTGGATTTTGATCAAGCATGTTCTGCGTAACTGCATCGCCCCGATCATGGTCTTTACCGTTACCCTGGTCGCCGACGCCATCATCTTCGAGGCCTCGCTGACCTTCATCGGCGCTGGTATCCAAGAGCCCACCGCTACCTGGGGCAACATCCTCGCCGACGCCCGCGGCGGCGTGCTCGCTGGCCGTTGGTGGCAGGCGCTGTTCCCGGGCCTGGCCATCATGATCACCTGCCTGGCGCTCAACATCCTCTCCGAGGGCATTACCGACGCCATGGCCGCTGCTCCCTCCGCCGCCCTGGATCCGACCGATTCCTCCAAGCGTCGCGAGGCCGACCTGCTGGTCTCCGACCCCGTTCGCGCCTACAAGGAGCAGGCCCAGTCCCTCTCCGCTCGCCTTGGCGCCCTGCGCGATGTTGAGCTCAAGCGTGACGATCGCCATGTGCCCGACGAGTCTGTCGAACCGATTCTCTCGGTCCGTGACTTCTGCATCCAGTTTGAGCATCACGGTGATATCAACGTCGTCGACCATGTCAACTTTGACGTCCGTCCTGGTCAGACCATGGGCCTGGTGGGCGAGTCCGGTTGCGGTAAGTCCATCACCACGCTGGCTATCATGGGCCTGACCGATGAGGACGAGCACCTTTCCGGCGAGGTCCTCTGGGAGGGCCGTGACCTGCTCAAGATGAGCAAGAAGGAGTGGTTCGGCCTGCGCGGTACCGATATCGCTATGGTCTATCAGGACGCTCTGTCCTCGCTCAACCCTTCCATGCTCATCTCTGCCCAGATGAAGCAGCTCACCAAGCGCGGCGGAACCCGCAGCGCCGAGGAGCTCCTGGAGCTCGTCGGCCTCGATCCCAAGCGCACGCTCGAGAGCTATCCGCATGAGCTCTCCGGCGGCCAGCGTCAGCGTGTCCTGATCGCTATGGCCCTTACCCGCGACCCCAAGCTGGTCATCTGCGACGAGCCCACGACCGCTCTGGACGTTACCGTCCAGAAGCAGGTCATCAAGCTGCTCAACGATCTTCAGGCCAAGCTCGGCTTTGCCATGATCTTCGTTTCGCATGACCTGGCTCTGGTCGCCGAGGTCGCCCACAACATCACGGTTATGTACGCCGGTCAGGTTATCGAGCAGGCACCCACCAAGGAGCTGCTCACCAACCCGATCCACGAGTACACCCGCGGTCTTCTGGGCTCCGTTCTGTCCATCGAGAGCGGCTCGGGCCGTCTGCACCAGGTCCCCGGCGCCGTTCCCAGCCCGCGCGATTTCCCCAAGGGCGATCGCTTCGCACCCCGCTCGAGCCATCCGCGTATTGGCCTGGATACCCGTCCGGTCTTCAAGCGCGTGCCCGGCACCGAGCACTTCTATTCCGAGCTCCCCGACGAGGTGCTCAAGGCAAATTGTTTGACCCCTCACGCGGAGGTGATGTAGATGAGCGAGACCGCAGTCAACGGCGTCGAGCCGATCATCTTCCTTGATGACGTCCACGTCACCTTTAGGACCCGTACCGGCTCGATTCTGCACCCCAACCTGGTTCACGCCGTCCAGGGTGTAACGATTAAGCTCATGCCCGGTCAGACGATCGGCATCGTCGGCGAGTCCGGTTGCGGTAAGTCCACCACCGCTAACGTCATGTGCGGCCTGCAGGCCCCCACGAGCGGCAAGGTCTACTTTAAGGGCAAGGACGTTACCAAACGTACCGCCGAGGACCGTCGCCACATGGGTCGCGTCATCTCGGTCGTGTTCCAGAACCCGGCCACGGCGCTCAACCCCCGCATGGTCGTTCGCGAGCAGCTGCTCGACCCCATGCGCGTCCACAACCTGGGTACCGAGGCCGAGCAGGAGAAGCGCGTCAAGGAACTCTTGGAGCTCACCGGTCTGCCCAGCTCCGCTGCCGAGGTTCTTCCCGGCCAGCTTTCGGGCGGCCAGCGTCAGCGCGTCGCAATTGCCCGTGCCCTGTCGCTGAACCCCGATGCCATCATCGCCGACGAGCCCACCTCGGCTCTGGACGTTTCGGTCCGCGCGCAGATTCTGAACCTGCTGACCGACCTTAAGAAGGAGCTCGGCCTGGCCATGGTGTTTATCAGCCATGACATCCAGACGGTCCGCTATATCTCTGACGACATCATCGTTATGAATGGCGGCAAGATCGTCGAGCAGGGCGAGGCCAAGCAGGTCTTCCAGCACCCCCAGGACCCCTACACCAAGATGCTGCTCGGCGCTGCGCCGTCGCTGCTGCATCCCAAGCTCGGCGAGTAGCCTCGCTTTCCCTCCCGTGCGCCCGGTTCCCTTGCCGGGCGCACCTCCGTTGCGATTTCGAAAGGTTGGGTTCACGAGCCATGCCAAGTGCTCAGGAGCTACAACATCAATTTGGTGAATACCGAGGCGCCATGCCCCGTCCATCAGATTTCGATCTCTTTTGGAAGGATCGCATGGCCGAGGCCGACGCCGTCGGGCTTGACTATGCGATCGAGACGGCATCGGTCGCCGATGCCGCGACCTGCCAGCTTTTCGACCTCTGGTATACCGGCATGTGTGGCGCGCGCCTGCATGCCAAATACCTTAAACCTGTCTCGGACGAGCCCGTGCCATTGGTGCTTCAGTTCCATGGGTATCCGGGTGCAAGCCGCAGCTGGTTTGAGCAGGCGTCGTTTGCGGGCATGGGCATGGCACTCATCGCCCCCGACTGCCCCGGCCAAGGAGGTCCCTCCGAGGACATTGGTGGATTTGAGGGCACAACGGTTGCCGGTCATATCGTCGCCGGTATCGACGGCGACCCGGCCAACCTCTACTATGTCCGCTTGCACCAAGATATTCGCATCCTGTGCCGCATCGTTCGCGAGCTCGAGGGCATCGATCTTGCGCGTGTGTTTGTGAACGGCGCGTCGCAGGGCGGCGGTTTGGGCATTGCGACCTGTGCGCTTAACAGAGAGCTTATCAATCGCGCCGCCATCCTCTATCCCTTCCTGTCAGATTTTCGCCTGGTCTGGGATTTGGATGCCGATGACATTGCCTACGAGGGCCTGCGCTATTGGTCTCGCTGGTTTGACGAGGACTCGACTCGTATTGACGAAGCCTATGCCAAGCTGGCGTACTTCGATTCCAAGAACTTTGCCCCTATGGTCAAATGCCCCGTGCTGTTTGGCACCGGCACAGCCGATATCGTCTGTCCGCCAGCGACGCAGTTTGCGGTCTATAACAACCTGACCTGCGAAAAGCGTCATGAGTTCTTTGAAGGCTTTGGCCACGAGGAGATTCAGGATTTTGACGATTTGATCATTCCGTTTTTCTGCAAGGGAGGGGAGGCTCATGTCTAAGTGCGAGAGCAATGTTGACGAGCTGATTGTCCCCGGGCTTGTGGGAATTCCTGGAACGGTTTCGTCAAGGCTCGCAGAATATCGGGACTGGCGCGGTGATGTCCAAGCAGATGTTTCTGATTTAGAGACATGCGCTTCGAATCTTGAGATTCAAGGCCTGGCCATTACGGCGATTGACTTTGTTAACCCCTGCGCCCGTTACTCGGAGGTCTCCTTTGAGCTCGGTGACGATGCGATTCACGCTCGTTTGATCGAGCCTGTCGGTCGTGCCCGAGTATCTGAGCGCGTGCCGCTGTGCCTGATGTTCCACGACATCGATCGGCCTGTGCGCGGCTGGCATCACATGACGAGATTTGCCGCCATGGGGTATGCCGTCCTCGCGCTGGATGACGATGTTGCTGGTGCGGACGACCTGCAGCGGGGGATTTCTTCGCCCGCTTTTGTCGAGCGCGTCCGTTGGGGTTGCGCGCTGGCGAAGGTGGCGCGCAATCTTGATGGCATGGACCCCGACCGCATCTTTGCATGGGGCGAGGGTCTTGGCGGCGGAGTCGCGCTAGCGGTTTCTGCTCTGGACGAGCGGGGCCTCGCCTGCACGGCGGTTGCCAATCCGCTTCCTGGCGGCCTCGAGGCGCTGTCGTCTCGGGTGCGCGGATCGGTGCTCATGGGCACATCGCTCATGAATGCCGTGAGCGATCCCAAAGGCCAGTTTGCCGTATTCAACGGTCTTGAGTGTGACCGGAGGCATATCATCTATGCCAAATACGCTCACGAGCGCATCAATGCGTTCGAAAACGAAGTCGTCGACTTTTTTAACCAAACGTTCTACCCGTGTTCTTTGGCCTAGGCGGCCTGGACACTGCCAACAAGAGTGGGTGGCACAGGGCCGCCCGCCAGACAACTAAGGAGATTCTTGTGGCAACTCAGAAATTCACCGGCGTTATCCCTCCCGTCGTTGTTCCCGATACCGAAGATCACCAGCTCGATGTTGTCTCCTTTGAGCGCAGCATCAACCGCATGATCGATGCCGGCGTCGATGGCCTGTTCTTCCTGGGATCCTCGGGCGAGGTCGTCTTCTCCACCGACGAGCGCCGTCGCCAGATTATCGCCGAGGCCGTCCGTATCGTCGACCACCGCGTGCCTGTTCTGGTCGGCATCATCGATACCGAGACCGAGCGCATGATCGAGCACGGCAAGGTCGCTCAGGAGCTGGGCGCCGATGCCCTCGTCGCCACCTGCCCGTTCTATGCCCTGCAGGGCATGACCGAGGTCGAGGAGCACTTCCGCATCCTGCACGAGGAACTCGACCTGCCCATCTTTGCCTATGACATTCCCGTCTGCGTTCACACCAAGCTCCCCTGGAAGCTCCTTGCCAAGCTCGGCGCCGAGGGCGTCCTTGCTGGCGTCAAGGATTCCTCTGGTGATGACATCTCGTTCCGCTACCTCGTTCAGGAGAACGAGAAGAACGGCCATCCGATGAGCATCCTCACCGGTCACGAGGTCGTTGTCGACGGCGCTTACCTCGGTGGCGCTGACGGCTCTGTCCCGGGTCTCGCTAACGTTGAGCCCGAGGGCTACGTGCGTCAGTGGAAGGCCGCTCAGGCTGGTGACTGGGCTACCGTCAAGGCCGAGCAGGATCGCCTCAATGAGATTTCGCACATCTGGGACGTCACCTCGGGCGTCCAGGGCTATGCCGGTGGCGTCGGCGCCTTCAAGACCGCTATGAACCTCATGGGCATCTTCGACAGCCCGACCATGCCGCGCCCGGTGAAGGCCATGACCGGCGAGAACGTCGAGGCGATTAAGAAGGTCCTCCAGGACAACGGTCTCCTTTAAAGCTTTCCCAGGCACCCGACCTCGCCGTTCAACCGTGCGGCCATGACCCATTAGGTCAATGGCCACACGGTTTCTCGGCGATCTCGGGCACCTGGAAAACCTTTACCGCGCTGTGACGGCTAGCCTGACGGCGCATTTCCTGTAGTTGTTTTTTATCTCCTAAGGAGAGCGACATGGAGAACAAGTACGTCTGCTCTGTCGATATCGGCGGAACTAAGATCGCGACTGCCATCATGGAGTACCCGGCTGACGGCAGCGTGCCCCATCCCGTTTTTGAGGCCGAGGTTCCCACCGAGGCCCAAGAGGGCGGCGAGGCCGTCTTCCAGCGTATCGAGGCGTCCATCAAGGCTGCTCTCGAGGCGAATCCCGATGTCGAGGTCCTTGGCGTCGGTATCGGTGCCGCCGGCGTTGTCGATCCCAAGACGGGCGCCATCGCGTATGCCAACGAGATCATGCCCGGCTGGTCCGGCGTTCAGTTGGGGCCGCGCCTGCGCGAGGACCTCGGTCTTCCCGTTGCCGTTGTAGGCGACGTGCAGGCTCATGCTCTGGGCGAGGCCCACTGGGGCGTCGGCAAGGGCAAGTTCTCCGTCTTGTGTCTTGGCATCGGTACGGGCATCGGCGGCGCATATGTCGAGAACGGCCGCGTGATGCAGGGCTTCCATGGTGCTGCTGGCCATATGGGCCACATCGAGTGCTCGGCTGCCGCCGGTATTCCCTGCGCCTGCGGGCGTTCCGGCCATCTGGAGTCGGTTGCTTCGGGCACTTCCATTGGTCGTATGTACGATAAGCGCTTTGGTCGCGTCGACCCCAGCCGTCCTTCGGTCGGTCGCGATGTGAACGACCTGTGCCGTGCGGGCGACGCAAAGGCGACCGAGGTCATCCATGACGCCGGCTTTGCGCTGGGGGCCAGCTTGGGCTCGCTCGCTAACATCCTGGACCCTGAGGTCATCGTGCTTTCGGGCGGCGTGATTCACCAAGGTCCCGATTGGCGTTCGCAGACGTGGAAGGATTCGGTGCACGAGGGCTATGCCAGCCAGGCGCTCGATCCGCTTCAGGACACGCCGATCCTCATCGGTTCTCTGGAGGGCGATGCTCCGCTCATCGGTGCCGCTGAGCATCTTCTTGCCTCGTTGAAGTAAACGTATCTTCTGTAGGAGCCTCCCGAGATAACACGCCTCGGGAGGCTGTTCTGAGAAAGGTTGCAGCCTTATGACCGTCGATCCTTTGATTCAATCCCTGAAGGGTAAGCTCGTCGTGAGCGTTCAGGCGTATATGGGCGAGCCGCTTCGTACGCCAGAGACCATGGCTCAAATGTCTCGTGCTTGCGAGCTCGGCGGCGCCGCCGCCATTCGCTGCCAGGGCCTTGCCGACATCGCCGCCATTAAGGGCCGCTGCGAGGTCCCCGTCATCGGCTTGTGGAAGGATGGACACGAGGGCGTCTACATCACGCCGACGCTGCGTCATGCTCGCGCCTGCGTTGCCGCCGGTGCCGACATCGTGGCAATTGATGCCACTGATCGCCCGCGTCCCGATGGCAAGACCGTCGAGGACACCTTCCGTCCACTGCACGAGGAGGGCGTGCTCCTGATGGCCGACTGTGCCACTATCGAGGATATTCGTCGTGCTGTCGACATGGGCTTCGACCTGGTGTCCACCACGCTTTCTCATGGTGTTGCCGCTATCGATTGCACCATGGCCGACGGTCCCGATCTGCCGCTCCTGCGTCAGGCGACCGAGGAATTCCCCGGTCTTCCCATCATCTGCGAGGGCCGCGTGCACACGCCCGAGGAGGCTCGCGCCGCGATCGATGCTGGCGCCTGGGCCGTTGTCGTCGGCACCGCCATCACGCACCCCACGAGTATTACGAGTTGGTTCAAGGCTGCGCTTGAGGCGTAAGACAGGCCTCGTATCCGCTCGGGGCGGTATACTCAATATAGGCAATTGACCGCGCGGGATCCGGGTTGCTGGGTCCCGTGCTTGTTTTCGGGAGGCAGCACATGCAAAAGGGAGATGCCATGGATGCGGCGGAGCGCTCGGAGCGCATCCCCGATATCGTCATCATCACCGGAATGTCCGGATCGGGCCGCACACAGGCCATGCACGTGTTCGAGGACATGGGCTATTTTTGCATCGATAACCTGCCTCCGCGTCTCATCGCCCAGCTTGCCGAGCTCGTCGGCATCAATACGGGCGTGGGCAGGCATCTTGCCGTCACCTGCGATTTGCGTAGCCAGGGACTGTTTGACGAGTTGCTCGATGCGGTCGCCGCTCTCGAGGAGCGCGAGATGAGCTGCGACATCGTGTTCCTGGAGGCTTCTGACGAGGTGCTGATTCGTCGCTACAGCGAAAATCGCCGCCGTCATCCCATTGCCAAGCCGGGGGAGACTACGGCCGATGCCATTCAGCGCGAGCGCCTTCAGCTTCAGGGCGTGCGCGACCGAGCCGATATGATTATCGACACGAGCCGTCTGCGCACCTCTGCGCTGCGCAACAAGCTACGTATGGCATTTTCCGAGCTGTCCGACCAGCAGCTCATGGACGTCCACGTGTTCTCGTTTGGCTTTAAGCACGGCATGCCCGTCGAGGCGGACATTATGATCGACGTCCGCTTCCTGCCTAATCCGTTCTACGATCCCGAGATGCGCACGATGACCGGTCTCGATAAAAAGGTCTCCGATTTTGTTCTGGACCATCCCAAGACGCAGGAGTTTTGGAAGGCTTGGACACAGCTGCTCGATACGGTGATGCCGGGCTATATCGCGGAGGGTAAGCCGCAGCTTTCTATCGCCATCGGCTGCACGGGCGGCCAGCACCGCAGCGTTGCCATTGCCGAGGCCACGGCCCGTTACCTGGAAGGCGCTCAGTATCATGTGAGCATCTCCCACCGCGACCTGTCGCGCGCCAACACGAAGGCATAGGCCTGCATGTCGTTTACCGCTGAGGTGCGCGACGAGCTTGCGCGCTGCGAACCCGAATGTGAATACTGCGACTTGTCGACGCTTGCCGCCCTCACGCGTGTGAGTGGTACGCTCTCGCTTACCGGCTCTGGGCGGTATCGTTTGACGGTTGCGACTGAGACGGGAGCCGTCGCGCGCACGATGATCACGCTGACGCATCGTATCCTTAAGCTCAAAACGGAGTTCACCGTCCGCAAATCTGTCTTGCATAAGGTTCGAAACTACCTCATCACCTTGCCTGATCAGCCCGATTTGGATAAGGCTCTGGTGCTGCTGGGCATTCTCGACCGTAGGGGAGGGCTCGTCGCAGGTGTGCCGCGTCACATTGTCGCCCGTCCTTGCTGTAGACTTGCCTATATCCGCGGCGCGCTCATCGCGGGCGGCTTCGTGGCCGATCCACGCGGCGATTTTCATTTGGAGATCGCTGTGCAGGGCGAGCAATATGCCAAGGGACTTTGCGATCTGTTGGAGCAGATTGGGGTCCATGCTCGTGTTAATGCACGGCGGGGGTCATATGCCGTGTACATTAAGAGCGCCGAGGAAATCGAGCATCTATTAAAGCTGATTGGTGCCAAGCGCAGCGTTGCCGAGATTGAGGAGGCGCGCGCGGTCAAGTTGGTTAAGAACGATGTGAACCGTCGCGTGAACGCCGAGCTCGCCAACCAGACCAGAAGCGCCGGTGCCGCCCAACATCAGCTTGCGCTTATCGATGAGCTCGAGCAGCGTGGCCTTCGTGATGCGCTTCCGGATGCCTTGGCGGTCTTTTGCGACCTGCGCGAGCGCTATCCCGATCTGTCGCTGCGTGATTTGGGGGAGATGGCTGACCCTCCCTTGTCGAAGTCAGCCCTCTACCATCGTGTTTTACGGCTTGAAAAGCTCATTGAAGCAAACAGGTAGTTTGAAGTAACGACTTATATATGGAGTTAGCTGCTATTTTAGTATTTAAAACGTTTTAACGTAAATTTGATTTTCAATTTCGAGCATTCTCGTGAAATTCAAGTCAAAAAAAAGGTATATTAGGCGAGTGGTTAGTTTGTGGGCCTCAACGGCGGGCGCTGTAGCTCGCGGGGGCCTTACGAAAGGAGACACAATGGCAGTAAAGGTTGCTATTAACGGCTTCGGTCGCATCGGTCGTCTGGCTTTCCGTCAGATGTTCGGTCATGAGGGCTCCGAGATCGTCGCTATCAACGACCTCACCTCTCCCGATATGCTCGCTTACCTGCTGAAGTACGACTCCACGCAGGGCAACTACGCTCGCGATCACGAGGTCGTTGCTGGCGAGGATTCCATCACCGTTGACGGCAAGGAGATCAAGATCTACAAGGAGGCCGACGCTAACAACCTGCCTTGGGGCGACCTTGACGTCGACGTCGTTCTCGAGTGCACCGGCTTCTACACCAGCAAGGCTAAGGCTCAGGCCCACATCAACGCTGGCGCCAAGAAGGTCGTCATCTCCGCTCCGGCCGGCAGCGATCTGCCCACCATCGTGTACAACGTCAACCATGAGACGCTGACCGCTGAGGACAACATCATCTCCGCTGCTTCCTGCACCACCAACTGCCTCGCCCCGATGGCCAAGGGTCTGAACGACTTCGCTCCCATCGTGTCCGGCATCATGACCACCATCCACGCCTTCACCGGCGACCAGATGCCGCTCGACGGCCCGCAGCGCAAGGGCAACTTCCGTCGCTCCCGCGCCTGCTCCGAGAACATCGTCCCGAACACCACGGGCGCTGCCAAGGCCATCGGCCTGGTTCTCCCCGAGCTCAACGGCAAGCTCATCGGTGCCGCCCAGCGCGTCCCGACGCCGACCGGCTCGCTGACCAACCTCTACGCCGTCGTTGACAAGAAGGTCACCGTCGACGAGGTCAACGCTGCCATGAAGGCCTACGCCGAGACCATCCCCGAGACCTTCGCCTACAACGAGGACCAGATCGTCTCCCGCGACATCGTCGGCGAGACCCACGGCTCCATCTTCGACGCCACTCAGACCATGTGCTCTGACCTCGGCAACGGCCAGACCCTCGTTCAGGTCACCTCTTGGTACGACAACGAGAACTCCTACACCTCTCAGATGGTCCGCACCATCAAGTACTTCGAGAAGTTCGTTGCTTAATTTAGCTTTTAGCGAATAGCTCGTTGAGCGTCTAAAGAAGGGCGCGGCCTTATAGGGCTTACACCCTAGGGTCGCGCCCTTTTTATAAGAAATCGTCTGCCGTAATGGGAGGCAGACACGTACGAAAGGTAGAAGCAAACATGGCCTTTACCAAGAAGACCGTCCGCGACATCGATGTCGACGGAAAGCGCGTTCTCGTCCGCGTTGACTTTAACGTGCCTATCAAGGATGGCGTCGTTGGCGACACCACCCGTATCAAGGCTGCCCTGCCCACCATCAACTACCTCGTTGAGCACAACGCTCGCGTCATCCTCATGAGCCACCTCGGCCGTCCCGAGGGCACCGGCTTCCAGCCCGAGCTGTCCCTCGAGCCCGTCGCCAAGAAGCTCGCTGAGCTCTCTGGTCTCGACGTTGCCTTTGTCGCTGACACCTACGGCGAGAAGGCTGCTGAGGCTGTCGCCGCCGTCGAGCCGGGTAAGGTCCTCGTTCTCGAGAACGTCCGTTTTGACAAGCGTGAGAAGAAGAACGATCCCGAGATCGCCAAGAAGCTCGCTTCCTATGGTGACGTCTTCGTTCTCGATGCCTTCGGCACCGCTCACCGCGCCCAGGGTTCCGTCGTGGGCCCCGCCGCTTACCTGCCTGCCGTCGCCGGCTTCTTGCTCGAGAAGGAGGTCGACACGCTGACCGGCATCTTCGCCGAGCCCGAGCGCCCCTTCGTCGCCATCGTCGGCGGTTCCAAGGTTTCCTCCAAGATCGGCGTTCTCGATCACCTCATCGACTCCGCTGACACCCTGATCATCGGTGGTGGCATGGCCTACACCTTCTTCCTGGCTCAGGGTCTGTCCGTTGGTCAGTCCCTCAAGGAAGAGGACTGGGTCGAGCGCGCCGGCGAGATGCTCAAGAAGGCCGAGGAGAAGGGCGTCAAGATCCTGCTCCCCATCGATAACCGCGTTGCCGATCACTTTGGCGAGGACGCTGTCCCCGAGGTTGTCGCTTCCGACGCTATCCCCGATGACCGTGAGGGTATGGACATCGGTCCTAAGACCGAGGAGCTCTACGCCGAGGCCGTCAAGGGCGCCAAGACTGTCTTCTGGAACGGCCCCATGGGCGTCTTCGAGTTTGATAACTTCGCTCACGGCACCCAGGCTATCGCTGAGGCTGTCGCCGAGGCCGACTGCACCTCGATCATCGGCGGTGGCGACTCTGTCGCAGCTGTCAACAAGTTCAACCTGGCCGACAAGATGAGCTGGATCTCCACCGGTGGTGGCGCTTCCATGGAGCTCGTCGAGGGTAAGGCCCTGCCCGGAGTGGAGGCGCTTCTCGATGCCTAATCGCACCCTTCTTATCGCTGGTAACTGGAAGATGAACAACGACGTCGCCGAGGCCGCCAAGCTCGCCGACGAGCTGGCTCAGGCTCTGCCCGAGGTTCCGGCTGGCGTCGAGGTGCTCGTCTGCCCTCCGACCATCGACATCACCACGGTTCATGACCGCATTCAGGCTGCCCCCATCGCCCTCGGTGCACAGAACGTGTACTGGGAGGCCAAGGGTGCCTTCACCGGTGAGTCCTCTTGCGACATGCTCAAGTCCGCTGGCTGCACCTACTGCATCATCGGTCACTCCGAGCGTCGTGATTACTTCCACGAGACCGATGAGGATCAGAACAAGAAGGCCAAGGCCCTCGTTGCCGCCGGTCTTGTTCCCGTCTTCTGCTGCGGCGAGTCCCTCGAGGTCCGCGAGGCTGGCACCTATGTCGAGCACGTCGTGAACCAGGTCAAGGCTGGCCTTGCTGGTCTTGAGATCACCTGCCCCAAGCAGGTCGTTGTCGCCTACGAGCCCATCTGGGCCATCGGCACCGGCAAGACCGCTACCGCCGAGGACGCTCAGGAGGTCTGCGGCGCTATCCGTGAGACCCTCAAGGAGATGTTCGGCGAGGAGCTCGCTAACGGCATCCGCGTTCTCTATGGTGGCTCTGCCAAGCCCGGCAACATTGCCGAGCTCGTCGCCAAGCCCGACGTTGACGGCGCCCTCGTGGGCGGCGCTTCGCTCAAGGCTGCCGACTTCGCCTCTATGGTCGTCAAGGCAGGCGAGTAGGACATATGGCACAGCGTCATCTTCCTGCACTCCTGATCATCATGGATGGTTGCGGCCTGGCTCCGGCCGATGGCGAGAACGCCGTCGCCGCTGCCAAGACGCCCTTCCTTGACAGCCTGTATGAGAAGTACCCCCACACCACGCTCGGCGCTTCGGGCGAGGACGTGGGTCTTCCCGATGGCCAGATGGGTAACTCCGAGGTGGGCCACCTCAACATCGGTGCCGGCCGCATCGTGTTCCAGGAGCTTTCGCGCATCAACAATGCCATCAAGGACGGCTCCATCGCCAAGAACGAGGTTTTCGTCAAGGCTATGGACGACGTCAAGGCTGACGGCAAGACCCTTCACCTCATGGGCCTTATGAGCCCTGGCGGTGTTCATTCTCACATGAACCACGTCGAGGCTCTGGTCAAGATGGCTGCCGAGCATGGTGTCAAGACCGTTCGCGTCCACGCCTTCATGGATGGCCGCGACGTTGACCCGCAGTCCGGTGCCGGTTACATGAGTGAGTTCTGCGCCTTCCTGGCTAAGATCTCCGAGGAGACTGGTTGCGACGCTCGCGTTGCCACCGTCTCGGGCCGTTATTGGGCCATGGACCGCGATAATCGTTGGGAGCGCATCCAGCGCGCCTACGACGTCATGGTCAACGCGTCCGATGCCGATACCGACCCCGTTGCCGGTATCAAGGCCTACTATGAGAAGGATCCGCGCGGCGACGAGTTCGTCGAGCCCTTCGCTGCCCATAACGAGGGCATCCACGAGGGCGACGCGGCCATCTTCTTCAACTTCCGTCCCGACCGTGCTCGTCAGATGACCCGCGTGTTCACGGACAAGGAGTTCGACGGCTTTGAGCGCGAGCAGATTAAGCTTTCGCACTTTGTGACAATGACCGAGTACGACCCGACGTTTGACGTTGAGGTCGCTTTCCCCAAGACGTTCCCCGAGAACGTTCTGGCCGACGTTATCGCCGCCAATGGCCTGAAGCAGCTGCACACCGCCGAGACCGAGAAGTACGCACACGTGACGTTCTTCCTCAACGGCGGCATCGAGGAGCCCAAGGAGGGCGAGGAGCGCGTGCTCGTCGCTTCCCCCAAGGTCGCTACCTACGATCTGCAGCCTGAGATGAGCGCTCCCGAGGTTACCGAGAAGCTCGTCGCCGCTATTAACGAGGATCGCGCTGATTTCTACATCGTGAACTTCGCGAACTGCGACATGGTTGGTCACACCGGTGTCTTCGACGCCGCCGTTAAGGCCGTCGAGGCTGTTGACGATGCCCTGTCCAAGGTTGTCCCGGCGATTCTCGCCAAGGGTGGCTTTGCGCTGATCACCGCCGACCACGGCAACGCCGACCACATGTTTGACGTTGCTTCCGACGGTTCCAAGCATCCGTTCACGGCTCACACCACCAACCGTGTGCCGTTCATCATCGTTGATGAGAAGGCCAAGCTCACCGGTATCGAGGACGGCCGTCTTTCCGATATCGCTCCGACCATGCTCACCATGGCTGGTATTGAGCCTTCCGCCGAGATGACGGGTCGCGTGCTCGCCACCGAGGCCTAAGAGAAAACAAATACCGTTTTCTAGTAAGGGGGTTGTCCACAACCGGACAACCCCCTTTTTGGTATTTCTGCCATTTCCACCCCGTCCTTGAGTGGCAGGTAGGGGAGAGCGGGGGATTGTGGTACAGTACTGGAGTTTAAACTGTTCTATTAAGGAGCTTATCTATGGGTCCGTTCCAGATTCTTCTGTTTGTCGTTTGGGCTGTCTCTGCCGTGGCGCTGACGATTCTCGTCCTGATGCATTCCGGTAAGGGCACCGGCGTTTCGGATATGATCGCTAGCTCGCTGTATAACTCCAGCTCTGCCACGGGCGTCATGGAGCAGAACCTCGACCGCCTGACCGTCATCATGGCTGTCGTGTTTGCCGTGTGCGTCGTGCTGTGCATGTTCTTCTTCCCGCAGGGCATCGTCGGCTACTAAGCACGAGCCGCATAAATATTCAAAAAGGGTCCCGTAAGTGCGGGACCCTTTTTGTTTACATATTTGTAACAGAGTCAAAATATCCTCACATACTTCGCCCAACTAAAGAAATTCTCGACCGTTAACCGGAATTAGCCCCAAATTGTGTATAAAATGCGCTACTGTATTGCAAAACGTTGGTCCGTTGTGCATAACCAGCCATAGCAGCGGGCGGCGTTTTGATGGTTCGGATCGGATTATTTCGACATGTGTCCGACTGAACATTTCTTTGTCCTATCTCATAAGGAGGATGGCATGGCTGATTCTATGTTCCACCAGCCCGTTATGGGTCGTCGCGCCTTTGTTGGCGGCACCCTTGCTGCGAGCTCCATGGCTTTTCTTGCCGCATGCGGCAAGAAGGGTGGCGACGCTTCCGGTTCTGAGTCCGGTTCGACGCTGAACTTCTACATCAACAACCCGGTCTGCATCGACCCCTACAATGTCCAGGAGGACCAGGGCACTCAGGTCGAGTACCAGCTCTTTGACGCTCTGACCTCTTATGACGCCGAGAAGGGCGAGATCGTTCCGCTGGCTTGCGAGTCCTTCGAGGCCAACGACGACGCCACCGAGTTTACCTTCAAGATCAAGAAGGCCAAGTTCCACAACGGTGACGACGTTACCTCCAAGTCCTTCAAGCTCGGTTGGGAGCGTCTGGTCAACACCAAGTCGGCCATCGCTACCGAGTACGGCCCTTCCGAGGTCTCCTATCACCTTTCCATGGTCGAGGGCTATGACGACCTGCTTGCCGGTAACGCTACCGAGCTCAGCGGTGTTACTTGCCCCGACGATGAGACCCTCGTCGTCAAGCTGTCTTCTGCTTACGCCGACTTCCCCTTCGTCGCCTCTCACCCGGCCCTGGCCCCGGTTCCCGAGTGCGCCGAGTCCGATGTCAAGAGCTTCTACCTTGCACCGGTCGGTAACGGCCCGTTCATGATGGACGGCAAGTGGGAGGATGGTCAGGAGATCAACCTCAAGAAGTTCGACGATTACTATGGCGACAAGGCCAAGATCGATGGCATCCACTTCCAGGTCATCAAGGACATGGAGACCGCTTACAAGGAGTTCCAGGCCGGTAACCTCGATGTCTGCGACGTTCCCGTTGCTCAGATTGACGCCGCCAAGAAGGATCGCGGCGTGTCCAAGGACGGCTACACCATGGGTGACGGCGAGCGCATGCTGCTCGGCTCCGAGCCTTCCACCTACTACCTGACCTGCAACAACACGGCCGAGCCGTTCAACAACGCCGACCTGCGTAGGGGCATCTCCCTGGCCATCAACCGTGAGGCCATCTGCAAGACCATCTTCAAGGGTACCCGTACCCCTGCCGACGGCATTGTTCCTCCGGGCATCGATGGCTACAAGGAGGGCGCATGGGAGTTCTGCGCCTACGATGTCGACAAGGCTAACGAGTACCTCGACAAGGTTGCTCCCGCTGGCGCTAACGGCGATCGTGGCATTAACGTGACCCTTTCCTACAACCAGGATGGTGGCCACAAGGAGATCATGGAGTCCATCATCGGCGACCTCGCCAAGGTTGGCGTTACCGCTGTCTCCGATACCCCTGAGTGGTCTGCCCTGCTCGAGCAGTATCAGAACTTTAACTATCAGTTCGGTCGTCTGGGTTGGATTGCCGACTACCCGATCATGGACAACTTCCTGTATCCGCTGTTCCACTCCGACTCCCTCGGTGGCGACAACCGCTCCGGTTACAACAACCCCGAGTTCGACGCCAAGGTCAACGAGGCTCGCACCACGGTTGACGACGAAGAGCGCGTTGCTAAGATGCAGGAGGCCGACGCTATGGTCGCTGCCGACTGTCCGGTCATCCCGGTGATGTTCTACACGCACACCATCGTCGGTTCCGATCGCATCAAGCACCTCTATGTCGATCCGCAGAAGCATGCCGAGCTGGGTACCGCTGAGCTCGCCTAAGAGTTTGCAGCTTCCGTGAGGGTCAAGTATTTACGTAGACCTCATGGGAAACATACAGTTCTCCCTAACCTGGGGTAAACTGGCTGATGGTAATTTTGGGATGCCGGTCTGGCGATCGGCATCCCATTTAGGTTAATCCCTAGATAGGGGAGTGGTATGGGTAAGTACATCGTTAAACGTGTGCTTCAGTTCATCCCGGTGTTTTTGGGCGTTACGCTGATTCTGTTCGCCCTCCAGAATATCGTGCCGGGAGATCCGATCAAGCTGATCGGTGGAGACAAGGCTCTGTCCCCCGAGGTGGAGCTTCAGCTTCGCGTCCGCTATCACCTAGTCCAGTCGGACGAGGACGGCAACGCGATTCTTGACGAGAACGGCGATCCCGTTCAAACGTCGCTCGTGGACCGTTACTTGTATTACATGAACGGCCTGCTTCATGGCGATCTGGGCAATTCGTATCAGCGCAAGCTGCCGGTTACGGAAATCTTTGCCCAGAAGTATCCGTATACGGTCAAACTTGCCGCGTGCGCCATCGTGCTCGAGGCAATTATGGGTATCGGTGCGGGTATCATTTCGGCGGTAAAGCGGTATTCCTTCTGGGATATTTTGGTAACGCTTACCACGTCGATCCTCGTTGCGGTCCCGGCCTTCTGGCTCGGTATGTTGCTGCAGCTGTTCTTTGGCGTCATCCTCAAGGACGCCACGGGCGGTGCAATCTCCATGCCGATCTCGGGTGCCGGCGGTTCCAGCTCTCAGTATCAGGATTGGATGCACTATGTGCTTCCGACCATTACGCTGGCTTCGGTTTCGACCGCTTACGCCGCCCGCATTATGCGCTCGCAGCTGCTTGACGTCATGAACCAGGATTACATCCGTACGGCAAAGGCCAAGGGTCTCTCCAATCGCGCGATCATCGTCAAGCATGCGCTTAAGAATGCACTCATCCCCGTCGTTACCTATATTGGTGTCGACTTTGGCGGCATGCTTTCGGGCGCCATCCTGACCGAGACGGTCTTTAACTGGCCCGGTATCGGCTATGAGGTCTATCGCGCCATTAGCATGCGTGACTGGCCCATCGTTATGGGCGGCGTTACGCTCATCGTTGTCGTCGTCATGGTGATCAACCTGCTCGTCGACATTAGCTATGCATTCCTCGACCCGCGCATCCGCCTTGGCGGTCCGTCGGATAAGGCCTAAGGGAGGTACGTCTCATGCAGGAAACTGATTCTCAGTCTCAGGAGCAGGCTACCGCCACCAAGGCCGCATCTGCTCCCGCCAAGTCCCGCACGCTGTGGGGCGACGCTTTTAAGCGTCTTCGTAAGAACAAACTCGCCGTTATCGGTGTCTGTTGGATCATCATCGTCGTTGTGGTTGCCCTGACCGCAGATCTGTGGGCTAAGCCCTGGCTCGGTTCTCCGACGGCTTCCGACTCGACCACCATGGCCGAGACGTCGCTGCTGGCTCCGTGTGCCGAGCACCCGTTTGGCACCGACGCCCTTGGTCGTGACATTCTCGTCCGCGTTATCTACGGTGCGCGCGTTTCGCTGTCTGTCGGAATTATGGCCACCGCGATCTCCACGCTGATCGGTCTGGTCATGGGTGCTCTGGCCGGTTTCTACGGCGGCATCTGGGATACGATCATCATGCGCTGTGCGGACATCTTCCTGGCGTTCCCGTACGTGCTGTTCGTTGTCGCCATGATCGCCGTTATCGGCCGTGGTCTTCAGAACGTCTTTATCGCCATCGGTATTCTCGGCTGGCCTTCGATTGCGCGCGTCTTCCGCTCTGCGATCTTGACCGTCAAGGAAAACGACTATGTTGATGCTGCGCGCGCGATGGGTGCATCTGATGCTCGTATCGTCGTACGTCACATCTTCCCGAACTCCGTCGCTTCCATCGTGGTCTACGCGACCATGAACATTGGTGGCGCCATTCTGACCGAGTCCGCTCTGTCCTTCCTCGGCATGGGTGTTATTCCGCCTACGCCTTCGTGGGGCTCCATGATTCAGGACGGTCAGCAGTATCTTCTGACTGCTCCCTGGATGATGATCATGCCCGGTCTGGCAATTCTCTCGACGGTGCTCGCCTTCACCCTGCTGGGTGACGGTCTGCGCGACGCCCTCGACGTCAAGATGAAGGACGCATAAGGATGAAGAAGAACAAGAACTATGTGGACCTGAAGGACCAGCCTGTTCCCGAGGGCCAGCATCTGCTCGAGGTCGATGACCTTAAGATGTATTTCCATACCGAGGACGGCGTCGTTCGCGCTGTCGACGGTGTGTCCTACACGCTCGATCGCGGCGAGACCTTGGGCGTCGTCGGTGAGTCCGGCTCCGGTAAGTCCGTGACCGCCATGACCATCATGGGTCTTATCTCGATGCCTCCGGGAAAGATCGAGGGCGGCGACGTTCGCTATCGCGGTCGTTCTATCCTCGAAATGACTGAGGAAGAGATGCAGCACATTCGCGGTAACGATATCGCGATGATCTTCCAGGATCCTATGACCTCCTTGAACCCGGTCTATAAGATCGGCAAGCAGGTGGGCGAGGGCCTTCGTCTGCACCGTGGCTACTCCAAGCAGGAGGCGCTCAAGCGTGCCACCGAGCTTTTGGACCTCGTGGGTATCCCCGAGCCCGAGAAGCGCGTCAATGAGTATCCGCACCAGTTCTCGGGCGGTATGCGTCAGCGTGTCATGATCGCTATGGCTCTTGCCTGCGATCCCGATATCCTGATTGCCGACGAGCCCACGACGGCTCTGGACGTTACCATTCAGGCTCAGATTATCGAGCTCATGCAGGAGATGCAGGAGAAGAACGGCAACGCCATTATCATGATTACCCATGACCTGGGCGTCGTTGCCGATATGGCCGATAAGATCATGGTTATGTACGCAGGCCGTCCCGTCGAGTTCGGTACTGCTGAGGAAATCTTCTACGAGAGCCGCCACCCCTACACCTGGGGCCTTATCCGCTCCATCCCGGAGCAGGCCATCGAAGAGAAGAAGCCGCTTACGCCGATTCACGGCAACCCGCCTTCGCTCATGAACCTGCCTGAGGGCTGCGTCTTCTCGCCTCGTTGTCCCTATGCGACGGACAAGTGCCGCAAGCAGCGCCCCGAGCGCGTTGTCACCGAGTCTGGTCATTACTCTGCGTGCCACTACTCCGGTGACCCCGAGTTCCTCAAGAACGCTCCTGAGACGTCCCGTACGCGCAAGGATTCCAAGAAGGGAGGCGAGGCGTAATGGCAGATACCAACGAGCGCACTCCGCTGCTGAAGGTCGAGCACCTCTCTAAGGAGTTTCCCGCTGAGTCCGGCATGTTCGCCAAGCGCTTCTCCAAGCGTGTCGTCTCTGCTGTGAATGACATTTCGTTCGAGATTTATCCGGGTGAGACCTTTGGCCTGGTCGGCGAGTCTGGTTGCGGTAAGTCCACCACGGGCCGTACCATCATGCGCCTGACCAAGCCGACGGCAGGCAAAGTGTTCTTCCAGGGCAAAGACGTTGCCGAGATGAGCAAGCACGAGATCAAGGATATGCGTCGCGAGATGCAGTTCATCTTCCAGGATCCCTATGCTTCGCTTAACCCTCGTATGACCATCGGCGAGATTGTCTCCGAGCCCATGACCATTCATGGCGTGGGTACCAAGGAGGAGCGTATCGAGCGCGTCCGCGAGCTGCTGGACGTCGTCGGTCTGAATCCCGAGCACATCAACCGCTATCCGCACGAGTTCTCGGGCGGTCAGCGTCAGCGTGTCGGCATCGCCCGCGCGTTCGCTCTGAAGCCCAAGCTGATCATCTGCGACGAGCCTGTCTCTGCACTTGACGTATCCATTCAGGCCCAGGTTCTGAACCTTCTTAAGGAGCTCCAGGACAAGTTCGGTACGGCTTATCTCTTCATTGCTCACGACCTCTCTGTCGTGCAGCATATCTCCGACCGTGTTGCCGTTATGTATCTGGGTAAGATGGTCGAGGTTTCGGACTGGAAGACGCTCTACAATGAGCCGCACCACCCGTACACGCAGTCGCTGCTGTCTGCCGTGCCGGTGCCCGATCCAGATATCCAGAAGACCCGCAAGCGCATCATCCTCGCTGGCGATCCGCCGTCGCCGCTGGATCCGCCGACCGGCTGCCGTTTCCACACGCGCTGCCCGATCGCGCAGGGTATCTGCTCCGAGAAGCTTCCCGAGTTTAAGGAAGTTGCCCCGGGCCACTGCTGCGCCTGCCACTTCGCGGAGCCGTTCCCGATCAAGGAATCGCACATCGACCTGTAGTCGGTTGTTCTCGTCCGGGCCCGCGCTGGACTTAGTTTTCAGAACGTCCTCGACCATGGAAACCCCCTTATCCTGCTCCTTCGGAGCTGCGGATAAGGGGGTTTCCTGGTCTGCGGAATGTTCTGAAAATTAAGTCCAGCACGGACCCTGTGTTACCACTGCAGAGGGGTGCGATTCCTTGATCGCTCACTTAATCTAATAAGAAATTGAGTGAGGCCGGAGCTTTAGCTCCGACCTCCCCATATAAGGGCTCGGCAAAGCCGAGCCACCAAATTTGCATCAGGCCCCAGAACATGTTTGAGAACTGTGCCTGAAGCATGTGTCCCTAGGGCAGGAATGAGGTTGCTTTCCAACGCATTCCGCAGGGGGCGGCATTATTTTGTAGCGCAAAGCGCAGATCAAAATAATGCCGCATGCCCGAGGACGCGTTGGAAAGCAACCTCATTCCTGCCCGAACAGGTCAGTCTATCTGCGCATTTACAAATTCGTAAACTTTTTTGAAAAAAGTGCTTGCACAGTTCTCGAATCATAGGTTATTATCTTCCTCGTTGAACGCGCGGGTCCAACAAAACGAACTGCGAATCAACAACATAGCATGTCGGAGTGGCGGAATTGGCAGACGCGCTAGCTTGAGGTGCTAGTGACCGCTTTTTGGTCATGCGGGTTCAAGTCCCGCCTCCGACACCATCGCATTTGAGAAGCCTCTTCGGAGGCTTTTTTGTTACCGATAGACGGTGGGGTCCACGATGGAAACGCTTGAACGCAACGAGTGGGCAGACGTTGCCCAACTAGTCGAGATCACGAGCGATGCTGTCATCATCTGTGAGCTCGACGGAACCATTCTGCATGTGAATAATCGCTTACTTGGTTTGATGTGCGAGGAACGCGCCGACGTCATCGGTGGAGATGTTAAAGACGTCCTGTACTCGTCCGCTTTTGAACGTGCGACGGAACATCGTCTGCCATTTGAAACTGATGGCTCCGAGAACGAACTGATGCTCAAGCTGAGTGACGGCTCCTTTATCCCCGTCTTGGTTCGTGCGGGCTCCGTAACGCCTCCACGCATCTTTGGGCGCCGCGCGCCACGTGTCCTGGTGGCGCTCCATAGCATCGAAGAACAGTATTCGCACGACCGTCAGCTCAAGCGTGCGCTTTCGGAGCTTAGAGTGGCGAACAAGCGCCTCTCTGGCACGCTCTCGGTCATTATGAGCACTGTGGGCTCCGATGAGTTACCCAGCCTACTTGATGCTGTTTTGAACCAGCTTGTCGGAACGCTCGATGCTTCGGGTGCCGCTATCTATTTTTCTGAGAGCGGCGGTTTTAAACTTCGCGGTGTTTCCAAGGAGCTGTACGACAGCTACCTGCCTGAGTTTTTGCCGTATGGCGCTGGCATTCCGACGTATGTTCTTCGTGAGTCGCGTGCCTGTCGCTTGTCGATTCAACAGGACCTTGAGGGTGATAAGGCCGCCTCCGGTATGTTTATGGACTTGGACAATCGTTCTAAGCACCTGTTGCGCATGCAGGATATGCCTCCGTACCGCAGCGAGATCTGTCTTCCCGTTTTTTACGGTACGCAGATTCTTGGCGTGCTGGAAGTTGGTTGGAAACGCCCTCAGGCACCGCTCGCCTATGACGTTAATGTGCTCGAGGTCATTTGCGATTACCTGTCTATCCAGCTGGTCGGCATGGCATCGAGCCTTCGCTCCCGTCGCACGGCCGAGCTTGGCCGCTCGCTCAATGTCTTGCGTGATGAGTTGTTTACCTTTCTAGACGATTCCGCCGCGGCTACCCAGGCGGTATCGTCCGAGATCTGCAATATGCTTAACTGCCATTTTTGCCCTGTTGAGTATGACGCCAGTCTGGATTCCTACGTCATAGATTTTGAAGGCGGCAGTCGCGTTGCTTTGCCGGACGATCCCGAGAAGCTTTTCTTTTCCACGACGGCGCCAGCGGCACGTCTGGGGGCTGGCCCTGATGGCTTTGAGGCATCTGTTTTGGGCGGCACGAGTGCCGAGGACCTTAAACACGTCCGTATAACTCGCGTTGACGAATCGATGCCTATGGGAGGTTGGCTTAGGGCGCATGGTCTGCCTTGTCAAGGTCTCTACGTCGACTCCGGCATCGAGGCGGGGCGCCCGCGCTCTGAGGGTGATGGCAAACACAGTAACGACGCGATTGTTCCTGCTTCTGTTGCGAAGAGCCCGACGACGCGCGCGCTGCTGCTTCGTGATGGTAGCCAAGAGCCGATTGATGACCTTGAATATGACTACTTGGTGCACTTAGCGCATGACTTTGAGCTTATCTACGAAGGCGAATCTCAAAAGCGCGAGGAGCGCCATATCGCTCAGACCCTTCAGATCGGCATGAGAAATTCCCTGGGGGATGTTCCGGGTATCGCAACCGATTCGGTGTACCTGTCGGCCACGAACTCGGCGTTGGTCGGCGGCGATTTCTATACGCTCATCCGTCTTCCCGACGACTGCGCCGTCATGATTCTGGGCGATGTGTCTGGCAAAGGCATTGAGGCTGCATCGATGTCCGCGCTCGTCAAGACGGCCCTGACGGCATATGCCTGGGAGGGCGCTGGACCGGCCCGCATGGCACGCTCCCTTAACAGCATGCTCATGGGCTTCTCGAGGGTCGAGACGTTCGTGACGGCCTTTATCGCCAAGATTGACCTTAAAGCCGGACGCGCAACGTATTGTTCGGCGGGCCATCCTCCGACCATGGTCATCAGGCCAGAGTCGATGCCGCTGGGTGGCGGCGAGGCCCGTGGGGGAGAGGTCGAGCTACTTGGATGCCAATCGGGCGTAATCGGTGCCTTTGAGAGCATGGTGTACGAGACAGGCGTGTTTACGTTCGCTCCTGGTGACATGCTCTTCATGTATACGGATGGAACGATTGAGGCCCGCGACCGCACCGGAGCGTTCTTTGGCGAGCAGCGTTTGCGCGATCTTCTGCTTTCTGTTTCGGGGGAGGGCGTATCGGGAATCTGCGGCAAGGTCTTGGGCGAGCTTGACCGATTTACCGAATCGGCGCTGGACGATGACATTGCATTGGTGTCCCTTGAGTTTTTACGGGGTCGTTCATAGACGACGCTGGGCGGGCTGAATCCGTACGGTTGGGGAAACGAATGCATTGAGTGGGCTTTTTTGGGGAACCATGGTCGTATGAATGAGTGGAATGACATAGCGGTTTTGACGCCACCAGGCGATATCGACATCGCCACGGTGCCTGCGCTGCGTCGGCGGTTGGATGCTCTGATTGGCCGCGGCGTGCGTCGCGTCGTCATCAACTGTCAGGCTGTTAGCTTTATCGATTCGACGGGCTTGGCATTCCTGCTTACGCGCGCTCGTGAGCTCATGAGGCGAGAAGGCCTGCTTTCGCTCGTCAATGCATCAGGTGAAGTTGTTCGCTTTTTGGAGATTGCTCGTCTTGTCGATATCCTTCATGTCGCGGGGCCGGCACGGGAGTCTATTCCCGCCATTCCGGTGGGGGAGCTGCCTCGCTGGAGTAAGAGCGTCGAGGTCCGTCAGGGTATCGAGAATCTTCCATACTACCGACATCGCATCGCCGAACTCCTTGAATCGCTCCCGTTGCGCCGTGACGAGCGCTACGATGTCGCATTGGCGTCGGGGGAGGCGCTGGGTAATGCCTATGACCATGCGGG
Organism: Collinsella aerofaciens; assembly: GCA_048193585.1. Classification (GTDB taxonomy): domain Bacteria; phylum Actinomycetota; class Coriobacteriia; order Coriobacteriales; family Coriobacteriaceae; genus Collinsella; species Collinsella aerofaciens_CK. The sequence continues at coordinate 103,382 of DBFAAM010000003.1, read as the reverse complement.
CGGTATCGGGTGCGTCCTGACGGTTCAGGCCTATGGCGATCGCGTTGTGGTTGAGGTGCTTGATCGAGGTGCCGGCTATTCTATCGATGAAACGAGCGAGCCGGTTGCATCTGAGGAACGCGGCCGTGGTATCAAGCTTATGCGTATGCTCGTCGATAACGTGGAGGTTGCTCGTCGTACGGACGGCGCCGGCACGCGCGTGCAGATGGTGAAGCTGTTTAGCGGAGCGCTGGAATCGTGTGCCTAGCCAATCGCTTTAGCGCGTTTGGCTATTAAGAACATGCGGCAGACAAGTTTTTTGAAAAAAGTACTTGCGTCTTTTGGACAACTCGCGTAAATTAATAACCCGCAAGCGGACATGGCTCAGTTGGTAGAGCACAACCTTGCCAAGGTTGGGGTCGCGGGTTCGAGCCCCGTTGTCCGCTCCATTGCATTTCCGGACCGTTTAGGCGGTCCTTTTTCGGCGAAGTGGCCAAGTGGTAAGGCAGAGGCCTGCAAAGCCTTTACCCCCGGTTCGAATCCGGGCTTCGCCTCCAGGCAACATCCGGGCGCTCCGGCGCCCGTTTTGTTTTACATATGCGGACATGGCTCAGTTGGTAGAGCACAACCTTGCCAAGGTTGGGGTCGCGGGTTCGAGCCCCGTTGTCCGCTCCAAACGTAACAGCCCGACTACTACGGTAGCCGGGCTTTTTCGTACCCGTCGCCTGGGCTCGAACCCGCGAGGGAGCGATCGTTTTGGGGCGTGGCTGTGGCGTTGTTTGTCGCGAATGTCCGCTTTGGGCGTATCATCGTGGGCATCTCGCATAACCTCGTTGCAAGGGAGATACGCCCCATGGCTACAGAAAAGTCTTCTTCGCGCTCATGGATGTCCGATGCCGCGATCTATCAGATCTACCCGCGCTCGTTTAAGGATTCGACTGGTTCGGGTCTGGGCGATATCGCGGGCATTACCCAGCAGATGGACTATCTTGAGCGACTGGGTATCGAGGCCATCTGGCTGAGCCCGTTTTACCCTTCGCCTCTTGTCGATGGCGGCTATGATGTGGCGGACTACTGCGATGTCGACCCACGTCTCGGCTCGCTTGACGACTTCGATGACATGATCGCTGCGGCTCACGCGCGCGGCATCAAGGTCATCGTCGACATCGTGCCCAACCATTCATCCAACCAGCACCCCTGGTTCAAAGCCGCTCTTGCCGCCGGCCCCGGATCGCCCGAACGCGCCCGTTATATCTTCCGCGATGGTCGCGGCGAGCATGGCGAGCTGCCTCCCACCAATTGGAATGCCAACTTTGGCGGCCCCGCATGGACGCGTGTTGCGGACGGTCAGTGGTATCTGCACATGTTTACGCCCGAGCAGCCGGACTTTGACTGGTCATGCCCTGAGGTTCACGCGCTCTTTTGCGACGTCCTGGCGTTTTGGAGCGATCGAGGCGTCGACGGCTTTCGCATTGATGTGGCGCAGGGTCTCGCCAAGGATCTCGACCGCGATGACCTCGACCGGTGGCATCTCGCCGAGGGCGATGACATGGTTGACGACGGCACCCATCCGCTGTGGGACCGCAATGAGGTCCACGAGATCTATCGCGAGTGGCGCCGCGTGTTCGACCGCTATAATCCGCCGCGCAGTGCCGTTGCCGAGGCGTGGGTGCTGCCCGAGCGCCAGTATCTCTACGCGCGTCCCAGCGAGCTTGGCCAGACATTCAACTTTGAGTTTGCCAAGGCCACTTGGACCTATGATGACATGCACACTGCAATCGAGAAGGGCTTGAAGGCAGCCGTCGAATCCGATTCCGCCTCGACCTGGGTACTCTCCAACCACGACGTGCCGCGCGTGGCGACACGCTATGCCCTGCCGCAAATCAAGGCGACGCGCTACCACCAGATTGCGCTCGACTGGCTCTTGCGCGACGGGTCGTCTTATGACGAGGACCGTGAACTCGGCGAGCGCCGCGCGCGGGCGGCCCTTTTGCTTGAGCTGGCGCTTCCGGGCTCGGCATACGTGTATCAGGGTGAGGAGCTCGGCCTTTTTGAGGTGGCTGATATCCCGTGGGCTGCACTCGAAGACCCTACTGCGACCAATACGCACGGACCGAAGCGTGAGAAGGGGCGCGACGGCTGTCGTGTGCCCCTGCCGTGGGTGGCGGCGGACGATCCCGCGCATGGCGGATCGTTTGGGTTTTCGCCGGCAGACGCCGATGCGGCGCCCCATCTGCCGCAGCCTGCATGGTTTTCCGATTATGCTGCCGATAGGGAAGAAGTGGACCCGACATCGATGCTTGCGCTCTATCGTGACGCCCTCTGGCTGCGGCGCAAGCTGCGCGGGTGCGCCAACGATCTTGCGTGGCTCGATCTTGACGGGCGCACCGGTCTTGCGGATGGTGCCGAGGGCGCTGAGGGCGGCGTCATCGCCTATCGCCGCGATAACGGCTGGGCGTGTGTGACGAACTTCGGTGCAGCACCCGTGGAGCTGCCGGCGGGCAGGGTCCTGCTCACCTCATCACCGCTTGCAGACGGCAGGCTCGCGCAGGACAGCTCTGCCTGGATCATGCTCGGTGAGATGTAGGGGCATCTCGCTGCGAGCCTGCGTTTGTTCGCGCCTTTCGTGACGACTGATGCCCTCGCGAGAGCGTCGCAAAACTTTTCAAAAAAAGTTCTTGCATAGGATGCGGGCATCACGTAAGATTAATCCTCGTTAGCGGACATGGCTCAGTTGGTAGAGCACAACCTTGCCAAGGTTGGGGTCGCGGGTTCGAGCCCCGTTGTCCGCTCCATTTGGGCGTTTAGCTCAGGGGGAGAGCGCTTCCCTGACACGGAAGAGGTCAGAAGTTCAAATCTTCTAACGCCCACCAAATGTTCGCAGCTCAGAGGCTATGTCCTCTGGGCTGTTTTGTTTTGCCACCAAGCACGCCGCCAAATAAGCCACCAAATATTGATCCAAGGTCTCTATGTGATGGTCTTCGCATCCCGTAGAGGTGCCGGCAGATTGCATACGTCCTGGCCGATCGTGACCGCAACATGTTGGTCAAGCATAATCTTTTGGATTCTTTTGGCGTGAGCGGCTTGGTTTTGGTAGGATTTGTCAGCGGCTTGACTAAGGGGGTTTTATAACTGCCATGCAGGTAGCCGTGTTGGTAACGTTTTACCGACTTGCCAAGAACCCCTCATTTTTAATGCGTCTGCAAAATGACTAATTGCTTTGACCTGCTGAAACACTATATGTTGTGTTTGACCTAAAAAAAGAATACAGGATATAGATGCCTCTTTGTCGTATGATAGATGGCGGACAGAGAACGAAGACCTTAACTGCCTCTTTTGAACGTGTCCTTGAGCCGCTTGATCGGCTCCAGGGAATGTCCGCATGGAGGCTTATGGTTTATCGAGAACACAGATTGCGCGACGGCGCCGCAAGACAGGGGCAAGCCCTGCCGGGTATCGTTTGGCTCTGAAGCGCGATGAGGCTACGATGCGAAAGAGGCAAGAGGATGAAGATCATCAAGCGCAGCGGCACCGAGGTTGTCTTTGACATCGATAAGATCGTCAATGCCATCCGCGCCGCAAACTTGGAGGTCGAGGAGAGCTCTCGTCTTACCGACCGCCAGGTGGTTTACGCGGCACAAAACGTCGCCGAGGCATGCGAGAACGCGGGTCACACCGTGTCGGTCGAGGAGATCCAGGATCTGGTCGAGGACGAGATCATGCGTCTCGACTGCTACGAGGTCGCTCGCCATTACATCATCTATCGCTATGTTCAGAGCCTGAAGCGCCAGAAGAACACGACCGACGACAAGATTCTGTCGCTGATTGAGTGCAACAACGAAGAGGTCAAGCAGGAGAACTCCAACAAGAACCCGACCGTCAATTCCGTTCAGCGTGACTACATGGCCGGCGAGATCTCCAAGGACCTGACTCAGCGTGTGCTGCTGCCCCAGGAGATTGTGGATGCTCACAATGAGGGCCTGATTCACTTCCATGATTCGGACTACTTTGCCCAGCACATGCATAACTGCGACCTGGTGAACCTGGAGGATATGCTCCAGAACGGTACTGTTATCTCGGGTACGCTGATTGAGAAGCCGCACAGCTTCTCGACCGCCTGCAACATCGCGACGCAGATCATCGCCCAGGTTGCTTCCTCCCAGTACGGTGGCCAGTCGATTTCGCTGACCCATCTTGCCCCGTTCGTCGAGGTGAGCCGTCAAAAGATTCGCGGCGAGGTCGCCCGCGAGCTCGAGGAGCTCGGCGTTTCCGCATCTCCCGAAAAGGTCCGCGAGGTTGTTGAGGATCGCCTGCGTGACGAGATCCGTCGCGGCGTCCAGACGATTCAGTATCAGGTCGTGACCCTTATGACCACCAATGGCCAGGCGCCGTTCGTGACGGTCTTTATGTATCTTAACGAGGCCCGTACGCCTCAGGAGAAGCACGACCTTGCCATGATCGTGGAGGAGACGCTTCGCCAGCGCTACGAGGGCGTTAAGAACGAGGCCGGCGTATGGATCACCCCGGCATTCCCCAAGCTTATCTATGTACTCGAGGACGATAACGTTCACGAGGATTCCCCGTACTTCTACCTGACCCAGCTGGCTGCCAAGTGCACTGCCAAGCGTATGGTGCCCGACTACATCTCTGAGAAGAAGATGCGCGAGCTCAAGCTGTCGAAGGGCGAGACCGCGGGTAACGGCGACTGCTATACCTGCATGGGCTGCCGCAGCTTCTTGACGCCCGACCGCTCGGGCAACGGCTTTAACAACGTTGCCAACGCGCTGAACTACGACCCGAACAAGCCCAAGTACTATGGTCGCTTTAACCAGGGCGTCGTGACCATCAACCTGCCCGATGTCGCGCTGAGCTCGCACCAGGATATGGATAAGTTCTGGAAGATCTTCGACGAGCGCCTTGAGCTGTGCCACCGTGCCCTGCTGTGCCGTCATGAGCGCCTGATGGGTACACTTTCTGACGCCGCACCGATTCTTTGGCAGTACGGTGCCCTCGCCCGCCTGAAGAAGGGCGAGACGATCGACAAGTTGCTCGTGGGCGGTTACTCCACCATTAGTCTGGGTTATGCCGGCCTGTATGAGTGCGTTAAGTACATGACGGGCCACAGCCACACCGAGAAGGAGGGCACGCCCTTTGCCATGGCCGTCATGCAGCGCATGAACGACAAGTGCGCGGAGTGGAAGGCCGAAAGCGATATTGACTTCTCGCTGTACGGTACCCCGCTTGAGTCGACGACCTACAAGTTCGCCAAGTGCCTGCAGCGTCGTTTTGGCATCATCCCGGGCGTGACGGACAAGGGCTACATCACCAACAGCTACCACGTCCACGTGTCCGAGGAGATCGACGCATTCGACAAGCTCAAGTTCGAGGGTATGTTCCAGCAGCTTTCGCCGGGCGGTGCCATCTCCTACGTCGAGGTTCCCAACATGCAGGACAACCTCAAGGCTGTCATTCGCGTGATGCAGTACATCTACGACAACATCATGTACGCCGAGCTCAACACCAAGAGCGACTACTGCCAGGTGTGCGGCTACGACGGTGAGATCAAGATTGTCGAGGATGACGGCAAGCTGGTGTGGGAGTGCCCCAATTGCGGCAATCGTGACCAGGAGAAGATGAATGTCGCCCGTCGCACGTGCGGTTACATCGGTACCCAGTTCTGGAACCAGGGTCGAACCGAGGAGATCCGCGACCGCGTGCTGCATCTCTAATACCGCTCCGGGGCTGAACCGAGAGGGCCGCTTGGGCATTTGCTCGCTATTTCGGACAGTCCTGCGCAAGACGAAGGCCACATTAAGTGGCTTTCTTTGCGTGCGGAACTCATATCGAGCAAATGCCCAAGCGGCCCTCTCGGTTCAGCCAAGTTGACGTAGCTGAGATACAGCGCGCGGCCTGCTCGCTCCTCGAAGTTCTTAGCGGAAATAATTCGAGCTGCAGCTGCGATTTACTTGCGATAGCGGTTGAGCTGCAACAAAGTTTTTATTGGACCTCGAACCCTATACTCGATGTTCGCTTCGTTCATTGAGTTACCCTTTGCATGAGGCCGGGACATATCGTCCCGCCCGCAGTTTCGCAGGCCGAAGGCCGAGAATGTTTGAGGACGGGATGATATGTCCCGGCCTCCCGGGAGAGTTACCTATGAACTACGCGAACATTAAGTATTTCGACATTGCTGATGGGGAAGGCGTTCGTACTTCTCTGTTTGTGAGCGGGTGCCGTCGCGGGTGCAAGAATTGCTTTAACTCCGTCGCGTGGGACTTTGCTGCGGGCGAGCCGTTCGATCGCGCCGTCGAGGACAAAATTATCGAGAGTCTCGATCATCCCTTTATCGATGGCCTGACGATTCTGGGTGGCGAGCCCATGGAGCCCGAGAATCAGGCGGGGCTTGTTGACTTTATCGAACGCGTGCGTGCGGCCTATCCCGCGGGGTCGGGCAAGACCATTTGGTGCTTTACCGGCGACGTGCTCGAGGAGCTTATGCCGGGTGGTCGTCACCATACCGAGGCGACGGACCGTATCCTTGCCTGCCTCGATATGTTGGTGGATGGCCCGTTTGTTCAGGATCTGTACGATATCTCATTGCGTTTTAGGGGCTCGAGCAATCAGCGCGTGATTGATATGAACGCCACGCGCGCCCGTGCTGTGCGCGAGGGCGTTGCGCTTTGCGACGCTGTGGAGCTTTGGCGGGACGATCCGGTCTATTCGACCCATACTATGTAGCTTGTGGCCGATGCCAAAGGGCGTGGTACCATAGCGCGAACGCAAAATCGGAAAAGTGAGGCCCAGATGGTCGATCAGGAAAAAGTCGAGGCCGCCATTAAGCTGTTGCTTGAGGGCATAGGCGAGGACCCAACTCGTGAGGGCCTGCTGGAGACCCCGGCGCGCGTTGCCCGTATGTATGGTGAGATCGCCGGTGGTATGGACCAGAGTGCCGAGGAGCACCTGTCCAAAACCTTTGCCGTCGCTTCGAACGATTTGGTTATCGAGCGCGACATCACGTTTTACTCGCTGTGCGAGCATCATCTGCTGCCGTTTTACGGCAAGGCTGCCATTGGCTATATCCCCAACGGCCGTGTCGCAGGGCTTTCCAAGCTCGCCCGCACGGTTGAGGTTTATGCCCGCCGTCTACAGCTGCAGGAGCAGCTGTGTGCGCAGGTTGCCGACGCTCTCATGGATTATCTCGCTCCCCAGGGAGCGATTGTGCTCATGGAAGCCGAGCATATGTGTATGACCATGCGCGGCGTGCAAAAGCCTGGCACCAAGACCGTGACGCTCGCTCGCCGCGGCGTCTTTGAGACCGATCCCGCGCTCGAGGAGCGTTTCTTTAGGATGCTGGGACGCTAACTATGAGAGTCGTCAACGACTTTGCATCGAAGACCGATGAGGGGACGTCGCGTCGCGGCTTTATGGCTTCGGGCTTGGCCCCCTTTGGTGCCATGCCTCGCATTGATTACATTTGTGCCAACGGGCTGTTCCGGCGGCATCTGGGCAACATTGCGCAGTTGGAATCGGGGCGCATCTTCTGCCGCCACGGTATTGACCATCTGCTCGATGTCTCTCGCATTATGTGGATCAAGAATCTCGAGGAGCAGCTCGAATTTGACCGCGAGGTCATCTACGCCACGGCACTTCTTCACGATATCGGCAAAGATGAACAGTATGAATCGGGTATATCCCATGATGTTGCAAGCGAACGCGTCGCTGATGCGATTCTCGGCGGCATGCCCGATGACGTGGCGTTTGAGCCGGCCGATGCCGCAGCCATTAAGACGGCCATTCTGGGCCATCGAAAGCTGCGCGTGAACAGCCAACCGCTTGAGCGTCTGCTCTATGCAGCCGACAAAGCGTCGCGCGCCTGCTTTGCATGCCCCGCGCGCAATGCTTGCAACTGGAGCGATGATAAAAAGAACCTGTCGATTCGCGTGTAGTTAGTTTGCGCGGTCGGGGTTCTAAACGAAGGAGACGATCGCGATGAGCAACAAGAAACTGCCCGAGAATGCAACCAAGACTGAAGGCGCCGAGCTCGCCCGCCGTGGAAGGGGCGAAATATCCACCGCAACGGCGGTGCCCCACGTGAGCTATGACGACCTTCGCCATGCCGACCGCATCACCGTTGAAGGTCTTGAGGTTTTTGCTAACCATGGCGTGTATCCCGAAGAGAACGCGCTGGGCCAGAAGTTCATCGTGTCCTTGGTACTCTATGCCGACCTGCGTGCAGCGGGGGAGCACGATAACCTGGACGCCTCGATTGACTATGGCTCGGTGTGCCACGATGTCGATGGCTATCTGCGCGAGCATACGTTTAAGCTCATCGAGGCTGCAGCTGAGGGTGTGGCCTCGATGCTGCTGCGTCGTTACCCCTTGCTGCTTGGCGTGCGCGTTAAGCTCGATAAGCCTTGGGCGCCCGTCGGTCTTCCCCTGGCAAGCTGCGGTGTCGAGATCGAGCGCGTGCGCTAACCGGTTCTAATATGTCTCTATGGGTGGCTGCTTGAGCCGCTGGGACAGTGCTCTATTGTTGGGGCAGTACGTGTCGAGCAGGGCGTGAAACCGCTGATTGTGGCTTGGCTCGAGCAAGTGGACGAGCTCGTGGGCGACAACCATGTCAAGGCACTCGACGGGGTAGGCGGCAAGTTCTCGTGCGATGCGAATGGCGCCGGTTTTGGGCGTGCATGATCCCCAGCGCGTTTTCATGCTGCGCACGGAAACGCGGGAAACGGCGACACCCATTGCGATTTCGTATGCGTGCACCATATCCCGCAGCGCCGATGTGACTTCGGACGTATAGAGCTGGTCAATATGGGCTTGGATCTCACTGGGCGTTAAGCCGTCGAGGGGCGCGTTCCACTTGGCCTGCGGACGTTCGTCTGGCTCGTCGGTACCCATAAAGCTTGCGAACGTGGCTTGTTTGGGCCGCGGTGCGGGTGACTTAAAGTTGTGATCGAGTGCATCCTGTACCGTGATGGGCTTGCCCCAAAGTGCAATGACGGACGAGGTGCTGAGCGGCTCTCGCGCCGTCGCCTGATGTTGCTCGCGCTTGGCAAGTCGGCTGACAATCCAGGTGCTGTTGCGCTTCACAAATGCCTCGATGCGCTCGCGGCTGGCGCCGAGCGGTGCGCTGGCGTGGACCTCACCGCTTGATGTGACGCGTAGGTTGAAGTTTTTGACGCGCTTTTTGGTAACGACGACGGAGATGGGCGTCCCATCCGGTCGGGATATGGAAATCGTAAATTGCTGCGTCAAAAGCGGTCCTTCAGATTGGGGACGGGCCGGCATGTCGACCGTTCGGCATGCCGGCCCGCTCAAGGGATGTGAAATTAATAACGCTCAAAGAAGGCAAGCGCGTTGTCGCTACAGAGCTTCTGCATCACGGTCTTGCCAAAATGCTTGGAAAGCATGTTCTGGAACTCGGGCATCATGCTGGCATCGGAGAGGAAAGCGGGCACCGTGGCACCGTCCCAGTCGCCGCCGAGCGCGATGACGTCCTCGCCGCCCAGGTCGAGCCAGTGCTCGATATGTGCCGCCAGCTGGTCGAAGGTGACGTCTGCGGCGGTCTTGTCGGTTGCGTCGTTGGATAGGAACTCGCTGCAGTAGTTGAGGCCGACGATACCGCCCATGTCGCGAATGGTGCGGAACTGGTCGTCGGTGAGGTTGCGCTTGACGCTGCAGACGGTGCGGGAGTTGGAGTGGCTGGCGACGAAGGGACGCGTGGCGTGGGCGACAACCTCGTCAAAGCACTCATCGTTGAGGTGGGAGACGTCGAGTACCATGCCGGCGTGCTCCATCTGCGCAAGCGCCTCGATGCCGGCGGCGGTGAGGCCGGCGTGGGTATCGTGTCCGCTCGCGAGCGGTCCCTGCGCGTTCCAGCTGAGTGACGACATAAGCACGCCCAAGCTCTTGAGCACCTCGATCAGTGCGGGGTCCTCGGCAAAGAACGTGGCGTTTTCGATGGTGTGGATGCAAGCGACTTTACCGTCCTTGAGCGCGGGGCGAATGTCTGCGGCGCTGCGTACGTTGACCATGCGGTCGTGGTTGAGCATTGCCTGGCCGCTCATATGCGCCATGATTTGCGCCTGGAAGCGCGCGGCGTGGGCGGTGGGAATCTCGTCGGGGACAAACGTGGCGAAGCACTGTGCCCACGGCGTGTTGCCGATCTTTGCGAGCGAGATGGCGCAGGCGTTGCCCTCGATGAGGTCGAAATCTTGCGGATGCGTTTCGTCGCCGGGGAAATAACCGTCGGTGCCGGCGGTAAAGCGCAGGTCGAGATCGAGCGTGGCCCAGCCGATTCGGTCGGCGGTGTCGCAGTGTAGGTCAAATACGGGATATGCCATGGTTCCTCCGGTTGCAGCGTTTCTTTGCAAACTGTCATTGAATTGTATGACTAGGGTATAGTTAGCGCCATATGTTCACGGCGGCCTGCGTTGTGCGCCGCCCTTATCACGGAGGTTACCATGTCCAACCAGGGCAAGAAGGTCAAGACCCATTATCGCGGCACGCTCGACGACGGCACGCAGTTCGATAGCTCCTACGATCGCGGCGAGCCGCTGGAGTTCACCTGCGGTGCCGGTCAGATGATCAAGGGCTTCGACGCCGCTGTTGTCGACATGCAGGTGGGCGAGAAGAAGACCGTGCACATTCCTGCTGCCGATGCCTACGGCGAGCACAATCCCGAGATGGTTCTGACCTTCCCGGCCGAGCAGGTTCCCAACATCGAGCAGATCGAGAAGGGCATGAAGCTCTTCCTGTCCACGCCGAGCGGTATGCCCGTCCCCGCCGTCGTCATTGACGTGACGCCCGAGGCTGTGACGCTCGATGCCAACCACGAGCTTGCCGGCAAGGATCTCAACTTCGATATCGAGCTCGTCGAGGTCGAGGATTAGGCTATGCCTGCAAATCTGGTTTCGACAACGTGCCTCGGAAATCTCAACGACCCGTCCTATGAGCTTTTGCTTCGCCGGGAGCTGGGCGGTGTCTTTGAGGTCGATGAGCTACTGCTCGATTGGGACCAGGCTGATGTATGCGCGTTTGCGGGCGTGACGGAGCTGGGGCGCACGATCGATGTTCGGCCGGATGCTACCGACGGTGGTCGTCTTGCCGACGGTGACGTGCTCGCCATTGACCGTTCGGGCGTGGTGCCCGTGGCGGTTGTCGTGCGCCTGCGCAGCGCCGAGGTTTATTTGGTCGAAGTCGACCGCATGGATCCGATTGCACTCGCGCATGCGTGCTGGGAGATCGGCAACATGCATGCGCCGCTCTTCCGAGGCGACTCGGACGAGCATACCGTGCGCATGTATACGCCGGTGCAGCCTGTTTTGGGCCGCATGCTCCGGGGTGTCGAGGGTGTTCGGCTCTCAGTGGTCACGCGCGAGCTCGATGCCAGCCGGCGCTTTGCGTCGAGTGCGGCGGAGGTCGTCGTGAGCATGGCTCCCGACTTTACGATCGTAAAGAAGGCGCGCGGTTAACGTGCGTATGAGTAAGACGGACTTTGAGAGGCAACTATTCAAAGTCCGTCTTACTGTTGATGAGGTGCTTTGGGGGAAAGCATATGGGTCTTGAGGGAATCAAGCTGATTGCATGCGATTTGGACGGCACGTTGCTGCATCCGGGGGAGCGCGAGCCGCGTTCCGAGGCCTTTGAGCTTATCGATGAGCTGCATCGTCGCGGTATCGTGTTTATGCCGGCGAGCGGCCGTCAATATGCGAGCTTGCGCCACCTGTTTGCCCCGGTGGCCGATGAGCTCGCCTATGTATGCGAAAACGGAGCCCTGGTGATGAGCGAGGGACGTGCCGTTGTCAAGCGTTCCATGGAGCGCAGCCTTGCTATGGATATCGCGAATGCCGTGGTTGCGTATCCCCATGCCGACGTGACCCTTTCGTGCGAGGGGCACCTCTACACCATGGGCGGCAACGATGCGTTCGTCGACCATTTGCGCTATGAGGTCCACTGCGATGTGGCGGTGGTCGACCGTCCCGAGGACATCGACGAGGACGTCATTAAGATTGCCTTCCAGACGCCCGAGGTGGATCAGCCGGCCGCGCTGGAGCATTTTGAGCGCCTCTTTGGCGACCGTGTCGACGTGATGACGTCGGGAACCGAATGGACGGACTTTATCGGTTTCGGTTCGGGCAAGGGGTCCGCGCTTGCCGATTATGGTCGCGCGCTGGGGATCTCACCTAACGAAATGGTGGCGTTTGGCGATAACGAAAACGACCGCGACATGCTCAACGTGGTGGGCCATCCTTATCTAATGGAGAGCTGCAATCCCAGCATGCGCGGTGTCAATGACCGTGTCCGTTACGTGCACACGGTCGAAGAAGAACTGCGCCGTCTGCTCGCCGAGTAGGTTTTCGCGACATACCTAGAAATCTATTTTTTGCTGCAAAGTGCGGAAAGGTGGATTTTAAAGCATGTCCCAAACATCTACCAGCAGTCGGGGCAGAGACCCTCGAAGATGGTGTAGTGCGACGTGACGTGCCAGCCGATTTGCTCGGATGCCTTGGCGTCGAGCTGGGCATCGAAGGGGAGTGGTACGTCGATGACGCGGCTGCACGAGGTGCAGATGATATGCGCATGCGGCTCGATCGTGCGATCGAAGCGGCTGCCGCCCGGCGTCTTGATGGAGAGAATCTCGCCGGCGTCGGCCAAGAGATTGAGGTTGCGGTAGACCGTACCGCGGCTGATTTTGTCATCCTGCGCGCGCACGACGTTGTAGATTTCGTCGGCGGTGGGATGGTTATAGCTTTGGCGCACGGCGTCAAGAACCAGTTTTCGCTGCTTGGTATTCCTTCTTTGCACCGCCATGCGCCTCGCCTCTTTTCTATTAACGGTCGTAGGTAAATGATACCGTATTTAGCACACAATACTAATAATGAGGACTGAAACCGTCTTCATTGGCAAGTGGGGCTCGGGCCTGGGCGTCTACGAGGCGAAAACGCGTTCCCATGCGCTCGTAGGAGGCATGAAGCGCCTCGAGATGAGATAGGACGTTTGCCGGAGCTCCCTGTATCTCCATCTCGACTGAGCCGTCTTCCATGTTACGCACCCAGCCGGTGAGTGCGCGTGCCTGCGCGAGGTTGGTGTTGGTAAAGCGAAAACCAACGCCCTGGACCTGCCCCTCCCAGCGCAGGAAATAGCGCAGGGGAGTGTCTTGAGTGGCCTCGTCGCTTGCAAGCACAGTAAGCCTGCGGCGCAGCTCGAGCTCGACGTTTGACGGTTTTTGAGGCTCTCGACTGCCGCTGGTGACGCTGGAGAAGAACGTATCGAAGAAGCCCATCGCTATGCCTGCTTGCCTGCGTCGGCCGGGAAGGTTATGCCGGCCTGCTGGCGCACGGCATCCATGATGCGCAGTGAGACGAGCGTGACATCGCGGTAGTGGCCAAGCTCGTGACGTCCCGCCGGGGTCTCCCAAATCTCTTCCTTGACGTTATCGATGCCGCCGATGGCGGTGATAAAGTCTGTGAGTTCGTATTCCATAGTGTTGCTCGATTTGGGCAGGTCGAGCACGCGGCCGTTGTCGCCCTGTTCGCGCGGCGCCTCGGTCGCCGAGCCGCGTACGACGTCGCCGCGATAGTCGATGCGGACGTTGCGGGGCGTGGACAGATGGTCGATCTGGATAGTGCCACGCTCGCCTTCGATCTGCGAGGGCAGCAGGTCATTCGTAATTTTGGAGTGCGCGAGCTCGACGGAGATACGGCCACCGCCGTAGCTGGCGAGGATGGAACCGCAGCCATCGATGGGGCCGTGCGTGAGCTGTCGCGTGGTGGGGTCGAGCAGAGTAGCCATGCTCGTAAGGCCGGAGGGCATGCCGAAAATCTCGACCATGGGCTCGACGGTGTAGACGCCAATATCCATGAGGGAACCCGATGCCATATTGCAGTCGAAGATATTGGTGGCGCGTCCCGCGAGAATCTCGTTGTAGCGCGAGGAATATTTGCCAAAGCGCAATGAGGCGCGGCGGATGGGCGCAATCTCACCCAGGGCGTCCTCGATGGCGTGGAAAGCGGGGTCATGGAGCGGGCGCATGGCCTCGAGGGCTACGACGCCCGCCGCCTCGGCTGCGCGAAAGACCTCGAGCGCCTGCGCCTCGGTGGCGCAGAAGGGCTTTTCGACGATAACGTGCTTGCCGCCGGCGATACAGGCGAGCGCCTGCTCGTAGTGGAGCGCATTGGGGCTGCCGATGTAGACGGCATCGACGTCGGCAGCGGACGCAAACTCGTCAAGCGCGGTGAAGTTACGCTCGCCACCGTGCTTGGCGGTGAAGGCGGCGCCGCGATCTGCATCGCGCGAGAGCGTGCCCACAAACGCGGCTTGGTCGTTGGCGTTGACGACCTGGATAAAGTCGTCGGTAATCATGGATGTGCCGATGGTCGCTATACGCAGCATGTATCCCCCTCGTGCCGTTCGGTTTACAGGATGAGTGTAGCGCGAAGGGGCAGGAAATAGCGTGCGAAAACGCCGTTACAGGTCGCTCTCGTTAAAGCCGGTGTCGATATCGAGATTGGCTCCGTCGGCCGCCGTGGTGGCGAGCTCGTCGCAGCGCTCATTGAGCTCGTGGCCGGCATGCCCCTTAACCCAAATGAACTCCACCTTATGCTTACTCTTTGCGGCAAGCAGGCGCTCCCATAGGTCGCGGTTCTTGACGGGCTGCTTGTTGGCGGTTTTCCATCCGCGCTTTTTCCAGCCGTCGATCCAGTGCTTGTTGAAGGCGTTGACGACGTACTGCGAATCGGAATGGACTTCGACGTCGCAGGGGCGGTTGAGTGCCTCGAGCGCCACGATGACCGCCATGAGCTCCATGCGGTTGTTGGTGGTCTTGGCGTAGCCGCGCGAAAGCTCGGAGGTGAAGGTCTTGCCGGCGGGGTTGGTGTATTTGAGCACGGCGCCGTAGCCGCCGCGTCCCGGATTTGATCGGGCCGAGCCGTCGGTATAGATGATGACCTTCACGGGCTTCCTTTCATTGGGTACGTTTCGTGTGAGTGACCATTGTAGCGCCATGCCCGCCGGGGGCTAGCAATCTACGATTTCTACCTCGTCTTCTGACAGTTAGTTGGCATGGATGATGCGGTTAAGTTCGTCGAGGTATTGCTGCAAGAGGGGAGAGGGCTTGCGCTCGTCGTGCATGATATAGCCTACGTGCATCGTTGGGGCGTCTGCTAACGGGATCGATGCCATACCCCATTGCATTTCATTGGAGAGGACACCGGTCGACAGGGTGTAACCGTTCGACGTGATAAGTAAGTTGGTAAGTGTTCCACGGTCCGAGATTCGTATGTTGCGGTCGCAAGGGATATAGCTAAAAGGTTCCTCGGCGTAATAGAAGGAGTTCGAGGTTCCCTGCTCAAAGCTGTAGCGCGTATAGGGCGTGAGGTCGGCAAGGGACAGCTGAGGGCGGCGTGCGAGCGGGTGACGCTCGCTAACGAACACGTGGACTTTCGCATCAAAGAGGGGATGAAAGCTCGCTCGGGCATCGGTAAAGGCCTTCTGCAAGACACGGGTATTAAAGTCGTCCAGATAGAGGATGCCGATGTCGCTGCGAAACGCGCGCACGTCGTCGATGATCTGCGCTGTGGTGGTCTCGCGCATGATGAACTCGAACTTGCTGTCGCGGCAGCGCTCGACCACGTTGACAAAGGCCTCGACCGAAAACGCGTAGTGTTGGGCCGAGATGGCAAGGCGGGCCTGAGGTGTACCGCCGTCCTCGTAGCGGGCCTCGAGCATGTCGGCCTGCTCTACGACCTGGCGTGCATAACCCAAAAGCTCGGTGCCGTCGTTGGTGAGTGCAACACCGCGGCTAGAGCGCGTAAAGATTTCGATATGAAGTTCCTGCTCTAGGCTTTTGACGGCGTTGGAGATATTGGACTGTGCCGTATAGAGGCGCTGGGCTGCGGCGTTGATCGAACCGGACTCTGCAACGGCGATCAAAAAGCGAAGCTGTTGGAGGGTCATCGGCGCCCATCCTTTCGAGTGCTATCTACAAAACCGATAACAGATTAGCGCTTTTAAGTGATTGACCCGGGGAGACGATGCTCGTACTATTCAAAACACACAAAGGCGGTAGGTAATTAAGCCGACCACGGAACCGGGATGCGAAAGGAGGCCCGCATATGAACTGCTTGCCAAGACGAATGCCGGGCTCCTGTTTGCGCCCGTTGGCGTGATCAGGAGACAGCGACTTATTTCTCTTATTCTTATTACTTTTGTTCGATCAAGGAGATCATCATGAGCCAGTTTATCAACAACCCCGAGCACACCTTTGGTTTCGATACCCTGCAGCTGCACGTTGGCCAGGAGAGCGCCGATCCTGCATCCGACTCCCGCGCCGTGCCTATCTACCAGACCACGAGCTATGTGTTCCGCAACTCCCAGCACGCCGCCGACCGCTTTAGTCTTGCCGACGCCGGTAACATCTACGGCCGTCTGACCAACTCCACCCAGGGCGTCTTCGAGGGCCGTATCGCCGCCCTCGAGGGTGGCGTGGCAGGTCTTGCCGTCGCCTCCGGTGCTGCTGCCATCACCTATACCCTGCAGGCTCTTGCCCAGGCCGGTGACCACGTGGTGGCTCAGAAGACCATCTACGGTGGCTCCTACAACCTGCTGGAGCATACGCTCTCCCAGTTTGGCGTCGAGACCACGTTTGTCGATGCCCATAACCTTGAAGAGGTTGAGGGTGCCATCAGGGACAACACCACGGTCATCTATCTCGAGACGCTCGGCAACCCCAACTCCGACATCCCCAACATCGACGCCATCTCCGAGATCGCCAAGAAGCACGGTCTGCCGGTTGTCGTCGATAACACCTTCGGCACCCCGTATCTGTTCCGTCCGCTGGAGCATGGTGCCAACATCGTCGTCCACTCCGCAACCAAGTTCATCGGCGGCCACGGCACCTCGCTGGGCGGTGTGATCGTCGACGGCGGTAACTTCGATTGGAAGGCGAGCGGAAAGTACGCCCAGATCGCTGAGCCCAACCCCTCCTACCACGGTGTTTCGTTTGCCGAGGCTGCCGGTCCCGCCGCCTTCGCAACCTATGTCCGCGCTATCCTGCTGCGTGACGAGGGCGCCTGCATCAGCCCGTTCAACGCCTGGGTCCTGCTCCAGGGCACCGAGACTCTGTCGCTGCGCGTTGACCGTCATGTCGAGAACACCAAGAAGGTCGTTGAGTTCCTGGCTGGTGACAGCCACGTCGCCAAGGTGAACCACCCGAGCCTGCCTGAGCACCCCGACCATGAGCTTTACAAGCAGTATTTCCCCAACGGCGGTGCCTCGATCTTTACCTTTGAGATTAAGGGTGGCCAGGAGGCAGCTTGGAAGTTCATCGATCATCTGCAGGTGTTCTCGCTGCTCGCCAACGTGGCCGACGTCAAGTCGCTCGTCGTGCACCCGGCTACCACCACGCACTCCCAGCTCTCTGCCGAGGAGCTCGCTGAGCAGAACATCACGCCCTCCACGATTCGTCTTTCCATCGGTACCGAGAACGCCGAGGACATCATTTGGGATCTGAAGCAGGCCTTCGCCGCGCTGGACGAGTAAGGCGACTTGTGCAAGGACCCCTTGCGACTCGATAGGTATAACTGCATAAAATGCCTGCTCAAGGCGCCTGTGCGAACAATGGTTGCACAGGCGTCTTTTTTGCATAGAGAGGGCGCAAAAACAGGGTTTTTGACACGCTTTATGCAATCGAGATGTGGAAAACTCCTGTTGAGAGGATGTGAGTTTTACGCAATTGACGTGCGCCTTTTGAGTAAAACCGCAGGTCGCGATTTGCTCGGGGTACTATGCAGCGCGATCGAATCACACGCAGCTCAAACGCAGCAAAAAACGCACTACGGAGGTTTCCAGCTACATGAGGATCGATTCACGAAAACCGAAAGCCGCCGCCCTTTCCGCCGCTCTGACCGTGGCACTTTTGGCGGGCGCCGGCGCAACTGATGCCCACGCGGCAACACTATCCGATACGGTTGGATCTACGCCGTCCGAGGCGACGCTGGTGCAGCCCGTCGACTACCGCGGCGACGGTTATGGCTCTATGCAGGAGTGGAACGCCTCGATGGGGGCAAAGCGCGATTCCCTGGAGATGCGCGCTCAGATCATTATGAATATGTATGGCGACTATGTTACCGATGACGAGCGCGCTGTGCTGCAGAGCTGCATCGACGGTGCGGGTAGCCTGTTGACGATGGGGGAGGTCGACGCCAAGTCGACCGAGCTCGATGAGCTCCGCTCCACGCTTGAGGATGCCAAGCGCGAGGCGCTCGAGGCTGCCGCAGCCGAAGCCGAGGCCGCTGAGGCCGTTCAGGCTTCGTATTACAACGCCGGCTCCGGCTCGTCTTACGCGTCTGCTGCGTATTACGCGAACGGCTCGGGCCTGACGCGCTCGAGCGGCGTCAATAACTATAACGGCCGCCGCGAGACTTATTACAGCAGCAACGTGTTGTATCACCACCGCACGGGCGAATGGACGCAGGATTCCGAGGGCTTTTGGCGCGATTCCGATGGCTACTACGTCGTGGCCGCGGGTGATAAAGCTCAGGGCTCCACGTTTACCGGTTCCAAGGGCGAGTGCAAGGTCTATGACTCCGGCTGCGCAGCCGGAACCACCGACTACTACACTGGCTGGTAATTTTTCTGCATCACGGATATTTGGCGGATGGGCGTCTTTACCGAGCTTTAGGGCAACGTAAGGACGCCCGTTCTATGTATGCGTTTGAGCTAACAGAGCCCTTACCGTGGCAGTACGCCGCGCATATGGGCGCGGGGCACACTAAGTCACGAGAAACAAAGTCTTTCTCGTGGAGGAAGTGGTCTTGTGAACGCTCGAGATATTGCCATTGCCGCCGTCGCATTGGTGCTTGGCTGCCTTGGTCCTACGGCCGCGCTCGTTGTGGGCATGCAGGGGTCTTGTGGGGCTGCCTCTATCGTGGTCAGTGCGTTGATCGCGGCCGCACTGCTGGGAAGTGCGGGTGTAGTCCTTTGTCGCGACGATGAGGACCAGGCGTCGGAGTCGCAGCTCTAACCGTCGGGACATCGACTACTGGTTATAGATGAAGATGAAAGCCGCCGTAAGGGGAGTGCTCCTTGTGGCGGCTTTGCTGTTGAGCCTGTTGACGTGGTGAGCCGGGCGCTACCAGCTTTTCTCGATATCGCGGATGCGCTGATAGAGCCAATCGTTTTGCGGCACTTGGATATCGTGTTTGACGGCCAGGCGGCAAATGGTGCCCGCGAACTCTTCGACTTCGGTTTTTCGTTGTGCGATGCGGTCCTGCGCCATTGAGGGCATACCGGCGGGGTCGATTCCCTCGATGAGGTGCACCATCTGCGTCAGGTCTGCCTCGGCCAGCTCAATGCCCTCGGCGTTGGCGACCGCAAGCGTTTCGCGCATGGCGGAAACAAAGCAGCGACGCTGCTCGGAGCCCGGCTCCGTGGCGCTTCCGTAGGTCCCGCCGTAGGCCATGCACGTCTGGTTGATGCCGTCGTTGAGCATGAGTTTGGCCCACATGCGGTGCGTAACGTCGCTCTCGACGGTATGGGCGATGCCGCAGCGCGTGTAGAGCTCGTCGATGGCGGTGACGGTTGCGAGCTCGGTGCCGGCCGCCGCGCCAAAGCGGATTTCGCCCGCATTGGTAAAGGTGAGCTCTCCGTTGAGGAACACGGCGTCCATGCCCTGGCAAATACCAAGAACGGTATGCTCCCAGCCAAAGCGCTCGGCAATCTTCTGCTCGCTCGTAATGCCGTTACACAGCGAGGCGATGAGCGTATTGGGTCCCACGACGCGCTCCATAGTCTTGAGTGCTTGGTTGAGTCCAGTCGTCTTGATCGTGAGAATGACCAGATCGGCGGGCGTTGCCTCGCTGGCGCGGACGGACTTGAGCGCACAGGGCTTGCCATTGACGGTGAGCGCATCGCCCGCGTGACGCTCAAAACGGGCGTCATCCATAACGTATTCGACGGCGTCGTTACCGAGTGCCTGGGCGATCATACTGCCGTAGAGTAGCCCGACGCCGCCCTTGCCGATAAAGGTGACCTTGTTGATCTGCATGTGAATTATCTCCCCATATAAAAGGCGCCCGCGTAAGGGGCGCCTGATGGATTGTATGCCGCCAGCGCACCTTGTGCATGCAGGGTGGCGATTTTTAAATGAATGGACGCGTGGAGCTTACGCTGCGGGGCAGACCGCGAAAACGCGTGCGGGATATCCAACGCCATCGCGCACCTTGGGGAAGGTGCAGAAGATGACGGCGCCTGTGGCGGGAAGCTCGTCCAGATGGTCCATGACCTCGATCTGATAGCGGTCGACCGAGAGGATGTACTGCTCGCCGGGGTAGGGGTAGGCGTCCTCACGTGTGGTCACGGTCGCTTCCTTTCATCGGGCTTTTTGCTGATGTTAAAGCGGTGTCGTGACGGCTCGATTTCTGCTACGTTACGATACATTCTCGATTGCGATTCCACGATGTTTCGGCTGCGTGACCATTGTGTTTCGCCTTGCCGGGGCGCTGATGGCGAAGGGAGGGGCCGTGCAATACCGTGTTGACCCCAAAAGTGGTAACCGAATATCCGCTCTGGGTCTGGGCTGCATGAGGTTTCCCGGTGCGCCGGGACATCCCGATGCGAAGACGGCCGATGCCATCATTTCCCGTGCGGTGGAGCAAGGGATAACCTATCTGGACACGGCCTATCTCTACCCCGGTAACGAAGCTTGTGTGGGAGCTTCGCTTGAGCGCCTGGGTCTGCGCGACCAGATTTTGCTCGCGACCAAGTTGCCGCACGCTTCGTGCAAATGTGCGGAGGATTTCGACCGCTTTTTTGACGAGCAGCTGCGCCGTTTGCGGACTGACCATATCGACTACTACCTCATGCACAACATCACCTCGCCCGCGCAGTGGGAGCGCGTGGCAGCTTTGGGTATCGAGGACTGGATTGCGCACCAAAAGGCTGCGGGGCGTATTCGCCAGATAGGTTTTTCGTACCACGGCGGTGCGGCGGATTTCCTCACGATGCTTGACGCGTATGACTGGGACTTTTGCCAGATCCAGTACAACTACGCTGGAGAGCGCTACCAAGCGGGAACGGCGGGACTCATGGCAGCCGCCGAGCGCGGGCTCGCGGTGTTTGTGATGGAGCCGCTTTTGGGTGGACGCCTGGCGGGCAAGCTACCTCCGCGGGCCCGCGCCGTGTTCGATGACGTACGCGATCCGTTCCTGAAGACGCCGGCTGCTTGGGGCCTTTCGTGGGTGTGGAATCATCCTCAGGTCACGATGCTGCTATCGGGTATGACCGATACCGCGCAGGTGGACGAGAACGCGGCATTGGCGGATCGCGCACTGCCGGATTCGATGACAGCTACTCAGCTCGATACCATCGCACGTGTGCTGGGAGAGTTTGAGAAATCGAATCGCGTGCCCTGTACGGGGTGCGGCTACTGCATGCCGTGCCCCAAGGGTATCAATATTCCCGGCTGCTTTGGTGCCTACAACGCGAGCTACGCGCATAGTTGGTTTACGGGGCTGTCTCAATACTTTACGGCGAGCGCGGTGCGTACAAGCGAGCCCAAGTTGGTGAGCAATTGCATCAAATGCGGCAAATGCGCGCGGCACTGTCCGCAGCACATCGATATTCCCGAGCGTCTCGACGATGTGCGCCGACGTTTCCAGCCTGGCCCCGTAACGGCTGCGCTTAAAGCCTTTTGCAAAACGCGCTCCTGATGCCCCTTTTATAACTTGCGGTGGAATAGTTCCTGTTTGCGGCAGAATAGGGGCCAAACAGGAACTATTTCACCGCAACTGAAGGGGGCTGTCGTGGGCCATCGGGATTCATGTGATGATTTGCGTGAGGTTCGTTGGGGCGTTTTGGGCGCTGGGCGCATTTCGCATCGATTTGCATCGTCGCTCAAGGAGGTGGACGGGGCACGGCTTGTGGCTGCCGCCGGTCGCACTCCTTCGCATGTTGAGGAGTTTTGCAGGGCGTTTTCGATTGATGCCGCGCACAGTTATGCCACGGCTGACGATAGCGGCGATGCGGCTTATGATGCGCTGATTGCCGACCCCGATGTCGACGCAATCTACTTGGCTCTTCCGCATGGCATGCATGCGCATTGGGCCTGTCGCGCGCTGCGCGCCGGAAAGGCCGTGCTGTGCGAAAAGCCGGCCGTTTTGAGTGAGGAAGAGGCTCTCTCGATTGCCTCCACCTCTCGCGAGCGCGGCGTGCTGTTTATGGAGGCGATGAAGAACCGGTTTTGCCCGATGCGCACTCGCGTGAAGGACTTGCTTGCGTCGGGCGAGCTCGGCCGTATCGTCTCGATTGAAAGCGTGCAAAAACTCGATTATGGTGAGCCCCCTTCGAGTTATCTGCTCGACCCGTTGCAGGGTGGCTGTCTATATGACATGGGCTGCTATGCGGTCGGGTGGTTTGAGGATCTACTTGCGGGTGCGTGCGATGTTTCGTCTCGTGAAGTTCGCTGGCGTGACGTATCGGGCGGCCGCGTGGATTGGGCCGACGAGATCCGTATGAGCGTCGGCGGCATACCCATTCATATGGTGTGCGACGGCAAAGCAGCATATGAAAGCCGCTTAACGATTGCCTGCGAGCGGGACTCGTTGGAAATCGAGCGTCTCCATCGCCCCGAGCTCGCCCATGTGAAGTACTCCGACGGACGAATGCTCGAAATAAATGCCCCGTTTGAGGTCGATGATTTCTACGGCGAAATCCAGCATGCGACCCAGCTCATCCGGGCGGGGAAACTCGAGAGTCCCGTCATGCCCCTTGCCGCCACACAGCGCTGCGCGCGCATTATCGATGCAATCCGTCTGGCCCTCTAGGACTTGGCGCTGACGCATAGGGGATTATGATGCTGGCACCCGTAGCCGTAGTGTTTGGCGGCCCGCATCCCTGATGCCCCTTTTGTAAGTTGCGGTGGAATAGTTCCTGTTTGCGGCAGAATAGGGGCCAAACAGGAACTATTTCACCGCAACTGATGAGGGGGAGTTGGAGATGCTGACGATTGGGTGTCATCTTTCGACGACGAAGGGCTATCGGGCGATGGGGGAGACGGCGCTGTCCATTGGCGCCAATACCTTTGCATTCTTTACGCGCAACCCGCGCGGCGGCAAGGCGAAAGACCTTGACATGGATGATGTGGCGGCCCTGCGCGAGCTTATGGAACAAAACGATTTTGGCCCACTCGTGGCGCATGCCCCCTATACCTACAACCCCTGTTCTGCCAAAGAGCGGGCGCGCGAGTTTGCCCTGGAGGCAATGGCCGAGGACTTGCAGCGTCTGGAAGCACTGCCCGGCAACTATTACAACTTCCACCCCGGCGCGCATGTGGGGCAGGGGACTGATGCCGGCATTCAGATGATCGTCGACACCTTGTGCCAGGTGATGTTTGAGGGGCAGCAGACGACGGTGCTGCTCGAGACCATGGCAGGAAAGGGTACCGAGGTGGGCCGTAGCTTTGAAGAGCTGGCGCGCATTATCGGGGGTGTTGCTGCCAGACGTCCAGAGCTGTCGGCCAAGCTGGGCGTGTGTCTGGATACCTGCCATGTGAGTGATGCCGGCTACGACATCATCCATGATCTGGACGGCGTACTCGACGAGTTCGATCGCGTGGTGGGTATCGAGCGCTTGCGCGCCGTGCATATCAACGATTCGAAGAACCCTTGCGGCGCCCATAAGGACCGCCACGAATGCATCGGTAAGGGTTATTTGGGTAGTGAAGAGTTTGGCGGCGGTATGCAGGTTATGCAGAATATTGTATCGAATAGCCGCTTGCGCGCATTGCCATTCATTTTGGAGACACCGAACGAACTTGCAGGTTATGCGGCTGAAATCAGACTGTTAAGGTCGTTGCAGCAGTAATGACTGTCACAAAGTGCAGTGTTCCATTCACGTTATGGGTTTGTTTCAATCAGTTTTCTAATTGCAGATTCTCCCAAGCGGGTGCATAATAGCCATCAGTTTTTGCAGACCTCTGAATCAAACGGGGTCACCGGAAGGAGACTGATTATGAAGCTCAAGAAGCTTGGCGCATTTGCCGCCACGGGCGCCATGGCGCTCGCCCTCGCACTGACGGGCTGTGGCTCGTCCAACGCCACCTCTGGTTCCGATGCCGGTTCCAGCAGCTCTGACGACGCTAAGGTCGAGAAGGTCGACGGCTCCAAGGAGTACGCGCTCGTCAAGGACGGTACGCTGACCGTCGGCACCTCTGCCGAGTACGCTCCGTTTGAGTACAAGGATGACAACGGCGATTATCAGGGCTTTGACCTTGAGCTCATTAAGGCTATCGGCGACAAGCTGGGCCTGGATGTCGAGTACGTCAACAATGACTTCGACACGCTCGTCCCCGGTGTCGCTTCGGGCGCTAAGTACGACGTCGCCATCGCGGCTATCACCGACACGCCCGAGCGTGAGAAGGAAGTCACTTTCTCTGATTCCTACTACATGGACGATCAGGCTATCGTGACCAAGGTCGATAACACCGACATTACGGCCGACAACTACAGCGAGAAGCTCAACAACGCCGACGCTACCATCATCGTCCAGTCTGGCTCGACCGCCGAGTCCTTTGCCCAGGAGAACTTCCCCAAGGCCAAGATCGTCCCCTACAAGGACGCCACCGAGTGCTTCAGCGCCCTGCAGTCCGATAAGGGCGACGCCGTAGTCACCAACCGCTCCGTTGCCAGCCAGCTGACCGCCGAGCAGTTCAGCACCTGCCAGACCATTAAGCAGATCAGCACCGGCGAGGAGTACGCCATCGCCATCAACCAGGGCAACACCAAGCTCAAGGACGACATCAACCAGGCCATCAAGGACCTGACCGACGACGGTACCGTTGACGCCCTCATGGCTAAGTACAACATCAAGTAAAATAACTACTTGATTGCGCGCGGGCCCTTTCCGTTTTGGCGGAGACGGCCTTTGCGCTTCTCTTGACGGAGAGCATTTCCGTCTCGTTTTGCCGGCAACTTCTACGATAGGAGCCACCTTGTCTCGATTGAACGAAGGGGCCATGGGTCGGCTCTTCCCGCTGCCCTCGATGCTCCAAAAACTAGCCTGCGCCCTGACTGTGGCGCTCGCTTTGCTGTGCGCGGGGACAGCCGCGCCTTCGACCGCTCAGGCGCTCGAGACCGCAAAGATCACCGCGCGTCCCAATACCGGTTCGGGCAGCGACGTGGTCGGTGGCACCGAGACGCGCATTGCCTGGGAGGTCCAGGCCGATGCCGATGAGGAGCTGAGCGGTCTTTCTTTGACGTTTGTCGACGGCACGACGTTTGGTACCGATGACACGCGATTGACGATGCTCTCGGGCGAGGACCTCATGGATCGTACGCCCATGAAGCCCACGTGCAAGGCTGACGGCCAGACGCTCAAGATTGACTTTGGCGAGACGGCGCCTGCCGGCGGCTTTTTCCGTGTCGAGGTTTACGGCGTGACGTTTCCCGTCGAGGGCGGCGAAGAGGCCTTTAGCGGCACCTATACGCTCGCCGACGGTTCGACCAAGAAGATTTCCAAGATTCCGTCGGTGGAGATCAAGGGCGTGACGGCATTCGATAACTTCCTGGCCGATCTTAAGGAGCAGCCGTGGGTCGAGGCCTGGAACTCCAATATGTTCCTGCGCCTGTTCTTAAACCCAGTCATTTTGGTCCAAAGCCTGCCGATCGTCTTTAAGGGCTTCCTTATGTCGCTCTCGATCGTGCTTGTGGCGTTTCCGCTGGCAATTCCCTTTGGCTTTGCCTTGTCGCTCATGCGCATCTCCAAGTCGCGCATCCTGCGCTGCCTCGCCGGCATCTATGTGAATATCATCCGCGGTACGCCGGCGTTCCTGCAGATCTATATCGCGTTCTTCGGTCTGCCGTTGGCCGGCGTCAAGGTTGATGACTACGTGCTTGGCGTTATCGTCATGGCCATGAACTCGTCTGCGTACCTATGCGAGATCTTCCGTGCCGGTATTCAATCGATCCCCAAGGGCCAAAACGAGGCTGCGCGTTCGCTGGGCATGAACGCGTTCCAGACGCTGCTCTATGTCATGATTCCGCAGACGTTCCGTAATGTTTTGCCTACGCTGACCAGCGAGTTTATCTTGCTTTACAAGGATACGTCGCTGCTTGCCGCCGTGGGTGTGGTCGAGATCGTCATGAACGCCCGTACCATCGTGGCCACGACGGGCTCCATTACACCGTACGTGGTTGCCGCCCTGTTCTATCTGGTCATCACCCTGCCGCTCGCTCGCTTGGTGAGCGGTCTTGAGGCGAGGCTTTTGGGCACGGCCGAGACCAAGAAGAAGCGTCCCGCCAAGAGCGCCGGACAGGTTGTCGCGACGCCCGCCGATCACATCGCCGGTCTGTAAGGAGGTCCTATCATGAGCGAAACCAATAACTCGAACGAGGTCGTCGTCAGCATCAAGAACCTCCAGAAGGCCTTTGGGGACAACGTGGTCCTGCGCGATATCGATCTGGATGTGCACAAGGGTGAGGTCGTTGTGGTCTTGGGCCCCTCAGGCTCGGGCAAGTCGACGATGCTTCGCTGCATCAATCGCCTGGAGCATCCCACGAGCGGCTCGATTGTCGTCGAGGGCGTGGATGTGTGTGCCAAGGGCGTCGACCTCAACAAAGTGCGCACGCACCTGGGCATGGTGTTTCAGCAGTTCAACCTGTTCCCGCACCTGTCGGTCAAAAAGAACGTCATGCTTGCGCAGCAAAAGGTGCTCAAGCGCAGCAAGGAAGAGGCCGAGAAGATCGCCGTCGAGGAGCTGACCAAGGTCGGCCTGGCCGAGCGCATCGACTTTATGCCGAGCCAGCTCTCGGGCGGCCAGCAGCAGCGCGTGGCCATCGCCCGCGCCCTGTCGATGAACCCGCACGTGATGCTCTTTGACGAGGCCACGTCGGCGCTCGACCCTGAGCTCGTGCGCGACGTTCTGGGCGTCATGCGCGACCTGGCGCACGACGGTATGACCATGATCGTCGTGACGCACGAGATGGGCTTTGCCCGCGATGTCGCCGACCGCGTCGTCTTTATGGACGGCGGCGTCATTGTGGAAGAGGGTACGCCGAGCGAGGTCTTCGACCACCCCAAGAGCGAGCGCACCAAGGCGTTCTTGGGCAATATCTCGTAGCCGCTTTATATGACTGACATAGCAGAAAACGGGAGCCGGATGTGATCCGGCTCCCGTTTTTGTTGGGACGCGAATGTGTTTTGTTGCAATGCGCGTTGCGGGCGGAGCTCATTGCCGCTAGGCGAGCTCGGCTCCAAGGGCGCGGCAGGCCGCTTCGCTCTCATCATCGGGGGCGTCGTAGCAGATGACGGAATCGACGACGTTGACGCCCTCCTCGTCGGCGTCCGCCTTCCAGTTGTCCATCCATTCGCCCTCGGCCCACGAATAAGAGCCAAAGAGGACGACCTTCTTGTCGCCGAGGGTCTCCTTGACCTCATCCCACATGGGCTGGAACTCATCATATTCAAGCTCCTCGGAACCCATGGCGGGGCAGCCGAAGGCGATAGCGTCATAGCCAGCGGCCTTGTCTGCGGAGAAGTCGGCGCAGGAGATGACCTCTGCCTCGGCGCCGGCATCGGTTGCACCTTCGGCAACGAGGTTTGCCATGGCCTCGGTGTTGCCCGTGCCGCTCCAGTAGACGACGGCGATCTTGCTCATGTTGAGTCCTTTCAGTTGTGCGGCAGGTTGCCACGGCTTCTATGTTCTATCGGGTTGCCTGGGCAAGTTGCGCCAAGCTGTAGCCCTGCTGATAGACAAAGGTGAAGTATTGGGTGCAGGCGCGGTAGGCATCAAACGTCGCAAGTGCCTGCTCGACATTTGCGTAGACCTTCCAGGCCCCAAAGACCTTATAGTTCTCGCCGCGCTGGACGATAAACTCGTGCACGTCGTCGTAGGGATATCCTAGGAAGTAGCCTATTTCGTGCGGAAACTCGCAGGTGCAGTCGTTGCTGCAGCTAGCTTGCTGGGGTAGTGCGCATCGAGTCTGGCTACAGGCGCATTCCGCGACGTTATTACTCGCGAGCGTGATGCGTGATGCCAAATGCACAAGGCATGTCGAAAGGTCTCTCGTGTCGTAGCCTTCCGAGGCGAGCGCCGTTTTGGCGCGAGGGTCCGCGAAATAGGTGGTGAGGCTTTTGGCTCGGTACACGTACACGAGCGCTCCGCAGGGCCGCCAGACCAAAACACTCAGGTGGATGCCAAGCGGGTCAAGCTCGCGGTTGCACTGGGCGATAACGTTGAGCAGGCGTGCTCGGCGTTCTGCGATGGTTTCTGTTGCGGTCGAGCCGTCCCCGTGGGCGTAGGTGCCTGGATAGGTAAAGAGCGATGCCGGCTTGATGCCCGCGAGCGTGGGGGAGCAGTTGCGCACGACTGCTGCCTGAAACGTTGGGATGTCTATGGTTCGAGTCACGTCGCTCCTTACGGATCTAAACTGTTAGCCTAGGAAAACTTATACACGAAAGTAAGCCATGGTCAACAAAAAAGTTTGAAGAGGAAAACTAATTGACCGAACGGACATGATTTTGGGTTAAGATGGGGACACCCCATGGGGGTATCTAGATAGTGCTACTGAAAGGGGAACGCATGAGTGACTTGCTCAACCCTGCGAATCTCATCGTGCTGACCGTCATTGCCGTCGGCATGTTTTTTGGACTGCGTCGCATTGCCGCTTCGACACACGGGAAGACTTGCTGCAGCGATGGTGCGAGCGGCAAGAAGGCCAAAAAGGTTGTGGTGGCAGACACCGACGAGTCCCACTACCCCTATCGTGAGGAACTCCTTATCGGCGGCATGAGTTGCGACGGCTGCGCCCGGAATGTGACGAATGCCCTCAATGCGCTTGATGGCGTGTGGGCTACGGTAACGTACGCGGACCACACGGCACGCGTGCGCTCGAAGCGCCCGGTTGATCGCGACACACTCGAGACGGCAGTGAGGGGTGCGGGCTATTACGTTATGAAAATGTAGGCGTTGCCCTCTCCGGTGGGTACCAGCCTCCTGCCCATTGTGACTATCGGCATCCAAAAATTTGCGCAAAAATAACCTTTAGATGCGGCAAAAGTGGAGTTTTGTGACGGTTTGCGCGGAATTCGCTACCAATCGAGCATCTATGAACCCGTCCAAAAAATTACAGGTGTATATTTATACACTGATTATTGCTGTGCTCAGATTGCAATTAACCGTGGACAGAAATGAAGAATGCTAAAACTGGGCTTTAGGACAGGGGAGGCTATAACCTTATGAGACGAGTGGGAACACTTGGCTTGGTGGCAGCGCTTGCCGCTATCTTGGTATCGCCGCTGCCGGCGCACGCCGAAGACGCATCGGGTGCCGTTACCTACAATGCGGGAAATGGGTATTCCTTTGAGAAGCTCTCGCATCCTACGGTAGGAACGTCGCAGCCGGATGGCATCGTCGACTACCAGGGTAACGGTGCCGTTGCCGTTCCGGGCGCCGATGGTAATACGGCCAACAACGAAGGCGATCGCGGCCAGAGCTACACTTGGGCGGCTGCGAGCTATGGTGACTGGCTTTATGTGGGCACCTGCTATGCGGCGATGGGCAACACGCTGACGCTCATGAACAGCACGCTGGGCGATTCCTTTGATGTCGAAACCATGCGCCTGACGCTGGAGGCCATGTTTAACGGTACCTTCTTCTATGGACAGCAGAAGGAGGACGGCACGGCCGACAAGGACAGCGGCGGCATCTTGGTCAAGATCAATACCAAGACCGGTGAGACCAAGCTGCTACTCTCTGAATCGCTCAACGGCGTCGCTCCTTTGTTCCGCAATGCCGTGAGCTATAAGGGTAAGCTCTATTTCTGCGGCAGCGTCAGGACCAATGACGGCAAAGGCGGCCTGCCTGCTGTATACGAGATCGATCCTAAGACGGATGAGTACAAAGTTGTCTATCAGGGCCTTTCGAGCATGCAGGATTACGGTGCTGCCTACAAGCAGGGCATTTCTACCGGTATCCGCGGCATGTGCGTCCATGATGGCCAGCTCGTCATCAGTAATGTGGGTAAAGACGCGAACGGTAATTTTGTGTCGACAATCCTGACGTCGTCTGACCCCTCGAAGGGCCA
The DNA here is from genome assembly GCA_048193585.1 of Collinsella aerofaciens. Taxonomy (GTDB): domain Bacteria; phylum Actinomycetota; class Coriobacteriia; order Coriobacteriales; family Coriobacteriaceae; genus Collinsella; species Collinsella aerofaciens_CK. The sequence continues at coordinate 73,320 of DBFAAM010000003.1, read as the reverse complement.
GGACAGCTTCACCGAGATTGCCAACTCGGAGACGCTGTTTGGCTATCCGGCGATTCGCTATCAGGACAGCATCTACGGCGGCGCCATTTGGGATATGGTCTCGTACAATGGCCATCTCTATGCGACCATCTGCACCGGTACGCCCGAGAACGCTCCCGATGATAATTCCATGCAGTCGTTTGCCATGGTCCGTGGCGACAAGAATGCCGACGGCAGCTATTCGTGGACTCCCATTGTCGGCGATCAGAAGACGGACGGTGCAAAGTACTGCTTTGGCATCGATCCTGCCCGTACCCGTTCTGGCGCTGCCAACCTCATCGTCTACAACGACTACCTCTATATCGGTGAATACAACGACGAGGAGATTGCCCTCGAGCGCATCCTGTTCAACAAATCCAACACCGAAGAGGGCGGCAAGAGCAGCATGGGTGGCGTTGACTGCTCGTTTGTGAATGCCAATCTTGAGCAGTCGGTTAACATCTATCGCATGGACAAGGACGAGAACATGGAGCTCGTCGTTGGCGATCGCACCGACAAGTTCCCCGAGGGCGGTATTTCCGGCCTGACTTCGGGCTTTGGCCGAAACGAGAACCAGTACATTTGGCGCATGCAGAAGTTCGACGGCAAGCTGTATATCGGTACCTTTGATACCGCGAGCCTGCTTGAGCCGATCGGCCAGTTCTCCAATGGCGACATTATCGATATGACGCCCGAGGAGTGGGACTCTCAGGTTCAGCGCCTTAGGGACCTGCTCGATCACCTGCTCGACAAGAAATCGCCTGACGACCCCATCGTTCCCGTGAACACGCTTGCGGACGATGATTCAAACGAGGCCGTCGAGGTCGATGATTCGAACGAAGCTGCTGAGGTTGATGATTCAAACAAGGCCGTCGATGTCGATGACGAGAAGACCGAGGTTGCTAAGGGCTTTGGCGATCTGAGCGATGCGCTGGAGGATGCCGCGGGCTGTCTTTGCGATCAGGCCGCGACGATGTCCCAGGACTTTGAGGACGACGCCGCTTATGTCCAGAAGATCGATGGCGAGATCGCGTACTTCAAGTCCTTTGCCGACCAGTATCAGGACATGCTCGATAGCTATGAGAGCCTTAAGCAGCAGTACGAGGATGCCTATGGCACCGAGCTGCCGAGCGATATTCAGGATGCGCTCGATAAGCTGCTGAGCGAGGAGAACCTCAAGAAGTTGCAGAGTGTCCTTACGTGCATGTGTTACCTGCGCGATGCCGAGCGCGGCTTTGATATGTATGTGACCGAGGACGGCGTGAACTTTACGACGCTGACGACCAATGGCTTTAACGATCCGTATAACCATGGTCTGCGCACCTTTGCGGTGACCAACCAGGGTCTGTGCCTTGGTACCGCCAACCCGTTCTATGGTTGCCAGGTCTGGATCCAGCGCAAGGAGAATTCGGAGAATCCGGTTGATCCCGGTACTCCGGATCCGACGGAACCCACCGATCCTTCGCAGCCGGGTGGCGGCGATCAGCCTGGCGGCAGCCAGACGGGTGGCAACGACCAGTCGAGCAGCACCACGACCACCGTCACGACGACCGCTAAGAAGACTCCGAAGGACGGCTCGCTGCCTCGCGCTGGCGACTCGACCCTCACGCTTGTCTTGGGATTGCTGGTTGCAGCTGCCGCAGTGCTTGGCATTGCTCTCGTCTTGCGCAAGCGTTCTCGTCGCTAGGCTCGTCCGCGTAGCTCAATGTCCTGGATATCGTCGAAGTTGATGGCGATATCCCTGAGTTTGAGCAGCTTGAATGCGGGTAACGCTTCGTCGAGAATGCCCGTGCGGCTACGATAGCCGTACGTATCGTAATAGGTGACGCGCACCAAGTCGCCGCGTTTGAGGCCCTCGAGCTTTTGCGAAAGCTCGAGGGCTTTTTCTTCCGTGAGCTCACGTTTTTGCTCGACGGTGATTTCCTGCTTGCGCACGAGTTCGTAGTATCCCGTGAGGGCGGCAAAGGGCATAAACTGTGCGGCGCGGTTGGCGCGCACGGCACCGTTGGCAGTGAGGTTGGGGTCGGCTGCGCGGCGTCTGCCCTCGGGGTCCGCCAGGCGCTCGAAGGCGGTCGGCGGGCGCATGGGCTGTTGTTTGGGTTTAGGCACGGTGTCCTCCAACTTGATCGTTGCGCTCGCGCGCGGTGGCGCCGGCGGTAAAGCTTAATCCCTTGACGAGCGCGTTCTTGCCGTACTTGCCTTTCACGGCCAGGACGGCGCGCGCCAGGTCGCGCTCGCGCTCATCGGCCTCGATATCGCTGAACAGATCGATGGTGGCAAATTCCTCGGGCACAAGATTGCTAAAGCCCAGGTTGATGCGCTTGACCGGTCGTTTGGGATCGACAGTCTGCGCCCAGAGCTCATCGAAATAGCCCATGATCTTCTTAAACGAATTGGTACGCTCGGGCAGCTTGCGCGAGGCGTTGGAGTGCGCAAAGAGCGCGGCATAGCCACCACGCGGTTTGCCACCATGCTCTCCCACAAAGATGCCATCGATTGCCTGCGCTTCGCGCACCAGGCGGCGCCGTTCGTCATCGCGCTGGACGGGCTTGGGAGCACGGGGCGCGAGCTCGGGGCCGGCGGTTGCGGTGGGTTCGATGCTCGACGTACTCGAGCGCAGGTGTCCGCATCCGTCCACATATTGTGCAGTACCGCTGGCATCAAGCCTGCGTATGTCGGCGCGCTCGCTCGCGTAGCCCACAAAGAGCGAGATGCTGTCGCAGACCACGTGCTTATCGATCAAGTCCAACACGGCGTTGTCGACCATCTCGCGCAAGACGGTGTAGGCCTGCTCGTAGGCATAGCCCTTCGAGAGCACCTGTCCTGTGGTGGTCGAAGTTGCTTGCGGGCGATAGGCTTGGATATCGGCGATGGTTGTCGGCTCGCGTCCGAAGGCGTGGTCGATGAGATACTCGGCATTGACGCCGAGCTCGTCGTAAAGCAGGTTTTCGTCGAGCGCCGCGACGCCCATCAGATCGTAGACGCCGTATTTTTCGAGTCGTGCTGCCACGCCGGGGCCGATGCCCCAGATATCGGTGATGGGACGATGGGGCCAGATTTCCTTGCGAAAGGTCTCATCGTCGAGTATGCCGATGCGGCTGGGTACGTGCTTGGCGGTGATATCGAGTGCAACCTTGGCCTGGAATAGGTTGGGGCCGATGCCGACCGTCGCCGTGATGCCGGTGCGCGCCAGGACCTCGTCGCGCAACATGCAGGCGAAGCCTTTGGCATTGGTATGGTAGAGGTCTAGATAGGGCGTCACGTCGATAAAGCATTCGTCGATGGAGTAGACGTGCACGTCTTGCGGACTCACGTATTCCAGATAGATACCGTAGATTTGAGCCGACACCTCCATGTAGTGCTGCATGCGCGGTACGGCCTTGATGTAGTCGATGCCGTTGGGAATTTCGAACAGACGGCAGCGGTTGTGTATCCCGAGGTCCTTCATGGCCTGCGTGATGGCGAGGCAGATGGTCGTGCGCCCGCGCGATTCGTCGGCAACGACCAGGTTGGTGGTAAGCGGATCGAGCCCACGATCGACGCACTCAACGCTGGCATAAAACGTCTTGAGGTCGATGCAGATGTAGGTGTGCTGCTCGTGCGCCACACGTCCTCCCATCAAACACATGTTCTTATCGAATACCTGTTCGATAATACCCGCTTGCACGGACACCGTCAAAATCTGTCCCTTTTTGGCAAGTATGGTCGTGCGGCTTCATCGGGGTTTTAACGCAGCCCTAAAGAGCGCGAAACAGCTCGGAAAAGCTCGCTTCGTAGCATGAGCCTAACGATCGATACCACCATAAAGCACGGAAGGGTTGTGGGGATAATGGTCAACTATGGGTTTGGTATGCCGACGCGCTTGGTTGCGGATGGGGATGTGGCTCGCTGGTGCGGGCGATTGGTTGCCCACTATGGCGGCACCAAGGCACTGGTCGTGCTGGGAGGCGACAAGCACACGCGCGATGAGCTCGTTTCGGCGGCGCTGGGCTCGCTCGATCGTGCCCTGCTCGAACGCGTACTCTTTCGTTGCGGTTCGGCCGGGGGCGACGGGGGAGACGATTTGGTCGATGAGGCCGTAGCCCTGGCAACCGATGAGGGCGTGGACTTTGTCCTGGCGATTGGCGATGCCGATACTGCTGGCTTTGCGCGCGAGCTCGCGCGTCGCATGGCGGCGCTCGATGCCGGCGAAGACGGTTTTGTCCCTTATGGATGCATTCTCTCGGAGGGCAAGGCGCCTGCTGTCGTGGGCACCGGTGAGGTTCCCGTTTTTGCCATTATCGCGCCCGAACTGCTGGAGGGCATCGGGTCTCCTCTGCGTGAGTTGCTCGGTAGCATCTGCGCCGCGGCCTAATATTTGCCATAAAAGGACGGGTTATTTTTGGTTGGTAAAGCGTTTGACCTGCCAAAATAAGCCTGTCCCTTTTTAATCGGTTGCCGTTTGGGGGCCGATTGGCAACGCTCGCTGATTGTAGTCTTGACCTGCGCTAGAATAGTGGCATCTGAATGTCCGGGCGCATGGAGGCGTGCGCCCGTATGCTGAGGAGGACTCTATGGCAACTGTTGCCGCACCTATCGATGCTACGTCGACTGCCGCTTGGAAGGCGCTCGAGGCTCATCAGGAGAAGCTCGAGGCCGAAGGTATCGACCTCAAGGCCTGGTTCGCTGCTGACGCCGACCGCGTGAACAAGCTGAGCTTTGACGCCGGTGACCTGCACTTCGATCTGTCGAAGAACCTGGTGACCGATGAGACCGTCAAGCTGCTGTGCGATCTTGCCCGCGAGGTGAAGCTCGAGGAGCGCCGCGACGCCATGTTCTCTGGCGAGCACATCAACACTACCGAGGACCGCGCTGTCCTGCACACCGCGCTGCGCCGCCCGGCAAGCGAGAAGGGCCAGCTCATCGTCGACGGCCAGGACGTCGTCGCCGACGTGCACGAGGTCCTCGACCGCATGTATGCCTTCGCCGAGCGCGTGCGCTCCGGTGAGTGGAAGGGCGTTACCGGCAAGAAGATCGAGCATCTGGTGTCCATCGGCATCGGCGGCTCCGACCTGGGCCCGGTCATGGCCTACGAGGCTCTGCGTCCCTATGCCGACGCCGGTATCGACTGCCGCTACATCTCCAACATCGACCCCAACGACCAGGCCGAGAAGCTCAAGGGCCTGGATCCCGAGACCACGCTCGTAATCATCGTCTCCAAGACCTTCACCACGCTCGAGACCCTCACCAACGCCCGCGAGGTCAAGACCTGGATGCTCGAGCAGCTCAAGGCTCAGGGCGCCATCGACGGCTCCGATGAGCAGAACGCCGAGGCCGTGGCAAAGCACTTCGTCGCCGTTTCCACCGCACTCGAGAAGGTCGAGGCCTTCGGTATCGACCCCGCCAACGCCTTCGGTTTCTGGAACTGGGTCGGTGGCCGCTATTCCGTTGACTCCGCCGTGGGCCTGTCGCTGATCGTCGTGCTCGGCCCCGAGCGCTTCCAGCAGTTCCTCGAGGGCTTCCACGCCATCGACGAGTACTTCTGCAACACCCCGCTCGAGAACAACGCCGTCGCGCTGATGGGCCTGCTCAATGTCTGGTACGTCAACTTCTTCGGTTCCAAGAGCCACGCCGTGCTGCCGTACTGCCAGTACCTGCACCGCTTCCCGGCCTACCTGCAGCAGCTCACCATGGAGTCCAACGGCAAGCATGTCCGCTGGGACGGCAGCGCCGTGACCTCCGACACCGGTGAGATCTTCTGGGGCGAGCCCGGCACCAACGGCCAGCATGCCTTCTATCAGCTGCTGCACCAGGGCACTGTGGTGGTTCCGGCCGACTTCATCGCCTTCGCCAATACCGCCAACCCTGCGACCGACGGCGGCCAGGATGTCCACGAGCTGTTCCTGGGCAACTTCCTGGCCCAGACCAAGGCGCTCGCCTTTGGTAAGACGGCCGATGAGGTTCGTGCCGAGGGCACGCCCGAGCAGATCGTCCCGGCCCGTTGCTTTGAGGGCAATCGCCCGACGACCTCGATCTTCGGCGACACGCTGACCCCGTTCGCACTCGGCGAGCTCATCGCCCTGTACGAGCACATCACGTTTGTCGAGGGCACGGTCTGGGGCATCGACTCCTACGACCAGTGGGGCGTCGAGCTGGGCAAGCAGCTTGCCAAGCAGATTACCCCGGCCTTCCACGATGACGCCGCCAAGGCCGAGCAGGACGCTTCGACCCAGGCGCTCATCGAGTTCTATCGCGCGCATCGCAAGTAGTCGCTGCTGTTAACGCATCGCGCCTTATAGTCAGGGGCCCGTATCCTATCGGATGCGGGCCCCTTTGCTTTGCCGTAGTCCCGGGGCGCACGGCCTTTGTGGAACATCGCTGGGGCGCCGCGCGCCGCGAGAACCCTGCGCCTAGATCTCGGCCTCCGCATGGCCTCGCTGCGCCTCGGGCAGCTCCCCATAGAGCGGATGGTCTTCGAGCCTAAAGCGCTCGACCTGTTCGGGAGTGCGACCGCGTACAAAGAGCCACGAGCGATCGATCGGCGTCGCCATGAGCGTGCTGGGCAGCGCGTCGGCGCGGTCGGAAAATACCCGGGCACTCTCGGGATCCTGGAACGCCAGCACCAGATGCGTGTCGCAGTTGCCCATGATGGAGCGTGCGCGTGCCTCGCCATAGAGCGCATCGAGCTGGTTGGTCGACTGCAGCAGCAGCGTTGCCCAGATGTTGCGGCTTCGGATAATCGAGAGCACGTTGTCGATCTGGGGGATCTGCAGATTTGCGAAGTCATCGAGCATAAAGCGCACGGGCACGGGCAGGCTGCCGTCGGGCTGCCTATCGGCCTCACGAATGAGGCCCATAAACGCCTGCGAAATAAAGAGGCTGGTCAGCGGATCGAGATTGCGGTCAATATCGCTCACGGTTACAAACAGGGCGCAGGGGATGTGCCCCATGGAAGCGAAGTCCACCTGATGGCACTCACGATAGAGCTGTGCCGCACCGTCGAATCCCAGACACATGACCTTTTCGGCAAGGATGCCGACGATGCTCGCGTGCATGCGCTCGGCATTTTGCGTAATGGCGTAGCGCCGCCATAGCGAGAGGGCATAGCTTTGGGGGTCGGTCGTGATCAGGTCGTCAAACAATCGACCCGTGGCACCGTCCTGCAGGTGCTCGATCAGCTTGATGACCGAGCTGATCGTCTGCTCGTCGGCGGGTAGCTGTTCGGTGACGTAGGCGATAAGACACGACAGCAGGTTTGCCGCCGCATGATCCCAAAAAGGCTGGTTGTTGTCCTCGATGGGGCAGATGGCCTTTGCCACCGAGAGGATGTCTTGCTGGTTGGGCCTGCCGTCCGCCTTGCGGCGAATGTGCCTCAGGGGGTTGTAGCCGCAGCGCTCGATGCCGGGCGCAAGGGCCGGGACGGTGTTGAGGTCGGCGAAGTTGAGACATTGCACGCGGTAACCGTGGGCTGCCAGCACGGGTCCCACTTCGCGACAGAGCGTGCCTTTGGTGTCGAGCACGATGTAGCTTGCGTTCATTTGCAGCAGGTTGGGCTTGAGGACGTTTCGGGTCTTGCCGGCTCCCGAGGGGCCGATCACAAGTGCGTTGTTGTTGAGTCCCGTTTGGCGGGTGTCGCAGGAAAGCGTTCGATCCTTGGCGAGGATGGTGGACGATGCGGACTCAGATGCGGCGAGGCGGCTGGCGAGGTTAGACATGGGCGACCTCCTTGGTGGTCGAGAGGATTTCGTGGGCAAAGCCGAGCTCGACGGCGCGCTCGGCCGAAAGGTAGGTGTCTTTTGCAGTGAGGGACTGGATGCGCTTGGGCGTGAGGCCGCTGCGGTCCGAGAGGATTTGCGTGAGGGTCTTGCGGGTCTGCATGAGACGCCGGCTGGTTTCCTGCAGCGCAAGTGCCGAGCCGCCTGCCCCCTGGGGGATCAGTGGGTCGTGAATCATGAGCTCTGCATGGGGCGCCATACGGCGATCGTCGCCGCCCATAAAGATCACGGCGCCCATGGACGCGGCGAATTCCAGGCAGACGGTGCGGATGGGGCACGATGCGAGGCGCATGGCGTCATAGATCGCAAGACCCGATCGCACGCTTCCGCCGGCGCTGGCGACAAATATGGTGATGGGGCGGCTGGGGTCGGTGGCATCGAGCAGGCGGATCTGCTGGCATAGGTCGTGGGCCATCGGGGTTTCGATGTTTCCCATGACGGAGAGCTCGCGACGGGCGAGCATCTCATCGTAAATGCTGGTGAGCGTGATACCTCGGGCGGATTCACGCATGGTGAGGGTGCTGATGATGGGGGAATGATTGGTGTCCATGAGGACTCCTTTCTGTTGGTTGTGTTGTGGAATAGGATTGTTGCCCGTGGAGGGGCTGGCGGGCTACAGGGTTCGTCCGAGCCTGAGATCGAGCTCGGTTGTGGGGCAGGCTGCCTGTTCGTGCGGCTCGCAAGCGCCAAGGGCTCCAAAGCGATGGAGCGTTGCGGTGGGCGTGGTGTAGGCGAGCCGCAGCTGATGCTCGACAGGGGCACATCCGTCATTTTTGTAATGAGCCGCGTAGTACTGCGCGATGCTGGCGTTCATCTCGCTGCCATTGCGATGGCGCTCAAACTGGCGTCTGCAGGTCTCGATGATCTTTGCTACCGACTTGGGTGCCGTCGCGGGAACAAGGGCGAGATAGCCCTCAAATAGCTCGTTGATGCTCAGGAGGCACAGCAGGTCGATCAGCGTCCTTATGGCTGCTCCCTCGGCGGAAAAGTGCGCGGTCATGCGGTTATATCGGTTGCGGTCGACGATGGCCGCATGGGGTCTTGGAGTTTTCTGCCCCGTGGTCCCGGGCTTTTGCCGCGCCTGTGTATTGAGCTCGACGTTGCAGCGCTTGAGGCCGTCCAACGGAAGGAACAGTGCGGTGCGCAGGGTGTTCCGCTTGCTTTCGAGTTCATGACGCTCGTCGGGTTCCCATTCGAGCTTGAGTTTCGTGTCGAGCGCCGTAAGCATATGGGCTAGGCAGCCTACGGTAAGAACGCACGAATCGTTGTCGCGTTTTGGGGCATAGGGGTCTGTCAGCTTGCGAATGTCGGGGTCGCCCATGATCTTTGTGCAGCGCTTCAGCAGTTGAGGGTGGTCGGCCAAGATCGTCGCGAGCGGTAGCGACGCGTAGTTCTTGATGGTCGCGGCGGCAAAGGCGGCGTCATATTCGTTTGCATATGCTCGCTCAATTCGGGCATCCAGAATGCTTTTCTTATCGCCGTCTTCAGCGTGGTGGTTTGTCATAGCTTCTCCAATCGGTTGACGTTCGTGCTGTTTGTTGATGTGTTGGTTGTCGTGAGTGATGTGCTTGCCGTGGGTGATGTGCTGACGTTGGGGTGCTATGCGGTTTTCAATGAGCCCGTGAGGCAGTTGCTGCAGGGGCGGGATGGAACGGCCCATGCAAGGCGGAAGGCATCGTGCTCAAAATCGAGACAGCAATGCCCTGGGTGCCTCACATGTGGCAGTTACCTCATTAAGTTGTCATTGCGTTTGGGGTTGTACTTTGCCGATCTTCCTTCTCTTACACGCTAAAACTCAAACTTCATATGCTCGATCTACTTAAAACCGCAACGGCGGTCTTTTATCAACTTATATGTCGGAACGCGTCTTTGCAAGTACTTTTTTGCCTTTGTTTCAAATGGGGTGGTTTTGCAACCGTCATACGCGCGCTGTGCGAACGTGCCCCGGCTCGGATAAGATAGTGCGCGATAAAAACGATGCAAGGAGGCACATATGGCAATTAAAGCCATCGCAATGGATATCGACGGTACGCTCACCAACGACCAAAAGGTCATTAGCCCGCGTACGCGCGAGAAGCTGCTCGCGGCGCAGGAGTCGGGCATTAAGCTCATTTTGGCTTCGGGCCGTCCCGCATGGGGACTACATGCTCTGGCGCAGGAGCTCGACCTTCAAAACCATGACGGTCTGCTGGTTGCCTTTAATGGCGCGCATGTGGTCGACGCTCAGACCGATGAGGTCCTTTTTGACCAGGCCATGCCGGCTGACGAGCTGCACCGTCTGATTGATCACCTGCAAAACTATGATGTGATCCCCATGATCTCGCTCGGGCGCGACCTGCATGTAGAGGACTCGTATCGCTGCATGATTACACTGCCGGACGGCTCGCAGAAGAATATCGTCAAATACGAGCGCGATGCCTGCGACCTTAAGATTCGCGAAGTCGAGAGCCTTCATGAGGTGGCGGATGCTTATCCCGTGGACAAGCTGCTGACGGCAGGCGACCCGGCCTACCTGCAGGCACATTACGAGGAGATGTATGCGCCCTTTAAGCAGACGCTTTCGGGCATGTTTACGGCCGACTGGTACTTTGAGTACACGGCGCCCGGTATTGACAAGGCCCGCGCGCTCGAGGGTGCCCTGCCCAAGCTCGGCATCGATGCCAGCGAGGTCGTATCGTTTGGCGACGGCCAGAACGACAAGTCCATGATCGAGTGGGCTGGTACCGGTGTTGCCATGGGTAACGCTGTCGATGAAGTCAAGGCCGTGGCCCAGATGGTGACCGTCAACAACAACGAAGACGGTATCGCGGTGGCACTTGACCAGCTACTGGGTTAGAATCGCCGATAGTGCATGGTTCGGGCGTCCGCTTGCGGGCGCCCTTTTGTTAGGGAGGGTGCCGTGTCCGCATTTCCGTTCGACGCCGTTATCTTTGACATGGACGGCGTCATTGTCGACACCGAGTATTACTACCTGGGCGAGACTGCCGCGTTTGCCAAGGAGCTTGGGCTTAATCTGACTCAAGAGGAGTTGAACGGCCAGGTCGGTACCTCGCATCAGTTCTTCCTGCGTATGCTGGTCGATTGGTTTGAGCGTGCCGGTAAGGGGCATTTCACTGGCGAGGAAGCGTTGGCCCGTTGGGACGAGTGGGCGCATAAGCGTCCGCGCGACTATCAGGCTTTGATCAACCCGGGCGCCGTGGATACGATTCGAGAGCTGCCGCGCCGCGGCGTTCGCGTTGCGCTTGCCAGCTCGTCTCCCATGGATAGCATCGAGGAAGTGCTCAACGCATGCGGGCTGTCGGATGCCTTTGAGTATGTGGTGAGCGGCGAGCAGTTTAAGGAGAGCAAGCCCGAGCCCGACATCTACTTGCATGCGCTGGATCTGCTGGGGCTGCCCGCGAATCGCTGCTGCTGCGTCGAGGATTCGGTGCCTGGCATCACTGCCGGCAAGCGAGCCGGCCTGACAGTCATTGCCAAGCGCGAGGAGCGCTTTTGTTTTAGCCAGGATGCCGCGGACAAGATTATCGACCAGCTGCCGGAGCTGCTCGCGCTTTCTTAGGAGCGCGGTAGTTGCGCGTTTTTCGGGTCTGATGAGTAAATACCCGACATTTTGGTGCGGCAGCAAGCATACTTTATGCTAATGCGGGCTTAAGGGCTTGTTGAATGCCCTTAAGCCCGTTTTAGAATTAATTGTGCTGGGAGAGGGTATATGCCACCGACTGAAGGGCCAACTGACGGTAAAGCAGCGATACCGCTGTACCAACAGGTTATTGATATCATCAAAAACGAAATCAACTCCGGCGCCTACAAGGCGGGCGCGCGGATACCCAACGAATTCGAATTGGCTGAGAGCTATAAAGTTGGCCGCGTTACCGTGCGACGCGCTATTGAGGAGCTCGTCCAGCAGGGCTATCTAACGAAGCGGCAGGGGAAAGGCACGTTTGTCAATGCCCCCAAGCTTAAGCGCAAGATTCGCCAGAAGGATGACGTCCAGAGTTTTTCGGACGCATGTCGCGTTAACGGAATGGAACCGGGGGCGTGTGTCATTTCGAGAAAGATACTGCCGGCGGATTCCACCGAAGCACAGTTCTTTGGTGTTCCCGTTGGAACTGACTTGATTTGCGTTGAGCGCGTGCGCACTGCCGATGGCGTCCCTGTCATGCTCGAGAACAACATATATGTTTACGAGGACAACGCCTATCTATCAACGGCACCTCTATCTAACCAATCCATTTTTGAGTTCGTGCGCAACCGGACGGGCCGCACGCCCGCGTTTACCGACCCGTGCACGCTCGAGATCGCGTGCGCGTCGCCCGAGGTCGCTCGACTGTTGGCAGTTCCCGTTGGCGAGCCCTTGTTTTATATGGAAGCCTTCTTTTTCGATGAGCAGCGGCGGCCGTTTATCATCGGTCGTCAGCGGATCGTTGGGTCTCGCTACGTTTTTGACATCTAGGACATTGCGAATGGAAACGCCCGGTGGATCATCTCACCGGGCGTTTCCATACCGTTCACGGCGCAAACGCAACCGTTCAACCGCGTTGCGGCAATCAGTTTGAAATTATCTTGATGAAGGAAAAAGCTGCTGGTAATCTATGGAACGTCATAGAACGTTTGCATTGTGCAAACGTTGAAGCGAGATACGATGCAGTCTCGAGTTCTTTGGAGGTATCTATGTCAGATACGAAGGCGAAGAAGACAAACAGACGTTTTAAGTTCAAATTACCGCATGTCTATACGATCATGTTCTTGCTGATCGTTGTCTTTGCGGTCCTGACTTGGATCGTTCCCTCTGGTCAGTATCAGCGCAAGACGATTTCGACAGCGGCGGGCGAGCGTGAAGTCGCCGTTGCTGGAACCTATGAACAGGTCGATAAGAACTACATCGATTCCGAGACCGGCGAGACCATCAATCTGGGCCAGGATATCTTCGCGGTTCTGCAAGCGCCCACCAAGGGCATCCAGGAGGCTGCCGACGTCGTTGCGTTCGTCTTATTGATTGGCGGATCGTTCGCGATCATCACCAAGACCAACGCTTTGAATGCCGGCATGAGCCGTGTGATTAAAAAGCTCAAGAACAAGGACATCCTCATCATTCCCATCACGATGACATTGCTGTCCATTTGCGGCACTACGTTTGGTATGTCTGAGGAAGCCCTGCCGTTCTATGCCATCTTCATTCCCATCATGATGGGTATCGGTTATGACTCGATGACGGCATTCATCATCTGCTTCCTTGGTCCTAACCTGGGATATTGTGCTTCGACCATCGACCCGTTTAATGTTTTGATCGCCCAAGGCATCATTGGCATCGAGGGTAATCCGCAACTGTGGCTGCGCGCCGTTTCTTGGGTTATCTTCACTGCCGTCGGTATCGCATGGGCCATGCGCTACGCCATGCGCGTCAAGAAAAACCCCGAGTCGTCCATTGTGTACGAGGACGATAAGCTCAAGCGTATTGAGTTTTCCGTGACCGATGCCTCCATCGAGGAAGAGTTCACTATCCGTCAGAAGCTCGTGCTCATCGATTTTGCTTGCGGTATGGGCATTATCGTCTGGGGTCTTGTTACCCAGGGCTGGTACATGAATGAGATTTCCGCCGTGTTCCTTGGCATGGGCTTGCTTGCCGGTATCCTGGGCGGTCTTGACCAGCAGACAATCGCAGAGGAGTTCGTTAAGGGTCTCGCCGACTTTGCGTACGCTGCCATCGTTATCGGTATCGCTCGCGGTATTCTGGTCATCGCCGAGGGCGGCATGATCATCGACACCATCCTCCAGGCGCTCGCTACCGCGCTCGCCGGCGCACCCGCCGCCGTCTACACCACGTTTATGTATATCGTCCTTGGCCTGCTCTCTTTGCTGGTTCCCTCGAGTTCTGGCCTGGCGGCGCTCACCATGCCCGTTATGGGCCCCCTGACCGAGCTCATGGGCCTCAATCCCGAGGCAGCCGTCACCGCGCTCCAGTTTGCCAACCAGACCATCAACACCATCAGCCCCGTGGCGGGCATGACGGTCGCCGGTCTTGCCGTGGCTAGGATTTCGTTTGGCCAATGGTGGAAGACCATTTGGAAGTTCTTCATTTTCATGGTCGTCTTTGGCGTGATTGTAACGGCAATCTCTGGCATGCTTCCGGTGTAGGTGGTTGTGATGTCTGATCGTTTGACGGTCCTGACGTCTAAGAGCGTCTTTACCGGTACGGGGGACCTGCCGTTTGAAGGTTTCGTAGCGGTCCGTGGCAATCGAATTGAGGCTGTTGGCACCAAGTGTGAGGTAGCTTCGTATTTGACCCAGGCGGACGAGGTAGTTGACCTGGGCGACCGCACTGTCATGCCTGGCCTGATCGATGTACATACCTTCTATACAGGCTGGGCGCTGCGGACGTTGGGGTCTGATCTGTCCGGCATCGCTGATGCCAAAGAGGCCGTGTCGCTCTTGCGTACATGGAAAGAAGATCATCCGGATTGCGCGGCGGCTTTTGGCCACAACCTACCCGAAACGTTGGCATCGGATGCCGAGAACGCAAATACGGCAGCTGTGTTTGACGATTGTTTTGGCGATATCCCCGTCGTCTGCTTTACATCAGGAGCGGGGACCTGCGTTCTCAACGCTGCCGCCAGTGCGCGATACGGCTTTACACCCCAGGCGTGCTATGCCGAGAAGATCTGGCGCATGATGAGCGATTTCCTCGCGCTGCCCGAGGTGCGTGCCGGGTATTCGGACTACATGAGCATGCTTAACGAGCGCGGCGTTACCGCCATCAAGGAGATGGCGTTTGATGACTATTACGGCTTTGCCGACGAAATGGCTCGCCGTGAGGAATCTGGTGAGCTGACGGTTCGCGTCTCTATGATGTCGCAGCCGGTGGGTGCCGGTGCAAATCTGGCATATGCCCGCGAGGCGCGAGAGCGCTTCCGGGGACCGTTCGTTCGTTTTTCTGGCTTCAACCGTATGACCGATCGCGGCGTATGGGCGGGGCTTGCCGAGATGATTGAACCCTATGAGGACACGGCCGATGCGGGCGCTGCCGGCAAGACGGTCGTCGAGGAGCCAGAGTGGGATCTGATTGAGAACGAGCTGCGTGCAATTGATGCTGACGGCTTCCGATATTCCTTGCATTGCCAGGGCGATGGCGCCGTTCGTCGCACCGTGGCGCTCTATGCCTCGCTGCCTCGAGACGAGCATGGACGGATGCTTCGCCGCCATGCGATTACCGATCTCGAGAACTCTGATCCGACCGATCTTGTCGAGTTTGGCAAGTTAGGTGGAATTTGCGAGGTCTATCCGCAGATTCTAACGCTGGACCGGCGCGAGGATTGCCTGTCGATGATGCGTCGACAAATTGGTGAGACGCGACTTTTGCACAGCTGGAATCGCCGCGGCATGGAAGATTCCGGATGCACAGTGTGCTGTGGCACGGATTTACCGCTGTTGATTCCGAGTTTGGGCGAGTCAATCTACAGTGCGTGCGGCGGATACTTCGACGACGGACTGCCCGTGAATGAGGTCAACGCGCTGACGCTTGTCGAGCTCTTGCGCGCTTGGACTGCCGGGGGCGCGTACGACCTGATGCGCGAAGACGAGCTGGGTACGCTTGAGGTTGGCAAGCTTGCCGATATCTGCGTGCTCGATCGGGATGTGTTCGACCTCGATTATCGCGACGCACGCGATCTTGCGGTTGATATGACGATGTCGGACGGACAAATCGTGTTCGATCGAAATAAGGAGGCATAAGATGTCTGAATCCAAACCGACGCTGCACCGCGAACAGATTGCGGGCATGAATATCCACTACATCATGTGGTCGCTCGATTACTTCCTTGATGTGCAGCAGCGTTTGGGCTTTGAGTCCATTGAGCTGTGGTGTGCGGAGCCGCATGTGACGCTCGACCACACGGGCTACTTTGAAGCTGAGGTCCTGGCGAAAAAGGCTGCAGACCGTGGGCTTAGGTATCGTACTCTGTGTCCCGAGAATGTTGTCTATCCTTGGCAGTACTGCGCACGCAAACCGCTGCATGAACAGCGCAGCTTGGCGTACTTTAAGCACGGCATTGAGCTTGCCGAGGTACTTGGGTGCGACCGCATGTCCATCAACTCGGGCTGGGGCGACTGGGACGAGGACCGCGAGGAAGCCTGGAAGCGCAGCCGCGAGCACTTGTCCATTCTGGCGGAGTATGCCGGCGAGCACGGTCTGGTGCTTACGATGGAAAGCCTGCGTCCCGAGGAGAGCAACCTTGTGACGACGGTTTCCGATGCGAAGCGCATGATTGACGAGGTCGCGAGCCCGTACTTACAGCCCATGGTTGATACAACCGCGATGGGCGTTGCAGGCGAGACGCTCGAGGACTGGTTTGCCGCCTTTGGTGATGGGGCAATTCACGAGATGCACTTTATCGACGGTGACCCGTATGGCCATCTGGTGTGGGGCGATGGCAAGCACGATATGGACGCCTTCGTCGCCACGCTCAACGCCCATGGTTTCGACGGCATGCTGGGCCAGGAAATCACGGACGGTCGTTACTACGATGATCCGGCGGCGGCAGATGCCAAGAACATGGCCGCATTCGAGAAATATCTGATTGACTAAAACAACCATCGGCCACGCAACCAACGTCATTGATTGCGGGCCAAACAAGAAAGGAACTGGATATGAACGCACACGATCTGATCAAAGAGGCAATTGCCGAGAAGGGCAAGTTCGACAGCGTCTACTGGATTGCTTGCGGTGGCTCCATGATCGATTTGATCCCGGCTCATGAGCTTCTGCAGCGCGAGGCAACCACCTTCACTTCGTATATCTATACGGCTCGCGAGTTCGATATCATGCGTCCGCGTCGTCTGGGCGAGAAGTCCCTGGTCATCGCTTGTAGCCACAGTGGCAACACCCCCGAGGTCGTCGAGGGCTGCGAGATTGCCCTTGCTGCCGGCGCTACGGTGATCGCCCAGACCGACAACGCTGGATCCAAGATCGACTCCGGCAAGTGGACCACGTGGGTCTACCCGTGGGGCGAGGGCGTGCCGCAGGCCGAGGTCCCCGCTGGCATTTCGCTGTCGCTTGCGGCCGAGCTGCTCGATCAGCAGGAGGGCTACGCCGATCTTGCCGATATGTATGCCGGTATCGCCGAGATGGATAAGATTCTTCCCCCGGCACGCGAGAAGGTAAATGCCGAGCTGGGCGATCGCTTTGCCAAGCTTTGCCAGGAGCACGAGTTCTTCTATATTCTGGGCAGCGGTCCCAACTTTAGCCAGACCTACGGTTTCGCTATCTGCTCTCTTATGGAGATGCAGTGGCAGCACTGCAGCTACATTCACTCCGCCGAGTACTTCCATGGCCCCTTCGAGGCTACTCAGGATGGCGTTTTTTACTTCCTGCAGATGGGCTCCAGCGAGTGCCGTGCTATGGACGAGCGCGCCCTGGCGTTCCTTAAGACGCATACCGATACGCTGATGGTGCTCGATGCCAAGGAGTACGGTATGGAAGCCGTGCCGGCGAGCGTCCGTGCCTATCTGGACCCGGTGCTGTTCTACGCCATGAACTGCGAGCTGCGTGCAGCACGCGGCAAGGTGTTTGATCACGATCCCGATTTCCGCCGCTATATGGGTGTTGTCGAGTACTAGAAGGGACAAAGGCCATGGCATTTAACGTTAACGCGCTCGGATTTGGCGACAACGTCGTCGATCGCTACGAGCATATCCACACCATGTATCCCGGCGGCAATGCGGTGAACTTCGCCGTTTATGCCAAGAAATGCGGTGCCGCACGCTCTGCATACATGGGCATTTTTGGCAATGACGCCGCTGCCGAGCATGTCATTGCAAGCCTCGAGGATGAGGGTATCGAGCTTGACAAGTGCGAGCAGATGATTGGCGAGAACGGAGCGGCTCGCGTGACCGTCGTTGACGGTGACCGTGTCTTCCTTGGCTCCAACGAGGGCGGTATCCGTGGCGATGCGCGCTATGTCCTCGATCGCTTTGACCTTTCGTACATGAAGCAGTTCGATGTGGTTCATTCGGGCAACTATTGCTTTACCGAGCGCGAGCTGCCCAAGTTGAAGGCTGCGGGCGTCACGGTCTCTTTTGACTTTTCGGACGACTCTACCGACGAGTACTACGAGCAGATTGCGCCCTACGTCGATTTCGCTTTCTTTAGTGCGGCGGATGCTGCGAGTGAGGATGAGATTCGCGAGCGTCTGGCATGGGTGAAGGGCCTGGGTCCGCGTTTTGTGTCGGCTACGGCGGGCGCCGAGGGCTGCTTTGCTTACGACGGCGATCGTTATTACCGCCAGCTGGCTAAACCGGTAACGGACATGAAGGACACCATGGGGGCGGGCGACTCGTTCCTTACCTCGTTTTTGATGTGCTATCTCGATTCCGCCAAGCGTGGTGAAGATGGCGCCGAGGCCATCGAGCGCGCGCTCGACTTTGCTGCCGGGTTTGCCTCGACCGTGTGCGGCATGGAAGGTTCTTGGGGCCACGGAGCACCAATCGTCGAATAGCCGAGCGGTCCCGGGGAGGTGCAGGCGCCTCCTCGGGACCCGGTGTGCAAAAAATGCCAAATATGAGTACTGTGACTAATTTAGTCGCAGCAAAATCAACCCCTTCAGACGTGATTTGAGCGTCTGGAGGGGTTTAAGATTTGCGAAAACGCAGGATGAATGACTGTAAAAGCTTTAATTAGCGGACAATCGAGGATTATTCTGGCGGTTGGAAAGTTAAAAGAAATGTATCCATTCCGGTAGCAGTACTCATATTTGGCATTTTTTGCACACCAGGGGTTAGCGAAGGTCAAAAACAGAGCGCGCATTTGTTAAAACTATCGACTCGATGCGCTTTGCGTCGCAGTTTTTGAGCGAGGTGATGCGTTCTGAGGTCCTTGTGAGCGACCTGATGAGCGACTGCGCGCTTGTTTCTGTGTTTGGCTCGGCCGGCGCATCGGTCTCGAGCAGTAGGCGGTCGAGTGGAATCTGTCGTGCGTATTCGCGACCGCGCTTGGTCGCGAGCATGCGTTCGTTGACGGAAAAATAGCAGCCCGCATTACGCGCGCGGGTGAGTTCGTCCGAAGTGCCGCTAAACCAGTGGAAGATGATAGCGGGGGAGTCGGGGTTTGGGATGAGTAGTCCATGCGATTCGAGGACGTCCAGTACGGCTCCTGCCGAACGAACGGCGTGAATTGATATCACGCGCCCGGTAAGAGGATGCTGCACGAGCGCATCGCAGAGCCGGTTAAGTGCCTGTATTTGTAGCGGCTCACTTCCAGCAAAGCGCGCGGAAAAGTCGAGTCCGACTTCGCCGATGTAGCGTTCTTGGGCAGCAACTTCGCAAAGCAGATTGACTTCGGCAAAACCGCAGTGGCCATCGGCGAGCCACCAGGGGTGAAGCCCAACGCCGGCGATGATGCCCGGGTGGCGACGAGCGCGCTCGTTTGCGGCCGAAAAGTCGCGTGGATCGACGCCGCAATCAAATAGACCCAAGCCCAGCGCCGTTGCCTCATCGGCAACGGCGTCCGGGTGAGCCATTAAATCAAGATGGCAGTGTGCATCAAATAACCGGAGCTCCATCTCGGCGCGCTCCGCTAGTCCAAGCGCTGGCCATCGGCGCGCACGCGCTCGGTGCCGCGGCCACTGATCTGGCGGATAACCTCGCCGGCAATCATCTGGCCCATGATGGGCGGCATAAAGCTGGCGGTTCCGAGCTCAGTGCGCTCGTGGATATTGGAAGGGTCGCGGGGCTGTGTCTTAACCGATTCCTCGCAGCTAAACAGTACATGCAGACTCTTGATTCCGCGCTTCTTGCATTCTTTGCGCATGATGCGGCTCATGGGGTCACGTACCGTATCGAAAATGTCGGCAAAGCGGAGGCACTCGGGATGGAGCTTGTTGGCCCCGCCCATGGAGCTAACCAAACGAATGTCGTGGTCCTGAGCATATTTGGCAATGGTGAGCTTGGCCGAGATGGTGTCGATGGCGTCGACGACGTAGTCGAGCTTGCCGTCCGTCTGCTCCAAAACGCGCGCGAAAAATTCGTCGATATTGTCGCTCAACAGGTATTCGGTGCGCTTGATGACGGTAGCGGCTGGATTGATGTCGTGGATCATGGCTTCCATAACATCGACCTTGCGCTTGCCGATGGTGCTTTGAAAGGCGATGGCCTGGCGATTGATATTGCTGGGCGCGATGATGTCCTTATCCAGAATGACGAAATGACCAATGCCGCCGCGGGCAAGTGCCTCGCAGCAATTGGAGCCCACACCTCCGCAGCCGAGCACCAGCACCGTGGCGGCGGCGAGTTTGTCGAGTGCCTCGCGGCCCATGATGATCTCGAGCTTGGTGTCGCGTGTCTCGTTGGGGGTTGCGGCTGTGGTTTCGGTCATAGACATCCTCCGATGGGGAAGCGAATCGTGTTTTAGCTATAGTCATTATAGGTATTATCGCGATTCCATTTGAGCCCTAGGGGCTTGTTGAAATGAGGCAGTGATTCGCATAAGATGAAGCAGATGGCACCCGTTGCCGCGGGTTGGCCAACTCCCAAACACGTTTGTAGCGTGAGAAGTGGCCGTCTTCGCATTACGCGGGGGCGGCTATTTCATTCGACCTCCAATGTGGATGCCGAGCTCCACAGCCGTGATTACAAGCAATAACAACGTCAGGACATCGTCAATACTCATAGTCCATCTCCTTCTCGGGTAGAGGGAGCTGGCCCATCTGCTTCAACTTCCATTGTAGCTAAATACGAACGAATGTTCTATAGATGTTCCTGTATTAGATAGTTAGACAAACATCTAAATATTGAGTATAGTGTGCACGTCATGAGAGATGATGAGAGGAGGTCTTATGCCGGGAGAGGGTTTTAAGGCGCTTGCCGATCCAACGCGACGGCGCATTTTGGAGTTGCTGCGCGAGGGCAATTGCACGGCGGGGGAGCTTGCCGAGCATTTCGATATCAGTAAGCCGTCGCTGAGCCATCACTTGGCGACGCTCAAAAACGCCGGGTTGGTGACCGACGAGCGCCATGGCCAAAACATCGTATACAGCTTAAACACCACCGTCATGCAGGATTTAATTGGCTGGTTTATGGGCTTTACAAACACTGAAGGTGATAAGGATGAATAACGAAAACAAGGGCATTCACCCCACGGGGGTATCGTCGCGCGTGTGGATTGCGCTGGTCGCTCTGTGCGTCGCCAATGTCGTAGCGCACCTCATGGTGATGCCGAGCTTGCCTGCGCAGATTCCCACGCACTGGGGCGCGAACGGCGCCGTCGACGGTTGGGGTCCTAGCTGGATGGCCTCCGCGCTCGGCGTGCTGCCTCTGGCGCTTCTCGCAATGTTCTGCGTGGTGCCGCGCATCGACCCCAAAGGTGAGGCATATCGAACCTCGGGCAAGTTCTACCAGGGCTTCGTAATCGCCTTCACCTTGTTCATGTGCGCCATAAGCTGGCTGGGAGAGCTTACGGTCTGGGGCGTGGTGCCGGCGGTCGGTTCGGTTAACGTGCTGATTTCCGGTGTTGTCGGTTTGCTGTTCATCGGCGTAGGCAACTACTTGCCGCGTGTGAAGCAGAACTATACGCTCGGTATCAAGACACCTTGGGCGCTTGCCGATCCCGAGAACTGGCGCCGTACTCAGCGTTTTGGCGGCGCCTGCTTTATGGTGCTGGGTATTGGCCTGATTGTGATGGGCGTGGCAGGCAGCGTGCTTTCGAGTGAAGTCGTCGCCGCGGTGATTGCGGTTCTGGCGTTTGGTTCGGTTGGAGCCGTCTACGTCTACTCGTATCTGTTGTGGCGCAAATCGCAGCGAGCCGCTCGTTAAGGTTGCGGAAAACTAGCGTACGCAGTTCATAGTATGTTCCGGGGGACTTTTCCCAGGTAGTATTAGGGGGTGTGGGCAACCATGCCCCTTTTTCGTTACGTTTCAGAGCTGGTTCCCCCATTTCGTTTCCACTAAAGCGAATCAAGAATAGGGAAACAGCAGGTAGAAAGGATAGAACAGACATATGGCGGAGTTTATCTACCAGATGTATCAGGCTCGCAAGGCCCATGGCGACAAGGTAATCCTTGACGACGTGACCCTGAGCTTCTACCCCGGTGCCAAGATCGGCGTCGTGGGTCCCAACGGCATGGGTAAGTCGACCCTGCTCAAGATCATGGCCGGCATCGAGGAGGTCTCCAACGGCGATGCCAGGCTCACTCCCGGCTACACCGTGGGCATCCTGCAGCAGGAGCCGCCGCTCGACGACGACAAGACCGTCATCGAGAACGTGCGCATGGCGTTTGGCGACATGATTGCCAAGGTCGATCGCTTCAACAAGATCGGCGAGGAGATGTGCGACCCGGACTGCGACATGGACGCCCTCATGGCCGAGATGGGCAAGCTCCAGGACGAGATCGACGCCGCTGACGGCTGGGATATCGATTCCAAGCTCGGCCAGGCCATGGACGCCCTGCAGCTGCCCGATTCGGACATGCCGGTCAACGTACTTTCCGGCGGCGAGCGCCGTCGCGTGGCCCTGTGCAAGCTGCTGCTCGAAGCTCCCGACCTGCTGCTGCTCGACGAGCCCACGAACCACCTGGACGCCGAGTCGATCCTGTGGCTCGAGCACTTCCTGCACAACTACCAGGGCGCGGTGCTTGCCGTCACGCACGATCGCTACTTCCTGGATAACGTTGCCGAGTGGATCTGCGAGGTCGACCGCGGTCACCTTTATCCCTACAAGGGCAACTACTCCACGTATCTGGAGACCAAGGCCGCCCGTATCGAGGCGCAGGGCAACCGCGACGCCAAGCTCGCCAAGCGCATGGAGGCCGAGCTCGAGTGGGTACGCAGCTCGCCCAAGGCTCGCCAGGCCAAGAACAAGGCTCGTCTGGCTCGTTACGAGGAGATGGAGGCCGAGGCCCGCGCAAGCCAGAAGCTCGACTGGACCGACATCCGCATCCCCGTGGGCCCGCGTCTGGGCAACAAGGTGCTCGAGGCTCATCACCTGCACAAGGAGTTCGATGGCCGTGTGCTCATCGACGACCTATCGTTCACCCTGCCGCGCAACGGTATCGTGGGTGTCATCGGCCCCAACGGTGTGGGCAAGACCACGCTGTTCAAGACCATCGTGGGCCTGGAGCCGCTGACTTCGGGCGAGCTCGAGGTGGGCGAGACCGTCAAGATCTCCTATGTCGATCAGAACCGTTCTGGCATCGACCCCGATAAGAACCTGTGGGAGGTCGTCTCGGATGGCTTGGACCATATGATGGTCGGCGAGACCGAGGTTCCGAGCCGCGCTTATGTGGCGAGCTTTGGCTTTAAGGGCCAGGACCAGCAGAAGCGCGCCGGCGTACTCTCCGGTGGCGAGCGCAACCGTCTGAACTTGGCGCTTACGCTCAAGCAGGGCGGCAACCTGCTGCTCCTCGACGAGCCCACGAACGACCTCGACGTCGAGACGCTGTCCTCGCTCGAAGCGGCACTGCTCGAGTTCCCGGGCTGCTCGGTGGTCATTAGCCACGACCGTATGTTCCTGGACCGCGTCGCCACGCACATTCTGGCGTGGGAGGGCACCGACGAGAATCCGGGCAACTGGTATTGGTTTGAGGGCAACTTCGAGGCCTATCAGGCCAACCGCATCGAGCGCCTTGGCGAGGACGCAGCCCAGCCGCATCGTATCCACAGGAAACTGACGCGCGACTAGATCGTTACGCGGTTTTCCAAACCGCGTAACTGCTCGACGCTGCGCGGGTCGCAAGCACCCCATCTTGCCGTTCAAGCCGTCGCTCGCGTACCGAAGTACGCGTCGCTCCTCTTTCACGGCAACCTGGGGCACTTGCGGCCCGCTCGCTGTTGGTTACGCAACATCAACAAATAAAAACGGCTCAAATCCTGATTTGGATTTGAGCCGTTTGTCGTTACTGCTCGGGCTCTTCGACTTTATCGATGGCCCAGGTGGATCCGAGGCCACCGGTGGTGTTGCGGCGGATGCGCACGGTAACCTCGCGGCGCTCGCCGGCCTGCGTATAGTGCAGGGGGAAGCTTGCGCGGTTTCGCGCGGCCTCGATGGTGCCGCGCTCGCGGGCGATCCAGTAGTACTCGCCGATGATGCCGAGCGTGTCGGCGCCGTAGGGGAGATAGGTCGACAGCTGGTGTAGCAACGGGCCGGGGCAGAAGACCTCGGTTGCGAAATCGATGGGGAAGTCCTCGGGGATGGTCGGTGCTGCGGGTGCGGGGGTTGGGGCCGCTGGGGGTACCGAAGCCGGTGCCGGTGCGGGAATTTGGCCGCAAGCAGAGGCGGGCACGGATTCGATGATGGGTGCGGGCTCCGGCGTCGCTTCCGGCTTGATCGTGGAATCTGCGGGCTCCACGGTGACGGGCGCGTCTGCAGCTGCGGTTTCAACCTCAACCTGCGTCGCGTTCTCGTTCTCGACGCTCGACTTTGTCTCGACCGGCGTGGACGCCATGGTGGTGATGCCGGCGTTGGCGTTTTCGGGGTCATAGACGACCGTAAGCGAGATGGCAGGCCGCGGCGTCTCGGGCTCCGGCGTCGACTCAGTAGCGTCTTGATCGTCGGGCTCGTCGGGCTCGTCGGGCTGTTCGTCCTCGGCCTCGTCGCCAAAGATATCGCTGTTTTGGAACGCAGGCGCCTCGGGTTGGTTAGCGGCTTCTTCGGTTGTCGACTTGGGAGCCTCGTTGAGCCCCGCAGTGGCTTCCTGCTCTGACATAACTTCGGGATCGGTCGTGGCGGCGATTTCGGTTCTGGCTTCTGCCGTCACCTCGATAGCGACTTCGATCTCTGTCTCGGGCTCGGGCTCGGGCTCCGGCACAGCTTCAGCCACGGGTTCGGGTTCGGGCTCAGGACGTTTAACGTGCTTGGGGCGCACGGCCTTGAGGTCCTTCTCACCGCGCTTTTTCTTTTTGTAGGACTGCTTGGCGCCCTTGGCGGTCTTGGGCTTGTCCTCGCCCTTGGCAAGCGCAGCATCCCAGGCCTCGTTGGCGATGACCGTGGCATACAGGCGGCCGCCTTTAAAGACGGTCAGCTTAATGCAGTCGTTAAGTTCCTCGAGCAGCTCGCGCGTGGACTCAAAGCCCAGGTCATAAGCAGTCATGTCGCCTGCGGCGAGCGCCTCCTCGACCTGCGTCATAAACGTTTGCTTGCCGCATCCAATCGCATCGCGTAGCAGGCGATACAGATAGATGTGGTTGCCCAGCGAAAGCGTGGGCCTAACTATTGTCTTGCTCATGGCAAATCTCCTCTTTACACATGTAAAGCATCTTACCATCGTATAGCGTTCGCCATGGCGGCGCCCAAGGCAAACGGGCGCGAACCGCTGTCGATTCGCGCCCGTTGTACAGGTCGGTTATCTATGAGAGGCAAACGTACTTAGTTGCCCGATGCCGTGCCTTGGCTCGAGTTGTCAGATGCCGTGCCGGAAGCGGTTCCGCTCGAGCTGTTGGTGTTGTTACTGTCTGCCGTGCCCGTTCCCGACGTGGTGTCGCTCGTCTGGCCTCCCGTGTTCGGCTGTGAACCGTCAGTCGTTTGGCTTGAGTCGGTCGTGCCGGACGGCGTGCCACTGTTGGCCGTAGAGGAATCGGTGCCCTGCGATTGGTTTTGGGTGTTCGAGGACGAATTGGCAGAGGTAGGACTGTCTTGCGTGTCGTCCGTCTGTGCCTGCTGATCCTGCGGCTGAGTGTTGCCATTTGCATCGCTCTCGGTCGTGCGCGACGACAGGAGTGGCTCGGGACGCTCGCCCAGACCCTCACCGGCAGTGGTGATAAGGATGGCGCCGGCGCAGGCGATGACCGCGACGATGGCGATGGCGATCGAGAAGACGATGACCTTCTTTTGTGTCTGGCTGCGCTCTGCCGCCGCCTTGGCGCGCAGGCTGTTGGGGGCGACGCGCGCCGTGGTCGCGCGTCCCGCAACCTGGCGCATCTCCTGCGTGGTCGCGGCGCCACCTAGGTGCTCCTCGACATCGGGCTCAACGGGCTCGTAGGCGCCGGCAGGGTAGTCGACAGCGGCATGCGTGCCCTTGATTGCTTCGGCGCTGGCGGAGATAAAGTGGCGATAGACCTGCGAGGACACAACAGTGATGACTGAGCTCACAGCGGCACCAATCACCGAGCCGGCAATGCCGATCTTTGAAGCAAGCGCCACGCTCGTGGCGGCAGCTGCGGCGCCGGCGATGATCTGGGGAATGGAAATGTCGTCGAACAGGCCCTTTTTGGGCGCGATGGCCATGGTCTGTCCAATGGAATGGTTCTCGTGTACGCCGTTGTTGAGCGATGCCGGCGTCATGACGCGCGTGCGCGGCGCGTCGGTGTACTTGGTTGTCATACGGGGTCCTCCCGGTGTAAATCTGCTTCGTTTCGTGTAGCCATCAGGGTACCCACCAGATGTGAATCGTACGTGACATTTAACAGATACCATCAACTCATCAATTGCTCACCAAGTTGGTGGGATGCGGTTCCACCCGGCGGTTGAACTACAATAGGGCTTGCTAATTGTGTTGAATAGCGTTTACGCACGGGAGCATTCTTATGAATCTTCACCTTTCTCAGTCTGATGGCTTTTTGCGTGTGGCGGCGGCCTCGCCGCGGATTCGCGTGGCCGATGTCGAGGGCAATGCCGAGGTTGCGCTGGCGGCTGTTCGCGATGCTGCCGGGCGTGGCGTTCGCGCGCTGGTACTGCCCGAGCTTAACCTGACCGGCTATACCGCGGCCGATCTGTTCCATAACCGCACGCTGCTGCATGCCTGCGAAGCAGCGCTGGTGCACATCCTCGATGAAACCCGTGAGCTGCCGATCGTCTTTACCGTTGGCTTGCCCGTTGCGGTGGCTGAAAACATCTACAACTGCGCCGCCGTGTGCTGTGCGGGTGAGCTTTTGGGTCTTACGGCTAAGAAGTATCTGCCCAACTATGGCGAGTTCTATGAGCGTCGCTGGTTTGCTCCGTCGCCTGCGGATCCCGTGTGGGTTGAATTTGCCGGTCAGGGTCCGGTTCCGCTGGGTTCGGGGCTTGTCTACCGCTGCTGTGATGAGGGTGCCGAGGATATGGTACTGGGCGTTGAAGTCTGCGAGGACCTGTGGGTGCCGGCGCCCCCTTCGACCGAGATGGCGCTTGCCGGTGCGACGGTGATTCTCAATCCGTCGGCTTCGGACGAGATTATCGGTAAGGCGGATTACCGCCGCAGCCTCATCTCTAACCAGAGCGCACGCCTGTACTGCGCCTATGCCTACGCGGACGCGAGCGAGGGCGAGTCCACGACCGACATGGTCTTTGCGGGCGAGAACCTTATCTACGAAAATGGCTCCAAGCTCGCCGCCACCAAACTGCTTACCTGCGATATGGCCATCGCCGACGTTGACCTTGACCGCCTGGTTGCCGAGCGCCGTCGCTCGACGACGTGGGCGCGCACCGACGATGCGCCGGAGGCCACGACCGTTGAGTTTTCGTTTGAGGGCGTGCTGGCCGAAGAACCTGTCCTGCGCGACGCCTGCGATATCGACCGCGTTTTCCCGCGCGCGCCCTTTGTGCCGGCCGACCACGGCGACTTGGCCGAGCGCTGCGAGACGATCCTCGATCTGCAGACTGCGGGCCTCAAGACCCGCCTTGCCCACACGGGTACCAAGGCTGCGGTTATCGGCCTTTCGGGCGGCTTGGACTCCACGCTAGCGCTGCTTGTGACCGTGCGTGCCTTCGATGCACTGGGGCTGCCGCGCACTGGTATCACAGCCGTGTCCATGCCCGGCTTCGGCACGACGCATCGCACCAAGTCGAATGCCGAGTCGCTCGCTCGCGACCTGGGTGTGAGCTTCCGCGAGGTTTCGATCCACGCGGCTGTGGAGCAGCACTTCAAGGACATTGAGCATGATCCAGCTGTGCAGGACGTGACCTACGAGAACAGCCAGGCGCGCGAGCGTACGCAGATTCTGATGGATCTGGCCAACCAGGCTGGCGGTTTTGTCATTGGCACGGGCGACCTGTCGGAGCTGGCGCTCGGCTGGGCTACCTATAACGGCGACCACATGAGCATGTACGCCGTCAACGCGAGCGTGCCCAAGACGCTTGTGCGCCATCTGGTACGCTATGCCGCCGATGTCTTTGGCGGGCGCATTGCCGAGGTCTTGCTCGATATCCTCGATACGCCGGTGTCCCCCGAGCTTCTGCCGCCCACGGGCGACGGCGAGATTGCGCAGAAGACCGAGGATTTGGTGGGCCCGTACGAGTTGCACGACTACTTCCTCTACTACCTGCTGCGTTTTGGCTTTGAGCCGGGCAAGATCTACCGCATGGCGCTCAAGAGCTTCGAGGGCGTCTACGACGCCAAGACCGTCCACACGTGGCTACGTACGTTCTACCGTCGCTTCTTTGCCCAGCAGTTTAAGCGCAGCTGCCTGCCCGATGGTCCCAAGGTGGGCTCGGTGACGCTCAGCCCGCGCGGCGATTGGCGTATGCCGAGTGACGCTAGCTCGCGTCTGTGGCTTGCGCAGATCGACGCGCTCAATCCAGTTGACTAAGGTTGGCTAAATTGAACCAATCGGGGGTTGCAAGCGTTACACTTTTGCAATCTGATGGCCCGTATCGCGCGGCGCTCTTGTCGGAGCGCCGCGTTTTTCATATCGAAAGGTGGCACCATGCAGGCATCGCAGCGTCTCGACCGCTTTGGCGCGGAGGTCTTCGCCTCGCTCAACAACAAGCTTCTCGCGCTGAAGGCTCAGGGCAAGACCATTTACAACATGAGCGTGGGCACGCCCGACTTTAAGCCGTACGACCACGTGGTCGAGGCGCTCACGCAGGCAGCCCAAGATCCCGAGATGTGGAAGTATGCCCTGCGCGACCTGCCCGAACTCAAGCAAGCCGTGTGCGATTACTATGAGCGTCGCTTTGGCGTTTCGGGCATTACGCCGTCTATGGTGCAGTCGTGCAACGGCACGCAGGAGGGCGTGGGCCATTTGGGCCTGGCCCTGCTCGATCCGGGTGACACCATTCTGGTTCCCGATCCGTGCTACCCGGTCTTTGAGGCGGGTGCCAAGATCGCCGATGCCAAGCTCGAATACTATCCGCTGGTTGCCGAGCATAATTACCTGCCCTATGTGGCGGGTATCGATCCCGAGGTGGCCGATCGTGCCAAGTATATGATCGTGTCGCTGCCCGCGAACCCGGTCGGCTCGGTGGGCACGCCCGAGATCTACGAGGAGATCATCACTTTCGCCCGCGAGCACGACCTGCTCATCGTTCACGACAACGCATACTCCGACATCGTGTTCGACGGCGAGCCGGGCGGCAGCTTCTTGCAGTATCCCGGCGCGCTCGAGGTGGGCGTTGAGTTCTTCTCGCTCTCCAAGTCGTTTAACGTCACCGGTGCGCGTATCGGCTTTTTGGTCGGTCGCGAGGATGTGGTCTCGGCCTTCGCCAAGCTGCGCAGCCAGATTGACTTTGGCATGTTCTTCCCGATCCAGAAGGCCGCCATCGCGTGCCTTAATGGCCCGCGCGATGAGGTCGAGGCGCAGCGTCTGAAGTACCAGGAGCGCCGCGATGCCCTGTGCGATGGTCTTGAGGGTCTGGGCTGGGAGCGTCCCAACGCGCATGGCTCTATGTTTGTGTGGGCCAAGCTTCCCGGTGGTCGCACCGATTCCATGGCGTTTTGCGAGGAGCTCATGGAGAAGGCCGGCGTTGTGGTGACGCCGGGCGCGAGTTTTGGTCCTTCGGGCGAGGGACACGTGCGCATGGCGCTGGTCCTACCGCCCGATCAGATCGCTTTGGCTGTCGAGGCCATTCGCGAGGTGGGCCTGTATTAGAAACCTATTTCGACTCGTCAATAGCTCGAAACCGATTTCGCGCAGTTATTTTACGAATACTGCAAACAATTTCGGTAAACGGTCGATTTTTGGCTGCGAATAGGGGCATAATCAAAGTCCCGATTGGATGTATTGGGATTACGACAAGCCGCTCGGGTCGTTCCCGGGCGGCTTGTTTGTGGAGAGAGATGGGAGTTTCTAATGGTTAACGAGAAGAAGGTCGCTATTGTCGGCTGCGGTTTCGTCGGTTCGTCTTCGGCGTTCGCACTGATGCAGAGTGGTCTGTTCTCCGAGATGGTCCTCATCGACGTGGACAAGAACCGTGCCGAGGGTGAGGCCCTGGATATCGCGCACGGCATGACGTTTGCCGAGCCGATGAAGATCTACGCCGGCGATTATTCCGATGTCGCCGACGCCGCCATGATCGTCGTCACTGCTGGCGCTGCCCAGAAGCCCGGTGAGACCCGCCTGGACCTGGTCAACAAGAACGTCAGCATCTTCAAGTCCATTATTCCCGAGATTAAGAAGTCCGGCTTCGACGGCATTCTGCTAATCGTCTCCAACCCGGTTGATGTTCTGACCTATGCTGCCATCAAGATGTCTGGCCTGCCCGAGGGCCATGTCATCGGCTCCGGCACCGTGCTCGACACCGGCCGCCTGCAGCAGATGCTTGGTGCCCACGTCGAGGTTGACCCGCGCGATGTCCAGGCCTATGTCATGGGCGAGCACGGCGACTCCGAGTTTGTCGCTTGGTCCAGCGCTCAGGTTGCCGGCGTTCCGCTGAACACCTTCTGTGAGCTTCACGGCCACTTGGAGCATGAGGCTGCCGAGAAGCGCATCGCCGAGGACGTCAAGAACTCCGCCTACACCATCATCGAGAAGAAGCACGCCACCTACTATGGTGTCGCCATGGCCGTCAAGCGCATCTGCACCGCCGTTATGCGCGATGAGCAGACCGTTCTGCCTGTCTCCTCGCTCATGGTGGGCGAGTATGGCCTGTCCGATCTTGCCATCTCCATGCCGACCGTCGTTGGCCGCGACGGCGTTGTCTGCCGCGTCCCCGTGCCGCTGAACGACGACGAGCAGCATGAGCTCACCGTCTCCGCCAAGGCCCTCAAGGACATCATCGACAGCGTCGACTTCTCCTGCTAAATCAAGCTCGCTAGAGCGAAAAGCTACAATGAAGGCGTCCGGGTCCACACGGCCCGGGCGCCTTTTTGGTGCAAAGTAACCTGACTCCAATGCACCATAGTTGATGGGAGGGCCATGTCGGATTCGCCTAATTTTTTGACCTATGTCCAGACGGCGTTTGATCCCTTTGAGGAGCGGCCGTTCTGCGCGGTGGATAGCCTGGTCTTTGCGTGGTTGTCCTATTTGCGCTTGCCGGGTGATATGGCGGGGCTGACGAACTGGCAGGGCCTAGACGTACGCGAACTGCTGCGTGCCGAGTGCTACCGGGACATGATTGACGACTTGTGGGACCCAGAGGGAAGCAGGGCCTTGTTGGAGGCCGTGGCAGCAAATCCCAGATACCGCGGCGTGCACGTTTGCGGCTATCGTGCCGTGAGCGATGTGGTGGCGACGGAGCAGTTTGCAGCCATGGCGTTCCGGTTTCCGGCGGGGTTTAGCTATCTTTCCTTCCGGGGGACCGACAGCACGATTGTGGGCTGGAAAGAGGACTTTAACATGGCGTTCCGGTGTCCTGTACCGGCCCAGGAATCCGCGGCGCGTTATGTGGACGAGGCGGCGGATGCGATCGACGGGCCGCTTTTGTGCGGAGGTCATTCCAAGGGCGGAAACCTTGCGGTGTACGGTGCGGCGATGTGCTCCGATGTCGCCCGTGAGCGAATCGAACGGGCGTATTCCCATGATGGTCCAGGGTTCGTCGAGGAGTTTCTGAACGGCAACGCCTTTGCCGATCTTTCCGGTCGAATCGACAAGACGCTACCTCGGTCGTCGATCTTCGGCATGATGTTCGAGACACAAGAGGACTTTGCCATCGTTGAGAGCACCGAGTTCAGCCTGCTGCAGCACAATCCCTTTAGCTGGGTGGTTGATGGTTGCGACTTCGTATACTGTGAGCGCCTGTCCGCCGGTGCTCGATACGTCATGGCTCCATTCGCGAGATGCTGCTTGCAGTGTCACCTAGCGAGCGCGAGCGTTTTGTAGATGCGTTGTTCTCCGTGTTTGAGGCTACGGACGCCGAACGGTTTGCGGATATCGCAGGAAATCTGCGTGAGAGTCTGCCCGTGATGCTCCAGGCTGCGCAAGGCTTTGACAAAGATACGCGACGCTTTATCTCGCAGACCATCGTGGCGATCCTTAAATGCGCACTGTTGCCCAAACGACCCCAGATCGACGTGCCCGCTGCCGGCAAGAGTTTGGCAGAACAGCTCGAGGCTTGGCAGTCCGAGCTCCTGCGCTAGCCATTGATACAAAGCAACCTGTCCCCGATGCGCCAATCTTCGATGCGCCTGGGGCGGGCTCGACCGCTATACTGGTTCGTGCCGAAATCGATCTAGAACGGAATGCCGTATATGAAAATCAATCATGCGATTCTGCATATCCTGGACTTTGACTCTGCCGTCAACGTCATGAGCCAGCGAGAGCTCGATATCGAGAGCCGTACCGTGCGCAATTTTGTAACCACGCATCTGCGCCGCGCACGCACCTCGGCCGACAATAAACGCGCCACGTTTGCCGAGAACTCCGCATTCGGCGGCGAGCTCAAGGGCTATTTCTTTGGTGAGCGTGAGTTCGTGGACCTGTCTCAGCAGATTGCGGAGTTCATCTCTTCCGAACTTACCAAGGCCGAGAAAGCCGAGTCCACTGACGTGCTTGTGGCGGACTTTGATGACGATGAGGATGCCCGCTGGTTTGCCGTGATGCTGCTGGGCTCCAAGCAGGCTTTTATGCACGAGGTGGGCCGCGAAGAGGGCGAGGTGCGCAACGACATTGCGCGCCACTACGCCATTCTGCCGAATCCCTCGCAAAAGGTGCCGAGCTATGCAATCGTGCGTGCAAGCACCATGGAGATCGGCTATGTGGACAAGAAACGCAAGATCGCCGGCGAGGACCGTATGCTTATCCCCGATGGCCTGCTGCAGTGCGACACGGGCGTATCGGGCAAGGAGGTCATCGACACCGTGACGCGTGTGGTCGAGGAAGTCGCCGAGGAGCACGGTGCCAATACGGCCGTAGCGCTCGCCAAGGTTAAGGCTGCTGTTGCCGAGAAGGTCGAGGATGACGAGGAGCTGCCGCCTTGGGATATCGTCGACGAGGTCTTTGAGGACGAGCCGGTCATCAAGGAGAGCGTGCGCGCGGCACTGACCGAGGAGAAGGTGCCTGAGCGTGTGCCCGTGGAGCGCAAGCAGGTCGAACGCGCGGCGGTGCGCAATCATAAGATCCGTACCGACACGGGTATCGAGATCAGCTTCCCGGCCGAGATGGGTTCCAACTCCGAGTACATCGAGTTCGTCAATGAGCCTAACGGCCTCATCTCCATCGAGCTCAAAAATATCGGGTCAATTGAGAATCGATAAACTGCGCTTGAACTTCAGACAAAGCAAAGGCCGAAACCCTTCGGGACTTCGGCCTTTTTGCTTGGAGCTGAATTGAGTTGCAGACTGAGCATAAGTCAGCGAAAACGCCCCTAGGCGAGCAAGGTGACGTGAAAGAGGAGGGAAGCGTACTTCGGTACGCGACCGACGATTGAACGTCAGATTGCCGCTTAGGGGCGTTTGCAGCGTCGAGAGATCCGTCGTTCGTTAGAACGACGGAACCAAAGGTGCAGCGTCGACTAGTTACGCGGTTTGGTGAAAACCGCGTAACCCTAGAGTTGACGTAAGCCCTCTTCCAGGCCGGTCTTGCTGTCGGTCTTCTCGTCGCGCATCTTGATGACGCGGGCGGGGACACCGGCCACGACGGCGCCGGCGGGGACGTCCTCGACGCACACGGCACCGGCAGCCACGACGGCGCCCTTGCCCACGCGCACGCCCTCCAAGACCACGGCGTTGGCGCCGATCATGACATCGTCTTCGATGATGACGGGCGTGGCGCTGGCGGGCTCCACAACGCCTGCCAGCACGGTGCCGGCGCCGATATGGCAGTTCTTGCCCACGGTGGCGCGGCCGCCCAGCACGGCGCCCATATCGATCATGGAACCCTCGCCGATAACGGAGCCGATGTTGATGATGGCGCCCATCATGATGACGGCACGGTCGCCAATCTCGACGCGGTCGCGGATGATCGCGCCCGGCTCGATGCGGGCGTTGATGCCCTTAAGGTCGAGCATGGGCACGGCGGAGTTGCGACAGTCGTTCTCCACATCGTAGTAATCGATGGAATCGGCGTTGGCGTCCAAGATGGCTTTAAGCTCATCCCAGTCGCCAAAGACGGTCTTGCCACGACGACCGCCGTAGACGTGCGCATTGCCCCACTGGACCTTCATGCCCGGCTTCTCGCGCACGTACAGCTTGACGGGCGTCTTTTTTGGCGCGGTGGCGATGTAGTTGATAATCTCCTGTGCATCCATCTCGGCTGCGTTGCTCATTTGCTGTCTCTCCTTTGGGTGGATCCGGTTGATACCTGGTTAGGCAAACATGATCTGGTCGAACGTATAGAAGCCGGGTTCGCGGGTGACGAGCTTCTGCGCGGCTGCTAAGGCGCCGTTGACAAAGATCTGACGGCTTGCGGCGCGGTGGGTGAGCGTGACCTCCTCGTCCTGGCCAAAGAAACTCACCTCGTGCACGCCGGCTACGGTGCCGCCGCGCAGCGAGTGCATGCCGATCTCCTTGGGGTCGCGCGCTCCGCACATGCCCTCGCGTCCGTAGACGGGGTGGTAGCCTGCCTCGGGCTCGGCCTCGACGACGGCGTCGAGCAGCAGCTTTGCGGTGCCGCTGGGGGCGTCGACCTTTTGGTTGTGGTGCGTCTCGACGATTTCGCAGTCAAAGCCGGGCAGCTCGCGTGTAGCCTGCGCTACCAGATGGCGCAGGGCTGCGATACCGATGGAGTAATTGCCCGAGTGCATAACGCGGGTGTTCTGGCCCAGCTCACGCAGGCGGTCCATCTGCTCGGGGGTGTAGCCTGTGGTGCCTGAGACCAACGCCGCGCCCGTGCGCTCGACATAGGCGACGACAGCGTCGAAGGTCGCGACGTTCGAGAAGTCGATAATCACATCGGCAGCCGGTGCGTTCTCGAGCTCGCTCAAATCGAAGCCAATCTGGGCCACGATATCAAAAACGGGCTCTCCAGCGGTGTTGACAACGCCCTCGGCGGTGGTGCGGATGAGCGAGCCCATGCGGCCCGTTCCCATAATGACGGTCTTAATCAAGCAGACCAGCTCCCTTCAGAGCATCGGTAAGTGCGGATCGCGTGTCGTCTGCCATGGGGCACAGCGGCATACGGTAGTTTGCCTCGATCATGCCCATCTGGGCGAGCGCTTCCTTAACGGGGATGGGGTTGACCTCGCTAAAGAGGGCATTGATGAGCGGCTGACCGGCAATCTGGATATCGCGGGCGCGCTCCACGTCGCCGTCCAAATAGGCGTGGCACATGTCGTGCACGAGCTGCGGCTGAACATCGGCCCACACGCTGATGGTGCCCGAGGCGCCCAGGCTCATGAGCGGCACGGTAAGCGCGTCCTCGCCCGAGTACATGCGGAAGTCGTCTGACAGCAGGTGAGCGATCTTGGCCGCGTAGGCGACGTCGCCCGAGGCTTCCTTAATACCCATGATGTTGGGATGTGCGGCCAGGCGCTCTACGTTGTGCTCGCTGATACCGCAGCCGCAACGACCGGGGATGTTGTACAGGATGCAGGGAATGTCCACGGCATCGGCTACGGTCTTAAAGTGCTGATAGATACCCTCTTCGTTAGACTTGTTGTAGTAGGGGGTAATGAGCAGCAGGCCGTCGGCTCCCAAGCCCTGGTAAGTAAGCGACTTGGTGAGCATGGTCTGCGTGGAGTTGGAGCCCGAGCCGGCGATGACGGGGACGCGTCCTGCAACTTGCTTGACCACCGCGGCGACAACGGAGTTGTCCTCGTCGTCGGTCATCGTGGCGCTCTCGCCGGTGGTGCCTAGGGTGAGGATGGCGTCGGTGCCGTTTTGCAGGTGGAAATCGATAAGGCGCCCAAGCGCGTCAAAGTCGACACTGCCGTCCTTTTTAAACGGCGTGACGAGGGCGACGGTTGAGCCCTCGAGATTGCGGATGTCCATGTTCTTCCCCTTCGCCTCTGCGATCTGGATGCGTTTGTTCCATTGGGCGGCGACGGCCAAGCGCTCGTCTTTGGCGCGACGGCGTGCACTTTCGGCGCGCGACTTGGCCAGCAGCTCTCGGCCGCACGGCAGCACGTCGAGCGTGGCAAAGTAATCGCCCGGGCGCTCGGCGCGGCGGATGAGGTCGGCCGCGCCATCGGGGCGCAGCAGGACCTCGGCCGAGCGCAGCCGTCCGTTGTAGTTGTAGCCCATGGAGTAGCCATGCGCACCGGTATCGTGGATTACAAGCAGGTCACCCATGTCGATATGCGGCAGCTCGCGATCGATGGCGAACTTGTCATTGTTCTCGCACAGATTGCCCGTGATGTCGTACGTGTTCGTGACGGGGGCTGCGGTTTTATCGGGACCGTCCGGCTGACCCATCACCGTGATGTGGTGGTAAGCGCCATACATGGCGGGACGAATGAGGTCGACGGCACTGGCGTCCACGCCGATATAGTCCTTGTAGATCTGCTTCTCGTGGATGGCCTTGGTGACCAGGCAGCCGTAGGGGCCCATCATAAAGCGGCCCATCTCGGTGCAGATCGCCACATCGCCCATGCCGGCGGGAACCAGGATCTCGTCGTATGCCGCGTGTACTCCCTCGCCGATGGCGCGAATGTCGTTGGTCTGCTGCTCGGGCAGGTAGGGGATGCCGACGCCGCCGGACAGATTGATGAAGGCGACGTGTGCGCCGGTCTCGCGCTCCAGGCGTACGGCAAGCTCAAAGAGGATGCGCGCGAGCTTGGGGTAGTAGTCGTTGGTGACAGTGTTGCTGGCAAGGAATGCGTGGATGCCAAAGTCCTCGGCGCCCTTGGCCTTGAGCATGCGGAAGGCCTCGAAGAGCTGCTCGGTGGTCATGCCATATTTGGAGTCGCCCGGGTTGTCCATGATGCCGTTGGAGAGCTGGAACAGGCCGCCTGGATTAAAGCGGCAGCT
Source organism: Collinsella aerofaciens (assembly GCA_048193585.1). Taxonomy (GTDB): domain Bacteria; phylum Actinomycetota; class Coriobacteriia; order Coriobacteriales; family Coriobacteriaceae; genus Collinsella; species Collinsella aerofaciens_CK. The sequence continues at coordinate 36,590 of DBFAAM010000003.1, read as the reverse complement.
GACCGTCTTGGGGATGGGCCCCGCAACGCGCTCAAAGAACCCGATGTGGCTGATGTCGTCAAAGTTGACGATGGCACCCAGCTTGTCGGCGAGCTCAAAGTCGGCAGCCGGTGTGTCGTTGGACGAGAACATGATGTCGTGTCCCGTGATACCCAGTGAGCGGGCGATCATGAGCTCGGTATAGCTCGAGCAATCGCAGCCGCAGCCGTATTCGTTGAGAATGGAGATGAGCGCCGGGTTGAGGTTGGCCTTGACGGCAAAGTATTCCTTAAAGCCCGGGTTCCATGCAAAGGCGTCGCGCACTTCTTGCATGTTGCGGCGGATGCCCGCCTCGTCGTATAGATGAAACGGCGTGGGGAACTGCTCGACGATATGCTCGAGTGTCTCCTTGTCCACAAACGGCTGCTTGGCCGCATATGCCTCGTTGGGGGTCAATGCCATGTCCCGTAAACCTCGCTATCCAGACGGCGCCATCTGCGCATCGAATCCGCATAGCGTGGACCCAATGTCCGGATAGCGCTCCCGCATTGCTGCAGACAGTCCTGTGGGTGTTTCCCACAGGCCCACCAGGTTGTTCGTGCCCGAAAAGCCCAGTTCGGCGGGTTTCGCCTCCCCACGGGGTCAAAGCCTGCCGGCTCGCCCGCGGTTCTTCGTGCCCGCGCCTCTATCAAGTGGTAACGACCCTACCACGTTGCACTTTACCAAACAAGAGTATTCGTATATAACGTTTAAAAAATGCAGGGATATGCTGGAAACATGTGCGCCACAATCCTGTATCACAATAAGTTGCAACAGATGTGCCTCACGAAGGGATCCTCTATGACCGAGCTCCAAGAACTCCGTCGCTATCGCCGCGATCTCCATCGCATTCCGGAGCTCGATTTCGATCTTCCGCAAACCATTGCCTATATCGAGGGCGTGCTGGCACCGCTCACCTGCGAAGTGACCCATCCGTGCCCCAGCTGCGTCTGTGCTTTCTTCGACGCCGGCGTTGATGCCGCGCATGCTACGGCGATTCGCGCCGATATGGATGCGCTGCCCATCGCGGAAGCGACGGGAGCGGCCTTTGCCTCAACCCATCCCGGCAAGATGCACGCTTGCGGACATGACGGACACATGGCCATGGCGCTTGCCGCCGCGACGTATGTCGACCGTACGATTCGCGAGCATCCGGGCGCCATTAGGCGCAATGTTCTCTTTGTGTTCCAGCCGGCCGAGGAAACGACCGGTGGTGCCAAGACGGTATGCGAGAGCGGTGTGTTCGAGCGCTATGGGGCCGACCGCATTTTTGGCTTCCATGTGTGGCCCGATCTGCCCGCCGGCACGTTGGCGAGCTGCTCCGGTCCGTTGCTGGCGCGTTCGAGTGAGACACACATTCATATTCACGGGACGAGCATCCATATTGCTAAGACCTATGGCGTTCCGGTCGAGGAGTCGCACGATGCGGCGCTGGCGGCTGCCAAGTTCTTGGTTGCCGAGCGCGAACTGATGGATGAGCTGGGTGCCGATGAGCCCTGCATTGGCAAGTTCGGCCTGCTGCAGGCAGGCACCGTCTGCAATGCGGTGGCGGGGGAGGCCCATGTTGCCGGCAGCCTGCGTGTGTTTACAGACGACATGTTCGACCGGGCACGCGAGGGCGTGCGCCGCGTGCTGGACGATGCCTGCGCTGCAACGGGCTGCACGTACGATCTCGACTTTGCCGAGGGCTATCCGCCGGTCGACAACGACCCCGAGCTATTTGCCAGCGTCGCGCCTGCCTTGCCCGGGCTGCAGCTTATGGAGGAGCCGCTGTTAATTGCCGAGGATTTCGCGTTCTATCAGCGCCATTTGCCGGGCGTGTTTTTCCTGCTGGGCACGGGTATGCCAGAGGGCCAAGACAACCCGAGTGATTCGGATGGCTGCCCCGCCTATGCCACAAGCGCTCTGCATACCGATAGCATGCTCTTCGACGAGGAAATCCTACTCAAAGGCCTCGATGTCTATAAACGATTGCTTGTGATGGAGTGACGATGGAACGACGCCGACAGTCTGCCGTATATAGTCCGGGTGGATGCGGGTGCGGTTTGCTGCTGCTTCCGGTTATTGCTGTGAGCATTGGCGTGATGTTTGCGCTTGCCGGGCTTGCCGCGGCAGCACTTGTGCTGTTTATCACTGCCATCGGCGTGACGATTTGGCTTTATCGCAGTCGTGAACAGCGCCGCGCCGACGGTAAGACCAATGTAGGATGGATTGCCTTTTTGGTCATCGCCTACCTGCTGAGCATCAGCTATTTGGCCTTCTTTATCCTGTTGATGATCAGTGCCTTTACCGGGGAATCCGTCACGGTGGGTTGATCGCTGCCGGCAGACGGTCGCGCGCAGTGCGTTTGCTCGGCGTTTGGATAACTGCATTGGTCGTTTACCGCAGCCTTAGCTCTCAGCTAATGAATTCAAGTTCAATCCTTCCTACGATGTGCTGTGTACCGGCACGGTAGCCGGATCGTAGGAAGGATGAATAATGGCAAAAGAGGGAAAGAAGCCAATCGGTAAGATTGTCCTAGGCATCATCGTGGTGCTGGTTATTGTCGGTGCCGTGGGCTCTATGGGCGGCAACTCAACCGATTCGTCTGCGAGCGATTCGGCAAAACCTGCCGAGACGACACGGCAGGCTGAGGAGCAAAAAGAACCGCAAGAACCGTATACCATTGCTGACGAGGCTGAAGACACTTCCAATCAGTTTACCTATAAGATCACGGGCACCCTGACCAATAACACGGACAAGGAAAAGAGCTACATTCAGATTGAATATGTTCTGTATGATGCCGATGGCAACCAGGTTGGAACGGCTCTTGCAAACACCAATCATCTGAAGGCGGGCGGCTCCTGGAAGTTCGAGGCGCTGGGTACGGTGTCTCCCGACCAGGTTGCTAGCTGGGAGCGTTCGGACGTATGCGGTTTCTAGCATGTTGCATGCACTGGGGGAGGTGAAGTCGTATGTCCGATAAAAAGCTGACCGAGGAGTTGCTCAATGAGCTTCTCGATGCGCCGAACATCGATGCCTATATCAGGGAGCACGACTTTGCCGCCCCGTCGCTTTCGGACTACCTGAAGCAGCTACTGCAGGAAAAGGGCTTGGAGCGCTCGCGCGTGGTCCGTATGGCTGATCTCAATGAGACCTTTGGCTATCAGATCTTTACCGGTGCGCGTTATCCGAGTCGCAATAAGGTGCTGCAGATTGCCTTTGCGATGGCGCTGACGCTCAAAGAGACCAACCGTGCGCTGACGGCTGCCGGGGTAAGCGTCCTTAACTGCAAGGACCGCCGCGATGCGATTATCATCTTTTGCATCGATCGCGGGTGCAGTCTCCAAAAGGTCAACGAGGAACTGTATCGCTTTGGCGAGGAGACGGTGAGTTAGCGGCTGATATCTGAGCCGGTAGAGCTGTCGAACAACGATGCAAACGAACGGGGCGCGGATGCCATGGGGTGTCTGCGCCCTGCGCTATGATGGAGGCTATGGATACTCAGAGCCCAACATATTCCGATGACGAGCTGACCGCAGCGCTTGCCGAGCACCTGGCGTCGCTCGATCGCGACGACAGCTATCGCGTGGAGCGTGTACTTAAGCGCTCGTCCGTTGAAGCAACCGAGCTCGTGTACTTTGAAGGAACCGGCGGTGGTTCGCTCGGCCCCTTTGTCCGTAAACGCATCGATGCTTCGGCTCAAATCGGCGGGGCATACGAGCGTCTGTTTGCCGCTCAGCGGGCAGGCAGGCGTTTTGAGCACCTGCCCAGAATCGTCGATTGTCGTCGTGTGGGCGACGAGCTCAACGTGGTTATGGAATACATCGAAGGGGAGACGCTCGGGGCGCTGGTGGACCGTCTGGGAGCCACCCCCGATTATGCGCGTGAATTGTATCCTGCCCTATGCGATGCCGTGGGCGAGCTCCACGCCGGTTTTGCAATAGCGGGGGAGACGTCGGCGCCGGTGATCCATCGCGACCTCAAGCCGTCGAATATCATCGTGACAGGTGCCAACTATACGCCTGATGACGGCCTGACATTTTCATCGCTGGTGATTATCGACTTGGGGATCGCGCGCGTATGGCGCGATGGCGCCGATGCCGACACCGTCAAGTTTGGCACGCGACCCTATGCGCCGCCCGAGCAGTATGGGTTTGGGCAGACGAGTGTGCGCGGCGACGTGTACGCGCTGGGCGCCCTGTTGTTCTTCTGCTTGACGGGAGTCGACCCTAAACCAGGGCTCGACATGCGCGAGCAATGCGAGGCGCGCGGTATTCCCACTCCACTTTCCGATGCCGTCTGCATGTCGATGGCGCTCGATCCGGCCAAGCGTTTTGCGAGTGCGGAAGCATTGGGACGGGCGACGCGCGCGGCATACGATCTGAGTCGCCCCGTGCGGCCTCCTGCGCCTGCGCCTGTCCGTACTCCAGACTCGGAGACAGTGTTGGCGTCCCAAGGGCTCCAGAAACCCGCAGGGCTTCCTGGCCCTGCCGCCTCCGCTGCATGCGGTCTGCTCTCTCGCGTTCCGGAGTCTCTGGGGCGCATTTGGAATACGCTCGTCTGCTTCTCGCTGCTTGTGTTCTTTGCCGGTAGCCACTTTGCCGTCTTTCACCCCACGGGAGCAAACCAAAGCTACCCGACGTGGCTTCTCATAATCGAGTATTTTTTCTTTGTCGATGGCCTTATGGTGCTTATGCATTTTGCGCTGCTCGATAAGCGCCGTCTTCGTCGGCGATTCGCATTGCTCGACAGCTATCGCGGCAAGAAGCTCGCGAAGCTCTTGCTCAAGTCATTGGGTGTGCTGCTCCTATGCATGATCGTCATAGTCGCGGTTGCCAATGCGACCGGCGTCGTCGATACCTCCGCTACCTAAAAGAAAAGGGCCCCATTGGGGCCCTTTGCAGTTGCACTTAGATGCGGTTCATCTGAGCGGCGACTTTGTTGTACCAGTCCTGCCACGTGGGCGGGCAGTACTTTTTGGCTGCTGCCGGGGTAAGGGTGGAGCCGTAGTTGGCGCCCAGATAGGCAACGTGAGCGGAGATGCCCTCGCTCCAGCTGCCAAAGCTGCGCCAACCGCCGCCACGTGCACTCCAGCCCCAGGCGTTGTAAGAATTGGCGCAATAAGCACCCTTGGTGCTCTCGATGCAGGCGATGGCGGGGGACCAACGGGGGTCGACACCGGTATTCCAAGCGGCGACGGCAAAGTTATAGCCCTGGCCTGCCATGGGGGAGCCGGCGAGATAATTGTCGATGCGGCTCGTCCACTCATTAATGAACGAATCGTAATCGGAGCTACCGGTATTGGCGTTGTTCACCGTGGTGTCGATGGTGGTGTTGGTGTTGGTGGCCTGGCTGCTGGAATTGCTGCCGCTTACGCCCTCGCCCGAGAGCTTTTCGGCGGCAGCGGCCTTATCGGCCTCAAGCTTGGCAAGCTCGGCGGCATTTTCCTGCTCGGCTTTTGCCTGTGCCTCGCTGCGGAGCTGCTGGGCCTGCGCCAGCGCATCCTCGGCGTTTTTCTGCTCCGCCTCAAGCTGAGACTTGGCCTGCTGGAGCTCGGCCTTGTTCTGCTCGAGTTCGGTTTGCATATTATTGAGCTCTTCGATCTCGTCGACGCTCGAGCTCGTGATCTGGTTGGTGTATTTGCAGGTCGTGATGAACTCACCCAGGCTCTGCGCGTTGACCAGGAAGCTCACGATGGGGTTAGTGCCCTTCTGGTACTTGTACAGATCGCGCATGGCGGAGCTTGCCTTGGCCTGCTGCTCGGGAAGCTTAGCCTCGATTTCCTCGATGCTTGCCTCATTGGAGTCAATCTGCTTTTGCAGGTCATCGAGCTTGGTGCGGGCGTCGTTGTAGGCGCTCGTAGCGGCTTCGATCTTCTGCTGGGCTGCGGAAAGCTGGTCCTGCGTTGCCTGCGAGGCGGCATACGCCGCAACGGGGGAGAGCATCGGCGTGGCCGTCAGCGCAACGGCGAGCGCGGCGCTCGTGATGATACGAGCCGGCTTCGACGCAATGAGCGCTGCGGTGCGATGATTCGAATGCTGCATCCAGTCCCTCTGCAATCAATCGTAGGTTATGGTTCGAACGGTATTCTACTACTGCTTTCGACCTCAACTTGAACCTTAAAGGTCCCAAAGGGTCAAGTTGAACTTGAGGCTTTGGCTTTGACCTGCAGTTATGATGAATTGTTGAGAAACCATAGAGTTCAACTTTAACGTTACAGAGCCCTGTTTGAGAGGAGTTTTGGGCTGTAAAAGCCATCTCAACGTGGGGTTTTATAACTACAGCGTGCCCTTCTGGCGAGCCCGCTCAATCTCTTCGAGGGCCTCGGCGGGGGTGAACGAACAGGTGCCGTCGCCGAGTTTGATTACCTGGATATCGTCGCCGGCGTAGACCTCTCCGCCCTTTAGTACCACGCCGAAAACGCCCTCGTGGGGAAAGATGCAGTCGCCGGCGAGATAGTAGATGGCGCAGCGTGTGTGGCAGGCCTTGCCGATTTGGCTGATTTCGACAAGCACCTCGCTGCCAAGCTTGAGCTGCGTGCCCAAGGGGAGCGAGAGCAGGTTGATGCCCCGGGTTGTGAAGTTCTCCCCAAAGTCACCCTCGTGTACGTCGAGCCCGCGTGCCTGCGCCGTCTGGATGGACTCCGCGGCTAAAAAAGAGACCTGGCGGTGCCAATGCCCGGCGTGCGCATCGGTGACGAGGCCAAATTGCTCTATAACGGTGTCGTGTCCATCGGCGACGGGCGACTTGCGCGTGCCCTTGTGCGCCGACGTGTTGATTGAGACGATGCGGGCAGGCCCGTTGTAAGCATCGTTTGCCGTTCGTAGGGGAACGGCCGATTGTGCGCGTTCCTCCAGCTCGCGCTTCGCGGCATTGAGGATGGGATTATCGGTCGGATGGTCTTGGGGCACGTGTGCGCCTTTCGCTCGAAGATGTCAATACGATGAATCCTACAACAATGGTAGGTTCATTGCCCATTGTCATACAACGGTGAGCGCCGTCTTCGTGCTGGACGATTACGTCGATTGCCATAGATACGGTGGAGCTTTGGGCGCCGGCGGCTTGGCACGCTAGAATGAATCAGTTGCGCAAAGACCGCCCGTTGTGTGGGCAGTTCATGATAGGAAGTTTCCATGGCATTGCAGTTTACAGAGCGCGAGTTCATTCCCGTGCTGCTTGGTGGCGACATCAACGCCTATTCGGTGGCGCGCGCCTTCTACGAGGAGTACCAGGTCAAGAGTCTGGTTTTTGGCAAGTACCAGACGGGTCCCGCGTACCGCAGCCAGATTATCGACTACACGCCCAACGTGGATATCGATACCATGCCCGTGATGCTCAAAACCGTCAACGGCATTGCCCAAGCGCATGCCGATAAGACGATTGTCCTTGTGGGCTGTGGCGATAACTATGTTGCCCTCGTGGCTCAGGCCAAGGATGCCCATGAGTTGGCGGATAACATCGTCGCGCCTTACGCTCCCTATAGCATGCTTGAGCAGTGTCAGAAGAAGGAGATCTTCTACGAGCTGTGCGAGAAGCATGGCGTGCCCTATCCACACACGTTTACCTTTACCAAGGCGATGCTCAATGCTCAGGGTGAGGCGCCTGCCGAAGTGCTCGACCAGATCGATTTTCCTTACCCGATGATTCTGAAGCCTTCTGACGGCATCATGTGGTGGCAGCATGAGTTCGAGGGCCAGAAGAAGGCCTATGAGATTGCCGACCGCGCCGAGCTGGAACAGGTCATTCGCGATTCGTATGCCAGCGGCTACACCGACGATCTGATCTTGCAGGATCGCGTGCCCGGCAACGACGAGTACATGCGCGTGCTCACCAGCTATTCCGACCGCAACGGTAAGGTCCGCATGATGTGCCTGGGCCATGTGCTGCTCGAGGAGCATCAGCCCCACGGTGTCGGCAACCATGCCTGTATCATTACCGAGCCCAACGACGAGCTCATGGGCGGCGTGCGCAAGTTGCTCGAGGACCTTCACTTTGTGGGCTATTCCAACTTTGACGTTAAGTACGACGAGCGCGATGGCTCGTTTAAGTTCTTCGATTTCAACACGCGCCAGGGTCGCAGCAACTACTACGTTACCAACAGCGGTTTTAACGTTGCCAAGTATGTGGTGGACGAGTATGTGCTCAACCGCCCGTTTGAGCCGGAGTTTGTGACGGCGCAGGACGAGGCCCTGTGGATGGTCGTCCCCATGGGCGTCGTCGACAAGTACGTCAAGGATCCCGAGCTGCGCGCTAAGGTGCATCGCCTGGACAAGGAGGGCAAGGGCGCCGACCCTTCGTTTATGAAGGGCGACTTTGTCTTTAACCGCTGGCTGCGCATGTGGCACACCAAGCTGCGCCACTTTAAGCTGTTCAAGACGTATTACAAGTAGATGAGCGCGGCGCCCGTCCGGTTTGCATCGGGCGGGCGCGGGTATGATACGCGCAATTGCGCAAGCGTCACCAAGGAGGCGGCGATGGAAAAGCTGGGAGTTATCGGCGGCATGGGCGCCGAGGCCACGTCGTATTACTACGACCAGGTGGTGCGTCATACGGCTGCTGCCTGCGATCAGGAACATATCGACATGGTGGTGCTCTCCAAGTCGACCATGCCCGACCGCACGCTGGCTATTAAGACCGGCGAGCATGCCAAGCTGCTGGCGACCATGAAAGAGTGTGCCCAGGCACTCGAGTCGCTGGGCTGTGCGCACATTGCCATTCCCTGCAACACGTCGCACTACTTCTACGACCAGATCCAGTCGTTTACGAAGGTGCCGATTATCCACATGCCGCGTGAGTCGGTGCGCTATGCTCTGGCCGGTGCGGTGATGGGGGAGTGCGAGTTCGACCCCAACCTGAGTATGCCGGCCGAGCCGGTGCACAAGATTGGCATCATGGGCACCGACGGTACCGTGGGCGCGGGCGTCTACGGCCGCGAATGTAAGGCTGCGGGTGTTGAGGTCGTCTATCCCAGCGAGAAACGTCAGAACGATGTGATGTCGCTTATCTACGATGATGTGAAGGCCGGACGTGAGCCCGATATGGATAAGTTCGACCGCGTGATGTGGGAGTTCGCCCGTAGCGGCTGCGACCGCGTCATTCTGGCCTGCACCGAGCTATCGGTGCTGCAGAAGTACCGAGAGATGCCCGAGATCACCCTCGACGCCATGGACGTCCTGGTGCGCGAATCCATCATCCGCAGCGGCGCCCCCTACCGCCTCTAGCTTCCGACCCGCCAAAAAGGGACAGGTTTATTTTGGTAGGTTTTATCTGGTGAAACAGTAAAGGCCTCGGCTCGTTTGGTGCGAGCCGAGGCCTTTTGCGTTGGGCGGTTGCTGTCGGTGGTGAACTAGAAGAGGAAGCCGATGGCGATGAGGGCGATGCTGACGATGAGCACGGCGATGTCCAGGCCCTTGATGGGGTAGCGCTTGTACGAGCTGGCGCGCGTACGCAGATAGAAGCCGCGCTGTTCTGCCGCCAAGGCTGTGGCATCGGTCTTGCCCACGCTCGAGATGAGCAGTGGCACACACAGTGGCAGCATGAGCTTAAGCTTCTTGATGGGGTTCTTGGTGTCGTACTCGACGCCGCGTGCAGTCTGCGCCTCCATGATGGCGTTCATCTCCTGACCAAACACCGGCACAAAGCGCAGCGCCGTGGTAAAGGTGAAGGCATAGCGATACGGCACGTGCAGCACCTCGACGCAGGCATTGGCAAGGTCGTTGAGCTTGGTCACCATGAGCATGAGGATGAGTGGTAACGCCACACCCAGCAGGCGCAGGCAGGCCTTCGATCCTGTGATGAGGCCCGTGTCGGTGACAAAGCCCCACACCACGTTGCCATCGCGCATAAAGGCCAGCTGGAGCACCAGCATGATAAGCGCGAGCGGAATCAGCAACTTGAGCAGCGAGAACAGACGGTCGACGACGCCGGCATAGGCACCCAGCGCAAGGGTGAGTGCTAAAAAGCCCAGCAGCGCCACGTAGGTGTCGGACAAGAAGATGCCGACGATGATGGCGGCGGCGAGGCCCAGTTTGACGACGGGATTCAGACGATGCAGCAGCGTATCGCCCGGCATGTAGTCGATGACGTTAACCACGGTGGACCATCTCCTTGGCAATTCGAACGACATCGGTGACCTCGCTCACCTGCGCAAAAGCGGGCGAGACAGAAGATGCCAGACGGCGCGAGAGCTCAATAACCTGGGGAGGCTCCACGTAGGCACGCCGCATGAGATCGATGTTCGAGAATAGCTCGTGCGTGCGGCCGCGGTCGAGGATGCGACCGTCGGCCATTACCACAATGCGCTCGGCAAAGTCGGAGACGACTTCCATGTCGTGGCAGACCATGATGACGGCGCAGCCGCGCTCGGCCATGGTGCGTACGGTCTCCATGACGGTCATGCACTCGCGGTAATCAAGGCCGCTCGTGGGTTCGTCGAGCACGACGATCTTGGGCTCAACCACTACGACGGAGGCAAGCGCCACCATTTGTCGCTGGCCGCGCGAAAGCGAGAAAGGCGCCTCATCGGCAGGCAGGCCAAAGCGGTCGATGACGAGTTGGGCACGACGCAGAGCCTCGGCGCGGTCCATGCCACCAAGCTCCAAGCCAAAGGCGACCTCCTCGAGCACGGTGTCCTTGCAGATCTGACGGTCAGGGTTTTGGAAGAGGGTCGCGACCTCGCGGGCAATGCGGCTCGTGGGAACGGCTGCGGTATCCAGTCCCGTGACGCGCACGCTGCCCGAGGCGGGCTTGAGCAGGCCCGTGAGCAGCTTGGTGAGCGTGGTCTTGCCGGCACCGTTCTGGCCGACGATGCCCACGAGCTCGCCAGGATAGAGCGTCAGGCTAAGGTCGTGTACGGCGGCGCCGCCATTGGGATAGGCAAACTCAACATTGTCGAAGGTGAGTACGGGTTCGGCGTCCTTGGCATGAGGGCGCAACGACGGTGCATGCGGGGAACCGGCGGGCGCCTGAGCTTCGATAGCCGCGTGTGCGGGGTCGACGATGCCCAAAATCAGGCGCTCGGCCTCATCGACATCCAAGCAGGGGGTACCGCTTACCAGGCCATCGGCCTCGAGGCTATTGAAGATACGCGTGACGCGAGGGCAGTCGACGCCGATGGCACGGAGCTCATCGGTATGCGCGAAGACCTCGTGTGGCTCGCCTTGCAGCGCGATTTCGCCATGGTTGAGCACGAGCACGCGGCTGCAGTACTCCGAGAGCAGGGCGACCTTTTGCTCAACGACGACGATGGTGATTCCAAGTGCGCGGTTTGCCTCACGCAGCGTCTCGAAGACCAACGTGGAGCTGGCGGGGTCGAGTGCCGCGGTGGGCTCGTCGAGAACCAAGACGCGCGGACGCATGGCGAGGATGGCGGCGATGGCTACCTTTTGCTTCTGTCCGCCCGAGAGGGTGGCGATCTCGCGGTCGCGCAGGTCGCTGATGCCGACGGTCTCGAGCGTTTCGCTCACGCGCTGCTCGATCTGGTCGTGGGGAACGCCAAAGTTCTCGAGGCCAAAGAGCATCTCGTCCTCGACGACCGAGGCGACCATCTGTGTGTCGATATCCTGCAGCACACTGCCGACGATTTGCGACACGTCGGTGAGCGAGACTTCGCAGGTGTCGTGGCCGTCGACCATGACGGACCCAAAGAACGTGCCGGTGTAGTGGTGGGGCACGGCGCCCGACAGGCAGGCGGCAAGCGTGGACTTGCCGGCGCCCGAGGGCCCGATGATGCCGATGAAATCTCCCTTGTTCACGTCGAGCGAGATGTGCTTAAGCGCCTGCTCGGTCTGCGTACCATAGGAGAACGAGACATCGTCGACGTTGATGATCGTTTTCATGGATACCTTTCATGGTCATTGGGGACGTTCTTACATGACCAGTCGTTTAAGAACGTCCCCAAAAGCTAGTCGTTTGGGACAGTCTTTGGTGGTGAAGCACGGAGACGGCTTTACGAGGGGCCCCAGGTTGGCGCGAGAAAGAGGAGCGAAGCGTACTTGGGTACGCGAGCGACGAATGAACGCCAAGATGGGGTGGCTCGTAAAGCCGAGCGGGTTAGTTGAGCCTAAGAGCCTTCTGGATGGGCAGGTAGAGGGCGCCGACCAGAATGGCGTTAAAGACGGCGGTCATGGCAACGACGGACAGCATGGCGGCGGCGAGCTCGCCGACCACGCCGAGCATGGCCATCTTGATGATCATGAAGATGACGCCGGAGACAAAGGTGGTCAGGAAGGTTGCGACAATGGCGATGGCGGGCTTGACCTGACCGTTCTTGCCGGCGGCGTTGACGATGCCGGCCATGAGCATGGCGGCGATGCCCTCGGCGGCAAAATCGACAAACGGCGAGGTGGTGGTGATCTGGATCACGGCAGCCGAGATGAGGCCAATGACGAGCGCCTGGCCGATGTTGGGGCGAACGACCAGGATGGTGAGGCAGAAGGCCGAGATGATGAACTCGGGGCTGATCATGCCGCCCGAGATGCCCGAGATGGCCTTGCCGACGGTGAAGTTGAGGATGAAGCCGGCAGCGAGCAGGATGGCGAGCAGGACGAGGGCGCGGACGTCGAGTTTGCCGCGGTCGGCGGTCTGGACGGTGCGGGGCTGGGCGGCGGTGGTGTTCTGAGACATGGTGAAAATCCTTTCGGAAGGGGAGTGCAAGAGAAAAGCGGAGGCGCGTGATGCGAATGCGATCGGGCTCGAGATAGAAAAAGGCCCCCGGTCGAAACCGGAGGCCTTTCAATCACCTAGAGCGCAAAAACAGGCGTGAGGGACTCACTGTCGACCGATCGTATTCGCATCACGCCACCACCAGTTGTTGAGAGACGTCATCGTGTTCTTCATGTCGGTGGCTCCTTTCGTGATGCCATGGCGCGGTCGCACCTAGTTGCTGTTGCGCTGCACTATAGCACAGCGAAGTGTGTGCGGGGAAATCTTTTTTGAAAAGATTTCAGGCGGGTTTCCCGCCGGTCAAAAGAGCGGGTTGAGCGGGCGAGGCTGCCATTGCTGCCTTGTCCGCTCAGCTAAGACGTTACTCCTTATTGCGACGGTAGAGGAAGTAACCGCCCGCGGAGATGACGGCAACGCCAGCGATGGCGAATGCGGCCACCATGCGGCCATCAAAACGATCGCCAGTGGTGGGCAGGCCGCCCTTGGTGTTCGTCTTGTTAGTGGTTACCGTGGTCGTGGTGTCGGACTTGCTAGGCTTCTCAGGCTTGGCGTCTGGCTGCTCGGGCTTAGCGGGCTGCTCGGGGGTACCGGGCCGCTCAGGAGTACCAGGCTGCTCGGGGGTGCCGGGTTGATCCGGGGTGACCGGGTCGGTGGCAAGAGCGTCCTGGGCGTAGGTGATGGACACCTTGAGGCCCTTGGTCTCGGTGTTCAGATCGCTTGGGGTGAAGGGCTGTTCGAAGTTTCCGGCCTTCTGATAGGCGCGCATCTCCTGGAGCAGGGCCTTGCACTTCTTGTAGGTGTTCTCGGTGGCAGCCTTGCCGGCCTTGTTGGCTAGGGCAGTGCGGCCCTCGGTGGTCGTTTCGGCCAGCATGGCGGCGTCAACTTCCTTGTTCTGCTCGATGAGCTCATTCTGGAGGGCGTCAAGATAGGCATGGACGCCAGCACCGAGGGTGGCACGATTCTCGAAGGCAAGCGAGCTGATGTCCATAAAGACGTAGTTGATGGAGTTCTCAGGCTCTTCGTTGTTCACAACGTCTGTTTCGTCGCAGTGGTCGAAAGATACGGTCTGGTCGCTGAAGTAGGGGCTGACCTCGGTCATCAGGGCGGAGTACAGCGGGATGGCGATGGAGAATTCAGCTCGAGAGAGCATCTCCCATTGGATGGTCGCAATTTCAGGGTTGAGGCCGTTGCGAATCTGGAAGAGATGGGCCTCACCGTTGCGCTCGGTGCCGATGCAATAGGCACCATCGGTGTTGGCGCTGAGGCCGGGAACGTTTTCGCCACGATTGCCAAAGGCGCGAATAAGTTCAAAAGTATTCCAACCGGACTTTTCGGGTTGGAAGAACAGCGGCTGCATTTCATTTACCATGGCGCCAACCTTAGCGCGCGGTTTTTCGCTAGTGTCCTGGACGATTTCATAGTCGGTGCCCTCAGTAAGCGGAGCCCCAAGGTAATCGCGGCCCTGGACGTAGCGCGACCAAGCGTGAACGGAAGTTTTGTCGATGGGCGAACCGTAGGTCTGGGCAACATCGAACTGTCCGTCGTCGAAATACTTGGCGAAACCCTTTTCTTCAGGTAGGGACTTAATGCCTTCGGAGTGAATGCAGTTTACGGTGTCATCGAGGTTAACCTTGAAGTTGAGATTGCTGATATTGGGATTGAGCGACGCGATATCATCGGTCAACTTCATGGCAATCCACTGATGGCCGGAAAGCGCGGCGAACAGCCAGGTCTCATTGTTGTCGGCAATGATGAGCTGGTCGTTGGCGTTGGCGCCCTGTTCGTTAATGAGCCTGCCGATGAGCTCGACTCCCTCGCGGGCCGTGCCGCTCTCGCCAAGGATGACGCCGGCGTAGACGTATTCGCTGATGCCTGTTTTGGTCAGGGGATCTGCGGCCTTTGCTTCGTCATTCATGCTCGTGCTCAGCGTGGCAGAGCAAGAAACGCCCTTCTCGTTAATTCCCGCTTCGGAGTAGGCGTCCCAGCGTCCGTGCCACTGCGAAGGGTGGTCGCGCACGTAGCTATAACGATATGTGGTCTTGGTCGAGGTGTATGCGAAGTCGGACTCGTCTGAGCCGTAGATATGGCCGGGACCATGCGAGGGTTCAATGCCATAGTGCTTGAGGTAACGTGTGCCAACGTCCTCGGTGCGGCCATAATACGTATTACCATCGGCCGTTAGGTTTTTGCCCATGTAGATCTGCGTGCAGGCGAGCGCAGAGGTCGGCATGGACATGATGGTTGCAGCTCCAAAGGCGAGGCCTATGCCTAGCTTCTTGAGCGCGTTGACGGGGTGAGTTTTCCTCATAATCCCTCCCAGCGTGCGAAAGCCCTCTGTCGCCAGAGGGCTTCAGCCAATAAAGACACCCCATTAGCGTAACGAACTGGAAACAATATTCATCTATGAAAGAAACTTACTCGATAAGCGTAATGAAATATGCGATGAGCGGTTAATTATACTCAGTTTGTAGCTTTACTTTAATAAAGACGCCCTGTAATTACTGTAGCTGAATAAAGTAGCTGGGGATGCTCGAAATGAAAATCCCCTGCTGTTTGGCAAATGCATAAACAGCAGGGGAGACGATAATTGGATGAATATCATACCAATGTGGAATTACTTCTTCCGGCGGTGGATCACGTTAATCGCATAGCCGATGAGCATGGCCAGAACGATGACGATAAAGCCGAGCAGGGGATTGTCGTTCATGGGGTCCTCCTATTTTCCGAGCGGTGAGAATTCGTCGACGATGAGGTCGAGGCATTGTGGAAGTGCGCGGGCTCCAAAGACGCCCGAATTGCTGGAGATAATCTCGCCATCGAACTGCATGCCCAGTGACGGGGTGCAGGTGATCTTGGCTTCCTTGGTCTGGATGATCTTGAACTGCGGGCGCCCGAGTACCTTGCCAGCGGGGTCAAGCGCAGCGGTGATCACGGTAGGCAGCAGCTGCACGGTGCGCACGGGTTCGATGACCGCAATGTCGACCATGCCATCGTTCATGCGGCAGTCGGGGAACAGGTTGATGTCGTTTTGGATGACCGAGGTGTTGCCGGCCATGCAGCAGATGCCGTCGAGCTCCTCGACAATGCCGTCATGCTCAATGGTAAAGTGCGCTACCGTAGGGTTGGGCGTGGCGAGCGCAGAGAGGAAGTAGGCGATCTCGCCGATGTCGTTTTTGGTGGGGGCGGCCTTCATCATGATCTCGGCGTCGAAGCCCGAGCCGGCGATGATGATAAAGCCGTGGCGCTTCTCGTTGCCGTTCTCGTCGAGCCAAAAGAGCTCGCCCATGTCCACTTTGACCGTGCGACCGGCGCGGCAGGCCTTGGCAAGCGCCGCTGCCTCGGGGGCATTGCCGATGTTGTTAAAGAACAGGCAGGCCGTACCGGAGGGGAAGACGAGCGTGGGGACACCGCATCCGCGCATCTGGTCGAGCACGTTGGAGACAGTGCCGTCGCCGCCCGAAACGACCACGCGGTCAAACTCGCGCACGTCTGCCACGGCGTCCTCGGGCTCCATGCCATCGCCGATAAAACGCATCACGACTTCGTCGCCGCCCTGCGCGAGGGCGTGCGTGAATGCGTAGATTTCATCTGAGCTGGGGCCCGATGCCGGGTTGTGGATGATAAGGCAGCGCATACTTACGTTCCCGTTCTGTGACTAACCGAGTATAGTTGTAAGGCAATGCCGATATCCTACCCGTGTTTTTCGGGCCTAACCTTATTCGATGGGTTGATATGTACATTTCCACACATCAGGCTCTACTCGACTTTTGCCAGCGCGCCCGTGAGTTCGACGCGATTGCCGTCGATACCGAGTTTTTGCGCGAGCGCACATTCCATCCGCGTCTGTGCTTGGTTCAGATTGCCACCCCTGCCGAGAGCGTCGCGGTCGATCCCCTGGTAATCGACGACCTATCGCCGCTGGCCGAGCTTATGGCCGACGAGAGCGTGACCAAGGTCTTCCACGCGTGCTCGCAGGATATGGAGGTCATGCTCCATACCGTGGGCGTGCTGCCGCGACCGATTTTCGATACGCAGGTCGCCGCCGCCTTTTTGGGCGAGCGCCAGCAGATTTCGTATGGCGCGCTTGTTCAGACGTTCTGCGGTGTATCGCTGCCCAAGACCGAGTCGCTGACCGACTGGTCGCGCCGCCCACTGACCGATAAGCAGATTGAGTATGCGATCGATGACGTTAAGTACCTGATCGTCGCCTATACCGAGATGATGAGCCGCCTGCGCGAGCTGGGCCGTGTGGACTGGGTGCTCGACGAGCTGCGCCCGCTGGCTGACGAGTCGCACTATCGCGCCGATCGCCACGAGGCGTTCCGCAAGGTCAAACGCATCAATTCGTGCAGCCGCCACCAGTTGGGCATCGCGCGCGAGCTCGCCGCCTGGCGCGAGGACCGCGCCGAGCGCCGCAACATCCCGCGCAAGTGGGTCATGTCCGACGACACGCTGCTTGCGCTCGTTAAGCGCAATCCCGTGCGCGTTGAGGAGTTCCGTAGCATTCGCGGTACCGATCAGTTGGGGGAGCGTGACGTGGACGGTGCGCTCATGGCCATCAAGCGTGGCGCAAGCTGCCCGCACGATCGCCTGCCGCTCATGGTGCGCGGGCATCGTCAGATCTCGCCGGAGCTGGAGAGCGTGACGGATCTTATGTACGCGCTCATCCGCCTGGTTGCCGAGCGCTCGGGCGTGGCGACCTCGGTCATTGCGTCGCGCGATGACCTGGCCGACTATATTGAGCATCCCGAGCAGAGCCCCCTGCGCGAAGGCTGGCGCTTTGAGCTCGTGGGTTCGCGTCTAGACGATCTGCTTTCCGGCAATATGGGACTCACCGTGAAGGATGGCAAAATTGAATTGCTGTAAGGAAGCCTAGCCGTTTGAGTGGGTAGAATGCCTCCAACGTGTAACTCGATTCGGAGGAATTCGCATGCCCTATTACTATGGATACGGCTTTGGCATCGACCCGCTGTACCTGCTGGTTGTTCTTGTTTGTACAGTGCTCGGTCTTGCTGCTCAGAGCTATATCAACTCGACGTACAAAACCTGGTCCAAGGTTCGCTCGGACGGCGACACGGGCGCCGCGGTCGCGCGCCGTATGCTCGACGCCAACGGTTGCAATGCCGTGGGTATCAAGGGCGTCGCCGGTGAGCTCACTGACCATTACAACCCGCAGGATAACAACTTGTATCTCTCGGACGCCAACCGTTCGGGCGGTTCGGTCGCAAGCGTTGCCGTCGCCTGTCACGAGGCGGGCCATGCCGCCCAGCGCCAAAGCGGTTACGCCATGATGAAGGTGCGCACTGCCCTGGTCCCGGTCGTCAACTTTACCCAGAACACCTGGACCATCGTGCTACTCATGGGGCTGTTTATGAACATCGCGGGGCTCACGACCCTCGCGTTGATCTTCTTCTCGTTTAGCGTGCTGTTCCAACTCGTTACGCTGCCGGTCGAGATTGATGCCAGCCGCCGCGCCGTGGCGTACATCGAGCAGTCGGGCATGAGCTCCAAGCAGGTCAATGGTGCCAAGAAGGTCCTGACGGCAGCCGCGCTTACCTACGTTGCTGCAGCGCTCACTTCGATCATTCAGCTGCTCTACCTTATGGCTCGCTACAACAGAAACTCCAACCGATAACAAATTGGCTTGACAGGCGCCGCGGAGATTTGTGTCCCCGCGGCGCTGTACTATGTGTTGGACTCGAATTTGCACGGGGCCGAAGCCCTTGTGCACGATGACGAAAGGAGGCTGCGTGGCAGGCTGGAATCTAACCGGCAATGCCGTTTCCGCCGAGTTCGACGGTTCGGATGAGCAGGAGCACAAGGAGCTCAGCGTGAGCCAGGCGGTAGAGATCGCTGCCGGTGCGCTCGATGCCATTCCGCAGCTGAGCGTCCTGGGCGAGGTTACGGGCTTCCGTGGCCCCAATGCCCGAAGCGGCCACTGCTACTTCCAGATTAAGGACGATTCGGCCGCCGTTGACTGCATCATTTGGAAGGGTGCCTATCTTAAGCGCACGTTCGATCTGCGCGACGGCATGCAGGTGAGCTTTAAGGGCAGCTTCAATCTCTATAAGGCCACGGGCCGCATGAGCTTTGTCGCTCGCTCGTTTTCGCTGGCGGGGGAGGGTCTGCTGCGTCAACAAGTGGCGCAACTGGCCGAAAAGCTACGCCGCGAGGGCCTGATGGACGAAGCGCGCAAGCGCCGCATACCGGTGTTCTGCTCGCGCGTGGCGGTCGTCACCTCGCTTTCGGGTGCCGTAATCGACGACGTCAAGCGCACATTGCGTCGTCGCAATCCACTCGTCGAGCTCGTCTGCGTGGGCGCCAAGGTTCAAGGCGAGGGTGCGCCGACAGAGCTCATTGAGGGCTTGCGCCGCGCCGCTGCCATTACGCCGGCGCCTGACTGTATTTTGCTGGTGCGCGGCGGCGGCTCCTTCGAGGACCTCATGACCTTTAATGACGAGGAGCTTGCCCGCGCGGTGGCGGCTTGTCCTGTGCCCGTGGTGACCGGCATTGGCCATGAGCCCGATACCTCGATTTGCGACATGGTGAGCGACCGCCGCGCCTCCACGCCCACGGCGGCGGCAGAATCGGTGGCGCCGGCTATGACGGAGTTGGCTGATGTGCTCGAGGCGCGCCATCAGCGTCTGGGTGCCGCGATGGCATCGATGATTGGGTCGGCCCAGGTCGACCTGGAGATGCTCGATCAGCGCGGTCGCCGTGCCTGGGATACCTATACGGCTCGCTTGGGCGACGCGCTCGATGCGGCCGCATGCCGCCCGTGTCTCAACGATCCGACGTTTATGGTCGAGCGTCGCGAATCGGAGCTTGCGCTGACTGCCGATCGCCTGTCGGGCGCCATAGCACGCTCGGTCGGGACATTCCGCTCCAACTTCGAGCGTCTGCCCGAGCGCCTGGTCACAAGCACCTCGGGGCTCGATGGCAAGCGCCATGCGCTCACGCTCGCGAGTTCCCGTCTGGAGCATCAGGGACGCGCGATGTTAAACAAACCCGCGTCTGACTTAGGCCGTGCAGCGGCCTCGCTCGATGCCCTGTCGCCGCTCAAGGTGCTTGCCCGCGGCTATTCCATCGCGTACAGCGATGATGGTGTGGCTACGAGCGCCCAGGCCTTTAAGCCCGGCGACGCCATTCGCGTGCGCATGGCAGACGGCAACGTGGCGGCAACCGTCAATACGGTCGAGTAGACCGCGTTTCATAGTGATAGACCTTTAGGAAAGGAAACAGATATGGCAGAGAAGACCCCGGTCGAGCATCTTACGTACAAGCAGGCTTCGCAGGAGTTGGAACTTATTATCCGCAGCCTGGAGTCGGGCGATATGGAGCTCGAGGAGTCGCTCGAGAGCTATACCCGCGGCGTCGAGCTCCTCAAGAGCCTGCGTACCCGCTTGTCCGATGCCGAGCAGAAGGTCTCGGTGCTCCTGAAGGACGTCGACGGCAACGACGTGCTCGCCGACGGCGAAGCCGCCAACACCGACGACAAGCTTTCGTTCTAACCATCCCGACCAAATATAATTACCTTGGTCTGTGAGAAAGGAACCAACCATGTGTGATTGCATCTTCTGCAAAATCGCCAACCACGAGATCCCCTCGACCGTCGTCTACGAGGATGATCAGGTCATCGCCTTCGACGACCTCAACCCCCAGGCGCCGGTCCATACCCTCGTGATCCCCAAGAAGCACTACAGCGACATCGCCGACAACGTGCCTGCCGAGACCATGGGCGCCATGGCTCACGCCATCCAGGAGGTCGCTAAGGCCAAGGGCCTGGAGGACGGTTTCCGCGTCATCTCCAACAAGGGCGTCAACGCCGGCCAGACCGTCATGCACTTCCACATGCACGTCCTCGGCGGCAAGAACCTGGGCGAGAACCTCATCTGAGGACGCGTAGCCCGTCGACTTGGCTACCTTTGGAGTAATCTATGCAGCTTTCTCAACTCGAATACCTTCAAGCGGTAGCGAACTATGGCGGCGTGCGCAAAGCAGCTCGCGCCGTTCATGTGAGTCCGCAGGCCGTTTCGTCGGCAATCAAAAAGTTGGAATCTGAGTATCAGATTGTTTTGCTCGACCGATCGGCGGGGGAGGCCGTTTTGTCTCCGGCGGGCAGAGAATTTGCTCGTCGTGCACGCGTGATCCTGGCACAAGTCGACGATCTCAAAAAGTACGCTCAATCGAGGGACGACGGCGTCTCGCCCGACGGCCACTTTCGTCTTTACGCCCCCTGCCTTCATGGGCGGGGGCGCCTTTTTGCCGAAAACTGGTACGACTCGTTTGAAAGCTTGTACCCTCAGATTCACCTTGACGTGTGGCATCAGCCAACGGCAACATGCTTTGAATCACTTATACTTGGAATTTCGGACGCGGCTATCTCGTTTGAGGAACCACGGGACAGCGTCCTTTCTTCAAAATATTTGGGTGAAAAGGAACTCAAGGTTCTTTCATGCCCAGCGGGCCATCAGTTTGTGGGTGCTATGACCATTCGTGAGTTACTGGGCGGCAGGCTCGCTGTTCCCATTAATTTGTCACCCTGTCTCAGTGCGATTAACCAATGCCCTGAAGCCCAGCTCGTCAATTTTCGCTTCCGTGATGTTGAATACGGAAGCAGGGCTCAGACCGAGTTTCTTCAAGCCGGTGGATTGATATTGAGTTTGTCTGGGTCCTCTCTTGCGTCGGATGGATCAGAAGTGAGTGAGTGCTCAATTGAGGGTTCGCGTGATGTAACCTTGCCTATCTACTTTTGCTATCGGCAAAATTCCTGGACTGATCGACACCAGACGGTTTTTCTGCACCTATTGCGTCATCTTGCTTCGTGAGATTAATTGACTTCGAGACGTCAAGTGATTATTGACGCCTTGCAACACATAGCTGACAGCTTTGCCCTCATGCTTTTCCAAGATTCCGATTTAGATTGCTGACTCTTGGAGGGCGAAGCATGAAAAACCATACGGTTTTGCTTTATATGACGTTTGTTTTTCTGTCGAACTTCAGCACCATTTTGTATTTTTTGACGGTTTACCTTGAATTCGTCGGATTCTCGATGGTAGCGATTTCTAGCATGATGATTGCATATCAAGTGAGCAAGTTCATCCTTGAAGTTCCCACTGGCTATATTGCCGATAGGTTTGGACGAAAGACAAGCGGTCTCGTTGGCGTCGTGGGGATGCTTGGATACTACGCCGCCCTGCTTTTCGTCCGTTCTCCTCTGCTTTTAATCGGCGCGTTTGCTCTCAAAGGTTTTGCCGTTGCATGTGTGAGCGGATCCATAGAAGCGATTTACATTGACAGCGTCTCTCAGGACCAACTCGTAAGACTTAATGTCGTTGAGCGATTTGTTTTCTATGCCTCTTATGCCATCTCCGCTTGCGTGGGCGGTTTCATTTCGTCTGTCGGTGCATATCTCATTGGTCTTTCGGCAGATATCATCGCAATGGTGTTGACGTTGGTTGTCGTTGCCTGCATTCCTGAGATGCGGAGAGGGGACACTGCGGCGACACTTGAGCGTGGAATGAGTCCGAAGATGATCGGTGCCACTATTGCGTGCAATGGCATTCTTTGTTCAGCGTTCATCATGGACTGTTCTCAGGCGTTTGCTTTTGTCGCCCTGGAAGACTTTTTCTCACTGTTGCTTGCAGGCCGCGGAATGAATGCCGTCGCTTCGGGTGTGACCATTGCTGTCCAGCTCCTTGCCTCGGCCTCCATGGGGCTTATTGTGCCCAGTGTGATTGCTCATGTCGACAAGGGCCGTTTTGCGCGTATTTGCGGCATCGTTCGCTTAGTATTGACAGCTTTGTTTTTGATCCCCCTTACTCCGGCTACTTTGCTGCCCGTGTTCTATGTGCTGCAGACGGTTGCTTACTCGTAATTTGCTCCAATTAAATACTCAATTTTTCAAAATGCTGCCGATTCTTCGATGCGCTGTTCACTGATTTCGGTTCAAAGCCAGATGGTGGCGGTGGGTGCCATCCTTTTCTATCTGTTCAATGCTGCGTTGAGCGGCATCGTGGGCATTCGAGTCGTATTGCTCGTCGCGCTTGGGATTTCTTCCCTGGCGTATATCCCCGCGCTATTTCGTCTTACAAGCCAAAGGACATGAGTATTCAGGCATCGATAACTTATATATCAACGCAATAAACCCGAGCGCGAGGGCGTTTGGGTTTATTATTGAAGCGTATGTAACCTGGCGGCGCCACACCGCCTGTTAGTAGGGAGACACATGAACGTTCTGGTCGTCAACGCAGGATCTTCGACCCTTAAGTATCAGGTCATCGATACCAAGTCCCACAAGGTGTCCGCAAAGGGCTCCTGCGAGCGCGTCTGCTTTACCGGCGGTACCTTCACCCACGCTGCCAACGGTTCCAAGAAGGTGACCGAGAACATCGAGTTCCCCGACCACAAGGTTGCCATCGAGCTTGTCCTGAAGGACCTCGAGGCCAACGGCGTCAAGATTGAGGGCATCGGCCATCGCATCGTTCAGGGCGGTTGGTACTTTGGCGATTCCTCCCTCGTCGACGAGGACGTTCTCGCCAAGATCCGCGAGGTCGCTCCGCTCGCTCCGCTGCACAACAACCCCGAGGCCAACGTTATCGAGTTCTGCCTGGAGCAGTATCCCGATCTGCCCAACGTCACGGTTTACGACACCGCTTTCCACTTCAACATGCCCGAGGTCGCCAAGACTTACGCCCTGCCCAAGGACGTCTGCGACAAGCTGCACATCCGTAAGTACGGCGCCCACGGCACCAGCTACCGTTACATCTCCAAGAAGGTCGCCGAGATGACCAATGGCGAGGCCCGCAAGGTCGTCGTGTGCCATATCGGCTCCGGCGCTTCCCTGTGCGCCATCGAGGACGGCAAGTGCATGGACACCACCATGGGCTTGACGCCGCTCGACGGCGTCATGATGGGCACCCGCTGCGGCTCCATCGACCCGGCTACCGTGTGCTACCTGCAGCGCGAGGGTGGCTACACCTTCGACGAGGTCGACGAGATGATGAACAAGAAGTCCGGCCTTTTGGCTGTGACCGGCGGCAAGACCAACGACTGCCGCAACGTCGAGGAGCTCGCCGCCGCTGGTGACCCCGAGGCTCAGCTTGCCTTCGACATGTTTGTCTACAAGATTGCCGCCAAGGCCGCCGAGATGGCTACTTCCATGTGCGGCATGGACACGCTCGTCTTTACCGCCGGCATTGGCGAGCACGCTCCGGCCGTTCGCGCCGGCGTGGCCGACCGTCTGGCCTTTATGGGTGTCAAGATGGACCATGCCCGCAACGCCCTGCGTGGCGACGGCGCTTGGTGCCTGTCTGCCAAGGATTCCAAGGTCAAGATTTTCGTCATCCCCACGGACGAGGAGTTCATGATCGCTTCCGACGTCGAGCGCATCGTCAACGGCAAGTAATTGCAAGAGGGAAGGGGCTGGACGATCGAGCGCCGTTCGGCCCCTCTTTTGTGGTCGTTGGGCGATATGCCTGATAGCTATTTATCAAGGTGTGATAACTTCTTATTAACATGCGGCCACCTTAAGGGGTTTGCGCCGACCGTATCGCACTGCAAAGGAGTCTCATGAACGTACTTGTTGTCAACGCCGGTAGCTCAAGCCTTAAATATCAGCTTTTGGATACCGATACCCGCGAGGTTTTCGCCAAGGGCAACTGCGAACGTATCGGTTCGGACATGGGCATCTTTGGCCACTCCGAGAACGGTGGCGCCAAGCAGACCGAGGAGGTCCCTTTCCCCGATCATCGCTCTGCTATCGCTCGCGTGCTCGAGGAGCTCGAGAAGACCGACTTTACGATTGATGGCATTGGCCATCGTATCGTTCAGGGCGGCTGGCACTTCGATGATTCCGCAGTTGTCGACGACGAGGTTATGGCCAAGATTCTTGAGGTGGCACCGCTTGCTCCGCTGCACAACTACGGCGAGGCCGCGGCGATTGAGTATTGCCGTGAGAAATATCCGGAGCTGCCCAACGTGGCGGTCTTCGACACCTCGTTCCACATGACCATGCCCGAGGTTGCCTACACTTACGCCCTGCCCAAGGACGTGTGCGACAAGTATCATGTGCGCAAATATGGCGCCCACGGAACGAGCCACCGTTACGAGTGGATGATGGCCAAGGAGATCCTGGGCTCGCGCTGCCACCGTCTGCTTTCGTGCCATTTGGGTAACGGTGCTTCGCTTGCTGCTATCGAGGACGGCGTGTGCCGCGACACCACGATGGGCCTCACGCCGCTTGACGGTCTGATGATGGGCACCCGCTGCGGTTCCATTGACCCGGCTACCGTATGCTACCTGCAGCGCGAGGGCGGTTACAGCTACCAGGAAGTCGACGACATGATGAACAAGCAGTCCGGCCTGCTTGCCATTTCGGGTATCTCCAACGACGCCCGCGACATCCGCACGCGCGCCTCCGAGGGCGACGAGCGCTGCCTGCTTGCCTTCGATATGTTCGCCTACAAGGCCATGCAGCAGGCCGGCTCCATGATTGCTTCCATGGCGGGCGTGGACACCATCACCTTTACCGCCGGCATCGGCGAGAACGACTGGTCGATCCGCAAGGCCTTCTGTGACTGCTTTGAGTGGCTGGGCGTGCGCATCGACAATAACAAGAACCGCGAGGCCGTGGGCAACGGCCCGCAGGTCATCAGTGCCGCCGGTTCCGCCGTCACGGTCATGGTCATCCCCACCGACGAGGAATACATGATCGCCCACGACGTCGAGCGTCTGACCAAGAACAACTAACGCACGCATTTGCAAGTAAACGAAAGGCCTCCAGAGCAACAGCTCCGGAGGCCTTTTTGCTAGCAGGTGAAAATTCCAGTCCCAAAGAGATCATCATCAGCAACGCCTGCGCTCCCAGCAACGGCATCCAACCATTCAGATCTTCAGCCTCAGCTCGTAGCCAAGCCGCCGTCCACCCCGGATTCCCTGATTGCTACGTGGCGGCAGGGACCCTACAGGGTAAGGCTCTGAAAATATTCCGCAGGACGCATGAAACCCCCGCCGCACGAAGTGCGCAGCGGGGGTTTCATGCATGTCCGAGGACGTTTTCAGAGCCTTACCCTGTAGGGTCCCGAGGGGATACGTCCGCTACTCAGCCATCTGAGCCTGGACGGCGGTGATGGCCACGACACCCACGATGTCGTCGGCAGAGCAGCCGCGCGAAAGGTCGTTGACCGGCTTGGCGATGCCCTGCAGGATGGGGCCGTAAGCGTCGGCGCCGGCGAAGCGCTGGACCAGCTTGTAGCCGATGTTGCCGGCCTCGAGGTCGGGGAACACGAGCACGTTGGCCTTGCCGGCGACGGAGGAGCCGGGGGCCTTGAGCTGGGCGACGGTGGGGACGATAGCGGCGTCGAGCTGCAGGTCGCCATCGATGGCGAGCTCGGGAGCCTTCTCCTTGCAGAACTTCACGGCCTCCTGGACCTTCTTGGCGACCTCGCCGCCGGCGGAGCCCATGGTGGAGTAGGAGAGCATGGCCACGTGCGGCTCAACGTTGCCCATGAAGGTGGACCAAGAGTGAGCGGAAGCGATGGCGATCTCGGAGAGCTCGTCGGAGGACGGGTTGATGTTGAGGCCGCAGTCGGCGAAGATCAGCGTACCGTCGGTGCCGAACTGCGGGGTGTCGGTGCACATCACGAAGAAGGCCGAGACCAGCTTGGTGCCCGGGGCGGTCTTGAGGATCTGCAGTGCGGGGCGCAGGGTGTCGGCGGTGGAGTGACAGGCGCCGGAGACCAGGCCGTCGGCATCGCCCATCTTGACCATCATGGTGCCAAAGTAGGTAGCGTCCATCACCTGGGCACGAGCCTGCTCGATGGTGACGCCCTTCTTGGCGCGGAGCTCGGCGAACTTCTGCGCGTACTCCTCGTGCTTCTCGGCATTGCGCGGGTCGATGACGGTAGCGCCGGGAACGTTGATCTCGTCGGGGTTGCCCAGGATGACGATCTTTGCCAGGCCCTCCTCGATGATCTTGGTGGCTGCGACGATGGTGCGCGGATCTTCGCCCTCGGGCAGGACGATCGTCTTAAGGTCGGCCTTGGCGGCAGACTTCATACGGTTAAGGAAATCGCTCATGTTACTCCTTACAAGCGTTTCGCTAAGCTCCAGGCGCCCGGCTATCCACGAATAAACCCGCTGCTAGCGGGTTTACCTTTCAATTATGTTCGCCGTGGTGCTTGAGCTTTCCTTGTGTGGCAAGCTCATTATAGGACGCATTAGCGCTATAATCGCTCTGATAAATATGTCTCGAAGAATGTTCGAGAAAAGCCCAGCTAACGAGCCCGTGGCTTTTGACAAGGAGTATCGATGCAGATTACCTCAGGCCTGCCTGAAGGCTTTAACGCCGGCGCATACGACATGATTGTCGTCGGTGCCGGATATGCCGGTGCCGTTTGTGCCCGCCGTCTCGCCGAGACCATCGGCTATCGTGTTGCAGTACTGGAGCGTCGCAGCCACATTGCGGGCAACGCCTACGACTGCGCCGATGAGGCCGGGATCCTTATCCACGAGTATGGTCCGCACATCTACCATACCTTTAATGAGCGCGTCCACAATTTCCTGTCGCGCTTTACCAAGTGGACGGACTACCAGCACAAGGTGCTCGCCAACATTCACGGTACCCTTATGCCCGTGCCCTTTAACCACGCGAGCCTTAAGCTCGCCTTTGGCGATGAGCGCGGC
Organism: Collinsella aerofaciens; assembly: GCA_048193585.1. Classification (GTDB taxonomy): domain Bacteria; phylum Actinomycetota; class Coriobacteriia; order Coriobacteriales; family Coriobacteriaceae; genus Collinsella; species Collinsella aerofaciens_CK. Next base: position 9,242 of record DBFAAM010000003.1, on the reverse strand, counting down.
GAGGAGCTGTATCAAAAGCTCGTGGAGACCTTTGGCAAGGACGTCAAGGTGCCCATCATGGAGCTGCGCAAGAAGAACGACCCGGATCTTGCCGAGGTCGCTGATTACGTCTACGAGAACGTCTTTTTGCATTACACCATGAAGCAGTGGGGTCAGACGCCCGACCAGATCGACCCGTCGATCACCGGCCGCGTTCCCGTTTTTGTGGGCGACGATGACCGCTACTTCCCGCAGGCCCCCTTCCAGGGTATGCCGCAGGATGGCTACACGGCGCTGTTTGAGCACATGCTCGACCACGACCTGATTGATGTGTTCTGCGACGTGGATGCTCGCGATCTCTTCGAGATCGACGAGACAACCGTCAAGGTCGACGGCAAGGTCTACGGCGGCGAGATCGTCTACACCGGTCCGCTCGATGAGCTGTTCAATCTCGACTTGGGCGCCCTGCCGTACCGCACGCTCGACATGAAGTTCGAGACGCTCGATATGGATCAGTTCCAGCCCGTGGGCACCGTCAACTACACCATGAGCGAGGATTACACGCGTATCACCGAGTTCAAGAACATGACTGGCCAGGTCCTGCCCGGCAAGACCACCATCATGAAGGAGTACTCCAAGGCCTATACGCCCGGCTCGGGCGAGACGCCGTACTACGCCATTCTTGAGCCCGAGAACCGCGAGCTCTACGAGCGCTATCTTGAGCGCGTCCAGAACCTTACGAACTTCCACCCGGTTGGTCGCCTGGCCGAGTATCGCTACTACGATATGGATGCTGTGACCAACTCCGCCCTTGAGCTATCGGATGAGATTATCGCCTGCCATGCATAAAGTCATAACATTCGGTATTCCCTCGTATAACGCCGCCAAGGACATGGACCATTGCATCACCTCCATCTTGGAGGGGAGCAATTACGCCACCGATATCGAGATTATCGTGGTGGACGACGGCTCCAAGGACGAGACGGCCGCCAAGGCCGACGAGTGGGAGGCGCGTTATCCCGGTATCATTCGCGCGGTACACCAGGAGAACGGCGGCCACGGTATTGCCGTCCTTTCGGGTCTGCGCGAGGCACAGGGCACCTATTACAAGGTCGTCGACTCGGACGACTGGCTCGACGCTGCGGCTCTTTCGACTATGCTGTCGATTCTGCGTGGCTTTGAAGAGCGCGATCAGCGCGTTGACCTGTTTATCTCGAACTACGTGTACGAGAAGGTTTACGAGGGCACGCATACCGCTATTGGCTACAAGTTTGCCCTGCCGCGCAAGAAGATCTTTTCCTGGGATCAGATCGGTCATTTCCGCTTGGACCAGAACCTACTCATGCACAGCCTGTGCTATCGCACGGATGTGCTTCGCGAGTCCAACCTTCCCATGCCGCCGCACACGTTCTATGTGGACAACATCTACGCCTACGTGCCGCTTCCGCGTTGCAAGACCATGTACTATGCCGACATCGACCTCTATCGCTACTTTATCGGTCGCGAGGGCCAGAGCGTCAACGAGGCAACGATGGTCAAGCGTCTGGACCAGCAGTTCCGTGTTACGCGTATCATGATGGAGTCGTACCACCTGTACAGCGATGTTGAGTCGTCTCGTCTGCGCTCGTACATGATGGGCTACTTCACCATGATGATGGCGATCTGCTCGGTTCTCACCAAGCTTTCTGAGGAAGATTGCGCCGACGAGCGCCTAAAGACGCTGTGGAATGATTTGAAGGCCTACGACGAGCGCATGTATCGTCGTGCCCGCTACGGCGTGGTCGGGTTCTTCACCAATCTGCGCGGACGGGCCGGAGACAAAACCACACTCGGCCTATACCGTCTTGCCTCAAAGATCTTCAAATTCAACTAGCTGCTGAGTAATCGCTGCTGATAGGTTGACTGGACCCCTTGGCCTTTAGTTTGCTACTGCGAACAGTCCTGCTCGCACGGAAAGCACATTAAGTGCTTTCCGGCTCGTGCGGAACTTGTATCAAACTAAAGGCCAAGGGGCTTCTGCTATAAGAATCGATTGTCAGGCTGCCTGAATTTGAAGATCTTAGACGCGCGGTACACAGGGGCCTGGGCTGAAAAAATATTAGTTGGTAGTCGGTCGGAGACGGGCGGGCATTACGTTTGTCGCGAGTTCCGCATGCAAAGAAGGCCACTTAATGTGGCCTTCGTCTTGCATAGGACTGTAGAGCAGCAAACGTAATGCCCGCCCGCCTCCGACCGACGGTCGAGTGGGGTTACTTCGCGGCGCCGGGGATGCCGTGGGAGGTTTTGGCGGTTTTGGCTCCGTTTACGATGGCGGTCTGTAGGGCCCTTACGGCGAGCATGCCCAGTAGGTCTAGGGGAACGGCGGCGCTTGTCTGAGCGTCTAGTTTGCCGCTGGCGAGGGTGTAGATAGTGTCGCCGTCGTTGGTGGTGTGCGTGGGACGGATGGCGTGTGCGTAGGCGTCTGCGGCCATCTGGGAGACCTTGGTGGCTTGTGCCTTAGTGAGTTCCACGTTGGTGACGATGCAGCTGATGGTGGTGTTGGTGCGGTCGAGCGGCATCTGCATGGATCCGGCGGCGGCAAAGGCTGCGAGTTCCATGTCGACGATTTGGTCGCTATCGGCTGCGGCGCGCATGCCGGCGACCCACTCGCCGGTGAAGGGGTCGACAACGTTGCCGCAGGCGTTGACCGAGACCACGGCGCCCACCTTAACAGGGCCGAGCGCCACGGCGGCAGCGCCAAGGCCGGCCTTCATGCAGGTGGCAGGCCCCATGAGCTTGCCTACAGTGGCGCCGGTGCCGGCGCCCACATTGCCCTGCTCGAGCGTGGCGGGGGTGTGGTCGAGCGCTTCGCGCACGGCGGCGATGCCGGCCTCAATGTCGGGGCGAACGGTGGGGTCGCCAAAGGCAAGGTCGAAGATACAGCTAGAGCACACGATAGGCACCTGGGTGGGGCCGACGGGAAGGCCGATGCCGCGGCTCTCAAGCTCGCGAGCGACGCCGCTTGCAGCCTCGAGGCCAAAGGCCGATCCACCCGAAAGGCAGACGGCGTGTACCTTGTCGACGGTGTTCTCGGGTCGCAGCAGGTCGGTTTCGCGCGAAGCGGGAGCGCCACCGCGTACGTCAACACCGCCGGTGGCGCCCTCGGGTGCCACGATTACGGTGCAACCGGTGCCGGCCTCCTCGTCCGTATAGTTGCCAAAGCAAAAGCCATCGACATCGCAGACGTCAATGGTCTCGAGCAGTGTATCCATGTTTAACTCCTATCGGTTTTCCGCCGCGCCTTGTGCCCGGTCGGGATCCGTACGGTACGCCAAAATTGTAGGCGCTGGGGGACGCCCAGCGCCAGATGCAATTACGAGAGTTTTTGAATGGCACGTGCGACGCGGGCGATGGGTAGGCCCACCACGTTATAGAAGTCGCCCGAAATATCGTGCACGAGCATGCGGCCGCCTGTGCCCTGGATGCCGTAGGCGCCTGCCTTATCCATGGGCTCACCCGAGGCAACGTAGTGCTCGATCTGCTCGTCGGTGAGCTCGTAGAACGTCACGTTGGTCACATCGACAAAGGACAGGCTCTCGGCGGCATGCGGGGCGGCCGTATCGCCTGCCTTAACGATGCAGACGCCGGTTGCGACCTGGTGCGTGCGGCCCGAAAGCTCGCGGAGCATGGTGCGTGCCTCGTCCTCGTTTGCCGGCTTACCCAAAATCTTGCCATCGAAGGTGACGATGGTATCGGCCGCGACGGTCAGCTCATTGGGCTCGGCATGCTCGGCGGCGACGGCAGCGGCTTTGGCACGCGCCAAGCGCTCGACGAGCGTAAGCGGAGCTTCGCTATCAAAGGGCGTTTCATCGATATCCGCGGGAATCACGCGAATGTTGTAGCCTGCCTCGCGCATCAGCTCTATGCGGCGCGGCGATTGCGAAGCCAAAATCATAGCTGGATGCCCTCGGCGACCTTCTCGACGGCCTTGTCGCCGGCGAGCGTGCGCAGCAGCTTCAAGGCAAAGGGGAGTGACTGTGCCATGCCGCTGGCAGTGATGATGTTGCCGTCTTGCGTGACCTTCTCGCCGGTATAGGCGCCCTCGGGGAAGCTCTTCTCAAAGCCGGGGAAGCACGTGGCACGGCGTCCCTCGAGAAGGCCAAGCTCGCCCAGGATAAACGGGGCGGCGCAGATGGCGGCAACGTGCTTAGTCGCGGCGAACTCGCAGACTACGTCGCAGACGCGCTGGTCGGCGCGAAGGTTGGTGGCTCCGGGCAGGCCGCCGGGCAGCACGACGCAGTCGTACTCGTCAAAGTTGATCTCGTCAAAGAGAGCATCGCAGGTCACGGGAATCTGCAGCGAGCTCACGACCTCGCGCGTGGGCATGATCGAGACGAGCGTGGCACGCACGCCGCCGCGACGCATGACGTCGACCATGGTCAGGCATTCAATCGTTTCAAAGCCATCGGCGGCGAGAACGGCAACGCTGGGCATAAGGGTTCCTTTCAAAAGGCGGCATACAATTAGCCGTCTTATACCCCGAAGACATACGCTTGCCACGCTCGATTTCCCAATGTTTAAAAAGGGACGGGGATTAAATAATCATTCGGTACTAATTGATTATTTAATCCCCGTCCCAGAAAAATCATCAGCTAGTTGCGCTTGAGGTGGACGACGGTTTCGCAGTGGAAGGTTTGCGGGAACAGGTCGACCGGTGTGATCTTGACGGGGGAGAAGGTGCCTTCCTCGACAAAGCGCTTGAGGTCGCGTGCCAGGGTGGCCGGATCACAACTCACATAGGCGACATCGCGAGCGCTCGTGCTGGCGATGAGGTCGATGGCCTCGGGCGCCAGGCCCGCGCGTGGCGGGTCGACCACCAGGACATCGGCATCCTGGTCGGGGAACTCGCGCACGGCATCGCCGCCGATGACGTCGACGTTGTCGAGCTTGTTGATCTCGAGGTTACGGCGCAGGTCGCGCACGGCCGGACCGTAGGCCTCGACGGCGGCAACAAAGTCGCAGCGGCGGGCGAGCGGCAGGGTAAAGGTTCCGGCACCGCAGTATAGGTCCACGGCCAGCTCGTCTTCCTGCGGGTCGAGGGCGTCCATAACGAGCTCAATCAAAATCTCGGCGCCCTTGGTATTGACCTGGAAAAACGACGGGGCAGATAAGCGCATCTGGCCTTCGGCGATATTCTCGGTCCACGAGCCCTCGCCGGCGAGCATCTCGACTTTGGAGACACGGCGGGCTTTCTTTTCGCCCTTGCTCATTACACGCACTACGCTCGTGGGGTGTGCGGCATCTGCCAGAACGCGCGAGACCTGTGAGCGCGGGAAGGAGCCTGTGGGCGTCCAAAGCGCGACCTCGAGCGCCTTGGTGCGGCGCGAAGCGCGAATGCCCACGCGCTCCAGATCCAGGTCGTGGCTACCGCTCAGATAGTTGAGCGCGCCGACGACCGATTTGAGCGCCTTGGGAAAACGCTTATCGAACAGCGGGCACGAATCGACGGTCACGATCTCGCTGGGATCGACGCCGTGCATGCCAAGACGAACACGGCCGTTAACGAGAGTGGGCTCCAGCTCAATCTTATTGCGGTAACCCCAGTCGTCCTTGGTGTGGCGGATGGGCCGGACAAGATCGTTGACCTGCTCGGGGGTGAACTTGCCAATGCGCTCGAGCGTGGAGCACAGGTTTTGCTCTTTGGCGGCAAGCTGAGCGGTGCGCGAGAGTTTGCCCCACGAACAACCGCCGCAGATGCCCACGAAGGGGCAGGGAGGCTGAATGCGATCGGGGCTTGGCTCCAGAATCTCAGTCGTGCGGGCACGCATAAACGACTTGCCGTCCTGCACGACCTCGGCTTCGACGGTGTCGCCCGCCACGGCGCCTTGCACAAATGTGGCCTTGCCGTTGTCGGCATGTGCCAGACCGTCGGTGCCGTACGTCATCGATTCTATGGTGAGCTTCATATTCCTGCCTGTCATTCGCGGTATTGTCCGCAACCATGGTAGCAGGGAAAAGCGCCCCGTATCTGGGGTATTCCTCAAATACGGGGCGCTTCTACAAACGTCTATTTCGTCTTGCCGGTAATGAGCGTCTTAAGGCCTAGGCCGATCAGGCCCAAGCCCATGCGCACGCGGCCGGGGCGATGGCGCTCGATGGCCTTGGCTTTGCCAGCGGGCTTCTTGTGACGCGCGTTGCTCTTGGGGGTTGTTGTGGGTGCCTGAGGTTGGGCTGCGGGAGCAGGTTCGGGCTCGATAACGGTCGCTCGGACCTTCTGGACCTCGGGAGCGGCCGGCTGCGGCTCGGGCTTGGGTTCCAGAACGGGTGCGGGTTCGGGCATTGCTTTGGCGACGGGCTTCGGAGCTGCGGCGGTGGGCTTGGGCGCCTGCTCGACCTTGGGCTTCGGAGCAGCATCGGGCTCGGCGTGCGCCTCTGGCTTAGCCCGGACGGCTCCATCGGCCGTGCGTTCCGGTTTTTGTACGCGCTGCTGCGCGGCGGCCCCGGCGTTGCGATATGCACGCTCCAGCAGAGCTTCCTGCGAGTTGAATGGCTTCTCGTCCTCTTTGCGCTCCACGGGAACCCAGGTGCCGTCACTCGTCAGGCTGCGTGCCTTCACGTTGTCGCGCAGCTGCATGTCCATGTACTCGTGCACCAGGGCGCGGCAGGTGGGGTCGAGCACGGGGAAGGCGATCTCCACGCGGTGCTCGGTGTTGCGCGTCATCATGTCTGCCGAGCTCAGGTAGATCATGTCCGAGTCCACGCCAAAGGCATAGACGCGCGCATGCTCCAGAAAGCGTCCGACGATGGAGCGAACGTGCACGTTCTCGGTCTTGCCGGCAACACCCGGCTTGAGGCACGAGATGCCGCGGATGATCATGTCCACGCGCACGCCGGCACACGATGCCTCGGCAATCTTGTCGATGACCTCGCGGTCGGTAAGCGAGTTGAGCTTAAAGAACACGCGGGCGGGCTTGCCGACGAGGGCGCGCTGAATCTCGCGGTCCAGACCGCGCATGATGAGCGGCTTGAGGCCCACGGGCGCCACGCCCAGGAAGCGGTAGTCGCCGCGCAGGTTGCCCAGCGACAGGTTACGGAAGAACAGGTTGGCGTCCTCGCCGATGCCGGGATGCGCGGTCATGAGCATAAAGTCGCTGTAGAGCTTGGCCGTCTTCTCGTTAAAGTTGCCGGTGCCCAACAGCGTGAGCCGGGTGAGCGCCATGCCCTCGCGATAGGTGAGCTGGCAGATCTTTGAGTGGCATTTAAAGCCCTCGGAGCCGTAGATGACGGTGCAGCCCGCCTCTTCCAGGCGTTCGGCCCATTCGATGTTGTTTTGCTCGTCAAAGCGGGCGCGGAGCTCCATGAGTACCGTGACCTCTTTGCCGTTTTCGGCAGCATCGATGAGCGACTCGCACAGGCGGCTCTGTTTGGCCACGCGGTAGAGCGTGATGCGCAGCGAGATGCACTCGGGGTCGTAGGCTGCTTCGTGCACCAGGTCCAAGAACGGGTTCATGGCCTCGTAGGGGTAAAAGAGCAGCTTGTCGTGTTGCAGCACCTGCTCGCGTATGGAGCGGGCCATATCGATGGTGGGGTTGGGCTGCGGCTTAAACGGCGTAAAGAGCAGCTCGTTGCGTAGATGTTCGGGAATTTTGCCCTCAATGCCAAAGACGTAGCCCAGGTCAAGGGGGATATCGCAGGTAAAGACCGAGCGGCGAGAAAGCTCGAGCGCCTTGCGGATGGTCTTGAGCGTTGGCTTTTCGAGCGAGCCCGATACGGCGAGCACCACCGGCTGCAGGCGCAGGCGCTTCTTGAGGATGCGCTTCATGTGCTGGCGGTAATCCTCTTCCTCCTCGACGCCCTCGCCGTCCGGGTCGATATCGGCATTGCGAGTGACGCGGATCAGCGCGCGATCCAGCGGCTTATAGGAGCCAAAGCAGCTGTCCAGGCAGGCGAGGATGACGTCCTCGAGCAAGATGTAGGAGTAGGTGCCGGTGGGCGAGGGGATCTCGACCACGCGGTTCATCGAGGCGGGAATCTCGATAAGGCCCAGCAGGCTCTCCTCGTCAGTGACGCCATCTAGGCCGCAAGCCAGATAGAGCGCGCCGTTGCGCAGGTTGGGGAAGGGGTGGCGCGGGTCAATGACCAGCGGTGAGATAACCGGCGACACGTAGGCCTGGAAGTAGCGGGTTACAAAGGTGCGTTCCTCGGGCGTAAGCGAATCGATGCGGGCGCGGTGAACGCCCAAGGTGTCGAGTTTGCCCTCGATGCTCTTAAAGATGGACTCCCAACGGGTAAGGAGCCCGGGCAGCTCGGCCATGACAGCATCGACCTGTTCGGAGGCGGTCATATTGCTCTTGTTGTCGACAGGCTGTTTTTTGAGCTCTGCCAGATCGGACAGGCCGCCCACGCGCACCATAAGGAATTCGTCGAGGTTGGACTCGAAAATCGACACGAACTTTAGACGCTCGAACAGCGGAACGGTTTCGTCGAAGGCTTCGTCAAGCACGCGGTTGTCAAAGCGCAGCCAGCTAAGTTCTCGGTTTTGCGTGTACGAGAAGTCGCGCGGCGGCTTGCGCAGCTTAGCGGCGGCTTGCTTTTTTTCGATTTTGCTCGGCATATGCATCTGTCCGTTCAGTCCCCGCAGGGGACGGTAGCCTAACACTATTCCCTATTGTCTCAATTTAGTCGACCTATGGCACGGACGTATCGCGTGAACGGTATCTTTACCTACTTCTTACGCTGACAAGCCATAGGACTGACGCCCTGCTGTCCGCAAACGGTCTATATCCTCTCTCGACTGGTACGTAAGTGTGAATAAGAATGATAGATAGCTGAATATCATCGAATACAGGCAGAAACGTAAACAAGCGTCATTTATATACATAAAACTGATTTAGCTATGCAATTTTCAATCAAAAGTTTAGAGACGCGATTGTAAATGGTTTTTAAGAAAAAGAGCGTTTACCTTAGAAAAGTTACTTTAGAACGCCGAAGTGCATTATGGGGGAATCATAGGCGATATACCGTTCATCGCACTTTGTTGACCGTTCGGGGGCGAGGTGGAATTGCGGGTAGAATTTGGATATAAATAGAGCTGTCAGCAAGCAGCGCCCGTTACGGAAGGGCGCTGAGAGATTCGGCCGAAAGGCCCGAAAGAAAGGTAGGAGGCCATGACGAAAGGTCTGCACGTGCCTTCTGAGATCGGCAAGCTCAGGAAGGTCTGCCTGCACCGTCCCGGCGACGAGCTCCTCAACCTGCCGCCCGACGAGCTCGAGCGACTCCTGTTC
>DBFAAM010000001.1:0-53128 GCA_048193585.1 Collinsella aerofaciens | reverse complement strand
GCCGCGCATCGCACGCGGGCGTGGTGCCCGAGGCGGGCGTCTCGGCCATCCAAATGGCCGCGGCGGCCATCGAGGCCATGCCGCTCGGGCGCCTCGACGAGGCCACCACGGCGAACATCGGCGTGATAGCCGGCGGGCGCGAGACGAACGTCGTGCCCGAGGCGTGCACGCTGCGCGGCGAGTGCCGCTCGCTCTACCCCGACCGTGCCGAGGTGCAGAAGGCCGCCATGACGGTCGCCCTCGAGCAGGCTGCCGCGCGCTTCGGCGGCTCGGTGGACATCGACTGGACGTTCAGCTACGGCGCCGTGCTCTACGACGAGGACGACGCCCTCGTGCAGACGGCCGCCCGTGCGGCGCGCGCCGCCGGGCTGGAGCCTTGCTTCCGCCACGACGGCGGCGGCTCCGACGCGAACGTCCTGGCGGCCCGCGGCGTGCGCGCCGTGACGCTCGGCGTGGGCATGGCGGCCTTCCACTCGCCGGAGGAGCATATCTCCGTGGCCGACCTCGAGGGCACCGCCCGCCTCGTGGAGGCGCTGGTGAGGGAAGGCGTCGCGTAGCGGCGCCGGCGGGGCGCCCTCCCGGCGCATGGCCGGCAGCCTTGTCTGTGCTATACTATATAGCAGCAAGCAGCCCGACCGCAGAGGAGGCGCCATGGCCGCCGTGCAGATGAACGTGCGCATCGACGAGGAGACGAAGGCTCGCGGCGACGAGGTGTTCGCCCGATGGGGGCTCACGCCCTCGCAGGTGGTGCGCGCCGTGTGGGAGTACGCCGAGGAGAAGGGCGAGCCGCCCGCGTTCATGCGCCCCGCGCGCGGCGCCGAGCACGACGCCGAGGTGCAGCGCCGCCTGGCCCTCGTGCGCGAGGGGGCCGCCATCTGGCGGAACTTCTTCCTCGACAACGGCCTGCCCGTGCCGGCGCCGCGCAAGATCACGTGCGAGGACCTGCGCGAGGACGAGTACTTCGGCAAGCCGAAGAGGGAGCTCGACGACGACGAGGTCCACGAGGCCTACTACGACGATCTGCGCTACGAGGCGTACCTCGAGAAGGCGTCCGAGAGGGGTCTGCCATGAGCCTGCCGCTGAAGCTGCTCGTCGATACGAACGTGTGGATCGATTATTTCCTCGAGCGCAGGCCCGAAGCGCATGAAGCGGCGATGGGGTTCATGGCGGAGGCGACGGCAGCCGATGCCGTGCTGCACACCTCGTCGGCAACGATGCCCGATCTTTTCTTCCTCCTCTGCCAGGAGACGAAGCGGTATCTGCGGGAGCACGGCAAGCCCGTTGACGAGCTCTTTGCCGCGGCGGTGCGCGAATCAGCGTGGTCGAGCGTGCGCAACGTCATGGAGCTCTCGATGATCGTGCCCGTGGGGCAGAACGAGGCCCTGCGCGCCATGACCTACCGCGACCTCCACGACGACTTCGAGGACGACCTGCTGCTGGCCGCCGCCGCGCGCGTCGATGCCGACTACGTGGTCACGTCGGACCGGGCGCTGCTGCGCCATGCGCCCGTGGCCTGCCTCGACCCGGCCGACATGCGCGCGCTCCTGCGCGTGCGCGCCGCGGCGGCCGACGACGCGGAATAAATTCGAGATTACGTGGAGCCTTTCGCCTATCGAACGGCGCCCGATGCCTTTCATCAGGCGAAACGCAGGTGGGAGATATAGACACTCCCGGGTGCGTGGCGTTTGACAAGCTGCGGGGGCGATGATAAAGTTCTCGTTCGCGTCCCACGTGGGCGTATGTTTTCCTGTGCGAATCAGCTGAGCGCACAGGGAGGCACCGCAGAAGCGATTCCCTATCTATATAAAGGTAATCGGAACAAGCAAGAGGTAAAAGGAGAGAAGCTTTGCCTACTATCAACCAGCTGGTCCGCAAGGGCCGCAAAAAGACGGTCGACAAGAGCAAGACACCGGCCCTGAAGGGCAACCCGCAGAAGCGCGGCGTGTGCACCCGCGTGTTCACAACCACGCCGAAGAAGCCGAACTCGGCTCTCCGCAAGGTCTGCCGCGTGCGCCTCGTCAACGGCATGGAAGTGACGGCCTACATCCCGGGCGTCGGCCACAACCTGCAGGAGCACTCCATGGTGCTTTTGCGCGGCGGCCGCGTGAAGGACCTCCCCGGTGTCCGCTACAAGGTCATCCGTGCTGCGCTCGACTGCGCCGCCGTGGACAACCGCAAGCAGGCCCGCAGCCGTTACGGCGCCAAGCGCCCCAAGTAAGCAACCGATAAGACGCGCGGGCCGCTAAGGCCGCTTCCGCCCAAAGGGGGCGTGGGGCGGCGGCCTAATGGGCGGGACGAAGAGCCGCCCGGAAGCGCGCAGGAACCAGAAGGAGAAATACATGCCGCGTCGTGCAGCAGCAGTCCGTCGTGAAGTTCAGCCGGACGCACAGTACAACAACCGTTTGGTCACGCAGCTGATCAACAAGGTCCTCCTCGATGGCAAGAAGGCCACCGCCGAGGGCATCGTCTACGGTGCGTTCGCCATCGTGGAGCAGAAGACCGGCGGCGACCCGCTGGCCGTGTTCAAGAAGGCCATGGACAACGTCCGCCCGACCCTCGAGGTCAAGCCCAAGCGCGTCGGCGGCGCCACCTACCAGGTGCCGATGGAGGTCAACTCCCGCCGTTCGACGACGCTCGCCATCCGCTGGATCGTGGACTTCTCGCGCAAGCGCAAGGAGCACACGATGAAGGAGCGCCTCGCCGCCGAGATCATGGACGCCGCCGAGAACACCGGCGCGTCGGTGAAGAAGCGCGAGGACCTGTACAAGATGGCCGAGTCCAACCGTGCGTTCTCGCACTACCGCTTCTAAGGGGGACCCAGTCTATGGCTAAAATGTCTCTACAAGACACGCGCAACATCGGCATCATGGCCCACATCGACGCGGGCAAGACGACGACGACCGAGCGCATCCTCTACTACACGGGCAAGACCCACAAGATCGGCGAGGTGCACGACGGCGCCGCGACGATGGACTGGATGGTGCAGGAGCAGGAGCGCGGCGTGACCATCACGGCCGCCGCCACCACGTGCTTCTGGAAGTACCCCGGCGGTGCCGACAACGGCAAGGAGTACCGCTTCCAGATCATCGACACGCCCGGCCACGTTGACTTCACGGCCGAGGTCGAGCGCTCCCTGCGCGTGCTCGACGGCGCCGTCGCGGTGTTCGACGCCGTGGCCGGCGTGCAGCCGCAGTCCGAGACCGTGTGGCGCCAGGCCAGCAAGTACGGCGTGCCCCGCATCGCCTACATCAACAAGTACGACCGCGTGGGCGCCGACTTCTTCAACGCCATCCAGACCATGAAGGACCGCCTGGGCGCGCCGGCCGTGGCCGCGCAGGTTCCCATGGGCGCCGAGGACAACTTCTGGGGCGTCATCGACCTGGTCACCATGACCGCGTGGGACTTCAAGGCCGACGACAAGGGCATGACCTACCCCGAGCCGATGGACGAGATCCCGGCTGAGTTCGCCGACATCGCTGCCACCAAGCGCGAGGAGCTCCTCGACGCTGCTGCCAGCTTTGACGACGAGCTCATGGAGAAGATCCTCATGGAGGAGGACTTCACCGTCGAGGAGCTCAAGGCTGCTCTGCGCAAGGGCGTTCTGGCCAACGAGCTCAACCTCGTCTTCGTGGGCTCCGCCTACAAGAACAAGGGCGTCCAGGAGCTGCTCGACGCTGTCGTCGACTACCTGCCCAGCCCGCTCGACGTCGAGGCCGTCACCGGTACCGATCCGGACACCGGCGAGGAGATTGAGCGTCATCCTTCCTTCGACGAGCCCTTCTCCGGCCTGGTCTTCAAGATCATGACCGACCCGTTCGTCGGTAAGCTCACCTATGTTCGCGTTTACTCCGGCCGTGCCGAGTCCGGCTCCTACGTGATCAACGCTTCCAACGGTCAGCGTGAGCGCCTCGGCCGTATCCTCGAGATGAACGCCGCCGAGCGTATCGACCGTGACGACGCCGCCGCCGGCGACATCGTCGCTTGCGTCGGCTTCAAGAACTCCACCACCGGTGACACCCTGTGCGCCGAGGGCAACGAGATCGTCCTCGAGAAGATCGAGTTCGCCAAGCCCGTTATCGACGTTGCCATCGAGCCCAAGACCAAGGCCGAGCAGGACAAGATGTCCCTGGCTCTGACCAAGCTCGCCGAGGAGGACCCGACCTTCCAGGTGTCCACCAACCACGAGACCGGCCAGACCATCATCGCCGGCATGGGCGAGCTGCACCTCGAGATCATCGTCGACCGTCTGCTCCGCGAGTTCAAGGTTGACGCTAACGTCGGTAAGCCCCAGGTTGCCTACCGCGAGACCGCTGGTCACGACGTCGAGAAGGCTGAGGGCAAGTTCGTCCGTCAGTCCGGCGGTCGCGGTCAGTACGGCCACGCCGTCATCAAGCTCGAGAAGATGGAGGAGGGCTTTGGCTACGAGTTCGTCAACGCTATCGTCGGCGGCGTCGTGCCCAAGGAGTACATCCCGTCCATCGACAAGGGCATCCAGGAGGCCCTGAACACCGGTGTTATCGCCGGCTTCCCGGTCCTCGACGTTAAGGTCACCCTGTTCGACGGTTCTTACCACGAGGTCGACTCCTCCGAGGCCGCCTTCAAGATCGCCGGTTCCATGGCTATCAAGGACGCCCTCAAGAAGTCCGATCCGCAGCTGCTCGAGCCGATCATGGCTGTCGAGGTCGAGACCCCCGAGCAGTACATGGGCGACGTTATGGGCAACCTCTCCGGTCGCCGCGGCAAGATCGAGGGCATGGAGGATCGCAAGAACAGCAAGCTCATCCGTGCCAAGGTGCCGCTGGGCGAGATGTTCGGTTACGCTACCGACCTTCGCTCCCAGACCCAGGGCCGTGCATCCTACACGATGCAGTTCGACTCTTATGAGCCCGCGCCCAAGTCCATCGTGGACGAGGTCATGAGCAAGAACGCCTAAGTTCGAGCTCCCTGTTACGTAATCCGCGAGAACATCTCTCGCACTCTTTGGAGGTTTAAGTTGGCTACCCAGAAGATCCGCATTCGCCTCAAGGGCTATGATCACGAGGTCGTCGATCAGTCCGCGAAGCTCATCGTCGAGACCGCTCAGAAGACCGGCGCTCGCGTTTCCGGTCCTGTCCCCCTGCCCACCGAGCGCAACCTGTACACGGTTATCCGCTCGCCGCACGTGAACAAGGACTCCCGTGAGCAGTTCGAGATGCGCACTCACAAGCGCCTCATCGACATCCTCGACCCCACCTCGGGCACCGTTGATTCGCTCATGCGTCTCGACCTCCCCGCTGGCGTCGACATCGACATCAAGCTCTAAGCGATATCGCTCATAGCTTACAGAGCCCCGCTGCCATCTTGGTAGCGGGGCTCTTTTGTTTTGAGTTTAGATTTAGGGGATAGCGAATTCGTCTGCCGAGCTGATGGCTGCGGCGCCCTATTCGCTCAGGGGGCGCAAGGACGCTTCTTCGAAGTGGAAGACGCACAAGCCGCTCTCGGTCTCAATGCTTGCGCGGCCGCAATCGTCGACCGTTCTAAATATGCCGCGTGCCAGCTCGTCTCCAGCGGGGGAGCGGGCGATAACGTGCTCCCCAATCCAATTGAGGTGTGCGACATATTCGTCGCGGACGGGCGCGAGCGGTCCGGCGTTTTCTTCCATGGCATTGAGCAGATCCGCCCACGTGTCCACGGCGTTTACGACGGTGTGATAGACCTCTTTGAGTAACACATCGACGGCGGGAATGTTCTCGTTGAGATCTGAGAGACCGATTGCCGGCAGGCCGCCATCGGGAACCTCCGAGGGCACATAGTTCACATTGACGCCAATGCCGCAGACGGCAAAAGGTTTGCCTTCGTTATCGCGTGCGGCCTCGACCAGAATGCCGCCGAGCTTGCGTCCTCGCGCAATCAGATCGTTGGGCCATTTGAGGCCAATCTCGTTTGCAAGACCCTGCTTTTCGAGTGCCTCGAGCACCGCTAGACCGCTGACGGCGGCAAGACCAGAGTACTGTGCAGGATTAACGCGTGGACGCAGGACAATCGAAAGCAATAGGTTGCCGGCGGTTGAATCCCACTTGTGGCCGCGCCGGCCGCGTCCTGCTGTCTGAGCCCGGGCGGCAAGTCCTGTGCCGTGCGGCGCTCCCTGTTTCCCTGCTTCGAGCAGGTCATCGTTGGTCGATCCGGTTACGTCGACTATCGTTAATTTGGCATCCATAACGGCTGCTACCTCCTTAATGGATAAGTGAATAACGCAATGGTGTCGAGAGACAGACACAATGTGAAGCCTTTGTCGCATTTGCCCAATTTAATGTTAACACGTCAACAACGTCTGAAATGCGCTATCCTCTCTTAGTCGATGTAAACACGTCAACAACTCAAAGGAGGTTAGTGATGGGTTTCACGATTCTTGGAACAGGCTCGGCGCTTCCTAAGCGCAGTGTTTCCAATGACGAGCTGTCTGAGTTCCTCGATACCTCGGATGAGTGGATTTTTACCCGTACCGGTATCAAGAGCCGCCACGTCTGCACCACCGAGTCACTTGACGACCTTGCGGTAGCGGCGAGCGAGCGGGCACTCCAGGTGTCCGGAATCGATGCGAGCCAGCTAGATCTGATCGTCTGCTCGACGACGACGGGTGACCACCTTGTTCCCGCCGAGGCGTGTGCCGTTGCAGAGCGACTGGGCGCGACGTGCCCTGCCTTCGATGTCTCGGCGGCCTGCGCCGGCTTCGTATTTGCGCTCGATGTCGCCGAGGGCTATATCGCCCGCGGCCGTGCCGAACGCGTGCTTGTCGTTGCTGCCGAGCAGATGACGCGCGCGCTCGACTGGACCGACCGCGCCACCTGCGTGCTCTTTGGCGATGGGGCAGGCGCCGCAGTGATTGAGACTGGGGGAGACAGTCCCCTTGCCGTTGAGCTTTCGACGGCGCCCGACGTCGAGACCTTGCGCGTTCCCGGTCTGGTCGGCGCCTCGCCGTTTAAGGCTTCCGCAGATAGCGAGAGCGTGCTGTCCATGAATGGCCGCCGCGTGTTCAAGTTCGGCGTCAACGCCATCTGCGACACGGTCCATAAGCTTGCGAGCGATGCGGGCATTTCGGTCGAAGACATCGGTCATTTTGTATTCCATCAGGCTAACGAGCGAATCCTGGGTCAGGCGGTCAAGCGCCTCGGCGTGCCAGACGAGCGCGTGGTTCGAACGCTGCGCGAGACTGGCAACATTTCGAGCGCCTGCATTCCCTTTGCGCTTGACCGGCTGGCACGCACCGACGCACTGAATGCGGGCGACACTATCGCCCTCGTTGGATTTGGCGCCGGCCTGGATATAGGTGGCTATCTGCTTCGTTGGAAGTAGTCGCACATAGGAAATAAAAACGCCCCTAGGGCACAAACAAAGGAGAACTACCATGGCAGATCAGAAGACCTTCGAGCGCGTTTGCGACGTTATCCGCGAGACCGCTGGCCTTGACGACGTCGAGATGAAGCCCGAGTCCACGCTCGAGGAGATTGGTCTCGACAGTCTGGGCACCGTCGAGATCCTCGTCGCCGTCGAGGACGAGTTTGGCATCCAGCTCGATACCGAGGAGAACCCCAAGACGGTCGGCGAGTTTGCCGATACGGTCGAGGCGGCATTGGAGAAGTAGAGATGCTCAAGACTCCTCTCTGCAATCTGCTCGGCATCGAAAAGCCCGTGTTCCAGGGCGGTATGGCCTGGATTGCCGACGCCTCATTGGCGTCCGCAGTATCCGAGGCGGGCGGCTTGGGGATTATCGCGGCCATGAACGCCGACGCCAACTGGCTGCGCGACCAGATTCACGAGCTGCGCGCCAGAACGGATAAGCCCTTTGGCGTGAACGTCATGCTCATGAGCCCGTTTGCCGACGAGGTCGCGCAGGTTGTGATTGACGAGCGAGTGCCGGTCGTCGTGACGGGTGCCGGTAATCCCACCAAGTACATGAAGGCGTGGAACGAGGCAGGTATCAAGGTCATCCCGGTCGTTGCCTCGGTGGCGCTGGCGCGCCTCGTGGCGCGTCGTGGGGCCACGGCGGTTGTTGCCGAGGGCACCGAATCGGGCGGCCATATTGGCGAGACCTCGACGATGGCGCTGGTGCCGCAGGTCGTCGATGCGGTCGACATTCCCGTCGTGGCTGCCGGCGGTATTGCTGACGGCCGCGGCATGGCGGCCGCTTTTATGCTGGGCGCCGCCGGCGTCCAGGTGGGTACGCGCTTTCTGATCGCAGACGAGTGCACCGTATCGGAGCAGTACAAGGAGATGGTCCTGAAGGCCAACGACACCTCGACGCGTGCGACCGGACGCTCGACGGGACACCCGGTGCGTGCCCTCAAGAGCCCCTTCACCAACGCCTACGCCAAGAGCGAGGCGGCGGGCGCAAGTGTCGAGGAGCTTGGGGCCATGGGCACGGGCGCCCTTCGCAAGGCCGCCAAGGACGGCAATTACGAAGAGGGTTCGTTTTTGTGTGGACAGATTGCCGGCATGGTCAACGAGTGCCAGAGCGCACGTGAAATCGTTGACGACCTGGTCGATGGTGCCGAGCACGTCCTGAAGGGTGCGTCCGCATGGGTAGCGTAGCGTTTTTGTTTGCCGGCCAGGGCGCCCAGCACCCCGCGATGGGCGTCGACCTGATCAAGGCATCGCCGGTGGCCGCCAGGGTGTTCGCCATTGCCGACGAGGTGCGCCCGGGGACCAGCGAGCAGTGCCGGAGCGCCTCGAAGGAGGAGCTCTCGCAGACCGAGAACACGCAGCCGTGCGTGTTCGTTCATGACCTGGCGGCGGCTGCCGCCCTGCGTGAGCGCGGCGTGGTGCCTGCCGCCTGTGCGGGTTTTTCGCTGGGCGAGGTCGCTGCGCTCACCTTTGCGGGGGCGTTCGATACACGAGCGGGCTTTGAGCTCGTGTGTGAGCGCGCGGCATTGATGGCCACGGCGGCTGAGCGCCACTCCGGCGGCATGCGCGCCGTCATCAAACTCGATGCGGCGCAGGTCGAGGGCTTGGCAAAACAGGCCGGCGAGGACTGTTGGCCGGTCAACTACAACAGCCCCCAGCAGACGGTTGTGGCCGGAGCGACCGATGCGTTGCAGACCCTCGACGTCCTGGTAAAAGAGGCTGGTGGCCGGGCCATGAAGGTCGCGGTGTCGGGTGCATTCCATAGCCCCTATATGGCCGAGGCGACCTGTGGCCTTGCTGCATATATCGATGCCGGTCACGCGCCGTCCCCGTTGCTCATTCCTGTTATGGCAAATATGACGGCGGCGCCCTATCCGGCCGACCCGCAGACGGCATCGGAGGTGCTGACCAACCAGGTGAGTCATGCCGTGCGCTGGGTCGACACGCTGCATGCTCTGCAGGATCAAGGCATCGACACGTTTATTGAGGTCGGCCCCGGCAAAACGCTGTCGGGTCTGGTCAAGCGTACGCTGAGCGACGTTCGCGTGTATTCGTGCGAAACGGCCGAGCAGGTCGCAGCTATTGCCGACGAGCTCGCATAGTCCACAGGGCTGTAACACGAAAGGAATGACATGGGCAACTTGAACAACGGCGCGCTCGAGCGCAACGACTCACGTCGCGTGGCGCTGGTCACGGGCGGCTCGCGCGGCATCGGTCGCGCTTGTGCCGTGGGCCTGGCGGAGGACGGCTACGATATCGCCGTCGTCTATGCCGGTAGCGCAGATGCGGCGCGCGAGACGTGCGAAGCCTGTGAGGCGGCTGGCGCCACGGCGCGCTCATATCAATGTGACGTGGCCGACCCCGCTGCCGTCAACGCGTGCGTGGAAGCGGTCCTCAACGACTTTGGCTCCATTTGGGCGCTCGTCAACAACGCCGGCATCACCCGCGATGGCCTGCTCATGCGCATGGGCGATGACGCCTTCGATCGCGTGCTCGACGTCAATCTTAAAGGAACGTTTAACACGACGCGCGCGCTCACCAAGACCTTTATGCGCCAGCGCGGCGGTTGCGTCATCAACATGAGCTCGGTTGTGGGCCTGATGGGCAATGCCGGGCAGGCCAACTACGCCGCCTCCAAGGCGGGCGTGATCGGTCTGACCAAGGCGGTGGCGCGCGAGCTTGCGCCCCGCGGCGTACGAGTGAACGCGGTCGCCCCCGGGTTTGTCGAGACCGATATGACGGCAAAGCTCTCGGAGAAGGTGCGTACGGTAACCGAGGAGCAGATTCCCCTTAAGCGTATGGCGCAGCCCGAAGAGGTGGCCGGTGTGGTGCGATTTTTAGTGAGCGATGCGGCTGCCTACATTACGGGCGAAGTCATACGCGTCGACGGCGGAATGGCGATGTAGAAACCAGGGCCGAACAACGGCTTGAATGAGGAGACCATGATGGAACAGAGAGTTGCAATCACCGGTATCGGTGCCATATCGCCGCTCGGTAACACGGCGCTTGCTACCTGGGCGGCCATGTGCGCCGGCACGTGCGGCATCGGCCCGATCACGCACTTCGATACCGATGCGTTTGCCGTTAAGGTGGCGGCCGAGGTCAAGGGTTTTGACGGCAACGAGTACTTTGGCA
The DNA here is from genome assembly GCA_048193585.1 of Collinsella aerofaciens. Taxonomy (GTDB): domain Bacteria; phylum Actinomycetota; class Coriobacteriia; order Coriobacteriales; family Coriobacteriaceae; genus Collinsella; species Collinsella aerofaciens_CK. Next base: position 42,613 of record DBFAAM010000001.1, on the reverse strand, counting down.
AGCGTGACGCCAAGCACCTGGACCCCTGCGTTCAGTTTGCCCTGGCAGCGTCGGACGAGGCCATGCACGATGCGGGCTTTGATGTCGAGGGCACCATCGATCGCGAGCGCCTGGGCGTCTACGTGGGTTCGGGCGTGGGCGGCATGCAGACACTCGTCGACAACGTCCACACGATTGCCGACCGTGGGCCCCGCCGCGCATCGCCCTATATGATCGCGATGATGATCCCCAATATGGCTTCGGGCAATATCGCGATCCGCCACAAGGCAAAGGGCCCGACCCTGCCCGTGGTGACCGCCTGCGCGACCTCGGCCCATGCCGTGGGCGAGGCGTTCCGCGCCATCAAGCATGGCTATGCCGATGCAATCCTGGCTGGCGGCGCCGAGGCCGCAATCATCCCCGATGCCGTTGCGGGCTTTACGTCCTGCCGTGCTCTCACCACTAATCCTGACCCGTCGACGGCATGCCGTCCGTTCGATGCAGACCGCGACGGCTTTGTGATGGGCGAGGGCGCCTGCGTGCTGGTGCTCGAGAGCATGGAACACGCGCTGGCTCGCGGGGCGCACATTTATGCCGAGGTCGTGGGTTACGGCAACACCGATGATGCCTATCACATCACGAGCCCCGATCCCGAGGCTGCCGGCATCGCCCGTGCGATATCGCTGGCGGTGGCCGAGGGCGACGTTAAGCCTTCCGAGGGCCTCTACATCAACGCTCACGGCACCTCGACCAAGCTCAACGATTCGTCCGAGACGGCGGGCATTAAGCGTGCGCTCGGCGAGGACGCGGCACGCGCCGCGCACGTCTCGTCGACCAAGTCGATGACCGGCCACATGATCGGTGCTACGGGCGCCATCGAGGTCATGGCCTGTGCCATGGCGCTCGAGCAGGGCGTGGTGCCCCCGACCATTAACTACCACACGCCCGATCCCGTCTGCGATCTTGATTACACGCCTAATCGAGCGGTTCGCGCCGACCTTACCTGGGCGCTTTCGACCAACCTGGGCTTTGGCGGACACAACGCCGCCATCGCGCTGCGTAGATATACGAGGAGCTAGAGCATGGATTCCAAAAGACTTGCCGAGATAGCCGATGTTATGGAGGACCGCGGCCTCACGCGCGTACGCGTTGAGGAGCCCGATGGCACCGCGGTCGAACTCGAGCGCGCGAGCGCCGCGCAGCCGGTTGCCGTGCCCATGCCTATGCCGAGCGCTATGGCCGCTCCAGTTGCAGCTCCCACAGTCGCGCCTGCCGCACCGGAGCCCGCCGCGCAGACACCTGCCGCCGCACCGGAGCCCAAGGGCACCGAGGTGGCCGCTCCCATGGTCGGCGTTTTCTATGCTGCCCCGGCGCCGGGCGACGAACCGTTTGTGCGCGTGGGCTCCAAGGTCAAGGCTGGCGAGACCCTTTGCATCATCGAGGCCATGAAGGTTCTCAACGAGGTGACGGCAGAGGCGGATGGCGAGGTGCTCGAGATCTGCGTGGCCGACGGCGACCTCGTGGAGTTCGGCAGCTGCCTCATGAGGATCGGATAGGTGATATCCATGAACAAAGAAGAGCTCAAGAAGCTGTTACCGCATCGCGAGCCGATGCTTTTGCTCGACGAGGCCGAGCTGGTGGGCGACGAGGCCCACGGCAAGATCACGATTACGGGCGACGAGTACTTTTTGCAGGGGCATTTTCCGGGAAACCCGGTCGTCCCCGGCGTGATTCAGTGCGAGATGCTCGCCCAGAACTGCTGCGTGCTGCTGATGGGCGATGAGGAGGCGCGCGGCGCGACGCCGTTCTATACGAGCCTCGATAAGGTGCGCTTTAAGCGTCCGGTGCGCCCGGGCGACACGGTTGATCTGGTGTGCACCATCACGCGTGCGCGCGGGCCGTTCCGCTTTGCGACGGGTACTGCGAGCGTCAACGGTGAGGTTTGCTGCCGCGCCGATATGTCCTTTGCACTCATGCACGAAAGTTAAGGAAGGCTTCATGTTCGACAAAGTGCTCATTGCCAACCGTGGCGAAGTCGCGGTCCGTGTTATCCGCGCGTGCCGCGATATGGGCATCAAGACCGTCGCCGTCTATTCCACGGCCGATGCGGACGCGCTGCACGTGCAGCTTGCCGACGAGGCATATTGCATCGGTGGCCCGCGTCTTGCCGAGAGCTACCTCAACGACGATGCCGTGCTCACCTGTGCCGTAAAGTCGGGAGCTAAGGCAATTCATCCCGGCTATGGCTTTTTCTCCGAGAAGGCGAGCTTCGTACGCGACTGCGACAAGTATGGTCTGGCGTTTGTCGGCCCTTCGGCCGAGGTGATCGACAGTATGGGCGACAAGGACGCCGCACGTCGAACGGCTGCCGCGGCGGGCGTGCCCATCGTGCCGGGCTGCGATTTGCTCAAAAGTCCCGAGGAGGCAACGGCCGAGGCTGAGCGCATTGGCTGCCCCGTGCTTATTAAGGCGCGTGCGGGCGGCGGCGGTCGCGGTATTCGTAAGGTCGAGCGCGTGGAAGATGCGGCAAAGGCCTTTATTGAAGCACGCGCCGAGGGCGAGGCCGTTTTTGGCGACGGCGAGTGCTACATGGAGAAGTTCGTCGCGCCGGCGCATCACGTTGAGGTGCAGATTATGGCCGATAAGCAGGGCCATGTGTTTTCGCTCGGCGAGCGCGAGTGCTCGGTGCAGCGGCGCAACCAAAAGCTAATCGAGGAGAGCCCCGCGCCGTGCCTCGACGGACACGACGACATTCGTGCTCGCATGCACAAGGCGGCACGCGACCTGGCTCGTGCCGTCGGCTACGAGGGAGCCGGCACCATCGAGTTTTTGTACTCGGACGACGGCAATTTCTACTTTATGGAAATGAACACGCGCTTGCAGGTGGAGCACCCGGTTACGGAGTTTGTGACCGATACCGATTTGGTCAAGTGGCAGCTGCGCGTGGCAGCCGGCCAGCCTCTGCCCTTTGAGCAGGAGGACATGCCGGTCCGCAACCACGCCATGGAGTGCCGCATCAATGCCGAAACGCCGGACTTTCTGCCGTCATGCGGAACGGTCACCGCGTTGCGTGTGCCGGGTGGTCCGCGCGTGCGCTGGGATTCCGCCATGTTTACCGGTGCTAAAGTTCCGCCGTACTACGACTCCATGCTTGGCAAGCTCATCGTGTGTGCGCCCACGCGTGACGGCGCCATTCGCAAGATGCGCTCGGCCCTGGGCGAGCTCGTGATTGAGGGCGTGAGCGAAAACAGCGAGCTTCAGCTCGACGTGCTGGCAAACGACGAGTTCTTGTCGGGCATGTATCACACCGATCTGATGGGGCATCTCTATGCTGATGAATAGAAAAGCGAAGACGGTCAATGTACTTGAGGGGCCGATAACCGAGTCGTGCGCCGAGTTTCCCGCGCGCCACGTGTTTATCAAGTGCCCGGAGTGCCGCCGCGTGATCGATGAGGCACGCCTACACGACAACCTCGAGGTCTGCCCTCGTTGCGGCAAACACTTTCGCGTGAGCGGTCGCGCGCGCATGCGCATGACGGTCGACGAGGGCACGTTTGAGGAATGGGATGCCAATCTGGCGTCGGAGGACTTCCTCTCGTTTCCCGGCTATGCCGATAAGCTCAAGAGCGTGAGCGAGCGTTCGGGCGAGCGCGATGCCGTTGTGTGCGGCAAGGGCAAAATCTGCGGTTGCGACACGGCGCTCTTCTTTATGGATGCCAACTTTATGATGGGCTCGATGGGTTCCGTGGTGGGCGAGAAGATCTGTCGCACATTTGAGCATGCGACCGAGCTGGGATTGCCAGTTGTCGGCTTTACCGTTTCGGGCGGCGCGCGCATGCAAGAGGGCGTGACCTCGCTTATGCAGATGGCCAAAATCTCTGCGGCGGTTAGGCGCCACAGCGAGGCGGGCGGCCTGTATATCACGGTGCTCACCGACCCCACGACCGGAGGCGTAACCGCGAGCTTTGCCATGGAAGGCGACATCATCTTGGCCGAGCCCGATGCCCTGACGGCATTTGCCGGCCCGCGCGTGATCGAGCAGAACATGCACAAGCGCCTGCCCAAGGGATTCCAGCGCTCCGAGTTTTTGCTGGAGCACGGCTTTTGCGATGCCGTTGTTCCGCGTGGCGAGATTGCGCTCACGGTAGGCGAGCTGCTGGCGCTGCACGAAGGGCACGCGCCCGGCCTGGGGGCACCGCACGAAATTGTGCATACGGGTCGCCGCGGCAAAAAGCTGGGACATTTGTTTAAGCGCTCGGCGGCACCAAAAACCGCGCTCGAGATTGTCAAGCAGACCCGCTCGGCAGATCGCGCCACGGCGGGTGAGATGATCTCGCTGGGCCTGGATGGATTTGTGGAGCTGCATGGCGACCGTTACTTTGGCGACGACGCCGCTGTGGTGGCTGGCATTGGCTGGAAAGACGGATGCCCCGTAACGGTCATCGCCATCGAGCGCGGTACCACGACCAAAGAGCGTATGCGCCGCAACTTTGGCATGGCGCATCCCGAGGGCTACCGCAAAGCGCGTCGCCTTATGCGCCAGGCCGAAAAGTTTGGTCGACCGGTTCTGTGCCTGGTCGATACTTCGGGCGCGTTTTGCGGCATCGGTGCCGAGGAGCGCGGCCAGGGCGAGGCGATTGCCCGGAATCTCATGGAGATGAGCGGCCTTAAGACGCCGATTGTCTCGGTGGTAACAGGCGAGGGCGGCTCTGGTGGCGCGCTGGCGCTGTCCGTGGCCGACCGCATCCTGATGCTCTCGAGCTCGGCCTATTCGGTCGTGAGCCCCGAGGCCTGTGCGTCGATTCTGTGGAAGGATACCGAGCGCGCGGATGAGGCCGCCGAGGCGCTTAAGCTCACGGCCCCCGATCTGTTGGCGCTCGGCATCATCGACGGCATTGTCGACGATAGGGGCCTGTCGCATGAGGAGATCGCCGGCGCCGTCATGTCCTCGGCATTTGATGCCTTCGATACGCTTGGGCGGCTCGACGACGCGACCCTCACAAACCTCCGCTACGAAAAGTACCGCGCAATCGGTCAGTACCGCACGATGTGATAAAGGGACAGCCTACATGTCACATTGGGAAAGGCGTTCCATGCCACAAGTTTCTAACACCTCGTTTACAACGACGGTTTCATCAAACGCCATGGCCGTGGTGGACTATCTGTCCAAAAGCATGATGTCGGCGCTGCCGTTTATTGTCTGCGCGGCGTTGTTCCGCACCGTCGTCGTCATTATGGGCGAAGGCATGCTGGGCCTGTGGTCTGCCGATTCCGAAATCTATCGCCTGTTCTACAGTTGGCTCTATAACGCCGGCTACTACTTTTTGCCCGTTTATCTTGGTTGGGCGGCCGCCCGCCAGCTCGGTTGCTCGGAGCAGCTGGGCATGATGCTGGGCGGCGTATTGATTGCGCCCGATCTGCTTAAGCTCGTCGATGCCGCATCGACGACGGGGGCATCGATGACTTCCGTGTATGGTCTGCTTCCCGCGCCGGTCAACGATTACACGACGACTGTTATCCCGGTTCTCATCTCGGTGCCCGTGCTATGGCGAGTGGAGTGTTTCTTTCAGCGCGTTATCCCTAAGGCCGTGGCGTTTTCGTTCGTTCCGTTTGCAACCATGCTCGTCATGGTTCCGGTTTCGCTGTGTATTACGGCGCCGGCGGGCAGCTATTTGGGCATGCTGTTGGGCCAGCTTATGTTTATGCTTGGCAATTCCGGTGGCATCGTGTCGCTGCTCACGCTCATGGGGCTTGCCGCGGGCTGGGAGTTCCTAAAGATCGCGGGCGTCAGCAACGTTGTCCTATCGCTCGCCTATGCGCAGTTTATGAGTGTGGGAACGGATTCGTGCATCCTGATCGCCGCGACGATGGCAACGTTTGCCGTTTGGGGCATGCCCTTTGGTGCGTCGCTTCGCGTTGCGGATAAGGACGAGAAGGCCCTCATGCTGGGCTATTCGATCTCGGGCGTGCTTGGTGGCGTAAGTGAGCCGGCGCTGTACGGTTGCGGCTTTAAATATGGCAGGTGCCTGACGTGCATGGCCATTGGCGGCGCCGTCGGAGGCCTTGTTGCGGCCGTGGGCCACGTTACGGCCTATACCATCGGTATGACGAATGTCCTCATGGTCATTGGCTTTGCCACGGGCGGCATCTCGAACCTGCTGTGGTGCTGCGCTGCCGGCGGTGTGGCATTTGCGGTGTCTGCGGCGCTGAGCTACTGCTTTGGCGTGGTGCCGGCGAAGGGGCAGGCGGCGGGGGATGGAGCCGATTTGCCCGAAACCTCTAAGAGCGCGGCCGAAGTAAGCGCGTAAACCTGTGCGGCACAAGGACGATTCCTTTGCCACATTCCAAGGCCGTGGCCCGTGTGGGTCGCGGCCTTTTTGTATCTGGGGGACAAAGTGGCTACACTACAATCCGTTTGAACAATAGATATATAAGTAGCACCGTGGGGGCGGATGTAGATGGTCGAGTGGATTGTTAAGCGTGCGCAGGGCGATCGTGCGCGTGTGGGCACGTTAGCGGGCATGGTGTGTATTGTCGCCAATGTCGCGCTTTGTGCTGCGAAGGGCGCAATTGGTGTGGTTTCGGGATCGGTTTCGATTGTGGCGGATGCCATGAACAACCTGTCCGATGCCAGCTCGAACATCGTGAGTGTCCTTGGCTTTAAGCTGGCGAGCAAGCCGGCCGACCCCGAGCATCCTTACGGCCACGGTCGCTACGAGTATCTCTCGGGTCTGGTCGTGGCGGCGCTCGTGCTGCTGATTGGCGTTGAGCTGGTGAAGTCCTCAGTTGAGCGCGTCATCCACCCCGAACCTGTCGAGTTCTCGCTTGCCCTGGTGGCAGTTCTCGTGCTTTCGATGGTCGTAAAGCTCTGGATGGCGACCCTCAACCAAAAGCTCGGCGATCGCATTGAGTCCGAGACGCTGCATGCGACCGCCCAGGATTCCAAGAACGATGTCCTTGCTACGGGCGCCGTGCTGGCGTGCGCAATTGTTTCGCAGGTGACGCACATCAATCTTGACGCATGGGTCGGCCTTGCCGTTGGCGCCTATATTGGCTGGAGCGGTTTTGAACTCATCCAGGATACGGTGAGCCCGCTTTTGGGCCAGACGCCCGATCCTAAGCTGGTCAAGCACATTCGAGATAAGATCATGAGCTATCCCGGTGTTTTGGGCGTTCACGATCTGATGGTTCACGACTACGGCCCGGGCAGGAAGTTCGCAAGCGCTCACGCAGAGATGGCGGCCGAGGCCAGCCCGCTGGAAAGCCACGACACGCTCGACAATATTGAGCAGGCGTTTAGGAACGAAGACGGCATGATTGTCACGCTCCATTACGACCCCATCGTGACCGACGATCCAAAGGTGGCGAGCATGCGTTTACGCATTAACGCCATGGCCCAACAGATCGATAACCGCCTTTCGATTCACGACCTTCGCTGTGTGCCGGGTCCTACGCACACCAACGTGATCTTTGACTGCGTGCGTCCCTCGGATCTGCAGATGAGTGCCGAAGACGTAAAACACGCGCTGGCACAACGGGTCGAATCGGAATATCCCAAGTCGATTGCCAAGATTACGATCGACGAAGACTACGTAGGCCATACCCACGAGTAGGCCGCGCCGGCAAAGCAAGTTATGCAGAAGGGGAGAGCATGAAGCGCCTATACCTACTCCGCCACGGTCAGACGGAGTTCAACGTCAAAAAGCTGGTCCAGGGCCGCTGCGATTCACCGCTGACCGGCCTGGGCCGTCAGCAGGCACGGGTGGCAGCCGCGTGGCTCAAAGCCCACAACGTCGTTCCCGACAAAGTGGTCTCTTCGCCCTTGGGCCGAGCCATGGACACAGCTCAGCTCGTTGCTACCGAACTCCTCGGTCCGGACGCCGCTGTCGAGCCCTGCGAAGGCATCATCGAGCGCTGCTACGGCACCTTCGAAGAAGGTCCCCACGATGCCCTCCCCACCGACGTCTGGGATCCGGGCGAGGACCTGGTCCCCTTCGGAGGAGAAGGAAGCCGCGCGTTGCAAGAGCGCATGGTGGACACCCTCACCAATATCATGGGCGCCGATGGTATCGAAACCCTCCTAGCAGTAAGCCACGGCAGCGCCAGCCGCCAATTCATCAAGGCTGCAGCCCCAGAGGGCTTCGAGCTCCCAACAAAACTCCCCAACTGCGCCATCATGATCTTCGATTTCGATGAGGCGCGAGAAGAGGACGATACGCCCCAATGCAAGTTTACCTTGCAGCAAATTGTGGATCCCCAACAAAGTAATTAGCTGAACGAGCAAGGTTTAGCAGACATCAACGTGGCGTTCCCAGTGTGCGGCGGAGGGGGGCGGGCCTGAGACATATTAAGGTTGTCGCGAGTTCCGCACGAACAGGAGAGCACTTAATGTGCTCTCCGTCGTGAGCAGGACTGTAGAGCAGCAACCTTAATATGTCTCAGGCCCGCCCCCCTCCGCCGCACACTGGGAACGTGCCACGCACTTTACCTGCGTAAACAATGTGAGTGAAATATGAATCTCGATGGATACGCCCGCAGCCGTGTATACTAAACAGCTGTGTGAAACCAGGGGAGTATTCTGGCTGGACAAAATGCCTGCTTAATAGGGTTGTCAGGTAGTCCGGACGCAATACAAGGCTGGGGAGCACGTCGTGTAAGTAGTGGTCCTCTAGGGGCGTACGCTCGGTGGTGTACGCATTGTCCCAAGACCACGCGAGAGTTGGGATCATATCTTGATCAGCATGATTCTCGGCCGCAAGATTGGCATGACCCAGGTTTGGGACGAGGACGACAACGTCGTTCCCGTCACGGTCATCCAGGCTGGCCCCTGCGCTGTCTCGCAGGTTAAAACTCAGGCAACCGACGGCTATGACGCCGTCCAGATCGGTTTCGGCGACATCAAGGCCAAGAACGTGAACAAGCCCATGGCTGGTCACTTCGCCAAGGCTGGCGTCGAGCCTGTCCGTTTCCTTCGTGAGGTCCGCGTCGAGAACGGCGAGGAGCACAAGGTCGGCGAGGTCGTCACCGTCGCTGATTTCGCTGACGTCGAGAAGGTCGACGTCATCGGTACCTCCAAGGGTAAGGGCTTCCAGGGTCGCATCAAGCGCTGGGGTCAGCGCCGCGGTCCTATGACGCATGGTTCTCACTTCCAGCGTCACCCCGGTTCTATCGGTCAGTGCGCCTATCCTGCGCGCGTCCTCAAGGGCGTCAAGATGGCCGGTCACATGGGTAACGAGCGCGTTACCGTCAAGAACCTTTCCGTTGTCCGCATCGATGCCGAGCAGAACCTCATCTTGGTCAAGGGCGCTGTCCCGGGTGCCAAGAATGGTCTCGTCGCCATCCGTATGGCCTAAGGGCCCAGCCCATTTAGCCCAGCGTCATACCAAGGAGAACACTTAAATGGCAAAGTTTGAAGTAAAGAACAGCGAGGGCAAGAAGGTCGCCGAGGCCGAGCTCGCCGCTGAGGTGTACGGCATCGAGCCGAACATCCACGTTATGCACCACATCGTCAAGTGCCAGATGGCCTCTTGGCGTCAGGGCACCCAGTCTGCTAAGGGTCGCTCTGAGGTTTCCGGTGGCGGCAAGAAGCCTTGGCGTCAGAAGGGCACCGGCCGTGCCCGCCAGGGTTCCATCCGTGCTGCCCAGTGGCGTCACGGTGGCGTTGTCTTCGCCCCCAAGCCCCGTTCCTACGCTAAGCGTATGAACAACAAGGAGGTCAAGCTGGCTATGCGCTCCGCGCTGTCCGCCAAGCTGGCCGATGGCGAGCTCGTGCTCGTCGACGACTACGGCTTCGAGAAGCCTTCCACCAAGGCTGCCGTCGCCATGCTCAAGGCTCTCGGTCTTGAGGGCAAGCGTCTGACCATCATCGTTCGCGATGAGGACGTCAACGCCTACCTGTCGTTCCGCAACATTCCCAAGACGTTCATCATCACCGCTGACGAGGCCAACACCTACGATCTCGTCAACAACAACGCTGTGCTGATGCCCGCCGACATCGCCGCTCACTTCGGGGAGGTGCTTGCATAAATGACCGCCCACGAGATCATCATCCGTCCGATCGTGTCCGAGCGTTCCTTCTCCGGCATGGAGCTGAACAAGTACACGTTCGAGGTCGCCAAGGATGCTAACAAGTATCAGATCAAGGACGCTGTCGAGGAGATCTTCGGCGTCAAGGTCGTTCGCGTGAACACCCTGACGGTCAAGCCCAAGACCAAGCGCGTGCGCTATGTCGCCGGCAAGACCCGTTCTTGGAAGAAGGCCATCGTCACGCTGGCCGAGGGCGACACCATCGAGGTCTTTGGCAACCAGGCCTAAGACTCGCTGCTGTTGAGTGAGCTCATGCCTCCCAAATAGGGGAGGCGAGAGCTCAAGGTTTTGGGCGTATAAAATGGACACGCCCGGAACCGTGTATACGTCCGGTGTCATCGCACCCGAGGCAGAACCTCGAATCCCTGTCTGCGATGGCTAACGGATTCCTATTGAAAGGGATTGTAATGGCTGTAAAGCACCTTAAGCCGACCTCCGCTGGTAGGCGTTGGCAGACGATCTCCGATTTCTCCGAGATCACCTGCACCAAGCCCGAGAAGTCTCTTCTCGAGCCCCTGCCCAAGAAGGCCGGTCGTAACAACAACGGCCGCATCACCACCCGCCACCAGGGCGGCGGCGTGAAGCGTCGTTACCGCGTGATCGACTTCAAGCGCAACAAGGACGGCGTGCCCGCCAAGGTTGCCACGATCGAGTACGATCCGAACCGTTCCGCTCGCATCGCTCTGCTGCACTACGCTGACGGTGAGAAGCGCTACATCCTGGCCCCCAAGGGCCTCGAGGTCGGTCAGACCATCATGTCCGGTTCTGACGCCGACATCAAGCCGGGCAACGCTCTGCCCCTCGCCGACATTCCCGTCGGTACGCTCATCCACGCCGTCGAGTTCCAGCCGGGCAAGGGCGCTGCTATCGCCCGTTCCGCCGGTAACTCCTGCCAGCTGATGGGTAAGGAGGGCAAGTACGCTATCGTCCGTATGCCTTCCTCCGAGATGCGCCGCATCCTCGTTACCTGCCGCGCCACCGTCGGTGAGGTCGGCAACGCCGATCACTCCAACATCGTCATCGGCAAGGCCGGCCGTAAGCGTCACATGAACGTGCGCCCGACCGTCCGCGGTACCGTCATGAACCCTGTCGACCACCCGCACGGCGGTGGCGAGGGCAAGAACCACACCTCTGGTCGTCCCTCCGTTACCCCCTGGGGTAAGCCGACGAAGGGCCTTCGTACGCGCAAGAAGAAGAAGGTCTCGAACCAGCACATCATTCGTCGCCGTAAGAAGTAATTTCGGATACCGAGTTTTAGGAGAAAGCACTTATGAGCAGAAGTCTCAAAAAGGGCCCGTTCGTGGAGACTCGCCTTCTCTCGCGTATCACCGCGATGAACGAGGCTGGCAAGAAGGACGTCGTGAAGACCTGGTCCCGCGCGTCCACCATCTTCCCCGAGATGGTTGGTCACACCATCGCCGTCCACGACGGCCGCAAGCATGTGCCCGTGTATGTTACCGAGTCCATGGTTGGTCACAAGCTCGGCGAGTTCGCGCCGACTCGTACGTTCCGTGGCCACAAGGCCAAATAGGGGGTTAACCGTAAATGGCAACTAAGTCTATTGAAACTGAGGCCACCGAGGTTCGCGCCGTCGCTAAGTACGTGCGTGTTTCCCCCAGCAAGGCCCGCCTGGTGGTCGATCTGATCCGCCGCAAGCCTGTCGCTCAGGCCTTCGACATCCTCCACTTCTGCGACCGCGCCGTCGCCGTGGATGTCGAGAAGGTTCTCCGTTCCGCCGTTGCGAACGCCGAGAACAACAACGGTCTGCGTGCCGACAACCTGGTTGTCGCCGCTGCCTATGTTGACGAGGGTCCGACGCTTAAGCGCATCCGTCCCCGCGCCAAGGGTTCCGCTTCTCGCATTCTGAAGCGTACATCCCACATCACCGTCGTCGTTGCTCCTCGAAAGGAGGCGTAAAGCTGTATGGGTCAGAAAGTCTACCCCACCGGCTTCCGTCTTGGCATCACCGAGAACTGGCGCTCCCGCTGGTTCGCAGAGAAGGATTACGCTAAGACCCTCGGTAACGATCTCGAGATTCGTAAGTACCTCGAGAAGCGTCTTTCTCGCGCAGCTGTCTCCCGCGTCGAGATCGAGCGCGCTGGCGACAAGGTGAAGGTCATCATCCTCACTGCTCGCCCCGGCGTTGTCATCGGTAAGAAGGGTGCCGAGATCGATACCCTCCGTACCGAGCTCGAGAAGGTCGCTGGCGTCTCCAAGGGCCAGCTCTCCGTCGACGTTGTCGAGATCAAGCGCCCCGAGCTCGACGCCAACCTCGTTGCTCAGTCTATCGCCGAGCAGCTCGAGGGCCGCGTTGCCTTCCGTCGCGCTATGCGCAAGGCTGTCCAGTCCGCCCGCAAGGCCGGCGCTAAGGGCATCCGTATCCAGTGCTCCGGTCGTCTCGGCGGTGCCGAGATGGGCCGTCGTGAGTGGTACCGCGAGGGTCGCGTGCCTCTGCACACCCTCCGTGCCAAGATCGACTACGGCACGGCTGTCGCCAGCACCACCATGGGCGCTTGCGGCGTGAAGGTCTGGATTTACCTGGGCGAGAAGCTCCCGGGCCAGCCTGTTCCCAACCCTGCACTCGAGGGCTCTTCCCGTCCTCGTCGTCGTAACTCCGAGAGGAGGGGTCAGTAGTGCTTGCCCCTAAGCGTATTCTTCACCGCAAGGTGCAGCGTGGCTCCATGAAGGGCCAGGCCAAGGGTAATACCGAGCTGCATTTCGGCGAGTTTGGTATCCAGGCTCTCGAGGCCCATTGGATCACCAACCGTCAGATCGAGGCCGCTCGTATTGCCATGACCCGCTACATGAAGCGTGGCGGTCGTGTCTACATCACGATCTTCCCCGATAAGCCCATCACCAAGAAGCCTGCCGAGACTCGCATGGGTTCTGGTAAGGGTAACCCCGAGGAGTGGGTGGCCGTCGTCAAGCCCGGCCGCATCATGTTCGAGGTCAAGGGTGTTCCCGAGGAGGTCGCTCGCGAGGCTCTGCGTCTTGCGCAGCACAAGCTCCCCATCAAGACCAAGATTGTTGCTGCTAAGAACGCTGAGCAGCGCATCGAGAAGGAGATGGCTGAGGAGGCCGCTCTCGAGGCCAAGTGGGCTGCTGAGGACGCCGCCGCCGCCAAGGAGGAGAACTAATGAAGCCCGCAGAGATTCGTGAGCTCTCGGACGCTCAGCTCGTTGAGAAGCTGAAGGAAATGCGCGCCGAGCTCTTTAACCTTCGTTTCCAGATGGCCACCAGCCAGCTGGACAACACCGCTCGCGTCAACACCGTGAAGAAGGACATCGCTCGCGTCCTCACGGAGCAGCGCGCCCGCGAGATCGCAGCGGAGAAGTCCGCTGTCGCCGAGTAGGACCTAAGGAGAGAACATGACTGATTCGCGTAACTCGCGTAAGGTCCGTACGGGTGTCGTTACCTCCGTCTCCGGTGCCAAGACCATTGTTGTCACCATCACCGAGCGCAAGCGTCACCCCAAGTACGGCAAGATGATGACCAGCTCCAAGAAGCTGCACGCTCACGACGAGGAGTGCACGGCTGGCGTGGGCGATACCGTCCGCGTTATGGAGACCCGTCCTATGTCCAAGATGAAGCGTTGGCGCCTCATCGAGGTCGTCGAGCGCGCTAAATAAGCAGTCGCTCTTACGACTTGTACGTTTCCGAAGATGTGCGTATGCCTGGCTTGCATACCACGGGCCGTATAAAGGCTGCGCACCTCTCTTCGGTTCTTAGTTCGGAGGAACATCTACCATGATTCAGATGCAAACCATGCTGAACGTCGCCGACAACTCCGGCGCTCGCAAGATTCGCTGCATCAAGGTGCTTGGCGGTTCCAAGCGTCGTTATGCAGGCATCGGCGATGTGTTCATCGGTGCTGTCCAGGAGGCTACCCCTGGCGCCAACGTCAAGAAGAAGGACGTTGTCCGTTGCGTCGTCGTTCGCACCGTTAAGGAGATCCGCCGCAAGGATGGCTCCTACATTCGCTTTGATGAGAACGCCTGCGTTGTCATCAACAACGATGGTTCGCCCGTCGGCACCCGTATCTTCGGGCCCGTCGCTCGCGAGCTTCGTGACAAGAAGTACATGAAGATCGTCTCGCTCGCTCCCGAGACCCTGTAGTTAGGGGAGATATATGTATATCAAGAAGGGCGATAAGGTCCAGGTTCTCTCTGGTAAGGATCGCGGCAAGCAGGGCGTTGTCCTGTGTGCTCTCCCCGCCGAGAACAAGGTCGTTGTCGAGGGCGTTTCGGTCGTCAAGAAGGCCGTCAAGCCCAACGCTGCCAACCAGCAGGGCGGCATCGTTTCGCAGGAGGCTCCTATCGACGCCTCCAACGTCAATCTCGTTTGCCCCGAGTGCGGTAAGGTTACCCGCGTCGGTCACGAGAAGGACGGCAAGAACAAGCTGCGCGTCTGCAAGAAGTGCGGCCACAAGTTCTAAGCTGCCCGCAACATCAAGTTGCTAGCAAAGGCCCGGATGCCCCAAGGCACCCGGGCCTTTTTCTATCCCTACTCATTGGGGACAGACTTAAATGACTTGTCGTTGGGGATGTTCTTAAACGGCTAGTTGATGGGGACAGTCTTTAGATTTGTATATCTGGCCATCTGGGATAGGCTTCAACGAAAGCGGCACCTAGGGACAGTCCTTTGATGTCTGGTGCCCCCAGAGGGGTGAAGTAATGCAGCTGGCTCTGTCTTTAGGGCTATGGTGCTCCGCCCCTATATGTTTCACAAGGTTTGTCGCATGCGCATTTACGCGCAGAGTCTTGCGCGATGATGCGCATGGCCGCGCAAATATCTGCTAACTATGGTTAAATAATGACCGATAAACAAATAAACACGCAAATACAAGCAAATGCGCGCGCATTTGTGCGAATATAAGGCTGTTGGAAATGAAGGACTTCCGATGACTCAGGAGGCACATAATGGCAGATTCCAAACAGGCTCCGCTCGATGCCGAAGCAGCCGCAAAAGCAGCGTTCACTTCGGTCCAGGACAAGCCATTCCCCGATGATATCTTTACGGCTCCCGAGCTTCGTTGGGCTGTGATCGGGTGCGGCGTTATCGCCAACCAGATGGCCCAGTCTCTCGCTCTTGCCAGTCGCAAGCTTGCGGGCGTCGCCAACCGCACGCTGTCCAAGGCTCAAGCTTTTGCCGAGCAGTATGGCATCGAGAAGGTCTATGAGACGGTCGAGGACCTCTACGCCGATCCGAACATTGACGCAGTCTATATCACCACGCCGCACAACATGCATATCACCTACCTGCGCGCCGCTCTGGCAGCTGGTAAGCACGTACTCTGCGAGAAGGCCATTACCCTCAACTCTGCCGAGCTCGACGAGGCCCGTGCCATCGCCGACGAGCACAACGTGGTCCTTATGGATGCCACCACGGTGCTCCACATGCCCTTGTATCAGGAGCTGCGCCGCCGCATGGATGCCGGCGACTTTGGACGCATGAACCTCGCCCAGCTCAACTTTGGCAGCTACAAGGAGTACGGCGACCTGACCAACCGCTTTTACAATCGCAACCTTGCTGGCGGTGCCATGCTCGATATTGGCGTCTATGCCCTGTCCGTCATGCGCCTCTTTATGGCAAGCCAGCCCGCTGAGGTCGTTTCGCTGGGCAACACCTGCGAGACTGGCGTTGACGTCGCGGGTGGCATCGTCTGCCGAAATGCCGAGCAGCAGCTGGGCGTCGTGAGCCTTACGCTCCACTCCAAGCAGCCCAAGCGCTCGGTCATCAGCTTCGACAAGTGCTACATCGAGGTCAATGAATATCCGCGTGCCGATCACGCGACCATCGTGTGGACTGCGGACGGCCACCGCGAGGAGGTCCACGCCGGCACCGAGGCTTACGCCCTGTGCTATGAGATGGCCGACCTGGAGAAGGCCGTTGCCGGCGACGACTCCAAGCGCGAGCTGCTGGATTATGCTTCTGATGTTATGGAGCTTATGACCAAGCTCCGCGCCGACTGGGGAGTTGTGTACCCCGAGGAGGAGTAAGCGATGCTTGCGGAAGATAGGCTCAACGCGATCGTGTCGATGGTGCAGCAGGCCGGCTCGGTTACCGTGCCGGAGCTTGCCGAAGCCCTGGGCGTGACGGCGTCTACCATTCGGCGCGACCTGCAGACGCTCGACCGAGCTCATCGCATCGCCAAGGTCCACGGTGGAGCGACGAGTCTTGAGCGCGCGCACGTGACGCGCGACCTAACGCTTAATGAGCGCAGCGACCTCCATAACGACGACAAGGAGCGTATCTGCGCCCGTGCGGCGGCGCTTGTGGAGCCCGAGAGCTTTGTATACATCGACTCGGGCTCGACGACGCTGAGGCTCATCGAGCATCTTCCACACCTTGAAGATGTCACCTATGTGACCGATTCCGTGCTCCATGCTCAGCACCTTGCTTTGCGCGGCATGCGTACCGTGGTGTTGGGCGGCGAGCTCAAACCCGAGACCGAGGCGCTCGTTGGCCCCGATGCCTTGGCAACCTTAGACCGCTACAACTTCAACTGTGGCTTTTGGGGCTCTAACGGCATTGCCGCCGAGCAGGGCTTCACGGCGCCCGATATCGAGGAAGCACAGGTCAAGCGTATCTCGATGCGCCATACCGCCAAACGCTTTGTAATCTCGGACGCCAGTAAATTTGGCATGGTGGCGCCCGTCAAGTTCGCGGACTTCCGCGACGCAACGATTATCACTGCGGGCGAGGTCCCCGCCAAGTACCGGGCAATGGACAACGTCATCACTGTCTAACAGCGAGACAAGGCCAAAACCACCACGAAGGTGCCTGTCCCCATTGTGGTGGTTAGTAACGAAAACCGAGTAGTTTTCTCAATAGAAAAGCGGCAACGTCCATCACGGGCGTTGCCGCTTTCGTTGTCTGCCGGTTTGTCTAAGTCTGTAACAACTGGACCGTTAAAAGTGGGCTAGGTGTTACAGATTGAGATTTTCCCTTAAGGGGGATTTGAATGTCTCGATCTGTAACAGATAGACCGGAAAATGGGTTCTAACTGTTACAGATCGAGACATTTTGGGACCGCGGTTGAACCATTGCGGCAAAACCACCACAAAGGTGCCTGTCCCCATTGTGGTGGTTTAGGGCTCCCAGGGGCAGGGGGCTTCGATGTGGATGTGCTCGCCGGTTACGGGATGCGTGAAGGACACGCTGTGGGCGTGGAGCATCAGGCCGCAGGGGCGCGGCGTTCCGTACAGGTCGTCGCCAACCAGGGGATGATGCTCGCTTGCCAGGTGCACACGGATTTGGTGCTTGCGGCCGGTGAGCAACTCGACATCGATATACGAGCGCGCGGGCAGGCCACGACGGCTCTTAAGACGTTTGAGCACCTTCACGCGAGTTTGAGACGGCTTGCCGCTGGCGCCGACGCGCATCTTTCGGCTGTCGTGACGGTCGCGGGCGATGGGCTTGTCGATGAGCTTCTCGTTCCAGTCGATCTTGCCCTCGGCCAGCGCCAGATAGTGCTTTTCGAAGGCGTGGTCGATGACCATTTGGTCAAAGGCGGGCTGCGTCTGTTTGTCGAGCGAAAACAACACCACGCCGGTGGTGTTGCGGTCCAGGCGGTTGAGCGGCTGCATGTCGGTCGCGGCAAAGCCGTCACCCATCGCCAGCAGCAGGTCGCTGGCGTAGTCGGTGAGCGTGCGCTCGCCGGTGCCGTCGCCGTGGACGATCATGCCGGCGGGCTTGTCGATGGCCATGAGCCAGGCGTCGCAGTAAAGGACTTGAGGTTCTTCGTTCACGTGTAAGCCTTTCGGTTAGCTAATTCCCACAAACATGCAGCCCGAGGTGGCGCCGCGCAGGCGGGCGGCGGGCTTGCGGCCGGCCTGTGCTGCTTCGACGGCACGACGGACGCGGGCGACGGCACGGCCCACCTCATCTGTCTCGAGCAGCGTTCCGTCTACCATGAGACGACGCACGCCGGCATCGAGCAGCTGAGGAACCTGCGGCGTGAGGTCGATGGGGTAGGCGTCGTACAGGCGAGAGCGGCCATGGATGTCGGTGCGTACGGGCATGACCTTGCCGTCGATATTCTTGAGTGACAGCTTGCGGGCGCGCAGGCGGCAGTTAGCGCAATCGTGGATGCAGCCATTGGCCACCTGCAGGATGCAGTGCTCACTCGTCATAACGCGCGGGCGGCCGAACACAGTGATGCCCAGGGCTGCGGGCGCGGCGGTGCCAAGCGAGACGATCTCGTCGAGCGTGATCTCGGGCGAGAGCCAAAACGCACCGGCTCCGCGCTCGGCAAGTGCCTCCATGCAGGGCGTGTTATGCACCGGCAGGCAAGAGCGAATCTCGGCCGTGGCGCCGGCATGAGCGGCTACGGCGAGCTCGGAGATATTGCCGACGGCGACGGTGGCTCCGGCATTGATCCAAGGATCGACGCGCTCGTGGTCGACGGCGCGGCAGACCTCGTCGAGTACGGGCACGATACCCTGCTCAAATGCATCGGCAGGGGAGAGTCCGACAGCCTCGAGCGCGTCGGTGGTCATATAGATGCGCGTTGCACCCTCCGCGCGGGCTGCCTCGGCGGCCTCGAGCGAGGTGACGGTGGCGCAGATCTGCGGCTCGTCGCGGTAGTGCTTGGGCATGGGGCGCGTACATTTGTCGAGCACCGGCAACTCGAGCGTTTTTGCGCGCTCCTCGTACGGTGCCAGAATGGCCTCTTCCAGCGCCTTACAAGCGGCGGCGCGCACCTTGTGCACGGCGGAGAAGCCCATGCCGCAGCCCTCATCGAGCGCCACATCAAAGCTCGCGGCCTCAAAGGGAGAGGAGCCCATGCGCCCGACGTGCTCAACCAGATCGGATGCCTCGACGGCGCGGGTCTTGGCGGCCTCGACGGTGAAGCCCGTGGCGGTGGCGGTGAGCGCGGGGTTGTCACAGCAGGTGAGTGTGACAGTAAACGGCTCGCCCAGGCGCGCCACGACGGACACGTCAACAGCTCGGCGGCGCAGCACATCGCGCTTGAGCGCGGCGCCGGCGGCGTCAATGGCGCTCTGGCTTCGAATCACGCGCACGCGGCAGCCCTCGGGCATGCTACGGGGCACGCGGCACTCAATGATGTCACCGGCGGCGGCATCATCGGCGGCAATGGTGGTCAGGAACTGGTCAAACTCGTTATCGTGGCGAAGCTCCAGCAGGTCGCCTTTGCCCACGGGCTCAAACAGCTCAATGCGGGCGATGGCGGCGCGGCGACGGCGGTCGTCGGGCTTGAGACCGCGCACATCGCGGTTGGCCGGGCGGCTGCCCAGCACCGTGCCCACGATCTGGCCGCGGTTGTTGGAACGCTCGTAGCTCATCATTTCGTCGCCCGAGGTGCCGTCCTGATAGGCGTGCGTAAAGTCGCGGTTGAAGCAGCGCTTGAGCTGGCGCTGGCGGGCGGCTTCCTCGTCCTTGGCAACGGTGGCTCCGGATAGCATGTCGTCAATTTCGTGACGATATACATCGACGATGGAGTACACGTAATCGGGAGCCTTCATGCGGCCCTCGAGCTTGAGCGATGCGGCGCCGGCGTCATACAGACGGCGAACAAGCTGCGAAGTGTTGGTGTCGCGCGGGCACAGCGCGCGCTCGCGACCGGCAGGGGAGAGCGAGCGGCCGTTCTTGTCGATCAGCTCGTAAGGCAGGCGACAGGGCTGAGCGCACATGCCGCGGTTGGCCGAGCGGCCCGCCATGGCAAAGCTCGACAGCAGGCACAGACCCGAGTAGCAAAAGCAGATGGCGCCGTGGCTAAAGACCTCGAGGTCCACATCGGGCGCGGCGCTGTGAATGGCGGCGATCTCGTCGATGGAGAGCTCGCGCGAGAGAGTCACGCGGTCGGCGCCCTGCTCGCGGCACCAGATAGTTCCGCGGTCGTCGTGGATGTTCGCCTGGGTCGAGATGTGCGTCTCGATGCTGGGCATGGTGCGCTTGACTTCAAAGAACAGGCCCCAGTCCTGGATGATAAAGGCGTCGGCGCCCAGCGTGGAGCAGCGATGGATGAGCTGCAGTGCATCGCGCATCTCGGACTGCTTGATGACGATGTTGACCGTGACGTAGACGCGCGACCCGGCTAGATGCGCGGCGCGGCAGGCTTGCTCAAAGGCCTCGTCGGTAAAGTTGGTGGCCTTGCGGCGGGCGTTAAAGCTGCCCATGCCGCAGTAGATGGCGTCTGCCCCGGCGGCGAGTGCGGCGGCAAAAGGCTCGGGCCCTCCGGCGGGGGCCAAAAGCTCGGGCCTGCGGTTAGTGGTTCGGCTGGCGGTTGCGGTCATATCCTGCCTTTCAAAAT
Source organism: Collinsella aerofaciens (assembly GCA_048193585.1). GTDB lineage: Bacteria > Actinomycetota > Coriobacteriia > Coriobacteriales > Coriobacteriaceae > Collinsella > Collinsella aerofaciens_CK. Next base: position 22,272 of record DBFAAM010000001.1, on the reverse strand, counting down.
GCTCAGATATTCAAAAGTATAGTGGCGTCGCTGCGGTGGGCGACGCCCGCAGCCTAAGCAGGACAAAGTCTTCAGCAGCTTGGACTGGCTGCTCCACATGAGAACCGTTCAGCGGTTCGGAGAAACCGTTGGGCGATAAAATATTCTCGCAAGCTGATAATATTCTTGCATCGCACGGAAACCTTGAGTACTATCCCAATCAAGCGCGGTGTTCAGACCGAATTGTGCCTCCCGGTGCGAACGCCGCGCTCACGCTCTCTATCTGATCGTAAGGAGAAAAACATGAGCAAGACCGTCGTGTCTTCCGATAACGCACCGGCCGCCATCGGCCCGTATTCCCCCGGTATCCAGGCCGGCAACATGGTGTTCCTGTCCGGCCAGCTGGGCATCGACCCCGCGACCGGCAAGATGCCCGAGGGCGTCGAGGCCCAGGCCAAGCAGTCCCTCGCCAATGTCGAGGCCCTGCTGACCGCTGCCGGCGCCACCTTTGCCGATGTCGTCAAGACCACGGTCTACCTGGCCGACATCGCCGACTTCGCCGCCGTGAACGAGATCTACGCCTCCAAGTTCGAGGCCCCGTTCCCCGCGCGCAGCGCCTTCCAGGTTGCCGCCCTTCCGGCTGGCGGTCTGGTCGAGATCGAGGTCGTCGCCGCCCTCTAAGGTGTTGGCAACAACTAAACATGACATGCAAAATGACCCTGCAGCGCGTGCGAGCTGCAGGGTCTTTTGTTAAGTGACGAATCGCTTGTGGAGCCGCGCTCCATTTTGCTCGTTAGCCCTCCTTGCGAACTTTTTGCAGGTAGCGGTAGACGCTGGGCTCCGAGATGCCCAACGCGGTGGCGGCGCAGGCCACGGCGCCCTTGAGCATGAACACCCCGTTGCCGTTGAGGTGGCGAATGACGTCCACGCGGTCGCTCTGACCAAGCGACGCTACATCCAGCCCGCGCGCGCTCAGCAGCTCGGCAATACTGCGGTCGATGAGCTCCTGCGTGGACTCCGAAAGGCTTTCGACCTCGATAGACGCGGGCTCTGTGCGCGTCGGCGCCGCGTCGAAGCATGCCATGAGCTGCTGCGCCATGGCGTTGATGGAGCGCACGGTCGAGAGGTCGGTGTTGACGCAGAGCATACCGACGATCTCGTCATTTTCGCGGATAAAGTACGTCGCTGACTCCAACGTCTTGCCGCCGGCACCGCGCCCCTCGTAGCCCGTAATAAACGGCAGGTCGCGATACTTGGCGTCGTGCATGATCTTGAGTGCCAGATCGGTGGCGGGACCGCCGACCTTGCGGCCGCTCACGATGCCGTTGCGAATATCGACGATGGCGTGGTCGGGATCCGAGAAATCGTGCAGCACGATTTCGCTGTTTTTGCCGAGTATCTGCTCCAGAAAATCGACCATCGGCAAAAAGCGACGTACGGTCTCGTTCACGGGCAACTCCTTTGGGTGAAATCGGAAATGTTCATAACAATTTTTTCTCATGGTAACACGCTGCCCATCATCTCGTATATCCGCAGGTACATTGCGTAATGCAGACGAACGGTAGGAATTTAGCGGTAAACGGTTGACCAAAAGAAATGTTAGATGTTATTTTGACCAGACACTTTCCTGACCTGCGGAAATGCGTAATTTCAGCTGAAGAATAGTCTGATAACAAAAAATTATTATTGAGAATGAGAATCATCTTTAATACGATATGCAATGAAGGCACAACCTCAACCCCGCACTGCGTCACAATAGAGCGTCAGATGCGAAAACAACTACTTCGAGGATTGGTGGTCAAATGACCCAGGAGACGGTTACGAACGGCACTGAAGCCCTGTTCACTCGCGAAGGCATGCCTCCCGTTAAGGAAATGATCCCGTGTGCCCTTCAGCACGTACTGGCATCGTTTGCCGGCATCATTACCCCGGCGGTCATCATGGCCGGCGTCTACGGCTTTAATAGCCAGCAGAGTACCGACATCATCCAGGTCGCGCTCATTCTTTCGGCGATCGACACGGCCCTTCAGGCCTTCGCTCCCTTCCGTCGCATCGGCGGCGGCCTGCCCATCGTCATGGGCGTTTCGTTCGCGTTCCTGCCGGCCCTGCAGGCCATGGGTGCCTCGGGCTTTAGCTTTGGTGCGCTGCTGGGCGGCGAGATCGTCGGCGGCGCCGTCGCGGTCCTCTTTGGTCTGGCCTACAGCAAGATCAAGTGGCTGTTCCCGCCCGTCGTGACCGGTACGGTCATCTTCTCCATCGGCGTTTCGCTGTATCCCACGGCCGTCAAGTATATGGCCGGCGGTATGGGTACGCCGCTGTGGGGCACCCCGCAGGCCTGGTGCGTCGCTCTCATCACCTTCGCCGTGGTCTTTGCGCTCGCCAACTTTGGCAAGGGCACGCTCAAGTTGGGATCCGTGTTCTTTGGCATGATCGTTGGTATGATCGTCTCCATCCCCTTTGGCATGATCGACTTCTCCAGCGTCGCCACCGCTCAGGTCTTCGCTCTTCCCAAGCTCATGCCCTACGCGCTCGAGTTTGATCCCGAGGTCTGCATTACCCTCGCCGTCGTGTTCCCCATGGTTGCCATCCAGGTTATCGGTGACGTCTCCGCCGCCTGCCTGGGCTCCATCGACCGTATGCCCACCGAGCGCGAGCTCTCCGGCGCTATCGTGTCCCAGGGCCTCACCTCTATGGTCGGCGGTCTGCTGGGCGGTCTTCCCACCAGCGCCCTTGGCCAGAACGTGGGCATCATCTGCTCCAACAAGGTCGTCAACAAGTGGGTCTTTGTGATCATTGCGGCCGTCTTTGCCATCGCCGGTCTGTTCCCGCAGCTCTCTGCCGTCCTTTCCGCTATCCCGCAGCCCGTCATCGGCGGCGCGACCGTCGGCGTCTTTGGCACCATCACCATGAACGGCGTGCGCATGTTCACCCGCGAGGGCCTCACGCAGCGCACTACCACCATCGTCGGCACCTCCGTCGTCTTTGGCCTGGGTATCTGGATGGCCAGCGGTTGCCTTGCCGGCGAGGGTATGCCCGCCTGGGTGTCCACCGTCATCGGCTCCAATGCCGTAACCCCCACCGCCATCATGGCCATTGTCCTTAACCTGATCCTTCCGCAGACGCCGGTCGTGGCTCAGCACATCGATGCTGCCAAGGACGCTGCCGTGGATCTGGTCTTGCCCGAGAGCAAGAAGTAACCAATTCGGTGCTATTCGTCGGCGGACGCATCGCCTCGTCCGCCGACGCCATGCGGCGCCAAGCCGCACTTCAAAGGGCTTGTCCCTTTGGTGAAGCGTTGACGGGAGAGGGCCCGTTTCCGGTGTAGGCCGGCGCTTCGCACTTCCGCCATGTCAGAGGTGTCAAACCCCGCCTCTGATGTTGAAGGGAGCATTTATGCTTCTGGTCGCTAACGGTTCCGTCTTTACCCGCAACGCTCAGACCCCGTTCATTCCAAACGGTGCGGTCGCCATTGACGGAGATACGATCGTCGAAGTGGGCCCCGAGCGCGAGCTCAAGGCCAAGTACCCGGATGCCGAGTACGTCGATGCCCGGGGCAACCTCATCATGCCCGGACTCATCAACTGCCACACCCACATCTACTCGGGTCTGGCCCGCGGCCTCGCCATTAAGGGCTGCAACCCCACCAACTTCCTGGAGAATCTTGAGCAGCAGTGGTGGAAGATCGACGACAACCTGACGCTCGACGGCACCAAGGCCAGCGCCTATGCCACGATTTTGGACTCCATCCGTGATGGCGTCACCACGATCTTCGATCACCATGCGAGCTTCTGCGAGATCCCGGGAAGCCTCTTTACCATTAAGGATGCAGCTCAGGAGCTGGGCATGCGTTCGTGCCTGTGCTACGAGGTCTCCGATCGCCGCGGCCAGGAAAAGTGCGACCAGGCCATTGCCGAGAACGCCGAATTTGCCCAGTGGGCCGCCAAGGAGCGTCGCGATAACGACAACCACATGATCGCCGCCATGTTTGGCGGGCATGCTACCTTTACGCTTTCGGACGAGACCATGGATAAGATGGCCGAGGCCAACAACGGCCTGACCGGCTTCCACATCCATGTGTGCGAGGGCATGAACGACGTGTGGGATTCCCGCCTCAACCGCGGTGGTATCAGCCCCGTCGAGCGCCTGCTGCAGCACAACCTGCTGGGTCCCGACACCATGCTCGGCCACTGCATCCACGTGACGCCTGCCGAGATGGATATCGTCAAGGAGACCGGCACTTGGCTGGTCAACAACCCCGAATCCAATATGGGCAACGCCGTGGGCTGCGCCCCCGTGCTCGAGTTCTTCCGTCGTGGCATCCCCGTGTGCATGGGCACCGACGCCTACACCCACGATATGCTCGAGAGCCTTAAGGTCTTCCTGATCATTCAGCGTCACAACGCCGCCATGCCCAACGTGGGCTGGTGTGAGGCCATGACCATGCTGTTCGAGAACAACGCCAAGATGGCGAGCAAGTACTTCGATCGCAAGCTCGGTGTGCTCGAGGCCGGCGCTGCCGCCGACGTTATCGTTATGGACTACAAGCCCTTTACGCCGCTGAGCGAGGAGAATATCGACGGCCACATGCTCTTTGGCATGATGGGCAAAAACTGCCGCACCACCATCATCAACGGCCGCGTCCTGTACAAGGATCGCGAGTTCGTTGGCATTGATGAGGACAAGATCAACGCGTGGACCATGGCCGAGTCCAAGAAGCTCTGGAGCACGCTCAACGATCGCACCTACTAATTCACAAGTAGATTCGCGCGCGTCGGATGTTTCGCCACATCCGGCGCGCGCATAGGCGGCCTCCGCGGGGTCGCCGGCGCTGTGCTAGCGCTACACCGTATTTGCGCCCGCCGCGCGGTCTCGCCGGGCGTTACAGAGAGGAACTCATTATGAGCGACATCATGAGGCCGATCCCGTTTTCGCAGCTGATGAACTGGATCATCGAGGAGCACAAGACTCAGGGCGCCGTCTTTGGCGTGCGCAAGATGGTCACGACCAACCAGGAGGGTGCGCTTCCCATTTTTGACGAGCGCATCGAGACTCCGTTTGGCCCGGCCGCCGGTCCCAACACGCAGCTGGCCCAGAACATCGTGGCATCCTACGTGGCCGGTTCCCGCTTCTTTGAGCTCAAGACCGTTCAGGTTATGGACGGCGAGGAGCTCTCCAAGTGCGTCAACAAGCCCTGCATTGTGGCGCAGGACGAGTGCTACAACTGCGAGTGGTCGACCGAGCTCGAGGTTCCGCAGGCTTTTGCCGAGTACGTGAAGGCATGGTTTGCCTGCCACCTGATCGCTCGCGAGTACGGCCTGGGCAGCCCGGACGGCTTTGTCTTCAACATGTCCGTGGGCTATGACCTGGAGGGCATTAAGAGCCCCAAGGTCGACGCCTACATCGAGGGCATGAAGGACGCCAGCGGCTCCGACGTCTGGAACGAGTGCCGCGCATGGGCGCTCGCCAACCTGGACAAGTTTGAGCATGTCGACGCCGCGTTTGTCGAGTCCATCCCGGCACGCGTCTCCAACTCCATCACCGAGTCTACCCTGCACGGCTGCCCGCCGGCGGAGATCGAGCGCATCGCGACCTATCTGATCACCGAGAAGGGCCTCAACACCTACATCAAGTGCAACCCCACGCTGTTGGGCTATGAGTTTGCACGTCAGCGCCTCAACGAGCTGGGCTTTGACTACATCGTCTTCGACGATACGCACTTCCGCGAGGACCTGCAATGGGCCGACGCCGTGCCTATGTTCGAGCGCCTGATTGCCCTGTGCGCTGAGCGCGGCCTGGAGTTTGGCGTCAAGCTGACCAACACGTTCCCCGTCGACGTGACGAGGAACGAGCTGCCCTCCACCGAGATGTACATGTCGGGCCGTTCGCTGTTCTCGCTGACCATCGAGGCCGCCCGTCGCATTACCGAGCAGTTCGATGGCAAGCTGCGCATCAGCTACTCCGGCGGTGCCACGGTCTACAACATCCGCGCCCTGTACGATGCCGGCATTTGGCCCGTCACCCTGGCGACCGACGTGCTCAAGCCTGGTGGCTACGAGCGCTTTAGCCAGATGGCCGGCGAGTTTACCGACCTGGATGGCAAGCCGTTCGCGGGCGTCTCTCTCGAGGCTGTGACTGCGATCCAGACCGACTCACTCACCAACCCGCTCTACAAGAAGCCGCTGCGCCCGCTGCCCGACCGCAAGGTCGCCGGCAAGAGCCCGCTTTCCGACTGCTTTACCACGCCGTGCCGCACGAGCTGCCCCATCCAGCAGGATATTCCCGCCTACCTGGCGGCCGTTGACGAGGGCCGCTACGAGGACGCACTCAACATCATCATCGAGCGCAACGCCCTGCCGTTCATTACCGGCACCATCTGCCCGCATCCCTGCGGCCGTGCCTGCGAGCGTGCGTTCTACGAGCCCGAGGGCGCCCAGATTCGCGCCAGCAAGCTCAAGGCCGCCCGCGAGGCCATGACCGCCGTGCTGCCCAAGCTGCGCGCCCAGGCCATCGCCAACGACGGCGAGCGCAACGTTGCCGTTATCGGCGGCGGTCCGGCCGGTCTGGCGACGGCGTTCTTCCTGACTCGTGCCGGCGTGCCCGTCACCATCTTTGAGGCCCGCGATTCGCTCGGCGGCGTGGTCCGTCACGTCATTCCTGAGTTCCGCATTGCGAGCGACGATATCTCCCACGATGCCGAGCTCTGCCTGGCCTTTGGCGCCAAGGTGCAGCTCAACGCCCGCGTGGAGTCCATCGACGATCTCAAGGCCCAGGGCTTTACCGACGTGGTCGTGGCCACCGGTGCCTGGATGCCTGGCTCTGCAGGCCTGGGCGAGGGTGCCGAGCTTGACGTGCTGGAGTTCCTCGAGGCCGCCAAGAAGGGCGAGAAGCTCGAGCTGGGCGAGGACGTCGTAGTCATTGGCGCCGGCAACACCGCCATGGACGCGGCCCGCGTGGCTAAGCGCCTGGCTGGTGTGAAGAACGTGCGCCTGGTGTATCGCCGCACCAAGAAGCAGATGCCCGCCGACGAGGAGGAGCTCGATCTTGCTCTTGCCGACGGCGTTGAGTTCTGCGAGTTGCTGGCGCCTAAGGCGCTCAACGGCGCTGTGCTGACCTGCGATGTTATGGAGCTTGGCGAGCCGGATGCAAGCGGCCGTCGCAGCCCCGTCGCCACGGGCGAGACCGTCGAGCTGTCTGCCACCACAGTGATCTGCGCCGTGGGCGAGGGCATCGATGCCAGCCTGTACGACGCTGCGGGCGTCGAGCACGACCGTCGCGGCCGTCTTGCCGCCACCTCCACCGGCGTTGAGGGCGTCTGGGCTGCGGGCGACTGCCGTCGCGGTCCTGCCACCGTGGTTGAGGCTATTGCCGACGCCGCCGAGGTCGCCCGTGCCATCGCTGGCGTGGACTTTAACAAGTACGCCGATTGCAACGAGCAGGCTGGCTGCGAGGACACCTGCTACGAGCGCAAGGGGTCGCTGTGCCGCGACAAGCGCAACTGCACCAAGACCCGCTGCCTGGGCTGCGGCTCGGTGTGCGAGGTCTGCTGCGACGTGTGCCCCAACCGCGCCAACGTGGCCATTAAGGTGCCGGGCCTGGCCAAGCATCAGGTCGTCCACGTCGACGGCATGTGCAACGAGTGCGGCAACTGCGCCGTGTTCTGCCCCTACCAGGAGGGTCGTCCCTACAAGGACAAGCTCACCCTGTTCTGGAGCGAGGAGGACATGGAGAACTCCGAGAACGAGGGCTTCCTGGCGGTGGACGAGGACCACTTTAAGGTCCGCGTCGCCGGCACGGTCCGCACCGTTTCGGTCGATGCCGTCAACACCGGTCTTCCCGAGGCCGTCCGCCTGACCATCAGGGCTGTGCGCGACAACTATTCGTACCTTCTTAAGAAATAGGCGAGTCTCTTATGGCCAAATCCATTCAACATAACGTGGCCTACGTTGCCTGCGGAAGCGGTTGCGCCTCCGCAGGCGGCGACGCCCGCTGCAGCGAAGGCTGCATTGGCTGTGGCGCCTGCGTCACGGCCTGCCCCCACGGTGCCATTGCGCTGGTCGACGGCGTCGCCCGCGTGGACCGCTCCAAGTGCACGGGCTGTGGCCTGTGCGGCATGGCGTGCCCGCAGCGCGTGATTGCCTTTGTTCCCGGCTACCAGAACATTCTGGTGCGCTGCAACAACACCGATAAGGGCGCCATTGCGCGCAAGATTTGCGACACGAGCTGCATCGGTTGCGGTATGTGCGCCAAAAAGTGCCCTGCCGGCGCTATCCGCATCGAGGACAACTGCGCCCATATCGACGGCGTGGACTGCCTGTCGTGCGGCATGTGCGCCGTCGTCTGCCCTCATGGCGCCATCCACGACCGCACCGGCATCGCCGCTGGCGTGTAGAAGGGAATCACCATGGCACAGGAATTCACTTTTACCGTTAACGGCGTCGAGCGCACGACGACTCAGAACAAGCCGCTGCTGCGCTATCTGCGCGACGACCTGCACATTCACTCCGCCAAGGACGGCTGCTCCGAGGGCGCCTGCGGTACCTGCACCATCCATGTGGACGGTGCGGCCGTCAAGGCGTGCGTGCTGACCACCGCTCTTGCCGCCGGCCGCAACATCGTGACCGTCGAGGGCCTGCCCGAGGACGTGCGCGAGGCCTTTGTGTACGCCTTTGGCGCCGTGGGCGCCGTGCAGTGCGGTTTTTGCATCCCCGGCATGGTCATGGCGGGCGCGGCGCTCATCGCCGAGGATCCCGAGCCCACCGAGGAGCAGATCAAGTACGCCATCCGCGGCAACGTCTGCCGCTGCACCGGCTACAAAAAGATTATCGAGGGCATCTCGCTGGCCGCTGCGGTGCTCCGTGGCGAAAAGCAGATCGACGAGGACCTGGAGCGCGGCGATGACTACGGCGTGGGCAAGCGCGCCTTCCGTATCGACGTGCGCAAGAAGGTGCTCGGTGAGGGCAAGTACCCCGATGATATCGACGAGCTTGATCAGCCGGGCCTGACCTATGCCAGCGCCGTGCGCTCCAAGTATCCGCGCGCCCGCGTGCTCTCCATCGACACCTCCAAGGCCGAGGCCCTGCCCGGTGTGGTGGGCATCCTGCGCGCCGAGGACGTGCCGGTCAACCAGGTCGGCCACCTTATTCAGGACTGGGACGTCATGATCGCCCAGGGCGATATCACCCGCTGCGTGGGTGACGCCATCGTGTTGGTGGTCGCCGAGGACGAGGCGACGCTCGAGAAGGCCAAGAAGCTCGTCAAGATCGATTACGAGCCTCTGGAGCCCGTGCGCAACATCGCCGAGGCCAGGGCCGCCGATGCCCCGCGCCTGCACGACAGCTTCTTTGCCTTTGGCAACACGGTGGAGCTCAAGGACAACGTGTGCCAGAGCCGTCGCGTGACGCGCGGCGACGCCGCCAAGGCGCTGGCGGAGAGCGCGTTTACCGTGACGCAGCGCTTTACCACGCCCTTTACCGAGCATGCCTTCTTGGAGCCCGAGTGCGCCGTGGCCTTCCCGTACAAGAACGGCGTCAAGGTGCAGTCGACCGATCAGGGTGCCTACGATACGCGCAAAGAGTGTGCCCATATGTTTGGCTGGGATAGCGAACCCGAGCGCGTGGTTGTAGAGACCATGCTCGTGGGTGGCGGCTTTGGCGGCAAGGAGGACGTGTCCATTCAGCATCTGGCCGCGCTCGCTGCCTATAAGTTCCAGCGTCCTGTGAAGTGCAAGCTCACGCGTGCCGAGTCGCTTGCTTTCCATCCCAAGCGTCATGCCATGGACGGCACCTTTACGCTGGGTTGCGACGCCGAGGGCAACTTTACCGGTTTGGATTGCGAGATCAACTTTGATACCGGCGCCTACGCGTCGCTGTGCGGCCCGGTGCTCGAGCGCGCCTGTACGCATGCTGTCGGCCCCTACAAGTACCAGAACACCGACATTCGCGGCTTTGGCTACTACACCAACAACCCGCCCGCCGGTGCGTACCGAGGCTTTGGCGTTTGCCAGTCCGAGTTTGCGCTCGAGAGCCTGATCGACCTGCTGGCAGAGAAGGTCGGCCTGGATCCGTGGGAGATTCGCTACCGCAACGCCATCGAGCCGGGCGAGGTTCTGCCCAACGGCCAGATTGCCGATTGCTCCACGGCGCTTAAAGAGACGCTGCTCGAGGTCAAGGATGCCTACTACGCGCATCCCGGACACGCCGGTATCGCCTGCGCCATGAAGAACGCCGGCGTGGGCGTGGGCCTGCCCGATGCCGGCCGCTGCAAAATCCGCATCGAGGATGGCCGCGCCGTGGTCTACGCCGCCACGTCCGACATCGGCCAGGGCTGTAACACCGTCTTTTTGCAAGACGTTGCCGAGGCCTGCGGTCTGCCGCTGAGCTGCATTGCCAATGGCGAGTGCTCCACCGAGAACGCTCCCGACTCCGGTACCACGTCTGGCTCGCGTCAGACGGTCGTGACCGGCGAGGCCGTGCGCGGCGCCGCCTTCCTGCTGCGCGATGCCATGCTTGACATCGAGGCCGGCAAGCCTGCGCCCGCCGCTCCCGTGAGCGCACATGGCGACGGCATCAAGATCGAGTACGACGACGGTCGCGCCTATCAGCTGCATGCGCAGGAGCTCGTCGCCGGCCAGGGTATGCATCCTCAGGATCCCGCGGCCGCCATCAAGGCGCTCGAAGGATGCGAGTTTGGCTACGTGTATCTGGAGCCGACCGACAAGCTGGGCGCCGACGTTCCCAACCCCAAGAGCCACATCTGCTACGGCTTTGCCACGCATGTGGTCATTCTGGATGATGACGGTCGCGTGAGCGAGGTCTATGCCGCGCACGATTCCGGCAAGGTGGTCAACCCCATCTCCATCCAGGGTCAGATTGAAGGCGGCGTGCTCATGGGCATGGGTTACGCACTTACCGAGGACTGGCCGCTCAAGGACTGCGTACCCCAGGCAAGGTACGGTACGCTCGGGTTGTTCCGTGCGCCCGAGATTCCGGATATCCATGCCATCTACGTGGAGAAGGACGAGCTGCTGCCCGTGGCATACGGCGGCAAGGGCATCGGCGAGATCGCAACGATTCCCACGGCGCCCGCCGTGCAGAACGCCTACCGCGCGTTTGACGGCAAGCTGCGTCCGGATCTGCCCATGGTGGATACGCCGTACAGCCGCGCTCGTCACCGCGGCTAGGGTAGAGCGCGGACGACCATTGCTGATGGGCCGTTCGCGCTCAACATCAACTGTATATGCTGCGCCTTTGGCCCCAGCTCCATCGCGAGCCGGGGCCTTTTGTTTGGAGCGCCTCCGCATGCGGAAACTGTGTCCCGGAATTCGGCTCCAGAATGGGATGCACTTTCCGGAACAGCAGGAAACCGGAAATTGCGTCCCAGTTTGAGCGTCTATTCTGGGATGCAGTTTCCGCTGGGCGCTTCAGCCGGAAAGCGTGTCCCGTTCTGGGCCTTGATTCCGGGACACGGTTTCCGCTAGGTATGCCATATGGAAGGCGCATCCCATTCTGAGCACTCAATCTGAGATATGGTTTCCGAGGGTGCCGCCAACTGGAAAGTGTGCCCCAGTTTGATGGGCAGGCGGGCATAAGCTCAACAGCTCCTACAGGTCCACCTCGTTGAGCCATGTCGGCAGCGCGGTCTGCCGGATGCCTGCCGTCTGCAGCTTTTTGGCGAGCATTCCTGTCGAGCGGACCTCGTTCATGGTAAAGCGCAGCAGAGGGTGACCGTAGAGCGATAGGTGCGCCTCGCGCTGTCGTTCGGCAACGAGCACCTCGGCGGTGGTGCGTCCGGCCAGCATGGTCTGGTCGGTATATTTGATGAGCCCGTCGAGCTCGCCCAGTGTGAGTTCCCGCGCCTGGCGCTCCCAGGCAAAGTCCGTTCGTATGGGCTTGGCCGAATCGAAGGGGTCCGTCAGCTCGTATTGAAGCCAGTCGGGCGCAAAGCCCGTCTCGATCATGACGGCTCGGGCGACCGATTCCCCACCGCTCTCGGCGCGGACGTCGGCATATCGAAGCGTTGTGAGGGCGGTGCGAATCGCGCGACCATTGCGTGCAGTCGCTCGTTGCTCCACGGCCTCCATCAGCTGTTCCGGCGCAAGGCCGAGCTTTGAGATCGTCGAATCGGCAATGGGCATGCCGTCGGCAAAACCAGTTTGCAGCAGGCAATCTGTGGCCGTTTGGATGGGCGGCGTTACCGATATGCCGGCTCTGCGTATTGCTCCGGCCGGCTCAATCTGGTGTCGCTGAATATGTGCGCCCGGACGAGCCGACGGCTTTGTCGAGCTGCAAACATGCACGACGTTCAGGTGTCGCCACGAGACCTCGAGCCCCAGCAGGCAAGCTGCCGAAAACGAGCAGAACGTCCAATCGGGATGGATGATCGCAAGGGCGCGGATAATCTCGCAATGGCGTTGCGCTCGGTTGAGTTCATCCCAGCGCGTTTTTCGCGCAAACAACCCCGGAATGGGCGAGACAACCGTGCCGCCGGTGCGCCGAAGGAGCGCTTTTCGGATCGCCGCGCTCGGGGGAATCAGACAGCGCCCCTCTTGCTCGGCTTGAGTGAGCAGTTGGTCGATGAGCTGGTCATTGCAATGGGTCATGAGCTACCGCCTCCTTTTGGGTAGCAAAAACGTATCAGCTGGAACTTGCCGCTCAGCTGACCAAAAGCTGACCAAAATCTAACCATGCAGGTAGATGGCCTGGTTTTGACGTCATTTTTTGAAGCTGAATCGGTGGGCGGTAATCGGCGACCTTGAACGGTAGCGAGTTATGAAGAATGGGTAAGTTTCGGGACGTGTACTTTTTTGAAAAAGAGCATTCTATCTGCTGTTTTGTGTCTCTGGATCGTATATTTGAAGGCATGTGATAAGGGCTGCAGGTCGTCGTCTGTGTCGGCGGAAACTGTGTCCCGGAATTGACGTTCGGAATGGGACGCGCTTTCCGGAACGCCCCTCAACCGGAAACTGCGTCCCAGATTTCGGCCCCAGAGTGGGATACCGTTTCCGGATCGGGCCTCAAACGGAAATCGCATCCCGGAATGAGCGCTCAGAGCGGGACGAACTTTCCCAGCGGGGCCGCATGCGGAAGCTGTGTCCCGGAATGAGTGCTCGGAACGGGATGCATTTTCCGGTAGAAGCTTCAGCGGAAAGTGCATCCCAGAATTCAGGCTCAGAACGGGACACGCTTTCCGGATGGCATGTTTGGCGGAAACTACGGCCCAGTTTTTGGCTCCAGAACGGGATACATTTTCCGGAACGGTCCACGTGCGGGGGTGTACCGCCCCTTTTGCGTGCGTCGCTTGTCGAATTACGTTATAGCTAGCTATATTATAGGAAGGTATAATATATCTAGCTATAACGTAAAGGAAGGATGGTCCTATGTTTATCGGAAGAACAGCGGAAATGTCCGAGCTCAATCGACTGTATGGCACGGGCTCCTTTGAGATGCCTGTGATTTACGGCCGTCGTCGTGTGGGCAAAACACGTCTCATCACAGAATTCATCCAAGGCAAGAAGGCTATTTACTTTCAAGCTCGTCGTACCAATGCGGAGGCAAACCTGCACGGCTTTAGCCAGGCGATACTTGCAGGCTCGGTTGGTGCTGCAGGCGTGTCGTTTCGTAGTTTTGACGAAGCGTTCGATGCATTGGCCACCATGGCTCGCACGGAACGTTTGGTTGTCGTGATTGACGAGTATCCCTATCTCGCCCAATCGAATCCCGAGATCAGCTCGTTGCTGCAAGACAAGATCGATCACCTGTACAAAGAGACCAGGCTCATGCTGATTCTATGCGGCTCGTCTCTTTCGTTTATGGAGGAACAGGTGTTGGGCTACGAGAGTCCACTATACGGTAGGCGTACGGCCCAGTTTAAGATCATGCCGCTCGATTTTACGACGACCCTCGGCCTGTGGCATAGCATGGGTCGCGAAGACGCTGCGGTTTGCTATGGCATGACGGGCGGCATTCCTGCATATATCGAGAAAGTCGATCCTGCCGCACCGCTCAAGGACAACATCAAACGTCTTTTTCTTACTCCTACGGGCTATCTCTTTGAGGAGCCGAGTAACCTGCTGTTGCAAGAGTGCCGCAATCCCGAGCAATATGATGCGATCGTGCAAGCAATTGCTCAGGGGCGCTCGAGGATCTCGGAGATTGCGAGCTCTACGGGAATCCCTGCGAGCAACGTAAAGAGCTATGTGGATAAGCTGGCGTCGCTTGGGATTGTCGAGCGCGAGCTGCCCCTAAACGAGACGAGCAATAAGCGAGCCGTGTATCTGCTGAGCGACCAGATGTTTAGGTTCTGGTACAAGTTTGTGCCGCAGAACATTGGGCTGATTCAAAACGATATGGCCGAGATGGCGTATGAGCGCATTGAGCCGCACGTATCGGATTACATGGGTACGGTCTTTGAGCTTATATGCAGACAATACGTGTACGAACTCGCGCGGGCGGGCCAGCTTGATGTGGTTCCGCCAAGCGTTGGGCGCTGGTGGGGGACGGATAATCGCACGCATACGCAGGAAGAAATCGACTTGATTGTTGACGATGGCGAGGGCACTGCGCTGTTTGCGGAATGCAAATGGCGCAATGAACCGGTGGGCGAAGACGTGCTGCAAAAGCTCGTGCATCGAAGCGAGCTCTTTAGGCGGCAGCACAAAAGCTATGCGATCTTCTCGAAGCGAGGCTTTACGCAAGGATGTCAGGAAGCTGCGGCGAGCAGGGGAGATGCCAAGCTGATTTCGTTTGCCGAGATGTGCGAGCGGAGATAACCAAGCACGCTCTGATGTGATGCTCGGAATGGGTCGCGCTAAGGATGACAAGCGTAAAACCTACAATAAAAATGGCGTAAAAACTACATCTGTCATGGCGTAAAAACTACATTGAAAGTAGCGTAAAATCAGCATTGAGAATGGCGTAATTTCGCATATCGCGTGATAGAGAGGGACGGCCGTCTATGGATGCACCAAAGAGATTGACCCAAAAGGGATATAGGCCCCGGCTCATAGAGGAGCGCCTCGACACCCTTATGCGGGCGTTTGGCTGTGTGGAGATCAACGGCCCCAAATGGTGCGGCAAGACCTGGACGGCGCTCTCTCGCTCGGCGAGCGTCTCCAGGCTCGATGAGCCTGCGCAGCGTGCGGCGGCAGAGGTCGACCCAAGCCTGGCGCTCATCGGCGATGCGCCACACCTGGTCGATGAATGGCAGGAGGTGCCCGAGGTTTGGGATGCCGCCCGGCGTTTCGTGGACGCGAGCGGCAACGAACGGGGGACACTTTTGCTCACGGGCTCGACCGCGCTCAAAAGCGAGGAGCGCAGCCATGTTCGTCATTCCGGCACGGGTAGGATCGCCCGTCTGTCAATGCGCCCCATGGCCCTGTGTGAGTCGGGCGACGGCGAGCCGCTCGTGTCACTGGCAAGCCTCTTTAAGGGCGAGGATTTTGCCCCTCAGCGTCGCGAGAGCACGGTGGATGACGTCGCCCGCTGGTGCTGCAGGGGCGGTTGGCCTGCAAATCTTGGGCTTTCGGAAGATCTTGCGCGAGAGACGGCAAGCCAGTACGTGCACTCGGTGCTCGACGTCAACGTGCTGGACGAGGGCATGTCGCCCGAGCTTGCACACGGCCTTTTGCGAGCTCTTGCCATGAACGAGAGCCAGGCTGTCACGTACAAGACGCTCGTAAAGGACGCCTCGTACGGTGAGGCGGGCCCCGACGAGAGGACCATCGCTGCGTACTTGGACCTCTTCAACAGGCTCAAGCTGACCGAGGACCTGTGCGGATGGGAGCCGCCCATGCGCTCGAAGGCCCGCGTTCGCGTGCGCCCCAAGCGCTACTTCTGTGACCCGTCACTTGCGGCGGCGTTGCTGGGGGCTACCCCTGAGCGGCTGCTTGGCGATATGCAAACGCTGGGGATGCTCTTTGAGAATCTCGTCCTGCGCGACGTGCGCGTGTTCCTTTCCACCTACGGCGGTGTCGACAACAGTGTCCATTATTTCCGAGATGAGAAGGGCCTTGAGGTCGATTTGATCGTTGAGCACGACGGGCGCTGGGGAGCCATCGAGGTCAAGCTGAGTGATGCGAAAGCAGACGATGGAGCGAGAAATCTCAAGGCGCTGGAGAGGAAAGTGCTCTCCAATCCTGCCGCCCAGAATGCCGCGCCGGCGTTTTTGGCGGTCGTGGTTGGAAAGGGGAGCATTGCCTATACACGCGACGACGGCGTGGCGGTGATTCCCATGGCGGCACTTGGGGCGTAGTGGTTTTGCGGGCGTGCCGTGCTTCCTTTACCGAAAATCCATTTGGTAAACCAGATGCTCGCGGATAGAATAAAGTTGACGGCAGCCCAAGGGTGATAGCTGGGCAGCGCCGTTGCTTGGTCAAGAGGTCAGTGCCTTAATGGCAGCGACTTGTTATGCTTCGAATGCTGCTTGAGTGCCTCGGAAAGTTCGATAAGCGCCGTGAAGAGCGAGACCAAAGCAACCAAGAGCTCTACGAGCTCTGATGGGCCCGGGATGACCGCTGATTCAAGTCACCGGGCCTAAATCTTTTTCATGCATTTGAATAGAGCGGGCGACTCTCTTGGGGCCGTCTGCATGGCGTGCGCCCGGCGCATGGCGTTGCACCCCGCTTTTGTGTCCGCACGGGCGCCTATCCTTACGGCAATGTAGTCGCTTATGTAACAAGCGGCATTTGACGGAGAGAGGTCCTAACCGTGTCAGCTGAAAAGACGCCGGGTATCTCGGCTATCGATACGACGAACTTTGCGCGCCAGATCGTGCTGGACTTTGAGTTTGCGCCGGTGCCAAAGCAGCGCCAGCGCCGTGGGCTGCACAATGAGATTATCGAGGTCGGCGCCGTCAAGCTCGATTACCACGGCAACGTTATGGGCGAGTTCTCGCAGTTTGTGCAGACGGAATTTACCGAAGGCGTTGCGTTTCCCGTCCGCGAGCTTACGGGGATATCGGCCGTGGACACCGCGATGGCCGATCCGCTCTATGTGGTGATCAAAAGGCTCAGCGATTGGATCGGTCGCTACTTCGCTCAGGTGGTTTGCTGGAGTGGGACGGACCGTCGACAGCTTTTGACCGAGTGCCGGGCAAAGCGCATCGACCTTTCAGCATTTCCTACGGACTGGGCCGACCTGCAGGCGTTTTACACCTCGATTATGGACGTAGGCAGCCACGGGTGCGTCTCTTTGAGTGACGCGGCGACGTGGTTTGGCATCGAGTTCGACGAGTCGACGGGCCACGCCCACAGCGCCCTGGCCGATGCGCGCGTGACCGCTAAGTTGCTCAAGCAGATGATGGACGGGAACTACCGTGTGAGTCCGCGCGCCCAGGAAGTCCGCCAGCGTTGGGGGATGGGCGAGCGAGCCCAGACGCGCCTTTCCAACAAGTGCCCCGAGCTGGGCGACCTGCTGCTGAAGCTGAAGGCGGAGGGGAGGTAGGCGGGGCTCCGGGAATGACCTCTGACTCAAGTCAACGGGGCTCATTTTGCTTTCTTTGGAGCTTTCTCACGGGGCTGACTTTACTTCGTCTCATTTAGTATAAAGCGGCTGCTAGATTGCATAGTGATGATAAAATTAATCAACTCAACATCAATAGCTGTCGCTTTGCGCAATGAGGGGTTCCGAGACGTATGAACGAGTCTGACACACGGCTTAAACTCATTGATCCTGCGATTATGAAGTCGTGGGATCGCAATACCCAAGTCTTCACTGAGTATTTCTTTACCAGTGGCGAGATTGTTGTGCGCGGAAGTATGGTCACCCGTAAAGACAAGAAGAAGGCTGACTACCTTCTGATGTATGCTCCGGGCATCCCTATCGCAATCGTCGAGGCTAAGGATACGGAGCACACCGTTGATGCCGGTCTCCAACAGGGGATGGGATATGCCCAGCTGCTCGATATTCCGTTTGCGTACAGCTCAAACGGAAAGGGTTTTGTTGAGCACGATTTTCTTACCGGGAAAGAGCGCGCTCTTGCCATGGACGAGTTTCCCACTCCGGCGGAACTTTGGACACGATACTCAAAAGCTAAGGGGCTTGAACATCCGTATAGCCAGGAGATTGTGACCGCTCCGTATTACCAGGAGCACGGCGGCAATCATCCTCGCTACTATCAGTGCATCGCCATCAATCGTACGCTTGAAGCTATTGCGCGAGGTAAGAATCGCATCTTGCTCGTTATGGCAACGGGAACGGGAAAGACTTTTACGGCTTTTCAAATCGTTCATCGCTTGCGACAGACTACCGAGGTTCGTAAGGTTCTCTATCTGGCGGACCGCAATATTCTCGTCGATCAGACCATAGACGGCGATTTCAAGCCTCTCAAGAGGGTTACAACCAAGGTCGTAGGTCGAAAGCTCGATTCTGCTTACGAGGTCTATTTCTCGCTCTACCAACAGCTTGTTGGAGAAAACGGTGAAGAAATATTCCGCGAGTTCGACTCGGAATTCTTCGATTTGATTATCGTCGACGAGTGCCATCGCGGAAGCGCCGCGGCGGACTCCGCATGGCGTAAGGTACTTGAGTATTTCAATTGTGCAATTCAAATCGGTATGACGGCTACGCCAAAGGAGACTGAAGAGGTTTCAAACATTACCTACTTCGGCGAACCTGTCTACACCTACTCCCTTAAACAGGGAATCGAGGATGGCTTTCTCGCCCCGTATAAAGTTATTCGTCCTAAGCTGAACGTCGACATTTACGGATACCGTACTGAGGAAGGCACCATAGATGATCGCGGCGAAGCTCTGCCCAAACGTGTTTTCGAGAAGCAAGACTTCGACAGCGAGATTGTCATCAAAGAGCGCTACGAGGAAGTTGCCAAGCGGATAACTCAATTTCTAAAGGAGACGGATCGTTACTCCAAGACCATAGTCTTTTGCGTTGACATCGAGCATGCCGAAAATATGCGACGTGCCCTTGTAAACGAGAACGCCGATATCGTAAGAGATCACCCCACCTACATCATGAAGATTACGGGTGACGACAGGGAAGGTAAGGCTCAGTTAGATAACTTCATCGACCCCGACGAGAAATACCCGACCATCGTTACGACTTCGAAGCTTCTCACCACTGGTGTTAATTGCAAGACGTGTAAGGTAGTCGTGCTCGACAACAAGTTCGGTGAGCACGGAATGACGGAGTTCAAGCAGATTATCGGCCGCGGAACCCGTATCTGTGAGGACTACGACAAACTCTATTTCACCATCCTCGATTTTCGTGACGCATCGCGTTTGTTTGCAGATCCCGAGTTTGATGGCGAACCTGTTGTTGTGTTTGAGCCTAATCCGGGTGACCCCATTGCGGATCCGGGTCCCGGCGGCAATGGCGGCAGTCCCGTTCCGCCTCCGTCTCCGATCGTAGACCCACCCGTATTGCCGCCGGACGATCCGTCCTCCCATGTGAAATATCACGTTCATGGGGCCGACGTCTATGTAGTGTCGGAGATGGTGCAGTATTACTCCTCCGATGGCCTTCTTGTAACTGAGAGCCTTAAGGACTATACGCGAAAAAACATTCTCGGCGAATACGACACTCTTGACCACTTCCTAGCGGCGTGGAACTCTGAACATAAGAAACAAGCGATTATCGATGAGCTGCGCGCGCGTGGCGTATTCCTGGATGAGCTGCGGCTCGAGACTGGACAGGAGCAAATGAGCGACTTTGACCTCATTTGCCACATTGCTTACGACCAGAGACCTCTTACGCGCAGCGAGAGAGCCAATAGTGTCAAGAAAAAGGGCGTGCTCTATGAGTATGCCGGCGTCGCGCGTGAGGTCCTTGAAGCGCTTCTCGACAAATATGCGACGTCGAACCTCGTAGACTTGGACGACACCCACGTCCTCGACCTCGAGGAATTCCGTCGGTTTGGCAGCCCAATGAAGATCGTCGCCGCATTCGGCGGCAAACAACAGTACATTCAGGCAGCGCAGATGCTCGAGGACGAGCTCTACATCGCATAGAGAAAGGTAACGATAGCAAATGGCACTGGGATCTCTCGTAAAGACCCTGCAGAACATCATGCGCAAAGACGCCGGCATCAATGGCGATGCGCAGCGCATTGAGCAGATGACTTGGCTTTTCTTCCTCAAGATTTACGATGCCAAGGAGCAGGAGTGGGAGTTTCACGATGACTCCTATCAGTCCATCATCCCCGAGCGCCTGCGCTGGTATAGCTGGGCGCACGATGCGAAAGACGGCAAGGCGTTTACTGGCGATGAGCTTCTCGACTTTGTGAACAATGATCTATTCAAGACTCTTGAGAGTCTTGAGCTTGCACCTGATGCGCCTTTGCGACACGTCGTCGTCAAGGCTGCTTTTACCGACGCCAACAACTACATGAAGGATGGGATTCTACTTCGTCAAGTCATCAACGAGATTGACGAGTCGGTTGATTTTACCGAGTACAAAGAGCGCCACGCCTTCGGTGAAATTTACGAGACCATCCTGAAAGACTTACAGTCCGCGGGTAATGCCGGCGAGTTTTACACGCCCCGAGCGGTGACTGACTTTATGGCCCAGGCACTTGCGCCCAAGCTCGGCGAGACTGTGGCTGACTTCGCGTGTGGCACGGGCGGCTTTTTGACGAGCGCCCTCAAGATTCTCGACTCCCAGGTTCAGACTCCAGCCGATCGTGAACTCTATGCAAGATCGGTCTACGGCATCGAGAAGAAGCAGCTCCCTTACCTGCTGTGCGTGACCAACATGCTGTTGCACGATATCGATAATCCTGAAGTCTTTCACGATAACTCTCTCGAGAAGGATGTTCGCGAGTGGAAGCACAAGCCTGACGGCCAGTTTGACGTCGTACTTATGAACCCGCCCTATGGCGGGTCCGAGAGTGCATCGGTGCAAAACAACTTCCCTGTTGCACTCCGTAGCTCCGAGACCGCAGATCTATTCCTTGGACTCATTCTTTATCGTCTTAAGCGAGGCGGCCGCGCTGCTGTTATCATTCCGGATGGTTTTCTCTTTGGCCAGGATAGTGCAAAGACGGAGATCAAGCGTCGCCTGCTTGAGGACATGAACTTGCATACTGTCTTGCGCCTTCCACAGAGTGTTTTCGCTCCGTACACGAGCATCACTACTAACGTTCTGTTCTTCGATAATACGGGGGCCTCTGAGGGCGTTTGGTTCTATCGCATGGACATGCCCGAGGGGTATAAACACTTCTCTAAGACCAAGCCCATTAGGATCGAACATTTTGCACCTGTAAAGGAATGGTGGGAGAACCGTCGGGATATCGAGGAAGACGGCAATCCCAAGGCCAAGTACTATACGGTTGACGAGTTGCGAGACGGCGGTTTTAACTTTGACGTGTGCGGCTATCCTCACAAGGAAGAGGAGATCTTACCGCCTGACGAACTGATCAGGAACTACAAAGAAGAGCGCGCTAAGCTCGATGCCGAGATTGACCAGAAGCTTGCTCGTATTTGCGAGATTCTTGGGATTGAGGCGTAGATGAAGGCAAAAGACCTGAAGAACTCAATCCTGCAAATGGCGATTGAGGGAAAGCTCGTTCCACAAGACCCGAGTGATGAGCCTGCAAGCGTCCTGCTTGAGCGTATTCGTGAAGAGAAGCATAAGCTTATTGCTGAGGGTAAGGCTAAATTCCCGAAGGGCGGGGAGAGCATTATCTATATCGGTTCCGATGGCTCCCCCTATGAGAAGCACGTGGACACTAAGGGACGCGTTCTGAGCGACAAGTGCATCGCGGACGAGGTTCCGTTTGGGATTCCGGAAAGCTGGGCCTGGGCGAGATTTAGTGAAGTCATTGGAATTGCAGCGCGTTTGGTCGACCCGTTGAAATATCAGGACTTTCCTCATATCGCGCCTGACAACATCCAAAAAGGCACCGGAAAGCTCTTGTTCTGTCATAGTGTTAAGGCCGACGAGGTTAAGAGCGCCAATCACCTGTTCTCTGCAGGACAGATTCTCTATTCGAAGATTCGTCCAGCTCTTCGAAAGGCGGTTATCGCCCCTTTTGATGGGCTGTGTAGTGCGGATATGTATCCGCTCAACACCAAGCTGCAACCTGAATATGTCCTCACGGTTCTCCTCAGCAATTTCTTCACTGAGGAGACGCTTAAGGGTGATACGCGTGTCAAAATGCCAAAGACTAATCAGAAGTCATTGAACGTCATTCTGGTCCCAGTTCCGCCTCTCGCCGAGCAGCGCCGCATCGTCGAGCGGGTGAACGAGCTCATGCCCCTGGTCGAGGAGTACGGTGAGCTCGAGGACGCCCGCGAGGAGCTCGACGCCGCGCTGCCCGGCCGCCTGCGCAAGTCGGTGCTGC
>DBFAAM010000033.1:0-142231 GCA_048193585.1 Collinsella aerofaciens | reverse complement strand
GGTCTGATAAGATTTCCATAGCGGTCTTCGTCCTTTCCTAGAACCTGTTGTTGTGGTGATTTCAGATTCTAGGACGAAGGCCGTTCTTCGTTAAACGGGCGCTAGGGCGTCACCCTTACACCAACATTTTCGACGCGATCGCCGTGTTCAGCTATGCGGTTGTAAATTTGCGAAAGAAGTTATGCGTCACCGACAGCATGGATACGGTCTAGGATATCAATAGAGTCCGGATCTTGGAAACAGAGTCAAGGAAGGCCATTACACCAACTTTCGCGACGCCACCGTCGGTCCGCCTCAATCGCAGCAAATGGTACACGAGCGTGTTCCACCACGTCGTCCAGAAATTCGGATTTGCAACAAATCAAGGTCAATGATTGGTGCAGATAACTAATATTTAATTAATGCTTGTGCAAAACGCTGCGAACAAGACCTTTCTCGTAGTCGTTCATGGAGAAACGCCAGAGGATGGACACATAACCGACAACCCAAAACACGCCAGCAGCAATAAAGGCGAACCAAGAAGCATGGGGTATCGGGGCCAACCAATACACACAAGCAAACACGGCCACAAGCAAAGATACGGGAATCGCAATCGGAAGCATTTGTCGCCAGAAATTCGTAATATCAAGACCGACCTTGACCTTGTAAAACCAGTTCATGATAAACCCATTACCAATGAGCATCGCAATGGCCGTAGAAAGTGCTGCACCAGCAAGACCAACCGCATTAAGCATAACAACAGTCAAAACAACGTTTAGCAATGCGATAACAAGATACATGGCCCCGCGAAAATAGTATTTATCAATAACCTGGAGAATGGTAAGGCCGAGATTCTGAATCAAATCAATTGTAAATGGCACCATCACAATAATTGCTACAAGATATGAGTCAAAACAATTATCGCCCGCCCAAAGTGCCATAAAGTCAGGCCCCAAAAAGGTAAAAGCGCCCAAAATTAATAGGCAAATCATAAGAGAGATGCGCCCGACCTTTATAAATAGAGCACTAATGGCAGCCATATCATGATTTCCGTGATAAAGCTGCGAAACACGTGGAAGAAACACTGAGGAGACTGCAATACCGATATTCATATATGCTTGGTAAATCTGAGCACCAATGGAATAGACCGCAACAGAATCGGCCCCGAATAGATATCCAACAATGAGCTGATCCGTCTTCCAGAAAATCAAGTCGGCTAACGTTACTAGAATTATCGCAACGCTAAATCCTAATATGCCATGAGCCAATGCGCGGTCCCAGCCATGAAAGGTATACCGAATATGTAAAATATGCCTTGCGTACACGCGTTGAACAGAGGCACAGACAATATTCGTAAGCAAAGCGACTATTGACACGACGATAGCGGATGGGACCAGTTGTGCTACCGCGACAACTATTACTGGCTGGACAACAAGAGAAACAAGCTGAGTACCCTTGAGAAAAACAAATCTCTCATTGGCCGTAATGGCAGCAATGGTTATTGCGTTATTCATCACAACAATGCAATTAACACCAAGTACGAGAAGCATCGCGGAACCTTCATCAACCAACGCCTGTGAAAATGAAGTGCTATAAATCGTACGAAAGGCCATCGAAACAATAAGAATCACAGCAACAGTAACAACAGAAAGTGCCCAATACATCCGCTTTGCAATCGCCAGGGTGTTCTCCATCTTAGTTTGATCGTCCTCAGCTTTGTACATGCAGTAATATCTACCCACGCCTGAAGCGAGAATCCCGTTAATGGAGACAATGTAGGCCATTATTGAGCCAATCAGCTGATATAAACCGTATTCCTCCCGACCAATACTGGAGAGAAGCAGCGGAACATAGATAATTGACACGATTGAATTGACGAACGTGTACGCATAGCTAACGATAGCGCCCGATTTCACACCGCTTCTTGCAAATAACAACTTAACTAACTCCTCGATCTGTAACTCTGAAGCCTCTTAAAGAAAGGCTTCAAAGCACTTCTCACACGAACAATAGAGATAAAAACGCGTGGATGACGAACGGCAATGGACAGTCTCGCTCTCTTAGAACTCGGAAGAAGGGAAGAATGATCATTCTCTGAGACAAACCGAGCTAAACGTTTATATCTGATTGAATAACCCTCTGTTTTCCCCAATGCAGAAAACGCCATAAGGACGAATGTAACCATGCTTTCGTAAGCAGGCGACAGAAAACCCTTTGTCAACTCATTTTCAAAAATCTCCTTGCTTACGAGGAATGCTCCAAGTGCCTTGTCTGCACTGATATCGTGCACGGCAGAATCGACACGCTCAACTCGATAGTTATAGAGTGGCTCAGTTATACGCGCTGTGTTACCTGCAGCAAGCCAAAATAGTTTATAAAAATAGTCTCGATCTTCAAGAAGCGCAAGGCCCTCTTTAAAGCGTAACCCCTCGCCCAACGTACGAAGAAATACTTGCGAGTGCGCGAACAGATAGTTGTTACATTGCAAAGGACCATCAGACGGACCAGTGCTATCACGTGCGGCTTCAAATCTTCCAATAACCCGTCTATCGGCTCCGATACGGTTAATTGTCAAACAAATAGCCGCAGGCGAACGTTCTGCAATAACGGATGCAATTTTCCCAAGCGCTCCAGGTTCAATCCAGTCATCAC
Organism: Collinsella aerofaciens; assembly: GCA_048193585.1. Classification (GTDB taxonomy): domain Bacteria; phylum Actinomycetota; class Coriobacteriia; order Coriobacteriales; family Coriobacteriaceae; genus Collinsella; species Collinsella aerofaciens_CK. Next base: position 139,600 of record DBFAAM010000033.1, on the reverse strand, counting down.
TGTCGCAAAACCAAATGTAGCGACCAATCGCAACATCAAAACCTCTGTTACGAGCAACTGAAACTCCGGAATTTTCCTGGTGAATTACCTTCACGCGTTCATCTGCCGTCGCAAACTCATCGCATAAACCAGAAGAGCCATCAGTGGAGCCATCGTCCACAAGAACAAGCTCTAACAAGGTGAAATCCTGCAATAAAATACTGCGTACACACTGTTCGATGTATTCAGCCGTGTTGTATACCGGCACCACAATTGAAATAAGAGGCGCCATCGAATCTCTCCTGTTCACGCAATCGCCTCACCCAATTAAATGTTATTTAAATCGTCCCTTAAAGGAAAAACGGACCCCGCGAATATCAACGACAACGCGAAGAAAAAAACTAGACCGAACGATATCTCGACAAGAGATGCAAGAATAGTGCCGTATATGATCGCAACAAGCCTCGGATTATGGCTACGGAACTTTTTCACGCTAGGGAAAAGACCTATTACCGTAGCAAAAAAAGCAAGCACGCCAAATGCGCCATAGTTGACCATGAGCTCTGCGATTCCATTCTGGGCGTTTCCATAACCAACAAGCGCCATGACCGCCGTGTTTCCGTAACCCCATCCAAAAACAGGCTTTTCGTTGATCAACAATTCGAGGCAATCATAGATTGGAGTTCTACCCGTCATTGTAAGAGACCGCCCCAATACATCCTGGATAAAAAACTGAACGGCCGGAATATTAAGCAGCATACCCGTTCCGAAGTAAATTACATTCGCAGCGACAATCACGATAGTGATAACTAAACCCTCGCTCAATTTGTGCGCAACTCGGTTGGTAAGGAATAAAGTAAGGGCAACAGACAACAACAGGCAAAGAAGTGCAGTCATCGCGCTCGCTTTTACGAGCACAATAGCAGATTCAAAAACAAGAGCCACATAAATTCCCCGGTTATAGCGTAGATAGCCACGCCTAACAGAAAGGAGAGCAGCATAAAGCCCAAGGAGCAACGTATGAATATCGCCAACAGTAAACTTATTACCCATCAGATATTGACTGGATGAGTTATTGAAATGGGTAGCGAATACCGTTAGGTCATTCAGTAAACTAAACGCAAACAAAAGCCAAAAGACGCTGTCAAACAATTGAAATAAACCGTACTTGCGCGCAATGTCATAACATGAAATAAACAGCGAGATGATATTAAGACCTTGCACGCTCGCAAAGACAACATTTTGATAACTACAACCAGCGCAGAGCGAAGAAATCGACATTGCTATTGGAAATGCAAAAAGAGCCACTTTGTGCGGAAAAACACAAATAGCTTTAAAATGCAGCAGCAACAAGATCGCAATAGCAGCGCATCTGATTCCCTGCATAATGGCCGTCGGTACAATATCCACCTTGTAGACAGACAAAATCATGAGCGCGGACGTTACAAAAACATCAACATTGAACGATGTCACAACACCTTTGCGTTCTTTAACTGACAGGCTAGCAGGCATCAGCAATCCTTAATAAACGAGTTATAGTCAAGATACGGTCGCTCGGCTTCCCGCATTAAACGTTTTGTCTTTTCCTCGGTACCCATGAGATTGACCTGAAATGCAAGTTTGCCTTCAAGTTCTTCGTCACCGCAGAAAAGCATAAAGTACTCGGGAATCTCATCCTTGCGCGGGTCACGTCCATAGCGCTCCCGAAAGCAGTGGACGTACATCTTACCCTCAGCTATCTGAGAAGTGAGGCGTTTTTTTCGATAGTGTTCCAAAGAACAAATCCGCCTTGCAGGAACCCCACCCCAGACGGAATCATGATCAACAAGGCCGGAAACCACTGCGTGGGCCCCCACCACCACGTTATCTTCAATAATCGATCCACATAAAATCGTGGCACCCCAGCCAATGAAAACGTTGTCGCCAATAACAACTGGCTTCTGATTCCCTAAAATCTCGCCTGTTTTACCTTTAACAACTGACCAAGAATAATCATGAGTGAGAATAGTGGCCGGCCCCGTAATGTTAACGTGGTTGCCAATTGTAATAAGATGCGGCGCAGTAGCATCAATCACCGTTCTCATCGGATAGTGGATGGTCACATCTTCACCGATAACTGCACCCTTAGAACGCAATTCTTTAATATACGTATCGCTGTAAGCCCTGTAACCACAAACCGACGTTTTAATTGTCCTGGTAAGCCAATGACCTATACCCATCCAGCACACCTCAAATCAAACCGAAACTGTTTAGCCAGAAAATAAGAAAAGCCGCTTTATTCTTTAAGAGAAAAACAAAGAGTCTCTGTCTGAGGTGCAATTCACTAGAAGGAAATTCAGATAGAACAGAATGAAACTCGCCATCTCCCAAAATAGATTTAAGCTTGGCAATACACTGAGAGTGCCTCTTTCCCGATAAACTCGGCGTCTCTTGATGAATACACATGCGGACGTAGATAAATAGCGTCTTCTGCAGGCGTGTAATACACTCCTGGGACAATGCTGCCTGTCTAATCATCCGGAGAGCCTCACGATAAAAGTGCATGGACGCCTCAAAGCGATCGGGCCTGTAAGATGTGGTAAGAGAACCTTGGTTTGTACGGTAACAGTACTGAGTAAAATCGCTTACGACCACACGGTCAGCGTGCAGCAGGAAATTAAACTTAAATACAAAATCCTCGGAAATCATATTGCGTTCGGAGGGGAAACGCAGTGCCTTTTCTCTTATGCAGTCTGCCCGAAACAGGGAACTCCATGCGGACATCGGTATAGAGTCACTTGCGGCAGGAGCGCTGCCGCATAGACGTGGAATCAATTCATCTCTGACTTTTTCACCATTATAGAAAGCATTTTCCATTTGAAAGACAAATTGAGTCTTACCGGTACAGTCTTTCTTTGTGTGCCCACCAATGACGCAGTCAACATCATCCCCCTGAATAGCGGCAAGAAGCCATTCCACAGCATTAGCTTCAAGCCAATCATCCGAATCGATAAACATGACATAATCGGATAGCTCAGATAAGTTATCCAGTCCAGTGTTACGTGCATAACCAAGGCCAGCATTTTCTTTGTGCACTGAATGGACTTGAGCATTAGCAGCAGCAAGCTCATCACAAAGCAAAGAACAACCATCGGTTGAGCCATCATCGACAAGAATAATTTCGAAGAAAGGATAAGTTTGGGCGAGAAGGGAGTCGACGCATTGTCGCAAATACAACTTTACGTTATAAACGGGAACAATGGCTGAAATTTTGATATCAAGATTATTAGACACGGTTCCCATCACTTTCAGCTTTTTTCCCATCAATAACGCACCGGTTTTCATCAGAAAGGCGTTTGATTAGTCGCGCAGGGGTACCAACGTAGACGCCCGGCTCCAACAAGGAATCAGTAACTACAGACGCCCCCCCAATAAGAATATTGTCCGCAATCTCTACACCACGGGTAACAAGAGAATTCGCAGCAATCCAGCAGCGCTCGCCAAGGTGAATAGGCGAAGACTTCAAATCACCGTGAACGCCGTCCTCGTCAAACACGTGGTCATGGTCATAAACGCATACATTTGGGCCAAGCATGGTATGGGATCCGATTTCGATGTTCTCAGCTGCAACAATGCGGCAATTAGTGTTTAAGTAAGCATAGCTACCAATATGCAAAGACGCACCATCGTCCGCTTGAAGACGCGAGTAGTCATCAATGTAAGCACCAGCGCCAAAATGAATTTGCCCATTAGGTTTAACCATAAGCCGCACGCCACGACCAAGATAAACTGGCTTAGATCCACGATCTATTCTAAGCCTACCGCCTAGTCGAACTTTCGCTACCAGCACGCGTAAAGCGCTAGCCCCCCATTTCACGGGATTCATTACTTATTCCTCTCCATGCCCTTTAAATAAAGACGCTTGAGCATCTTTGCGTTTTCATTCACGTCATAGCCAGACGCTCGAAGAGCTTCCGAAGCCCGTGTCGAATCGTTAGCACGATCAGAGTAGGACAGTTTACGTTCAACTACAGCAGCCCAATCATCAGGAGACTTCTTGAGCGATATGCGATCAACTAATGGTGTCACGGCGCACTCATCAGTAATGGTATCGGAGATCACACAGGGAAGGCCGTTGTACTGCCATTCAACTACGACATTTGGAAAGCCCTCGTACAACGAAGGAAACACCATGCAGTCCATACCATTAAGCAGTTCGGAGACATCAGTACGGCGTCCAAGAAACAAGACTTTGTCCTGCAAGCCAAGCTCTCTGACCCGTTTTCGAACTTCGCTCATTAGTCCGCCATCATCACCAATTAAATACAGACGAGCCTCGCTGTTGCTTGTAAGAAACGACTTAAATACGTTAAGTAAAAACGAATGATTCTTTTGTTCGTTAATTCGTCCCACATGACCGATAGCAATGGTGTCATCGTTGATATCAAGCATCTCGCGAGCCCTTTGACGCTTGGCAGAATCAAATCGGAATGAAACGGGATCCTTACCGTTGGGGATAACACTGAATCCCCTTTTTGCGAAAAGCCATCTGCCAGCATCCACCCCACAGGCAATCAAGTCAGTTGCAGCATTGTAGAGTAAGGGCCTTAGAATTCTATCAGCCACGCGATGGGAACATACCGTATTATGAGAATGCGCAATTCGCATCCCCGTTCCAGCACGCTTCGCGAGCGAAAGCTCCATCCCCAAGAGAGAGCTGCTCCCACACGCATGAACCACGTCAAATCCCTGCTCAAGCAATTCATCAAAAGAATGTAGATACTCTCTCAGATGGGTTTTTCTGTTTGGAAGCCGAATAACCGTGAAGCCAGCACATTCGACCCTTTCGACTGCATCCCCAGGCGAGTCTTCCCATGCAACGGCTGTTAAATCAAGACCGGCCTTATCCATGGCTCCGAACGTCTGTATAGCCCATGATGTAATTCCATCGTTCTTGATTCCTCCCGTACAGACGAGAAGCACCTTAACTGCACTCATCCCTGAGTCTCCACTTCCACATTATGCAGCTTACGCCGTTGAAGCATCGCCCATGGAATTGCCCTCGGGAATACCTTCATAACAAGTGCTCGCACCTTGTCCTGACAAGAAACAGGGGCTTTAAAGGCGAACAGCGCCTCCGATTTGACAATTTTTCTAGTCCGCTCATAAAGTTCGGGACAGCTCTTCTCAGAATGAGAAAGAACTATAAGGTCATAGGCATCTGAGTTTGTACGCCACCATGCGTAACGCCACGCCACCAGAATATCTGGCGACTCCTCGAGAAGATTCTCACGAATACGCTCAATGGCATAGATACCATTTTCCCATTTGACGGGATTAAACTTCGTGGTGACGCTGTTCGGATTGTCCTTACGATAGAAGTAGATCTTCCTACGGCAAACGGCTACTTTATCAGCGCGTCCAAAAGCAAGGCAATTAAAATTAAACCCTTCACCAACGGCAAGATCCTCAAAGAATTTAATCCCATTCTCTTCAAGGAAAACCTTACGGAATAGCTTACTATTGCAACCTATCGGCAGTTTATAGCAAAGAATCCGGCGGACAGCCTCTTGTCCAGTGATGACCTCAATCTTGTCATTAACAACCTGGTCCTTATCATAGTCGCACATAAACTCGGTCGTACTCACAACTTCAGCGCCTTTTTCAAGTGCCAAATTGAGCATACATTCAACATAGTCGGGAAAGACGCGATCGTCACCGTCAACGAAACAAATCCACTCTCCGCAAGATTCCTTAATGCCCCTGTTGCGAGCAGCGCTAACGCCAGCATTTTCAAAATGAAAAACACGCACACGTTCGTCTAAAGCAGTGAATGCGTCGCATATCGCACCTGAGCCATCAGTGGAGCCATCGTCGACGAGAATGATATCCAGATTTTTATAAGACTGAGCAAGGATAGATTCAACGCACTGTGAAACGTAGTTAGCAACGTTGTAAACAGGGACAATGACCGTAACTTTTATATCTTTTGCTACAACAGCACTCAAACTAGGCTACCTTTCGTCCAACATCTTGATAACTCGAGCAGGAACCCCCCCCCGCGAGGCAATTCGCAGGGACATCTTTTGCGACAACTGCACCAGCAGCGATAATAGATCCGTTGCCAATATTCACACCGGGCAAAATCGTGGAACGCGTTCCAATCCAGCAGCCCTTCCCAACATGAATATCGCGGTTATATGTCTCCCCAGCACGCCGCTCGGCAAGACCTAAGCTATGAGTCGAGCAGCAGAACATAACCTCAGGAGCAACCTTGGTCTGTTCGCCAATAGTCACTTTGCACGGAAACCGAACGCTTCCATAAAAGCTGCAACCGTTTCCAATAAAGGCGTTCGGTCCAACCTCGAGCTCTTTCACCTGAAATAGAACATTGCTGCGAATTAAAACGGTAGGATGAATATCTAAACCGGTAGCTCTAAGGATATCGACACGAAACGGGAGCGCTACATGCCAGCCCTGTACAGTTCGAGCCAGCCTGATTGCGAGAGATTTTAACTTCACGCTATCGCCCCTCAACTGCAGTCGCGATCTGCTCACAAAGATAGCTGTAAGTCTTTTTCCGCTCTTGCTCGATGCGATCATCTACGGAGCTCCAATCGACACGAGCGCTCAACTTCTGAGGGAGCTGTTCAAGCGATGCAACGTGGTCCAGCAGTCCGAGACGATCGAGCAAATCATTCAGCTTCTGCGAGTTACCATAGCCCGAGCTACGTACGAACGTTGCAAAAGGCGTATGGGCGATCGTCGAGAAAATGGTGCCATGGAACGTGTCGGTTACCACGGCATCCGCATGCTTGAAGTAGGCGAGCACCTCAAAGGGCGAGCAATCCACGAAGCGATCACAGACGCCCTGCACCCCACCGATATTGAGCACCTTGAGACCGCGCTGATCGGCATAGGCACGCACGGCGGCGCACTCCTCGGCCGTGAGACGGCCCGAGTAGCCGTATGCGATCATATAGCGGTCCTCTTCGACCTCGGCGGGAATCAACCTGCACTCGCCAAAATAGTCGTAGGCGAGCACCGGGTCCAAGTTGAAGGCCGGTGTTTCCCCCGTAAGCGACTCGACAATGGCGCCCGTGTTGGCATCGCGAGCGGAGACGGCGTCGAGACGCTTGAGGTAGCCCGCGACCTCTTCGCGCTTGCCGTAACGGTCAAGCTTATCGAGCGTGGTGTTGCCGAAGGAAGCGGCGTAGGTCACCTTGCGTCCGGCGCGCGACCCGGTGCCGAAAAGCGCGGGCGTGAAGCCGACATTAGCGTTATCCTGCACGCAGTTGAACACCTCGTCGCTGCCGATGACCAAGAGGTCGATGTCGGGATCAAGGTTGGGCTCCTCAGTGACGCCGAGCATCGGGTAGAAGCGCTGGGCGTAGGTGCGCTTGTAGCGGATGAAGGCGAGCTTGTCCCTGAGCGGGGCGTCGTAGCGGAATACCTCGAGGGCCTTCTCCGCCTTGCGAGCGACACCCTTCTTCGATGACGGGGACGTGACCAGGCACTTGCCAGGCTCATAGTCAACGAACTGCACATCGCAGCCAAGGGACTCCAGGATAGACTTCAGGCCGAAAGCCTGCAGGAAGGACCCGTAGTTGTAGATCCTCTGCATACTGAGTATGCCGGCGCGGGGTTTAGTCATGCGGTTAAATTCCTTCTATCAGTCTCTCGAGCTCTCGGCAGAACTCGGCGTTGTGGCTCTTAAAAGTGACGCCGCGCGAGAGCTCGCGGGCGCGCTCGATGGCGGCGGAAAGGTCCATCACGTCGTAGACGGGCACGATTCCGCCTTGGCGCTCCGCGACGATGCGCACGAAGTCGGCCTGATGGTTGTTCACATGCTCGTCAAGGTCGCCCCTGCGGGGCACAACGACGGGTACCTTGCCTGCAGCCATGGCCTCGATGAAACTTGAGGGGCCGCCGTGCGTGATCACCACATCGGCACCCTCCATGTAGCTCTTCATCTGTCGAAACGGCACGAACTGCGAGTGGGCGCAGTGGACGGGCTCGTACGTCGAGTAACCCGTCTGGATAAAGACGGGCTCAACGAGCGTCCCGTCCGCCTTGAGATCGTCAACCGCCTTGACCAGGCGGTCGAACTGCTGCTCGTGGGTGCCCACGGTCACGAATACCATGCGCGTCCCTCCCTAGAAGATAGAGCCGAGGTCAACGGCGTTCTTGTAGACATCGAGCTGTTCTGGCCACTGCACTACGAATAGGTCGGCCACGCCGTTGAGCATGCGACCAGTCATCGTGGGCTTGTCCACGCGATCGAAGACCTCCACGTAGACGCATTTGGACCCGAACATCTTTCCGATCAGGAAGAACGGCACCGCAACCGCGGCACCGGAGCTGATGATCAGATCGGGACGCTCCTTGCGGAGCACCTTCCAGGCGAGAACCGTGTTCTTCAGCAGGTTCGGGATGTTGCGGTTCGTCGGATAGTGGCAATGGTAGACGCGCTCCCCTTCCAGAAGAGAATTCGCGTCCTCCTTGTCGAAGGTCACCCAGAACCTATCGGCAGCTTGTGACCAAAATGGCCTCAAGAGCCACATATGAGTCAGATGTCCTCCACTTGAACTCGGGATACACACTTTGGCTTTTGAAAGATCCATCTAGCACGCACCCTTTCCCGTGATCACTTCGATGATGGTGAGGGCGATAATTCTCAAATCGGTGAGGAGCCCGCGTCGCGCAATGTATTCCAGGTCGCGACGAACCATCCCGTCGAATCCGGTCGAGTTGCGCTCCGTAACCTGCCACCAGCCGGTAATTCCCGGCTTCACGGCCAAGCGCTGCAGGTCGTACTCGGTGTACTCTGCAACCTCGTTGGGCAACGGCGGGCGCGGGCCCACGACGGACATCTGGCCCAGGAACACGTTCAGGAACTGCGGGAACTCGTCGATGGAGTGCTTGCGGATGAACTTCCCGATCTTGGTGACGCGGGGGTCCTCGTTCATCTTGAACATGGCGCCGGCGATCTCGTTCTGCTCCTTGAGCTCGGCGAGGTGCTCGTCGGCGTCCTTATACATGGATCGGAACTTCCACATGCGGAAGGTTGACAGGCTGCCGTCGGGGCGGGTCTGGCCCACGCGGATCTGGCTGTAGAACGGGTTGCCCTCGCTCTCCAGGCGGATGGCGGTGGCCAACACCAGACCGGGGATCGCGATGAGGACGAGCACAACACCGCTGAAAACGATATCAAACGTGCGCTTTATGGCCCGGTAGGCCAGGCGCGAGTTGTCCCAGTCCATGATGGATTGCATGGCCCTGTAGCTGGCGGCGCCCTCACGCCGGTCCATGGCCTGAGCAATCAGCGCCGCTCCCACGGGCTCATTGCTCTCTGTTACTTCTTTAGCTGCCACAGTCAAACTTACGTCCCCGTTCCCCAGGGATCCCCCAATCGGTAAATTCAAAAATGCGAACGAATAGCTGGTGCAACGTCTCCCTTACGTCTTGCTGGGAACATCGAGCGGCAGCAACTCCCTAAAAGCGGAGTCGCCTTCGCCCACGTCTACCAGGCACCAGCGCTTATGACGGTCGATCTTTTTAACGCGGGCCTCTTGCCCCACCAAGGGACCCTGCTCTATGTGCAGCACGCCGTCTTCTATGCGCGCGACGCTGTTGCGCACCACGCCGTCGTCGTCGAGCACGCTGCGGTACCAATCCTGCGCATCATCCGGCATGGGCATATACGCCCGCTCCCTACTGCCGGCGATGCGACAGCCAAAGCTCAACTGGGCCAGGGCCCTATCGAGCGCAGCGGCATCGTGCGTGGCGACGAAGAAATATTCCTTGTACATAGGTTTGGTTTGGAGCGACCATGCACCGTCCCGCTTAAACCAGAACTCCTTTTTCATCACAAAAGCATCCTGCATAAGGTTGTGCGGAATAATGCAGCGGACCTTTTCGCAGGTCTCGCGCTCTTTTCCATTGGGGGTGTGGACCAGATACCAGCGGACGCGGCCGTGCTGGCTGTTGGTGGTGGCGCCGTTAAATGCGCCCGGCAGCTGCTCTTGGCGCCGCGCCGTCTGTTCCATGTTCTCGCCCCCTCCTTTTGGCTTTACGGCACACGCAAATACTCGGGCGTTTTGAACAGGCTTCTCGCTCGCAGCTAGGCGCAGTCGCAAAAGTACATGTTTTTGTATCTTTCGACATACGTGATTATACGAGTAATTAATCAGCTTCTGCCCAGATTACGCAAAATGTACTGCCAGTAGGTACATCTCCATAGTCCTTTACAAACTCCTATACCTTTTTGTGCAACAAAAAAAGCCGCTCAACCAGCGGCTTTTATTATTTGGGCATGAAAAAGGCGACCGCCCTTTATGGACGATCGCCTTTGTAAATTGTTATAAAGCTTGCCTTAGACGCGAGTCTTGATCTCCTCGAGAACCTTGGCAACAAACTCGTCAACGCTCATCTGAACGGTCTCGTTGGAGCGATCGCGGACGGAGATGTTGCCGGCCTCGACCTCCTTCTCGCCCAGGATGAGCATGTAGGGCACGCGGTCGATGCTGCGGGCCTCGCGGATCTTGTAGCCGATCTTCTCGTCGCGGTCGTCGCAGACCACGCGGATGCCGGCCTCCTCCAGCTTGGCGCACACCTCGTGGGCGTAGTCGCGGCTCTTCTCAGAGACGGGAAGCGCCTTGACCTGCACGGGAGCCAGCCAGGTGGGGAACTTGCCCGCAAAGTGCTCAATCAGAATACCGATGAAGCGCTCGATGGAGCCAAAGCATACGCGGTGCAGCATGATGGGGCGCTTCTTGGTGCCGTCGGCGTCCACGTACTCCAGATCAAAGTTAAGCGGCATCTGGAAGTCGAGCTGCACGGTACCGCACTGCCAGGTACGGCCGAGCGAGTCCTCCAGGTGGAAGTCGATCTTGGGTCCGTAGAAGGCGCCGTCGCCCTCGTTGACCTCGTAGTCCATGTGCAGCTGCTCCAGAGCGGTGCGCAGGCCCTCCTCGGCGCGTGCCCAGTCCTCGTCAGAACCCATGGAGTCATCGGGGCGGGTGGAAAGCTCAACGTGGTACTTAAAGCCAAACTTCTGGTACACCGAGTCGATGAGGTTGACCACGCCCACGATCTCGTCGGTCAGCTGGTCGGGACGCACAAACAGGTGGGCGTCGTCCTGGTTAAAGCAGCGCACGCGGAACAGGCCGTGCAGGGCACCGCGCAGCTCGTGGCGGTGCACCAGGCCAATCTCGCCGGCGCGGATGGGCAGCTCGCGGTAGGAGTGCGGCTTGGAGGCGTACACCAGCACGCCGCCCGGGCAGTTCATGGGCTTAATGCAGTACTCTTCGTCGTCGATGACGGTGGAGTACATGTTGTCCTTGTAGTGATCCCAGTGGCCCGAGGTCTTCCACAGCTGCTTGTTCATGATGAGCGGCGTGGAGATCTCCACGTAGCCGGCCTTGTGGTGGATCTCGCGCCAGTAGTCCAGCAGCGTGTTCTTAAGGATCATGCCGTTGGGCAGGAAGAACGGGAAGCCGGGGGCCTCGTCGCGCATCATAAAGAGGTCCATCTCGCGGCCGATCTTGCGGTGGTCGCGCTTCTTGGCCTCCTCCAGCATGTGCATGTGCTCGTCGAGCTCTTCCTTGGTGGCAAAGGCGACGCCGTTGATGCGGGTGAGCATCTTGTTGTCCTTGTCGCCCTTCCAGTAAGCACCCGAGACGCCGGTGAGCTTAAAGGCCTTGAGGGCCTTGGTGTAGCAGATGTGGGGGCCGACGCACATGTCGATGTAGTCGCCCTGCTGGTAGAAGGTGATGCGGGCGTCGTCGTCAAGGTCGCCGATGTGCTCGACCTTGTACTTCTCGCCGCGCTCCTCCATAAGGGCGATGGCCTCGGCGCGGGGCTTCTCGTACACGGAGAACTTGAGGTTCTCCTTGACAATCTTCTTCATCTCGGCCTCGATCGCGGGGAAGTCGTCCTCGCTGATCTTGACGCCCTCGGGCAGGTCGACGTCGTAGTAGAAGCCGTTGTCGGTCGCGGGGCCGTAGGCAAAGTCGGCCTCGGGGTACAGGCGCTTGATGGCCTGCGCCATGATGTGCGCGGCGGAGTGGCGGATGACGTGCGTGACCTCGTCCTGCGGGAGCTCGGCCACCGAACCGTCATTGTAGAGTGCCTTCATGGGTATGTTTTCTCCTCTCGGATGCCTGATGCAAGTGCGTGCGATGCGCTCGGCGTTTTTGACTTGCATCATTATAGGCAGGTTGCCTTGGTATACAAGCGCCCGCCGCACCTTAATGGCACGGCGGGCGATTTTCTACGCATGCTTCATCGTGTGTGGGCGGAGTGCGGGGTGCGCATGGCTTGCGGCGTGCCCGTAGCGCGAGGCGGTTGCGCGGGACGCACGGTGCCCGTGGCTTACGGCCGGCCCGACGATGGATGCGTTACTGAATGCGAGTTCGGCAGTAGGGGCAGACCTTCCAGTGCGCGTCGAGCGGGCGATGGCAGCTGGGGCACACGTTGCGAACCTGAGTGTCGCACACGGGGCAGACCACAAAGTCCTTCTCGATGGGGGCACCGCACTGGGGGCAGGTGCCGTACTGGGCAAGCTGGCGCTCGCGCAGGGCCATGTCCAGCTCCTGCTCCTCGCGATCCGCCGCGTAGGAGTGCGGGCGCAGGACCAGGTAGGCGATGAGGCCCACAAACGGGATGAGGGCGATGATGCCCCATGCCACGTAGGCGCTGGCGCCGCGGCGGCGAGCGTCGATGAACACATAGACGACCGACAGCACGTACAGGGCGATGATAAAGCCGACAAAGGCATAGATGACGCCCATAAGCTGCGGCGACATGAGCTCGTTGATGTATTTGGACATTGAGGTGTACCTTTCGGAATATTTACAGTCCGGTCAAGTTTACCACGGGGTTTGTTTATATGGGACTACGGTTGCAAGCGGGGCTGATGCGGACACAAACATCTCAATCTGTAACAGGTGGAGGGCGGAATCCGGGTCTAGATGCTACAGATCGAGACACAGGGGTCCCTCCCCGACTTCGATCTCGGTCTGTAACATCTAGGGCCCCAAAACCCCTCTTACTGTTACAGATCGAGACATTCAAAATCCATCGGAAGGTTTGTCTTGATCTGTAACATCTACAACCCAAATCATCAGCTAACTGTTACAGATTGAGACAAAAGAAAACGTCCAGGCCGAATGTCTCAATCTGTAACAGCTACTCGGAAAAAACAGTCTCAGATGTTACAGATTTAGACAAACTATTCTATCCCCGACTTAAATCTCAATTTGTAACATCTAGAACCAAAAACCTCGGCTTACTGTTACAGATCGAGATGAACGGTAAACCCTTAGATCAAATATCTCAATCTGTAACAACTAGGGGCCAGAAACCCTTCTATCTGTTACAGATCGAGACAAAGAAAACCGTCCGAACCGAATGTCTCAATCTGTAACATCTACTCGGCAAAAACAGGTCTAACTGTTACAGATTTAGACATTCGAAATCGACTGATAGGTTCATCTAAATCTGTAACATCTAGATCCCAAAACGATCCCTAGATGTTACAAATCGAGACAGAAGAATCTCTCCCTGACTTTAAATCTCAATCTGTAACACGTAGGACCGATTTCCCCCTCTTACTGTTATAGATCTAGACAAACGGAGGGCCCGTCTGGCAAAAGTCTCAATCTGTAACATCTGGAACCCTGTTCTTCTGCTTACTGTTACAGAACGAAACGAATCTGGCACCATGAGCGACAGACGAGGTCACCGATGGTCCTGGGTCTCCCCTCGCCTGCCGTTGGCGGGTGTTGCGGGGCTGTTCGCCGCATTGTCGCCGTGCTGGGGACACGCAGACCGTAGGATAGTCCTATTGACAGCCTGTCAACTCGTCTGGGAGGCACCGTGGCAGAAACGTTTGATATCGCAATTGTGGGCGCGGGCATCACGGGATGCGCCATCGCGCGGCAACTCGCGCGCTATGACCTGTCCATTTGCGTGGTCGAGGCGGCCAACGATATCGCGCTGGGAGCTTCGAAGGCCAACGGCGGCCTGGTGCACGCCGGCTACGATCCGGTGCCAGGAACCGTAAAAGCGCAGGTCAACGCCCGTGGTTGCGAGCTATATGGCACGTGGGCCCAGGAGCTAGGCTTTTTGTTCCGCCGCACCGGGTCGATGGTGCTGGGGTTTAACGACGAAGACCGCGCACACCTGGAAAAGCTGCGCCAGAATGGCCTGGCCAATGGCGTGCCCGAGCTGTCGATTATCGGCCCCAAGCGCATCCGCGAGCTGGAACCGCGCGCGAGCGCCAAGGCGACGTGTGCGCTGTGGTGCCCTTCGACCGGTTACGTCGACCCGTTTGAAGTGGCCATCGCCGCGCTGGAGAACGCGGTCGCCAACGGCGTGACATTTATGCGATCTGCGCCAGTGGAGGCAATTGAAGTTGCCGGCTCAGATGACGGAGTCGCGCGCTTTACTCTGTTTACGCCCGCCGGCGACGTGCGCTGTCGCTATTTAATCAACGCCGCGGGCAACGGAGCCGCGGACATCTCGCATATGGCCGGCGCCGAGGAGTTTCAGATGATCTGGCGCCAGGGCAACATCGTGGTGCTGGACAAGGAACCGCGCGCGTTGATGCCGCTCTACCCGGTGCCGACGCCGATATCGAAGGGCGTTATCGTCACGGGTACCGTACACGGCAACACCGTGATTACCGCGACCGCCGCTGTGCGCGAGCCGGGCGATACACAGACCTATGCGAACGACGTCAACGCGCTCCTGACCGGCGCGCGCAAGCTGGTGCCCGATTTGGACACGCGTCGCGTGGTGCGCGCATTTGCCGGTGGTCGTCCGGTCATTCAGGGTACGAACGACTTCTTTATTGGGCAGTCGGCCGTGGTGCCGGGGCTGTTCCAGGCAGCGGGCATTCAGTCGCCCGGCGTGGCGAGCGCGCCGGCCATTGCCGAGCGCATGGAGCACGTACTGCGCAATGCCGGCGTGGCCCTGCGCGAACGCGCCGATTGGGACCCGATACGCCGCGCGCCGGACGACTTTGACCGCGCGCCGCTCGCGCGCAAGGAGAAGCTGATTGAGTCCGACCCCCCATGGGGGCAGATCGTCTGCCGCTGCGAAACGGTGCCCGAGGCCGAGATTGTGGCCGCGATTCGGCGCCGCCCGGGCGCAGTTTCGGTCGAGGGCGTCAAGCGCCGCTGCCGCGCCGGCATGGGCCGGTGCCAAAGTGGCTTTTGCCAGAGCCGCGTGATGGCAATCCTGGCGCGTGAACTGGGCTGCGACCCTAACGAGGTGCTGCTGGAGGATACCGGTTCTTGGCTGGTTGAGGGACCGCTGAAGGGAGTGCGCTAGGATGGCGACATTTGATACGCGCGACGGACGCGCGGAGGCCGGAGCTGAAGCGTCGGTGTCGACGCAGGCGTTCGACGTGGTCGTTATCGGCGGTGGACCCGCCGGTATGGCGGCCGCGCTTGCCGCGCAAAAGACCGGCGCGCACGTGGCCATCGTGGAGCGCGAGCAGCATCTGGGCGGAATCCTCCGCCAGTGCATTCACCCGGGTTTTGGCCTGTCGCACTTTAAGCAAGAGCTCACCGGCCCCGAGTACGCGCAGCGCTTTATCGACGAGGTGCACGCAACCGACATTGCGCTGTTCCTGAACAGCATGGTGCTTGGGATTGATTCAGGCGAGCCTACAGAAGACACCGCGGTCCATACTGTCACGCTCATGAGCCCCGCCGGCATGCTACAGCTCACCGGACGCGCGGTCGTCGTTGCCATGGGCTGCCGCGAGCGCACGCGCAGCGAAATCAAGATTCCCGGCAGCCGACCCGCCGGCGTGTTTACGGCCGGCCTGGCGCAGCGATACATCAATATCGAGAACCTCAAGCCCGGTTCGCGCGCCGTCATTTTGGGCTCGGGTGACATCGGACTTATCATGGCGCGCCGCTGCACGCTCGAGGGGATTTCGGTCGAGGGCGTGTACGAGCTCATGCCGTACGCCAACGGCCTGCGCCGCAACGTCAAGAACTGCCTGGACGATTTTGGCATTCCGCTGTATCTGTCAACCACCGTCACACGCGTGATCGGGCACGACCGCGTGGAGGCCGTCGAGGTAAGCCAGGTCGACGAGCACCTGGCACCCATTCCGAGGACCGAGCGCATCGTTCCGTGCGACACGCTGCTGCTTTCGGTGGGCCTGATTCCCGAGAACGAGCTTTCGGTGGGCGCGGGCGTTGAGCTTGACCCGCGCACGCGCGGCGCCGTGGTGGACCAGAGCCTGCAGACGGGCGTGCCGGGCATCTTTGCCTGCGGCAACGTGCTGCACGTGCACGACCTGGCCGACAATGTGACGACCGAGTCCGAGCGCGCCGGTGCGGCTGCAGCGGCGTGGGCGTTGGGCGGCGCCGAGGCGTGCGCTGCGAGCACTGGCTGCGAGCTCACGGTCTCCCCTGCCGGCATCGCGGGCTACGCGCTGCCGGGACGCATTACGGCTGTGGCACTCACCAAGCTCAACTTCCGCGTACGCCGACCGGTCGACGCCGCCCGCATGCGTATTCTGGCAGGCGACGAGGAACTGTTCGCCAGCAAGGTCCGCGCATTTAAGCCGAGCGTCATGGAAAGCCTCCCGCTGCCGGCAAAGGTGATTCAACGCGCACTCGACCTAGGTGCTAGCGAGATTGTCCTGTCCGTCGACCCCGTTGAGGAGGCGTAAGGCCATGAGCACGAATGTGACCGAGACATTGCAGTTCAACTGCACCACCTGCCCATCCGAATGCCTCCTGACCGTGGAGGTCGAGCGCGGCGCAGACGGCGCCGTGGCAGAGGTTCGCTCCGTGACCGGCAACAGCTGCCCGCGCGGTGATAAATTCGCGCACCAGGAGCTCACCTGCCCCATGCGCGTGCTTACCACCACCGTGTCCGTATCCGGCGGCGACGAGGCGCTGCTGCCCGTGCGCACGGCCGAAGCCATCCCGCTCGAACTCCACGCCCAGGCCATGGACCTCATCCGAGGCCTAGTCGTCGAGGCCCCCATCCGCATGGGCGACGTCGTGCTCCCCAACCTCCTCAACACGGGCATCGACCTCATTGCCAGCATGGACATCGACCCAGCCTAAGTAGCTCATTTGGGACGGGGCTCTTTTTGCTGCCCCGCCATCCACCCAGCCCTCTTCAATTGCGGTGAAATAGTTCCTGATTTCCGCTAAAACCCCGGCATCCAGGAACTATTCCACCGCAACTATCCTTGGAATCGGTATTTAGCTTGTGCCTACTTTAGTGCCATTTCTAAACTATGCCGGATTACGGGGCTGATTCGGAAACCCCCATCCATACCGGCAATTTTCGATTTTTGATAAGCCGTCTACCTGCGTTTTTAACTTCGCAATTTTTCCCATGGTCAAGTAATACAGGTCCAGCCCCGTAATCCGCCATACTTTTGCTAGCAGCCCATTTGGGGCGGGCCTCTTATGGCTACTTTTACCCGAACGTTTGCTCAAATGATTTTTCTGGGACGGGGATTAAATAATCATTGGGTGCCGAATGATTATTTAATCCCCGTCCCAGAAAAATCATTCCGCATGTTTGACGCAGCCAAAATAGCCCCGTCCCAAATTGACTACTCTGGCATTGGGGGTACCATGATGGCAACCTAACGAAAGGATATTTTATGGCACATATCGATGATCAGCGTGTGGCGCGCGTGCTCGATGCACTCGAGGCTCAGTACCCCGGCGCGCAGCTGCTCGTAAACGATCCGTGGTCGATTTATTACCTGACCGGCTTTTATGCCGATATGTTCGAGCGTTTTTGCGGCGTGCTGCTCGCACGCGGTAGCGAGCCCGTGATCTTGGTCAACGCGCTGCATCAGCTGCCCGAGTATGACAATGCCCGCGTTTCCTACCACACCGATACCGACGTCGTGGCCGACGCCATCGCTCGCGAGATCGATCCGACCAAACCGCTCGGCATCGATACCGTTATGCGCTCCGGCTTTTTGATGCCCCTTCTGGAGCGCCATGCCGCCAGCGAGTTTTTCCTGGGCGACTTTGCCGTCACCGCCGCACGCACCCACAAGGACGAAGCCGAGCAGGAGCTCATGCGCGCGTCCTCGGCCGCTAACGACGCCGTGATGGCCGACGCGATCAAACTCATCCACGAAGGCGTGACGGAACGCGAGATAGCCGACCAGATGCTCGGCTTGTATCGCAAGCACGGCTGCGAGGGCTTTAGCTTTCCGCCCATCGTGAGCTTTGGCGCTAACGCCGGCGACCCGCACCACGAACCAGACGACACCGTGCTCAAGCGTGGCGACGCGGTGTTGTTCGACATTGGCGGACGCCGCTGCAACTACTGCTCGGACATGACGCGCACGTTCTTTTGGGGCGAGCCGGACGAAGAGACGGCGCGCATCTACGATATCGTGCGCCGCGCCAACGAGGCCGCCGAGGCTCTCATCACACCGGGCGCGCGCATGTGCGACCTGGACCGTGCCGCACGCGACGTGATTGAGGATGCGGGCTATGGGCAGTACTTTACACATCGCCTGGGTCACTCGATCGGCCTGCAGGACCACGAGCCGGGCGACGTCTCGCTCGTCAACGAGCAGATTGTCGAGCCGGGCATGACCTTCTCCATCGAGCCGGGCATCTACCTCCCCGGCCGCACCGGCGTCCGCATCGAGGACCTGGCCCTGGTCACCGAGTCCAGCGTCGAGATTCTCAACGCCTACCCCCACGACCCAGTCCGCCTAGACTAGGCAATGCGGCAAAGGGGCTGTCCCTTTGCCGCATCACATGAATGTCGCCACATAAACGGCCTATCTACTACGTTTAACCCGCATGGGTCGACCAGAACCGACTTTTCGCAAAATCCGCAAGCCGTCTACCTGCGGTTTTAATTTCGCGATGTTCCGTGTGGTTGAGGGTAACCGGTCAAACGTAGTAGATAGGCCTATTTCGTGGCAAGCGAGTCAACTCGGGGCACAGGGCAGCCAAAAGCCCCGTCCCAAATTGGCTGCTTTTGAGTTGCGGTGATATACGGACTGTTTGAGGCTTCTGGCTTGTAAAACAGTCCGTATTTCACCGCAACTGATGAGGGGATGGGTTAGCGAAGCAGACCGGCTACTTCGCCGGCTAGGGTGATGGTGCCGGCTGCTACGAAGGGCTCACCTGCGGCATCGATGGCCGCGAGGGCCTCGGACACGCTGGGGTACACGCCAACAAGCTTGTCAGCGTCCACAAGTGCGGCGAGCTCTTCTGCCGGTAGGGCGCGATCGGAATCGGTCTGGGTCACAACCACGCGCGGGAAGGCCGGGATCAGTACGTCGACGATGCCTGCCACGTCCTTGTCGGCCAGCGCAGCGCACAGCAGCGTGGGGCGATTCTCTACACACGGATCGATCTCGTCCAGTGCGCCCACAAAGTTCTCGCAGCTCTGGGGGTTATGGCAGGCGTCGATCAGCTTGAGCGGATCGGTTCCCAGCACATCAAAACGACCCGGCGTGGGGCAGCCCATAAGCGACGCATCGAGCTTGTCATGATCGAGCTCGCGGCCCAGATACCCCTCGCACAGCATAATCGCGCACGCAGCATTCTGCGGCTGATACGCCGGCTTAACCATGCGCGACGTATAGATGGCACGCAGCGTAGTGCAGCTAAACTCAACCGTGTCGCCCACGTGTGCCGGAAGTTTGGTCGTAGCATGGCTCACCACGAGCGGCACAACGCCGCACTCGCGACAACGGGCATCCATCACGCGCTGAACGCTCGCCTCATGCGTGCCCTCGCCCAAAACAACCAGGCGCCCTGGCTTAATAACCGCAGCCTTCTCACCCGCAATGGCCTCGAGCGTGTCGCCCAAAATACGTGTGTGATCGAGCCCAATGCCCGTAATGGCAACGGCGACGGGATCGGTCGCGCTCGTGGCGTCCCAACGTCCGCCCATGCCAACCTCGAGCACGGCAACATCCACCGCAGCCTCTGCAAACACTACAAGTGCGGCAGCCGTCAGCAAGTCAAACGGCGTGATGGTATAGGCGCGCTCCCCCGCCGCAACACGGTGCGCATTCACGCGACGCCCCGCCTCGACAGCTGCCGAAACGCCACGGGCAAAGGCCTCGTCGCTCACAACGTGGCCGTCAACCTCCATGCGCTCGGGATAACGCACCAGCTGCGGCGACGTATACAGCGCAGTCTTGAGCCCCTCACCACGAAGAATGGCAGCCGAAAAACGCGTGGTCGAAGTCTTGCCATTGGTACCGGCGACCTGAATGCAGTCGAAATACTCATCCGGACGCCCCAGCTCATCGAGCATATCGGCAACCGTCTCAAGCAGAGGCCCAGCATCCCCAGAAATCCGCCCCGTATCAGCAGCAAGTCCCACAGCCTCACCAAACGAAAGCAAATCAAACGAAAAAGGAACGACATACGACCCAGAACGCTTAGCCATAACCCAAAGTCCCCTCAACATAAAAAGAGGCCCGTAATAAACAACGAACCCCTCCCATTCAAAATATCAGCCAAACACCGCTTTGCAGCAAGATCAAGGCCACAACCCAGTGACCCTAACCTACCAGTTGCAAACAACCACGTAACCGCACTAGGAGCGGCCCGATGCTTTGCTCGCAGCAAAGTCCCGCACGCAAAGGACAGCACTTAATGTGCTGTCCGTCTTGCGCAGGACTGTTCGCAGCGGAGAGCAAAGCATCGGGACGCGCCCCCGAGTAAACCTTACGAGAAGTCAGCAACCTGAGCAGTCAGCGCCGCCAGGATCTCCTTGAGCTCAGCTGCACGGTCCCTCTTCTTCTGGACCACCGCGGGCGCGGCCTTGGCCACAAAGCCCTCGTTGGCGAGCGTCTTCTCGCAGCCGGCGAGTTCCTTCTGGGCCGCGGCGATCTCCTTCTCCAGGCGCGCCTTCTCGGCCGAAAGGTCAACCTTGCCCTCGAGCACCACAAAGGCCTCGACGCCGCTGTCGACCACGGCGATGCTCGCGGCCGGCTTCTCAACGTCGGTGCCCATGACCAGCGAAGCGGTGTTGGCCAGCGGCTCGATGGTCGAGCGCAGGCTCTCGAGCTTCTCGACGTCCTCGGCACCGGCACGCACGACCACGTCGAGCTCGGCCTTGGGGCTCAAGCGATAACGCGAACGCGTGGCGCGGGCGGCGGAAACGACGGCGCGGCACAGCTCAAACGCGCGCTCGGCGTCCTCGTCAACATACTTGGCGTAGTCGGCGGGCTCGGGCCACTTGGCGATCATGAGCGCCTCGGCGCGGTCCACGTTGCCCTCGGCATCCAGGTCGAGCACGCTCGCCGGCATGTTGTCCCAGATCTCCTCGGTGACAAACGGCATAAGCGGGTGCATCAGGCGAATGGAGGTATCGAGCACAAAGATCAGGTTGCGCTGCGCCTGCAGACGACCCTCGCCCTTCAGGCGGGCCTTGGTGACCTCGACGTACCAGTCGCAGACCTCGTTCCAGAAGAACTGCTGCACGCCGCGGGCCATATCACCAAAGGTGTAGTTCTCAATACCCTCAGTGACCATCTTAACGGCCTTGGCCAGGCGGCTGAACATCCAGGCGTCGGCCGGCGTCTCAACGACGGGCTCGCCGGGCGTGTAGCCCTCCATGTTCATGAGCAGGAAGCGGCTGGCGTTCCAGATCTTGGTCACAAAGCTCTTGGCCTGGTCGGTACGCGGGCTGTCGATAAGCTTCTTGGTCTTCTTGTCGATGTTCGCGTCGAACTTGACGTCCTGATTGTTGGTGCACAGCGTCAGCAGGTTGTAACGCATGGCGTCGGCACCGTACATGCCAATGAGGTCCATGGGGTCAACGCCGTTGCCCTTGGACTTGGACATGCGGCTGCCGTCCTTGGCAAGAATCGTCGGGTAGATGACGACGTCCTTAAACGGCACCTCGTCCAGGAAGTACAGCGAGCTCATGACCATGCGGGCAACCCACAGCGCGATGATGTCGCGTGCGGTGACCAGCGCCGTCGTGGGATGATGACCCTCGAGCAGCTCGGGCTTTTGCGGCCAGCCCTGCGTGGCAAAGGTCCACAGCTGCGAGCTGAACCAGGTGTCCAGCACGTTCTCGTCCTGATGCACGTGATGGCCGCCGCACTTGGGGCACACGTCGGTGTCCTCGGTAAGGGCGTCCTCCCAGCCGCAGTCCTCGCAGTAGAACACGGGGATGCGGTGGCCCCACCACAGCTGGCGGCTGATGCACCAGTCCTTGAGGTTCTCCATCCAGGTGGTGTAAGTCTGCGTCCAGCGCGCGGGATGGAAGGTGACCTTGCCGGAGTTGACGGCGTCGAGCGCCGGCCCCTTGAGCTTATCGACGGCCACAAACCACTGCTCGGACAGCCACGGCTCAAGCGCGGCGTCGCAACGGTAGCAGTGCATGACGGAGTGGTCGTGGTCCTCGACGTGATCGAGCAGGTCATGCTCCTCAAACCACTTAATGACGGCCTCGCGGCACTCCTCGCGGGTCATGCCGGTGAACTCGCCGTAGCCCTCGACGACCACCGCGTGCTCGTCGAAGATGTTGATCTGCGGCAGGTCGTGGGCCTGACCCATGGCGTAATCGTTGGGGTCGTGAGCCGGGGTGACCTTGACGAAGCCGGAGCCAAAGTTGGCGTCGACATGCCAATCCTCAAAGATAGGAATCTCGCGGTCGACGATGGGAAGCTTGACGGTCTTACCCACAAAGGCGGCCTTCTCGGGGTCCTTCGGGGAGACAGCGACACCCGTATCGCCGAGCATGGTCTCGGGACGCGTGGTGGCGACGACGATGTAGTCCTTACCGTTGACCGGCTCGGTCAGCGGGTAGCGCAGGTGCCACAGGTGGCCCTTCTCGTCCTTGTACTCGGCCTCGTCGTCCGAGATGGCGGTGGTGCAGTTGGGGCACCAGTTGACGATGCGCTTGCCGCGGTAGATTAGGCCGTCGTGGTACCAGTCGCAGAAGACCTTGCGCACGGCCTGTGCGTAGTCCTCGTCCATGGTAAAGCGCTCGTTATCAAAGTCGACGGAGCAGCCCATGCGCTTGATCTGCTCGACGATGATGCCGCCGTACTCGTGGGTCCAATCCCAGCAGGCGTCGACAAACTTGTCGCGACCGATCTCCAGGCGGCTGATGCCCTCGCTCTTGAGCTTCTTATCGACCTTGGTCTGCGTGGCGATACCGGCGTGGTCGGTGCCGAGCACCCAGCGCGTGGACTTGCCGCGCATGCGAGCCATACGGATGATGGCGTCCTGGATGGAATCGTCGGTAGCGTGGCCCATGTGGAGCTTGCCGGTCACGTTGGGAGGCGGAATGGTGACGGTGCAGTCGCCCACGCCCTCGCGGCGCTTATAGTAGCCGCCGTCGAGCCACTTCTGCAGGATCGCCGGCTCGTTGGTCGACGGATCGTAATTCTTGGGCATCTCTTCCATATATCTCTCCCTGTCCCGCCGGCGTGTCCGCCTGCTTGGTTTTCGCTCGGTCAGGTCCTGGCTCGCACGAAGAGCACATTTAGTGCTCTTCGGCTCGTGCGGAATCTACGAAAACCAAGCAGGCGGACACGCCTTAGGTATCGATTACTTCAGTCTGAAGGTACTAACTTGACAATCTCACAGAATAGCACAGGCATACCTACCGAAAAGGGACAGGTTTATTTTGGTAGGTTTTATCAGGGGAAACGACATTTGCCCATATAAAAACCGACCAAGATAAACCTGTCCCTAAAAGGCAGGCCCCGCGGTGGTTGCCGCGAGGCCTGAATTCAAGCTATTTAACCGTAGATACGCTGGGGCTGCTCTTCGCCCTTTACGGAGGCTTCGGTTACGACGACCTTGGCGACGCCCTCCTCGCTGGGGAGGTCGAACATCGTCTGCTGCAGCACGTCCTCGCAGATGGAGCGCAGGCCGCGGGCGCCGGTCTTGCGGGCGAGCGCCATGCGGGCAATCTCGTGCAGTGCCGCGTCCTCAAACTCAAGATCGACGTCCTCGAGCTGGAACATCTTGCGGTACTGGCGCACCACGGCATTCTTGGGCTCCGTCAGGATCGACACCAGGTCGTCCTCGTCGAGCGCCTGCGTCTGGGTGACGACGGGCGTACGGCCCACGAACTCGGGGATCATACCAAAGGCGTTGAGATCCTGCGGGAGCACCTGACGCAGCAGGTCGTTCTCGTCGACCGAGGTGGGGCCGGCGATCTCGGAGTTAAAGCCCACGCCCTTGTTGCCCACGCGGTCGGCGATGATCTTGTCCAGGCCCACAAAGGCACCACCGCAGATGAACAGGATGTTGGTCGTATCGATCTGCAGCAACTCCTGCTGGGGATGCTTGCGACCGCCGGTGGGCGGAACGCTTGCCACCGTGCCCTCAAGAATCTTCAGCAGCGCCTGCTGAACGCCCTCGCCCGAGACATCACGGGTAATGGAGAGGTTCTCGGCCTTACGGGCGATCTTGTCGATCTCGTCCACGTAGATAATGCCAACCTGCGCGCGCTCGATATCGCCATCGGCGGCGTTGATGAGCTTGAGCAGGATGTTCTCAACATCCTCGCCCACGTAACCTGCCTCGGTAAGCGCGGTGGCGTCGGCGATGGCAAACGGCACCTCAAGGATGCGCGCGAGCGTCTGGGCAAGCAGGGTCTTACCGGTACCGGTGGGACCGAGCAGCAGGATATTGGACTTGGCGAGCTCCACCTCGTCCATATCGTCGTCGAGCTGGCCGCCCATGCCGCCAGCCTCGTCGAAGGCCGAAAGCGCGGCGCCGCCCTCGATCACGCGGCGATAGTGGTTGTACACGGCAACCGACATGGCGCGCTTGGCGTCCTCCTGGCCCATAACATAGGCCGAAAGCTCGTCATAGATCTCGTGCGGCGTCGGCACGTGCGTGATGACCTGACGAGCGTCGTCCTCCAGCTCAAAACCCTCGGCCTCGGGATCTACAGCAGGCTGACCGGCAGCCTGGCCGTGGTCGTTGAGGAAGCCCGGCAGCTTGCCGTTGCGAGCGGCGTCCATAAAGTCCGAAGCCAGCGACTCCTCCAAGATCTCGGAGCAGGCGGCGACGCACTCGTCGCAGATAAAGATGTTGGTCGGACCCTTAACAAGGCGACGAACCTGCCCCTGCTCTTTTCCGCAGAAGGAGCAGCGGATGGGGTTGCCGTTCTCGTCGAAGTTGTCCTGCATGTTACCGGCCATCCTAGGCGTCCTTCGCGGCGAGGTCGCGCGAGGTGACAATGCGGTCGATCAGACCGTAGTCGAGGGCTTCGGCAGCCGTGAGGTAGTTGTCGCGCTCGGTGTCGGCCTGGACCTTCTCGATGGGCTGGCCCGAGGCATCGGACAGGATCTGGTTGAGCTCGCGGCGAGTCTTCTTGATCTCCTCGGCAACGATCTCGATCTCGGTCTGCTGACCCTGGGCACCGCCGCTGGGCTGGTGAATCATGACCTTGGAGTGCGGCAGGCAGAAGCGCTTGCCCTTGGCGCCGGCCGAAAGCAGCACGGCGGCCATGGACGCGGCCATACCGACGCAGATGGTGGAGACCTGCGGCTTGATGAAGTTCATGGTGTCCAGAATCGCCAGGCCGGAGTAAACCTCGCCGCCGGGCGAATTGATGTAGAGCGAGATATCCTTCTCGGCATCCTGGCTCTCAAGATGCAGCAGCTGGGCAACGACCAGGTTGGCGCTGACGGAGTTGATCTCCTCGCCCAAGAAGATGATGCGGTCGTTGAGCAGGCGCGAATAGATATCGTAGCTGCGCTCGCCACGCGGCGTCTGCTCGATAACGTATGGCACGAGGGCGGAATCGAACTTAGCGATCATACGCATCTCCATTTCTCTTACGGACCAATAGTGGTTCTAGATAAACGTACGGTGCCCGCATGCTATGCATTGGCTGGCACCGTACGAAGCAACCGGATAACCGGTGTATAACTTTACCCCATCACGGGCGCATGCATGCGCTCGCGGGCAAGGTGGCGAGAATTACTCGGCGTCCTTGGCGGTCTCGTCGACCTCGGTCACCTTGGCATTCTCAACCAGGTGGTCGACAGCCTTGGAGCGACGGATGGACTCGCGGACAGCAGGCATACGGCCATCGGCGATGAACTCGGCCTTGGAAGCCTCGACGTCCTTGACGCCAGCCTTCTCGAACTCGGCGTTGACGTCGTCCTCGGTGACCTCGATCTTGAGCTCACGGGCGAGGGCGTCGAGCGCCAGGGACTCGCGGGCAACGTCGTTGGCCTGCTTGTGCAGGTCGCCGACGAACTGCTCCATGGTCAGGCCGGAAGCCGGCAGCCAGGTGTCGAGGGTCATGCCGCGGGCAGCGAGGTTGGACAGGAAGTTCTGGCCAAGCTCCTCAAAGACGGACTGCTCGTAGTCGGCGTCCATCTCCTCGAGCTGCAGACGCTCGGCGAGAGCGGCAACGCAACGGTTCTCCTTCTCGGCCGGGAGGCGGGAAGCCTTGTCCTGCTCGATTTCGATCTTGATGGCGTCGCGCATAGCGTCGATGCTGTCGAAGCCAAAGTCAGACTTGACGAGCTCGTCGGTGAGCTCGGGGGTGTTGCGGACCTTGATGCCCTTGACGGTGGCCTCGACGGTGTGGGTCTCGGCCTCCTCGCCCTCCTCGACCTCGTCGGTCCAGGTGACGGTCTTGACATCGTCAACGTTAGCGCCGATCAGGGCCTCGTTGAACTCCTTGGGGTTGCTGTCGCTACCGGCGATGAGCATGCGGCCCTCGGCGGCAAAGTTGTCGGCGTTCTCGACGGCCTTGAGGTCGACGGTCACATAGTCGTCAGCCTCGACGGCGCGACCCTCGACGTCCTCGAAGGTGGCACGGTAGTTGAGGAGCATCTCGACCTGGTTGTTGATCTCGGACTCGGTGACCTCCGCAGGGGGCATCTCGATCTCGACAGCGTCGAAGGAGGAGAGCTCAGCAGCAGGACGCAGGGAGAACTCGACGGTGTAGGTGTACTCCTCGTGATCCTTGGCGAGGTCGAGCTCCTTGTAGTCACCGTTCTTGGTGGGGACGATGTCCAGCTCGTTGAGGACGGCGGGCTCGTTGGCGGCAATCAGGTCGTTGGTGGCCTGAGCGAGGGTAGCCTCGGCGCCAAGAGCGGAATCGATGACCGGACGGGGAGCCTTACCGGCACGGAAGCCCGGGAAGCGGTACTTCTTGGCGGTGTCCTTGTAGGCCTTCTTGATCGCGGCGTCGACGTCGGCGGCCGGGATGGTGACCGTAGCGGTGAGCTTGGCGTCCTTGACGTCAGAAGCGGTGATGTTCAACACGTTCCTCCTCATACTGCCCAGCTTATCTGAGGTGCTGGTACCTTTATGCAACAAAGAGTCGCGACGGCCGAAGCCGACGCAGATGCGTTGGTGCGGGCGAAAGGACTCGAACCTTCACGGGAATCCCACCAGAACCTAAATCTGGCGCGTCTACCAATTCCGCCACGCCCGCATGAGCGCACAAACTAGGAATGATAGCAGATACGAACGACAAGCGCACGCACACCTTTTACAGGCTCACGACCTCACCACGAGTGCGAAAGGCTGGGCGAGTTGCCCCGCCCCGCCCATTACGACTTGTTCGCCGACCCGCTACTCCCCCAGCAGGGCCTTCTCGGGCGTGATCGGCAGCGAGCGAACCTGATGTCCGGTGGCGTGTGCGACGGCCGAGGCCACGGCGGCGAGCGGCGTGTTGATGACGACCTCGCCGATCGACTTGGCGCCAAACGGACCCGTCGGCTCGTAGCTCGGCTCAAAGGCCACGCGAATGCTGCCGATATCCAGGCGTGTGGGCAGCTTGTAGCTCATAAAGTTGCCGGTGCGCAGGCGACCGCGGTCGTCGTGCTCGACGATCTCGTAGAGCGCGTGACCGATACCCTGGGCAATGCCGCCCTCAGCCTGGACGCGCGCGAGCGCCTCGTTGATCACGGTACCGCAGTCCACAGCCGCCGCGTAGTCCACCACGGTCACCTTGCCGGTAGCCTTGTCGACCTCGACCTCGGCAATGCCGGCCATAAACGGCGGAGGCGAGACGGGCAGGCAGGCAGAGGCGTGCGAGGTGAGCGCGTCGCCGCCCGCGATGTTCTTGACGCACAGGTTGGCAAAGTCGCGCAGCGTGAGGTAGCGGTTCTGCTCGCGCGCGGCACGCTCGTCGGACAGGCGCACGTACTGACCATCAAAGACCACATCGACGGCGTCCACGTCCCACATCTGGGCGGCCTTGGCGCAGATCTTCTCGCGCAGCTCGCTTGCGGCGTTCTTGGCTGCCAGGCCCGTCACGTAGGTACCGGAGCTCGCGTACGAGCCGGCGTCGAACGGCGACACGTCGGTATCCACGCCGCGCACCACAATGAGCGAGCTTTCAACGCCCAGCTCCTCGGCGGCAATCTGCGCCAGGATCGTGTCGACACCCATGCCGTTATCGGTGGCGCCGGTCGAAAGCGTAATGAAGCCGTCCTCTTCCAGGCGCATGTCGATGCCGGCGATGTCAACGTTGGAGATGCCCGAGCCCTGCATGGTGAGCGCGCAACCCAGGGCGCGCACGCGATCGCCCAGGTCAATGGCCAGCGGCTTGTCGCGCCAGCCGATCATGTCCATCGCGCGCAGCAGGCAGCGGTCAAGCGCGCAGGCGTTGAGCTTCTCGTTGTAGTACTGCGGCATGATCTCGCCCTCGCGCACGATGTTCTTAAGGCGCAGGTCGGCGGGGTCCATGTGCAGCATGTCGGCGAGCTCGTTGACGGCGCTCTCCACGGCAAACTGGCCCTGGGTGGCACCGTAGCCGCGATACGCGCCGCCGCGGTTGGTATTGGTGTAGACAGCGTCCCAGCTAAAGCGGCTCGCCTTCACATGGTTGTAAATCGGCAGGCTCTTGTGGCCCGAGAGGCCGATCGTCGTGGTAGCGTGCTCGCCGTACGCGCCGGCGTTGGACAGCGTGTGCAGATCGATGGCCGTGATGGTGCCGTCGTTCATGGCACCCAGCTTAACGGTCATCTGCATCTGGTGGCGCGAGTTGCCCGCGGTGATGGTCTCCTCGCGGGTGTAGCAGCAGTAGCTCGGACGGCCGGTCTGCTGGGTAACGAACGCCACGAAGATCTCGCAGCAGCCCGTCTGCTTGGAGCCAAAGCCGCCACCGATGCGCGGCTTAATGACCTGCACCTGCGACTGCGGAATGTCGAGCGACTGCGCGACCATGCGGCGCACGTGGAAGGGCACCTGCGTAGAGGTGGTCACCGAGATGCGTCCGAATGCGTCAGTCGTCGCGAAGGCACGGAAGGTCTCCATGGGCGCAGTCTGCGTGGCCTGGCTGGTGTAGGTGCGCTCAAAGACGATGTCGCTCTGGGCGAAGGCCTCGTCAAGATCGCCAAAGTCGCTCGTGCCGCTGCATACCAAGTTGCGCGGGACGTCGCCGCCCTGAGGGAACATAAAGGTCACGTCGCCCTCGGGGTGGACCACGATGTCGTTATCGAGTGCCTGGGTAAAGTCGAGCAGGGGCTCGAGCACCTCGTAGTCGACCTCGATGAGCTTGAGTGCCTTGTCGGCAGCCTCCTCGGTCTCGGCGGCGACGATCGCCACCTCTTCGTTTTGGTAACGGACGAGGTTCTCGAGGATCAAGCGGTCGTAGGGACTCGGCTGCGGATAGCTCTGACCGGCGATGGTAAAGCGGCGCTTGGGCACGTCCTCATAGGTGTAAACGCCCACCACGCCGGGCACCTTCAGGGCGCGCGACGTGTCGATGGAGCGGATCTTGGCGCGGGCGTACGGGCTGCGCTTTAGCTTGACGATCAGAGCGCCGGCGGGCACCATATCGCCCGTGTAGACGGGACGACCCTCGAGCAGCGCCTTCGAGTCCTTCTTGGGCTGCTTGTGGGTAATCTGCTTGTAGGAGACGCCGTCAGAGCTGGTGTTATTGACCGGCAGCTCGGGCATCTCGAAGCCCACCTGCACGCCGGACTCGTTAAGGAAGCGGAGGATGGCGCGCAGCTGGCTCTCGTAGCCGCTGCAGCGACAGAGGTTGCCGGCCAGCTGGCGCGACAGCTCCTCGCGCGTGGCAACGAGGCTCGGGTCCTCCTTGGCAGCGCGGGCAAGCGCCAATACGTTCATAATGAGGCCGGGAGCGCAAAAACCGCACTGCTCGGCGCCTTCAGCAGCCATCGCACGGGCCAGTGCCTCGGACTCGGCCTTAAGACCCTCAAGCGTGGTGATGGTGTGGCCCTCTACACGGGCGGCGGGAACCGAGCAGCTCAGCACCGGGTCGCCGTCGAGCCACACCGTGCACAGACCGCAGTTGGTGGTCTCGCAGGCGCAGCGCACCGACGCGCAGCCCTGCTCACGCAAAAGCGAAAAGAGCATGGTGTCGGGGGCAATCTGAACCTTGACCTTGCGGCCGTTGAGCGTAAAGGAAAGATCGATGAGTTTGGCAGCCATTAGCGCACCTCGCTAGAATCGACGCCGGGCACGCGGCGGCAGGAATACTCGTCCGTGGCAAACTTAGGAATCTGCACGCCCTCGAGCTCGTGGGCAAGCGCGGCCGAAAGCTCGATGCCGGCGGCGCGGCGCACAGCCTGAATCGCCAGCGGGGCCGAGATGCGGCGGCGGTAGTCAGCCGAGCCCCACAGGTTGGTGCCATAGCTCAGCGCACGCACGGATACGGCAAGGGCGCGAAGCTCGTCCTCGGAAGGCTGCTCGTTGGTGAGGCCGCATGCCTCGCCCTGCAGCAGGGTCGCGCGCAGCGGGCGGGCGCCGACGGTGACGTGCCAGGTGTTGTCCCACCAGGCGGCGGTGACGTTGAGCGAGGGGAAGTCGGTCGCGGCCTTGCGCACGGCCTCGTAACTCGCACGGTAATCGTGCTTGACGACTACGACGCGCTCGATCACGTCACGCACGTAGCCCATGTCCACGAACTCCGCGAGCGGCACGCAGCCGGCTCGCGTCAGCTCAACATAGGAATCGAGCGCGAGGAAGGCAGAGAGAACGTCCGAGAAGCCAAAGCGACCGTAGATGCTGCCGCCCACCGTGGCGGTATTGCGCAGCTGCACGCCCACGATATCGTGGACGGCGAACTCGAAGACATTGTTGACAAGCGCGTTGAGCTCGGCATGGCGCTCGAGCTGGCGCAGGGTGCACATGGCACCGATGCGAAACTCGGTCTCGGTCTCCTCGATCTGATCGAGTCCGCAGGCCGAAAGGTCAATCGCCGTCGCCACACGACGCGAACCCAGGCGCATCCAGATGCCGCCGCCCACAATCTTGTTGTTGCGGTTCTTCTGCAAGAGCTCATAGGCTTCGGCCGCGTTTCCAACACGGACGTAGGTACCGAACTTGAGCACGTTCTCCCCCATCTCTTCACTTGTCCAGTACCTCTAAGTGTACCAAACGAGAGCGCACGACCCTCACCGCCATAGAAAAAGGCTCCCAGCCGGAATGGTTGAGAGCCTTATCACATGCTATATCGAGCGAAGATTTAGCAGACGCCCTGGGCGAGCATGGCGTCGGCAACCTTCAGGAAGCCGGCGATGTTGGCGCCCATGACGAAGTTGCCCTCCTCGCCGTACTCCTTGGCGGTGTCGTCCACGTTGTGGAACATGCCGCGCATGAGCTGCTCGAGCTTGCCGTCGACCTCCTCGAAGGTCCAGGACAGGTGCTCGGCGTTCTGGCTCATCTCCAGGCCGGACACGAGCACGCCGCCGGCGTTGGCAGCCTTGCCGGGCATAAAGGCGACGCCGTTCTCCTGGAAGTAGGTCGTGGCCTCGATGGTCGTGGGCATGTTCGCGCCCTCGCCGACCACCTTGCAGCCGTTGGCGACGAGCGCCTGGGCGTCCTCGAGCAGCAGCGTGTTCTCGCGAGCACAGGGCAGCGCGATGACGCAGGGCAGCTGCCACACGCCGCGGCCGTCGCCCTCGTGCCACGTGGCATTGGGCTTCTCGTCGACGTACATAGCGAGCGTGACGCCCTTGTCGTGGCCAGAGCGCTTCTTGTTATAGACATGCTCGAGCACGGTGTAGTCGATGCCGTCGGGATCCTCGACCCAGCCGTGGGTATCGGAGCAGGCCAGGACTTTACCGCCGAGCTGGGCGACCTTCTGGACCGCGTAAATAGCGACGTTACCGGAGCCGTGAACGACGACGTTCTTGCCCTCGAAGGACTCGCCGCGACTCTTGAGGTACTCGTCCACAAAGTAGACCAGACCGTAGCCGGTGGCCTCGGTACGGGCGAGCGAGCCGCCAAAGGAGAGGCCCTTGCCGGTAAGGACGCCGGTCCACTCGTTGGTCAGGCGCTTGTACTGACCGAACAGGTAAGCAACCTCGCGGCCGCCAACGCCCAAGTCGCCGGCGGGAACGTCGGTGTTGGGGCCAATGTGGCGATAGAGCTCGGTCATGAAGGACTGGCAGAAGTGCATGATCTCGTTGTTGGACTTGCCCTTGGGGTCAAAGTCGGAGCCGCCCTTGCCGCCGCCCATGGGAAGGGTGGTCAGGCTGTTCTTGAGGATCTGCTCCAGGCCCAGGAACTTGAGCATGCCCAGGGTGACCGTCGGGTTAAAGCGCAGACCGCCCTTGTAGGGTCCAATGGCAGAGTTGAACTCGACACGATAGCCACGGTTGACCTGAACCTTACCCTGATCGTCGACCCAGGGGACACGGAACATAACGATGCGCTCGGGCTCGACGAGGCGCTCCAGCAGGGCGGCCTCCTCGTACTCGGGGTGGGCGTCGAGCGCCGGCTGGATGGTGCCGAGAATCTCGGTCGCGGCCTGGATGAACTCAGGCTGCTCGGGATAGCGGGCCTTGAGCTCTTCGAGAACTTTCTGCGTGTAGCTCATGCTTCCTCCAATGATGGGAAACGAAAAATGTTGGTCGCGGCACCCTATGCGCCGCGAACTTTATCGAGTATGGATAATATCGCACTGTTGCAGCAAAGTTTCGCATAAGCCGACGAGCAGATGTTTCGTTTTGATTACGATGCAGGTAGAGGCGTTTTTGAGTGCCTGACATGCAAAACCCGTGTTTCAAACCTGTTTCGTCCACGTGTTCCAAGCCACCACATTGGGGACAGGCACCTTTGTGGTGGTGTTGACGGCTAGAGGACGAGATGGTGGTAGTCGGCAGGGGTTACGCGGCCCTCAGTGGCGGCGCGGAAGGCGGCGAGGGCATCGCCCGAGAACGGCATGGCCCAGCAGAGCCCACAGCCGGCGGTGATGGAGCCGGGCAGCGGCATGATGCGCCCGGGCACACCGGCGGAAAGACACAGCTGTTCGCATTCCATCACATCGAAAGTGCTGTCAAACGACACGATGATCTTACGTTCATGGTCGAGAGCATCACCGGACGGGCCTTCGCGGTGTGCATCACGATACGCCGCGGCGGCCGCTTCCTCTTCCGCAGTATGTCCGCAGCCACCGCAACCGCAGGTACAGGGTTCGGACCCGTCGCAAGTGCAAGGTTCCCCGGTATCGGGGCAAATATCGTGAGACATGGCAACTCCAATCGTCTAGGCGAGTAACTCGGCCGCCGCAAACTCCTCGGGCGTATTGACGTTCTCGAAGCAGAGCGTCGAGCCCGCGGCCTTAACGATCTGCGGCTCATCCATATAACCGGCCTGAACGCGATTGATCAGGCAGCGAATGCGCTGGCGGTCGCAGGCGAGCAGCTCATGGGCAACCGGCGCACACGCGTCGCGGCGCCAGACGGCGCAAAGTGGCTCAATCCCCCGCTCCTCGCGCGGCACGCACACGTCGAACGCCTCGGCCTCAACACAATCGGCAAGCGCGCCGATGAGTTCCGGCGAGACAAACGGCATATCGCAGGCGACGATCGCCACGAGCGGCAATCGGGCCGCGGCCAACGAACTCGCGATGCCGCACATGGCGCCCGCCGGCCCTTCAAGGTCCGCCACCACATGCGGCACCAGGCCGCCAAACGCGTGCTCCTCAAGATAGGCAAGCTCGCTGGGACGCGACGTCGTCACGACTAACTCGCCGGCAACTGGCGCCAGCCGACCCAGCACGCGCTCGATGAGCGGCTCGCCGCAAAACGCCATGCGCGCCTTATCGCAGCCCATGCGCGAGGACAGCCCGCCCGCCTGGACGACACAAGAAAGATCGGCACGTCTTACGGTAGTCATACGGCAAAACACCTCCATCGGCATGCTCGAAACCCAGTGCACGAAGCTAAATACAGCCGCCGAAATAGCGGCGCTACGAAAAGCTCGTGCAAAAACAAAACAGCGCCTTTGCGGCACGCAGCAAGACCGCGAGCACAAAAGCGCTGGTAGCATATGGCGGGAACGTATGTGAATCGAACACATCCAAGACGTTTTGCACGCCTCGCAACGGTTTTGAGGACCGCGGAGCCCACCGGAGCCCATCCGTTCCCAAGTGCGGCGGTATTTTACCAAACCGAGCGGGCTAGCTAGCGTAGGGACCTCAGGCCGCCGGCCTCCTTGTCGAGCACCGTAAAGCGAACGGCGTCCAGGTGCTCCAAGATGCTGATGGCACGTTTGCGCGACACGCCCAGCGCCTCGCGCAGCACACTCGTGGTGGCAGCGCCACCGGCTGCCTCGATAGCGGCGGCGACGAGCTCACGCGCATGGGCCTCGGCGGCAGCGGACAGGGCAACGTCGCGCTCGACCTTAACGATCGAGCGGTTGAGCGAAAGCTCGCGCAGGGCGCGCGTCATGGTGTCGCGATCGAGCTGCAACTGCTCGCCCACCTCGGGCAACGTCGGTGCATCGAGTCCGGCCTCGTCAAGCAGCGCGACGATCCGCTCGCAAGCCTCTCGCACCACGCGTGTCGCCGCGGCGGCCGAATGCGGATCGAACACCTCGGCGCCCTCGGCGGCGCACACGCCACGCGAGCAGCCCTCGGCAATCAGAGCCGCGGCAACGCCTTCATCAGCGGCAGGCCACGCAGCATGGGCAACGGCGCCGGGCGTAAAGCCTGTCTCCTTGGGAGCCGCCGCGTGCATGGCCGACAAGGTCGCCGCCAGTGCATCCATCGCGGCGTCGAGCACCACGGCGTCCGCCAGGAGGTCCGCTTCACCCGCGGCAAGCTTGCGAACGGAGCCCTGCGCCAACAACACGCGCAGTGCGGCATCGACCTCGCCGACGCCAAGATCCAAAGCCTCGGCAACATCAATCGCCGTAACCGGCAGCGTCTGCAGCGCCAGCCAAGCGCCCACACCGCCCGCGATATCGCCGGACTCGAGCGCCGCATACAGCGCACGCTCCCCCTCAGCAAGCTCGCGCGAGCGACGGCAGTGCGAAAGCAGCACGCGCCCGCCGCCAATAAGCATCACGGGCGAATAGGACAGCACCACGGCATAGTCCCCGGCACGTAGCGGCAGCGAGTTTTCCAAGCGCACCTGAACGATACGGGTCTCGCCCACCGCCATGGGGGCCTCGCCCTCCATGAACATGATGCGACCGACAACCTCAGCCGTACCCGCCATCACGTGCACACGCGCACCCGACTCGAGCACACGCGGCTTGGCTCCCTCGCGACCCAAATACGTAAACGTCATCATAAAGCGCATCGTCTGGCCAAAGCGGCCCGCCACGCCGAGCATCTCACCGCGGTCAAGTGCGGCGACGCCATCGCCCACCAGGTTGAGCGCCACACGCTGACCGGGCAGCGCCCGCTGCGTGTCGCCATGCACTTGAATCCCGCGTACACGGCAGGTCGCGCGCGACGGCAGCGCGACGAACTCATCGCCCACCGCAACCGGAGCATCGTGCAGCGTTCCCGTCACGACGGTGCCGGCGCCCTTGATCGTAAAGCAGCGGTCGATGGGCAGACGCGGCGCGGCATCGGTGCGCTCGGCACGGGCACGGCAGGAATCCCAGCAAGCGGCAACCTGCTCGTCGAGCGCAGCCAGCAGATCATCGATCCCCGCGCCGGTCTTGGACGACACAGGCACGATCGGCGCGTCCGCAAACACGGTACCCGACAAAAAGTCATCGACGTCGAGCTCGGCAAGCTCGGTCATCTCGGCATCGGCCAGGTCACACATCGTCAGCGCCACCACCATATGCGTGACGCCCAGCAGCTCCAGCACGTGCACGTGCTCGCGCGTCTGCGGCATTACACCCTCAACGGCAGAGACCACCAGCACGGCAACGTCGATGCCCGTGGCACCCTGCACCATGGCGCGCAGGTAATGCGCGTGGCCCGGCACGTCGACCAGGCCCACGATCTTGCCACTCGGCAGCGCCAGCTCGCCAAAGCCAAGCTCCACCGTCATGCCGCGACGACGCTCGACCTCCAGACGATCGGGATTCTTGCCGGTCAGCGCCTCGATCAGCGCCGACTTACCGTGGTCAACGTGGCCCGCCGTGCCAACGATAACGGGACACTCCACCAGCGCCTGAACCTCACTCATCGAGCAATCGCCTTCTCAACGCATGCGGCAAGCGTCGATGCCGCTGTCTCGATATCGCGGTCGCCCACGAGCGTGCGCACATCAAACAAAATGCGATCGTGCGAGGTTCGCGTGACGACCGGCGTGTCGAAGTCCTGGACAAGCGAGCGCTTGAGCGCGTCGACCGTCAGGCGCTCGTCAACAAGACGCACGGCCACGCACATCGTGGGCAGCTCCACGGTAGGCAGCGAGCCGCCACCGGGGGTCGACGATTCTTCGACAATCTCCAACTCAACGGCGCACGGGCACCCGGCCTTATCGAGCCCGGCGACCATGCGATCGCGCAGCTTGCGGGCACGTCGCTCCAGATGAGCCTGCGGAAGCGTGAGCATGCTGAGCACCGGAATATCGCGATGGGCAACATCGGCGCCGTCCATGTAGATTCGCAGCGTGGCCTCGAGCGCCGTAAGCGCCAACTTGCCCGGACGCAGAGCGCGCATGAGCGGATGTGCGCCGCAAGCCTGGACCAGATCGCGACGGCCCATGATAATGCCCGCCTGTGCGGCACCGAGCAATTTATCGCCCGAGCACGACACCAGATCGAGCCCTGCCGAAACCGAAGCCGGCGTGGTTTCTTCGCCGCCGAGCGCCAGGATGTCGTCAGGCAACAGCGCGCCCGACCCCTGGTCTTCATAGAACAGCAGGCCATGCTTATGGGCCAGTGCGGCGAGCTCCCTTGAGCTCACTTCCTCGTGAAAACCCTCGATGCGATAGTTGGAAGGATGAACCTTCAGGATCATGGCCGTTTCGGGCGTGATGGCGCGCTCATAGTCGCCCAGATGCGTGCGGTTGGTGGCACCGACCTCGACGAGTTTGGCGCCCGAAGCCGCCATGACGTCGGGGATGCGGAAGCTGCCGCCAATCTCGACAAGCTCGCCGCGGCTGACGATAACCTCTTTGCCCGCGGCATGGGTCGCCAGCACCAGCAGCACCGCGGCGGCGTTGTTGTTGACGACCAGCGCGTCCTCGGCACCGGTGAGTGAGCGGATCAGCTGCGCGGCATGCTCCTTGCGCGACCCGCGCGAACAGGTGTCGACGCTGTACTCGAGCGTGCTATACCCGCGCGCAACCTCGGCCACGGCCTTGACGGCCGATTCCGCGAGCGGGGCGCGACCCAGATTGGTATGGATAACGACACCCGTGGCGTTGACGGCGGGGCGCAGGCTCGGCAGTGCGGAGCGATGCGCACGCCACTCGATGGCCGAGGCCAGGTCGCGCTTAGAGCGCGGGGCGGCACCGGCACGAATCGCGGCGCGCTCCTCGTCGAGCTCAGCCGTCACGGCGGCATGCACCACCGCGTCGCAGGTCTCCCCCGCAGCCTTCACCACCGGCCACTCGGCAAGCAGCTCGTTGACGGAAGGAATGGCGCGCAGGCGGGCGCGCACCTCATCGGACATGTTCTGGCTATCGCTCATGTGCGGCCTTTCAAAAGAAACGTGGACCAGTCGAATGCATCAGCTGAGTCAATTACTCGTCATTATCCCCGCGCGCCGCGATCTTTTCCACGCGAACGGCGTTTTCCTGGGTGAGCGCGGCACCCGTCAACGGGTCCCAACGCAACGGCGTATGGTCGAGCGGGCCCACGCCCAAGCCTTGAGCGCCACCGGCATCGGCGTCAAACGAACGCCCGCCGGGGGCGGCCGAGGTGAAGATGCACGCCGGATGCAGATACGGCGTCGTCTCCACACGCACGCGGTCGCGGCCCATATCGCTCACGAGTTCGACGATCTCGCCGTCGGCGATACCCATGTGCGCAGCAGCATCGGCATTCATCTGCACGGCATCCAGGTCCGACCCAGCCTCGGCGGCACCTTGGGCAGCGAGCCTGCGCGAAGTATGCGACTCAAAGGGACGGTTGCCGCTAATGAGACGAAACATCCCCGGGCCGGGCTCCACCATGGGAGCGATCCAGTTGGGCACACGACCCATGCCGGCTCGCTCCCATATGTCGCTTGCCAGCGTAATCTTGCCGCCGGCAAGCGGAATCACCGGCTCACCCGTGCGCGTCGGCAGCGTCATGCCCGTATCGGCCCAGCCGCGCTCCTTGAGCTCGTCCAGATTGATCCCAAACGGTGCCACCTGGGCAGCCGCCAGATCGTCAGACGTAAACTGGAAGTATTCGCCCACGCCACACGCCTGCGCCAGACCGGCAAAGATCTCCCGACCGGGACGCGTGTCGTCATGTAGCACGGGCAGCACGGCATTGCGGTAGAACACGCGCGAATCATTGGCGCCCACGACTGTGCCCACACCGCGGTCGGCCTCCAGATACGTCACGTCGGGCAGCACGAAATCAGAAGCACACGCCGTCTCGGACCAGCGAATATCAATCGTCACGAGCAAGTCGAGCTGCTGCAAAATACTCAACCAAGCCTGTGCATTGCCATAGCCCGCACCGGGGTTACTGGCATAGACGATGAGCCCACGCAAATCGCCGGCAAGAATCGACTGACCGATAGTCGTGCACAGGCCGCGCACCGGATCGACCAGCGGATAGCGCTCGGACCCCAGCTTGGACCCGCGCGGCACCGGCGGCGTCGCAAAGCGTGCGGGATCGAGGTCGCCCAACACAAGCGGTGTGGGTGGATTGAGCGCTCCACCCGCATGTCCAATACAGCCCAGCAGCACATCGACCAAGCAGATAGCACGCGCGGTCTGGGTACTGTTCGCATACGCGATACCGATGCCACCATGAAAGCCCGCATCCACCACAGCGGCAGGCGCCGCGGCAGCCAAATCACGCGCAGTCGCTCGGATATCGTCCGCCGGCACATCGCACATCGACTCAGCCCACTCGGGCGTCCAAACAGCAGCAGTCTGCGCCAGCTCGTCAAAACCCGTGGTATAGCGGGTCACGAACTCGTGATCGTACAGGTCCTCGGCAATCAACACGTGGACAATACCCAACAGCAGCGCCAAGTCGCAGCCCGGGCGCACGCGCAACCAGCGGTCGGCAAGCGCCGCAGAGCCACTGCGCCGCGGGTCGACCACGATGATCTTCGCCCCACGCCGGCGCGCATCGTTGAGCGCATCAACGGCCCCCGTCGTCGACGAATCCACCAGTGAACGCCCTAGGTACATGATGCAATCGGTATGCGCCAGGTCGGAGGCGGGACTATAGCCCAGGCTGTGCTCCCAACCGGTAAGTCGGCTTACCTCGCAGGCACCGTCTGCACCGTATACGTTGGGCGAGCCCAGCACATGCATAAAACGACACGCCCAGTAGCGGTCGAACGAGGGCACGCCGAGCGTCATGCCCAGCGCGCGCGGACCATGCCCGTCAACAATCCCCCCAAGGCGCGCAGCGATCTGCGCAAACGCCTCGTCCCAGGAAATCGCATCGAACCCCGAGCCATCCTGGCGGCGACGCATGGGGTGCACGATGCGGTCGCGCTCGTCAAACGGCATTGCCAGGCGATGGCGTCCGCGGGCGCACAGGGCACGCGCCGCGCACGGATGCCCCACAACCGGCAACTCGGCCACCACACGCCCACCCTCAACATGGGCCGCAAAGGCGCAATCGGCATAGCATCCCCCGCATGTCGTCACCACGGAGCGACCGTCATGCATAGCTCTCGATGCCATCTCGATTATTCCTTCCAGCTCAGGGGTTCAAACCCCACCGCACCACAGCTCTGCCACCAGCTGCCGCGACGCATAGCCCGCAGCATCCACCGCAGCAAGACACGAAGAGCCTCCCAAAAGGCAAACACCCTCGGGAGGCCCGTACGTCATTCCGGCTTATTACGCCTCGGACTTCTTGGCGTAGATAAACCAGTAGCCGAGCGCGACCAGAACCGCGCCGCCCACGATGTTGCCCAGCGTGGCGGCGGACAGGTTAAACGCAATGCCCGCGGCGTTGAGCGCATCGGCGCCGGCGACGTCGGCGCCATAGCCGCACGCGTGCATCACGGCGCCCATGGGCAAAAAGTACATGTTGGCGACGCAGTGCTCAAAACCGCAGGCCACAAAGGCGGCGATGGGCAGCAAAATGCCCACGACCTTATCGACCACGGTCTTGCCGGCGGTACCGATCCACACGGCCAGGCACACAAAGATGTTGCACAGGATGCCGCGGAAGAAGATCGTCACCCAGTCGACCGTCACCTTGCCGGCGGCGACGCTCACCATGGAATTGGCGACCGCCTCGCCGTTGAGCTTGTAAATGCCGGCCATGTACACCAAAAAGACGATGAACAGAGCACCGACAAAGTTACCGACCCATACGACAACCCAAGCCTTGAGCATCTGGACCAGGGTGATCTTTTTGCTCTTGAGCGCGCAGACCATAAGCGAGTTGCCGGTGAACAACTCGGCACCGCACACTAGCACCAGCACCAAGCCCAGGCAAAAACACAGGCCGCCCACGACGCGCTGAGCGCCCCAGCCCAGCGTGCTATCGCTCAAGAACACGGTAAAGAACAGGCCGCCGAAGGCGATGAACGCGCCGGCGAACATTGCCAACAGAAAGGCCTTAACGACCGGCAGGTTAGCCTTGGTCACGCCGGCGGCCTCGGTCTTGGCCTCGATCGCGGCGGGCGCCAGGCAATCGGGAGCGGGATACTCCACCTTGGAATCTGCCATGTCAATCACTTCTTTCCTAACAAAATGGAACAAGTGCTCCTACTGCTCTTGCCCCAAGCGGACAAAGTGGGAAAAGTCGTTGGCGGCCACGGCGTCGTACACGGCGTCGACGGCCTCAAAGACCTCCGGGGACATGGGGTTATAGAACTCCGTATCGCCCGGCTGAATCCCAATGAAGACGATATCTTCGCACGATTGCTCAATCTCTTCGATCAGAATCGACAAAGGAAGCGAATGCGTGGTGAACATCGGCTTACGGGCCACATCGCGCTTGTCGAGCAAACGGATGGACCCGACGGGCAGCGCCATATCGGCGGCATCGACCAAGACCAGACGCGGCGGACGCTCGCGCTTGACCTCGATGATGTCATCCTCGGGCGTCTGACCACCATCGATGGTGTACCAGCCGGCAAGCGGCGCGTCCTCCATCTTTTTGGAGAGCACGGGGCCGGCGGCATCGTCGGCACGCAGCACGCTTCCTGCCGTGAGCACGATACCCGCAAACGGGGCGCCGTTCACACGACCATCCACAACGCGACCCATTACTGCAGCCTCCCCGTCAGATACACGCCCGAGACATCGCGCACGCGTTCCACCAGATCGCGAAACTTCATCAGAAACGCGACCTGCTGGGCATGCAGGCCAAAGTCGTCATCGAACACCGAGATGCCGGCCTTGGCCGAGCCGCGAAAACCGCGCTCGTCGAGCAGCGCATCGCAGGCCTCGAGCAGCGACGGCACCGCCGCCTTGTCGAGCTGGCACTCGCCAAAGGAGCGGATGGCCTCAAACTTGGTTTTGGCCTCCCCCTCAGGCAGCGCGTCGACGAGCGAATAGAACACGTTCAACGGCACCGACAGACGCGGCTCAAAGCAATCGAGCACGCCGGTGTGGTGGCCCACGGCGAGCGTGTAGTACAGCACGTCGCAGGCCTCCTGGGGAACGTCTTCCTCGGTCTCCACAAACTTACGCGTGAGCTCATAGAAGACCACCTGGTCGGGCGCGTGGCCCAGGCAGGGATCGGCGACGCCCTCGGCGGCCTCGTCGCTTGCGCGCGAGGCATCGCCAAAAGAGCCACCGAGCATGCCGGGGCCCGCAAAGTAACCAGAGCGGTCCGTGAGCTCCATCTAGCGACCTCCGGCCAGCACCAGATCCTGCAGCGCCGAGTAGACCTCAACGCGGCGCGGATCGTCCTGCTTATCGATGAGCAGCGCCATGGCACCGCGAATATCGCCCTTGGGCGCGCCCTCGAGCGTATCCATAAACTCATTGGCCAGGTCGCGGCCGTAACGGTAGCCGCTCATGGCGCGAGCTTCGCGTTCGATGGCAACGCGCAGCTTGTACGGCACGCCGGGGTGCAGGATATCGGCCTGCTCGCCGGCGGCCTCCACCGTGGTCTCGGCATGGAGCTTTTGGTCCAGCAGGCCAAGTGCCATGGCAAAGCCGTAGACGGTCTGCGCGGGGCTGGGCGGGCAGCCGGGGATATAGACATCGACCGGCAGAATCTTATCCGTGCCACCCCAGACGCAGTAGTTGTCGTAGAAGATGCCGCCGGTGCAGCCGCACGCGCCATAGGACACCACGATCTTGGGATCGGGTGCGGCCTCAAAGGCGCGCAGGGCCGGCATGCGCATGGCACGCGTCACGGCACCGGTGTACAGCAGCACATCGGCGTGACGGGGCGAGGGCACGACCTTGATGCCAAAGCGCTCGACGTCGAAGACGGGCGTAATGGAACCGAAGATCTCGATCTCGCAGCCGTTGCAGCCGCCGCAGTCAACACGGTAGACGTACACCGAGCGCTTGATCTTCTTAAGAAGGGTCGCCTTGGCCTTCTCGATGCTCTCGTCGAGCTCGATCTTGGTCGGGCGGTACTGAAGCCGCTCGGGCAAAAGCGTGGGTTCGGCCATGGTTACTCCTCCTTCGTATCAAAATCCATGATGATGCCCTCGACCGGCGCAGGACCGGCAGGAATCTCGGGCGCATCGGGGTTGAGCTCGCGGTCGATATACTCCGGGTTCACGCCGTGGCCGCCCAGATACTCCATGCCGGGGCCCTGGGGCTCACCAGACGCAAGCGTCTCGTTGGCAGCCATGCCGGCAGCGTTGCCGGTCTTGACAGCCGAGGCGGCGCGCAGGGCGTCGAGCTCGCGCTTGCACTCCTGGCACATACCGACAGTACGGGCAGCCTGGATGGCCTCCATGCCGCCGGTCTTTTGCAGCAGGCGCTTGGCGTAGTCGATCTCCTTGTGCGGGGCAAACGGCTTGCCGCAACGCGAGCAGTGCTCGAGCGTATAGACACTCTTGCTGGTGAGGTCGTCCTTGCTCATGACAGCCAGCTCAAACTCCTCGGTGAGCTTGATGGCCTCCATGGGGCAGGCTTCCTCACAGCGGCCGCAAAAGATGCAGCGACCGTAGTCGATCGACCAGGTGATGGTATCGGCCGAAAGGTCGGTGTCCATGCGAATGGCATCGGCCGGGCACGCCACGCCGCAGGCTCCGCAGGCGATGCAGAGCTCGGCATTGTGCTCGGGCTTGCCGCGCATGTCCTTGTTGGTGGGGAACGGCGCAAACGGGTACTTGACCGTCGCGTCGCCGGCCTTGGCGTTAACCTTCCAAAGCTTCAGCATATTAGAGCGCCTCCTCATCGAGCGGGGCGGCCATGGTGCCCTCGCCCGCAAGCGGCGACTTGTCGCGCCAGACGTTCTCGAACTGCTCCTTGTCGAGCACGTGATCGCGCTTGGCGGCGACATCGGTCACCGTCACGCGGTCGGTGCAAGAATAGCACGGGTCGAGCGAACCGACGATCAGTGCCGCGTCGCCCACGGTGTTGCCGCGGAACATATAGCGCAGGACCGGCCAGTTGCTGTACGTAGCGGCCTTGGCGCGCCAGCGATAGCACTTCTGGTTGTTGCCGAGCATCGCCCAGTGCACATCCTCGCCGCGCGGCGCCTCGGTGGCACCGATGGCGTACTTGTGCGGGGTGTACTCCCAATCCGTGGTGAGGATGGGGCCCGACGGGCAGTTCTCGAGCATGGTCTCGATCATGTCGATCGAATCGTAGACCTCCTGGATGCGGACGGCGGTGCGGCCGAAGGCATCGCAGGTGTCAGCCGTAGCGGCGTGCATCTTCTGGACATCCGGATCGGCGTAGCCGTCGA
The DNA here is from genome assembly GCA_048193585.1 of Collinsella aerofaciens. GTDB lineage: Bacteria > Actinomycetota > Coriobacteriia > Coriobacteriales > Coriobacteriaceae > Collinsella > Collinsella aerofaciens_CK. The sequence continues at coordinate 95,519 of DBFAAM010000033.1, read as the reverse complement.
AGGGATGGTCAAAGCGCACGTCGCGGGCATAGCCCGAGCCACGCATGAGCGGGCCGACCGGCGAGAAGTCGCGTGCGATCTTGCGGTCCAGAATGCCGATGCCACTCGTACGCTCAATAAAGTTGGGCGTGGAGAGCAGCATGTCGACGAGTTCCTGAACCTCGGAGCGCAGCTGGTGGATGGTCGTGAGCGTGGAGAGCTTCTGCTCGGCCAAAATGTCGCGACGCACGCCGCCGATCACGTTGAGGCCGTAGGTCTTGCGGTGACCGGAAAGCTTCTCGGCCAGGTCCATGGACTTCTCGCGGACGCGGAAGAACTGCTGGAAGCCGGAGTCGAAGCCCGTGTAGTGCGATGCCAGGCCAATGTTGAGCAGATGCGAGTGCAGACGCTCGACCTCGAGCATGATGGCACGGATGTACTGGGCGCGCGGCGGGACATGAATGCCCTGGGCGCGCTCGACGGCCTCGGCATAGGCCACCGAGTGGGCGCAGCCGCAGATGCCGCAGATGCGGTCGGCGAGGAACGTCACGGCGTCATAGTTCAGGCGCGTCTCGGCGACCTTCTCCATGCCGCGGTGCACGTAGAACAGACGGTAGTCGGCGTCGACGATCGTCTCGCCCTCGACGAACAGACGGAAGTGGCCGGGCTCGTCGGAGGTAATGTGCAGCGGGCCCATGGGGACGAGCGTGGTCTCCTTGCCCTTGGTGTCGGCCAAGAACTCGTAGTTTTCCATGTCGCTCGCGGGAGCGGGACGGAAGCGGTAGTCCATGGAGTCCTTGCGCAGCGGGTACAGGCCGCTGGGCCAATCGTCGGGCAGCACCAGGCGGCGACGATCGGGCAGACCCTCGGGGATCAGGCCGAACATATCGCGCAGCTCGCGCTCGCCCCACACACAGGCGGGGACGAACGGCGTCACGGACGGGAACGTCATCTTGGCGGGATCGACCTCAGTGCGCACGGTCACCCAGCCGGGGTCCTCCCCCTCCATGGAGATGACGTAGTACACGGCGTAACGGCCGCACAGGCTGCGCTCATCGTTGCCGATGATCACGGGAATCCAGCCGTAGCGCTCGTAGTACAGGTAGTGGACGGCCTCGGGCAGCTTGTCCTGCTTGACGGTAATCGTCAGCTGGTCCTCGCACTGCCACTCAACCTTCTCGATAGCGCCCGGCACTGCGGCGCGCAGGGCCTCGACGTGGCTTTCGCAGCGACGAGCGTAGTCCTTCTTTTCAGGTTCTGCCATGGTGCTAATTCACCTCGCTTGTCTTGGTCTGGGAACTGAACACCATGCGGTAGAGAGGAGCCTCGTGGAGCTCTTCGACGCTCTGGTTCAAAACGACGGACGTTGCATCCTCGACGCCGCTCGTGATAGCGACCGGGGTGGCGATTCCGAACCACATGACCACGATCGCGAGGGCGATCTCGGGGATGATCATGAGGGCGGGCACCTCGTGGCGCTTCATGCCCTCGGGCGCCTTGCCGAAGATGGACTTGAGCGCGATGCCGGTAAGGGCAAAGTACACGCCGGTGAGGCCAATGGCCACGAGCACGACCACCCAGATGGGACCGGACTGGACGCCGGCCACGAAGGTGAGGAACTCGGAGATGAACAGGGCGAACGGCGGGAAGGCGGCGAGCGCGAGCAGGGCGATGATGGTGAGCGCTGCCGTGACGGGAGCGATCTCGACGACGCCCTTGATCTTGTTCAGGTCGCGGGTGTGGTAGATGTGCTGGATGTTACCGGCCATGCAGAAGGCGAGCGCCTTCGTGAAACCGTGGAAGATGCAGTGCAGCAGGCAGGCGGCGATACCGAGCGGACCACCGATACCCAGGCACAGCGCGACCACGCCGACGTTGTCGACGGAGGAGTACGCGAAGCGGCGCTTGATATCGTCCTGCTTAAAGATGCACAGGGCGGCCACCAGGATGGATAGCGTGCCCAGGATGAGCGGGAGCGTACGCGGATAGGTGTCGCCCACCGTGATGATGGACAGGGAGTAGAAGCGGATGATCACCAGCATGGCGCACTTGAGCAGCACGCCCGAGAGCAGCGCGGAGACCGGGCTCGGAGCCTGGGAGTGCGCGTCGGGCAGCCAAGTGTGCATGGGGAACAGGCCCGCCTTGGTGCCGAAGCCGATGACGATGAACGCGAACGCGAGGCGCACGAGCATCGGGTCGAACTGGTCGGCGTAGGGCATGATGGAGGTGAGGAAGGCTGCCTCATGTGCGTTGGGCATGATATCGGCGGCGTTCGCGTAGATGAGCAGCGTGCCGAACAGGCCGAAGGCCACGCCGGCGGTGCAGACCATCGCGTACTTCCAAGACGCCTCGAGCGCCTGCTTGTTCTTGTAGATGCCCACGAGGAACACGGTCGACAGCGTGGTGGCCTCGACCGCCGCCCAGGTGAGGATGATGTTGTTGGACAGGCAGGCGAGCAGCATCGTGAAAACGAACAGGCTAAACAGCGCGTAGTACTGCTTGGTGCGCTCGGCCGGCATGGTCTTCTCCTCGATATCGATCTTGATATAGGAGATGGAGTACACGCCGGTGATGAACCCGATGATGCCTACCAGAAGGACGAAGATCGACGAGAGCGAATCGAGATGGAGCCACAGGCCCAAAGCGTCGATATTCTGCCCGCTCGAGAGCATGGTTCCCGCGGTGACGACCGAAAGGACGAGGGTCGCCGCGACGGAGATGGTGTTGAGCCCCGCAAAGACGCTGTAGGACGTCGTCTTGGGGAGCGCAGCCATAATCAGGGAGAACACGAGGGGACAAGCGAGCAGGGCGACCGTCAGCATTGAAACATCCATGGCCTACCCCTTCAATTCGGTCAGGTCGTGGGAGTCGAGCGACTTGGTGTCGTTCCAGATCCTCACGACGACGGCGGACATGATGATGACGGCGAAAATGGCGTCGGTGGCGATGCCGATCTCGATGATCTCGGGGGCCGTGGGCGCGAGCAGGGCGAGCGTCACGTGGCTACCGTTCTCCATAAGGCAGTACCCGAAGATTTGCTTGAGGATGTTGCGCTGGGAGATGATGCACGTGAGGCCGACGAAGAAGTGCGCGAAGCTGATGGCGAGGGCCGGAGTAGCCACCTCAGCGGTGGGCAGGCTCAGGCGCGTGACCACCGCGAAGCAGATGGCCACCTCCAGACCGGTGAGGATGATGGTCCAGGCCGGCTTGATGGAGGAGGTCAGCGTGCTATCGGCAGGCGAACCCATCTTTTTGTAGGCACGGTTGAGAATGAACGGAACGAGGATCACCTTGGTGACGAAGGCCGACGCGGCCCACATGAGAAGCTCGGTGGCACCGGTGGTGAGGCCCAGGGTGAGCAGCACGCCCACCAGGACAACCGACTGGATCGCGTACCACTTAATGGCGGACGGGATGGTCTTCGAGACGACCACCATGGTGGAGGTCACGATCAGAAGACCGCCCAGGATATTGACTAACGAATAACCCATGTCCTACCTCCTAACCCATCCAACTAGAGGACAGAGGACCGGCGACGACGACCATGATCATGAGGACGACGAACACGAACGCCATGGCGCGCGGAAGGGGCTGGCCGGCGGCCACGGTCTCGCTCGGCTCACCGGGCAGGACCTTACCCATCCAACGCAGGAACCATGCGAAGGTGGCGACGGTCTCGACGACCATGACGCACACGAGGACGAAGATGACCGTGTTGGAAGCACCAACCGCGAAGCCACCGGAAATAATCTGGAACTTGGAGAAGAACGTGCTCATGGGGGGCACGCCGGCGATAGCGGTCGCGGCGACCGCGAAGCCCACGCCCGTGACCGGGTACTTCTTCATGAGGCCCTGGATCTTGGGCAACATACGGGTTCCCAGCGTGAAGCTGAGGGAGCCGGCGATGAGGAAGAACAGGGTCTTGGTGAACGCGTGGTTGAAGATGTGCTCGACGGCGCCGTTGAACGCCATCTGGCTTCCGAACACGGAGAGGCCCAGGCCGAAGAACACGTAGGCGAGCTGCGCGATCGTCGAGAAGGCGAGCAGGCGCTTCATATCCTTCTGGGGCAGGTACATGAGGAAGCCGAAGAGCATGGTCACGACGGCGTCGATGATGGCGACCCAACCGACGATCTCGGGGATATCGCCGGCACTCGCAAGAGCGCGGGCGAACACGCACACGCCGACCTTCACCATGGACGCGCCATGGAGGTAGGCGGAAACGGGCGTGGGGGCCTCCATTGCGGAGGGCAGCCACATGTAGAGCGGGAACTGGGCGGACTTGGCCCAAGCGGCGAACAGGATGAGCAGCAGCACGACGGTCTTCATACCGGAATCGAGCTGGGAGATCGCGCTCAGCGCGAACGTGCCGGTTCCGGCGAACAGGAAGGCCGCGCCGATGTAGAGTCCTAGAGCGCCGATATGGGTGATGATGAGCGCCTTCATACCGGCCTTCTTGGCCGTGGGCGTCATGTAGTAGCTGATGAGGCCCCAGGAGCACACGCCGGTGATCTCGAAGAAAACGAGCTGGCCGACGATGGTGGAGCTGTAGGCGAGACCGGCCATGGCGCCGATGAACGTGGAGAAGTACACGTAGAAGCGGCGACGGGGCGCGTCGGGATGCTCCTTGTTCTTATCGCTCATGTACGGGAACGAATAGATGACGACGAGCAGGCCGATAGCGACGAACGCGGGTGCGAGCAGCGTGCTCATCCGGTCGAATATGAAGCCCATGACCAAGGTCTGGCCCATACTCGCCCAGGTTACATCGACCGCGTTCATGCCGTTTCCGGCAAACGTCGCGGCCAAGCCAACGGAAGCGACCGTGGCGATGCCGCCGGCAAAGGCGCAGATCCATTTAGCGTAGGGACGCGGCAGCATGACGATGAGCAGGGAGCCCAGCATGGGGACGGCGATCGCCACCATGGCAAAGAGGGACAAGCTCGATTCGATTGACATAGTTTCTCCCTTCTCCCTACACGCCTACGACGACGAAGACGAACGCGAGGACCGCGATGCCGACGACGGCCCAGGTCTGGTTACCGAGCACCTTGAAGCGCGAACGGGAAACGGAGTTCTCGAGCACGCCGCAGACAACGAAATCGACCAGGCACTTGACAAGGAAGACGACGGCGCCCACGAGAGCGGTGACGCCGATGGTCGCGGGCTCTCCCCAGGGGATGAAGATGGAGGTGAACCAAGCGACGACCACGACCTGCTTCATGCCCATGGCGAGCTTCATCATGGCCAGGGACGGGCCGGAGAGCTCGGCGAGCGGGCCCTCCTGGAGCTCCTGCTCGGCTTCGGCCTGATCGAACGGAAGCTTGCCGAGCTCCATATAGCAGGCGGCCGCGAAGGCGACGCCGGCGAGGATGACGGCGACGACGCTCGAGACGTTGCCCGTAACGATGTGCTGACCCATGGTCGCAATGTCCGTGGAGCCGCACACGATGGCGACGGTAAACAGCGCGATGAGCATGGACGGCTCGATGAGCACGCTCATGAGGAGCTCGCGGATACCGCCGAAGCCCGCGTAGGCGTTGGAGGAATCCACGCCGGACAGCGCGAAGAAGAAGCGGGACAGCGCGAGCGCGTACATGATAGTGATGGCGTCACCAAAGACGGGCATGGGGCTCTCGAGCGTGAACATGGGCAGGCCCATGGCGAGCATGAACGACACCGCGAGGAACAGCGGCGGCATGATGCGCAGCACGAAGCTCGAGTCGGAACTCACGGACTCGGGACGCGCCATGAGCTTCGCGAGGTCCCGGTAATCCTGAAGGATGGACGGACCGCGGCGATTGTGCATCTTCGCGCGAATCACACGGGCGAGGCCGGAGAAGAAGGGCGCGACCAGCATGACCACGAGGCCCTGCGCTATCGCAAGAACGATGTTCATAATAACCTCTCCCCTCTCTAGACCATGACCACGGCGAGCACGAGGAAGACCACGAGCGCCGCGACGATGTAGCAGATGTATACGGAGTAGTTGCCGCCCTCGATCTTGGAGGCGAGGCCGGCCAGCTTATCGGCACCCTCGCTCGGTGCATCGACCAGGAAGCGGTCGGGCAGGGGCTCAACGCCCTGGGCGACACCGGTGAGCTTCTGGAACACGTGCGCGATGGACCAGCAGATCTTGGTGCATACCTCGCGCAGGGTGTAGAGCGGGCCCATGAAGAGCTCTACGTCTGACGCGAAGCTCGTGGCGACGACGGGCATGTGCTCGTTGGGCTCGTAGCCGCACGCCCAAGGGTCGGTCTTCTTAGCGGGGGCCTTGGTGCCGAGGCAGGACCTCAACACGAACGCGAGGCCGGTGAGGACCACGAGCGCGATGGCGATCGCGGGGGTGGAGGTGGCGGCACCGGAAATCTCGTTCACCAGAGACACGCCCGAGGTGGCTGTGACGGCAGAGCCGGCAAGCACGCTCTGGGCGACGTCGCCCAGAACCGGGGCGATGACGGGAGAGCCGATTCCCAGCACCACGCAGATGGCCGCGAGGAGCATCTGCGAGAACAACATCGGAGCCGGGGACTCCTTGGCGTTCGCGGCCTCCTGGGAACGAGGGCTGCTCGCGAACGAGACGCCGTAGGCCTTCACGAAGCACGTGACGGCCAGGGCACCGGTGATGGCGAGGGCGGCCGCGGAGGCGACGGCGAACACCATGACGACCGGGTCGGAGAGCGTCGAGATGTTGAACAGGGACTGGTAGGTGAACCACTCGGAAACGAAGCCGTTGAGCGGCGGGATAGCCGAGATGGCAAGGGCACCGATGAGGAAGCAGACGGCCGTGACCGGCATACGGCGGAACAGGCCGCCCATCTTCTCCATGTTGCGCGTACCCGTGGCATAGAGCAGGGAGCCCGCGCCGAGGAACAGCTCGCCCTTGAACATGGCGTGGTTGAGCGTGTGGTAGAGGGCGGCCATGAGCGCGATCGTCGCGATGACGTCGTTGCCCAGGGCGTGCGCCGTCATGGACGCGCCGACACCGAGCAAGATGATGCCGATGTTCTCGACGGAGTGGTAGGCCAGCAGGCGCTTAATGTCGTGCTCGTGGAGGGCGTAGACGACGCCCAGGACCGACGAGATGGATCCAAAGACCAGGACCATGAGGCCCCACCAGAGCTGGACGCCCGAACCCGCGAGCAGGTCGAGACCGACCTTGAGGATTCCCAGGATGCCGATCTTGATCATGCCGCCGGACATGAGGGCGGACACGTTGGACGGCGCCTCGGGGTGCGCCTGGGGCAGCCAGGAGTGCAGCGGGATGATACCGGCCTTTGCGCCGAATCCGAAGAACGCGAGGACGAAGCACGCGGAGGAGACGGCGGGTCCAAAGTCATGCGTACGGAAATCACTGAAGCTGAAGGAACCGCCCACGCCGTTGGTCATGAGCAGGAAGCTCGCCATGATAAGGACAAAGCCCACGTGCGCGATGACGAAGTAGAGCCAACCGCCCCTAATGGAGTTCTTGTTCTCCTCGATAACGACAAGGAAGTAGCTCGTAAGGGACATGAGCTCAAAGGCGACCAGGAACCAGAACACGTTGTCGGCGGTGATGACGAGCATCATCGAGGCGACGAAGGTGTTCATGAAGAAACCGGCGCGCCCGACCTTGCCCGGGTACTCATCGAAGTAGGACAGACCGTAGATGAAGCCCGCAAAGGCGAGGATTGAGATGAGGACCACGATCAGGCCCGCAAGGCCGTTGAGCAAGAGCTCGAGACGGGCGAACGGGAAAAAGAAGACCGTGTTGAGGGACGAAACGTCGCCAAGCACGGCCTCGAGGCCCGCGATGAACGACAGCACGGCCGCGACGGCGCCGATAAGGCAGCCGGCGGTCTTGGCGGCGTTATCGGCCTTGATCAGCAGAACCGAGGCGAGCGCACCGATGCACGAGACGGCAAGCGATGCGATAAACAGCGTCATGCTATCCATTGTTTACGCTCCCTTCTGCTTTCTCGGACAGGCCCTGGGCCACAGCGGTAACGTCGACGACCGGACCGTTTTCGATCGAGCGCAGGCGCTTGGCCTCGTCGAGCTCGCGATCGGCCGCGCCGCCCATGACGGTCAGCGCCTTGGTGGGGCACGCCGCCACACAATGCGGGCCGTCCGGATCGAAGGCGCAAAGGTCGCACTTGACAGCGCAGGTGTACTGGCCGGGAGCCCACGTAAGCAGGCTGCTCAGGGACTTAGGATACGAAGGCGTCGGGTCGCACATGCCTGCGACACCGGCGATAGACGTGCCATCAGGATGGATGGCTCCGAAGGGGCACGCGATGGCGCACAGCCTGCACCCGATGCACTCCTGCTCCTTGACGTGGATGCGATCGCCATCGTGCTCGATGGCATTCACCGGGCAAACCTCGGCGCAGGGGGCACCCTCGCAATGGTGGCAGGCAAGGGCGGCCGAAATGCCGCCGGTCTTCACGAGCGCCAGGCGCGGCGTATCCTGAAGACCCTGCATCCGGTGGGCGTCGGCACAGGCGGACTGGCATGTTCCGCAGCCGATGCACCTCTCCGGGTTGATGTCGATGAAGCGGTTCATCCCCACTTCCTTTCAAAATAACGGGCCGGGCTCCCGAACGTACGGGACGCCCGGCCCAAAAAGCCAACGAGAACGGGACTACACGATTTGATTCACGTGCGTCTCGTCGTCGAACTTGGCGGCGCCAGGCTCAACGTCCTGGGGAGCGGCGGCGTCCACCAGAGCCTGCTTGAGCTCGGTGTACTGACGCTCGACCTCGCCCTCTGCCCAGACCTGGTCGGCAATGGCGTCGACCTGGCAGGCGGAGAACTTGTCCTCGGGCGTATGCGAGACCGGGTCGACCTTGTGCATGGTCAGCTCGTTGCACTTGCCGATCCACCACTGGTAGGTCATATAGACCGTGCCCTTGTTGATACGGTCGCTCACGTCGGCGCGGCTGTATACCTGGCCGCGGCGGCTGTGAATCGAGACGATGTCGCCGTTCTTGATACCACGCGCCTGGGCGTCCGCGGGATTCATGCGGACAAAGCCAGGCTCGTCGGCGAGCAGCGCCAGCGTCTTGCAGTTGCCGGTCATCGAACGGCAACTGTAGTGGCCGACCTCGCGGACGGTGCACAGGATGAGCGGGTACTCATCGTCGGGAAGCTCGGAGGGCGCCTCCCAGTCGTGCGCCATCAGGTTGGCGCGGCCGTCCTTGGTGGTGAACTTGCCGCCAGCGAACATGTCGGGCGTACCGTGGTCATTCACATCGGTGCTCTTGACGGGCCACTGGGCGTAGCCGCCCTCGGGAGCCATCTTCTCGTAGGTTGCGCCCACAAAGTTGGGGCACAGGCTAATGCACTCGTTCCAGATCTGCTCGGTGTTGTCGTAGTGCATGGGGTAGCCCATGCGCGTGGACAGGTCCGCGAAGATCTCCCAGTCGTGGCGGCACTCGCCCTTGGGCGGAACGGCCGCGTCAAAGTGCTGGAAGCTACGGTCGGATGCGGTAAAGACACCCTCGTGCTCGCCCCAAGAGGTAGCGGGCAGGATGACGTCGGCGAGCATGGTCGTCTGCGTCATAAAGATGTCCTGGCAAATGAACAGATCCAGCTCGGAGAGCGTCTTGCGCATACCGGCCGAATCGGGCTCGGTCTGCACCGGGTCCTCGCCGTAGTTGTAGAAGCAGTGCACCTTGCCCTCGTCGACCAGGTGGCCCAGGTCGGTGAGCTTGTAGCCCTCCTCGAGCGGGAGCTTTTCCTCGGGCACGCCCCAAGCCTTGGCAAACTTGGCACGCACTGCCGGGTCGGTGACCTTCTGGTAGCCAGGGTACAGGTTGGGCAGCATGCCCATATCGCAGGAGCCCTGGACGTTATTCTGGCCACGCACGGGCGCGAGGCCGGAATTGGGTTTGCCGATTTGGCCGGCAACGCAGGCGATGGAGGCGATGGTGTGCACCGTCTTCAGGTTCTGCTTCTGCTGGCATACGCCCATGCCCCAGCCAATGATGGCAGAGGGCTTCGCCGTGGCGTACATCTCGGCAGCTTGGTGGATCAACGCGGGTTCGACACCCGTGATGTCCTGTACGGATTCGGGAGTGTAGTTCTTGATGGTCTCCCACCACTCGTCAAAGCCGTTCGTATGCTCGGCGACGAATTCCTTGTCGTAGAGGCCATCGTTGACCAAGCAGTTGGCAAAGGCGTTGAGGAACGCGACATTGCAACCGTTCTTGATCGGAAGGTAGAGATCGGCGATACGCGCGGTTTCGATATGGCGCGGGTCGGCGACGATGATCTTGCAACCCTTTTCTTTGGCTCGCACGATACGCCTTGCGACGATGGGGTGCGAATCGGCAGGGTTATAGCCGAAGAGGAAAATGCAGCCCGCATCCTCCATACCGGGGATGGAGCATGACATGCAACCTGAACCAACCGTGTCCATCAGACCGAGGACAGTAGGGCCGTGTCAAGTACGGGCGCAGTTGTCCACGCTGTGGGTGCCGATGCACGCACGCGTAAACTTCTGCATGACGTAGTTCGCCTCATTGCCGCCGCCTCGCGAAGAGCCGGTGGTCATGACAGCGTTAGGACCATATTCGTCAATTATGGCCTGCATCTTAGATGCGGTGAAATCCAGTGCCTCGTCCCAGCTTACGCGCTCAAGATCCGCGCCCTTAGTGCGGCGGATCATCGGGTGCAGTACGCGAGGAGTCAGGATCTTGGTGTCGTTGATGAAGTCGTAGCCGCTCATGCCCTTAAGGCACAGCTCGCTCTGGTTGGTGATGCCGTTGAGCGGCTCGGTGCCCACGACCTGGCCGTTTTGGACCAGGAGGTTAAACTGGCAACCGGCGCCGCAATACGGGCAGATCACTTTATGCTTCTCCATGACACCCTCCTTCCTTTTTCTGCTACCGAATGCTCGGTACTTATTTGACAATCATTGGGCCTGTCGCCCCAACGCTTACGCCTCGTTTTCGATGGTGGCGCGGGCACGCTCAGCAGTCAGTTCTGCCAAACGTTCCTCGTCTACCAGGGTGAGGCCCTTGGTCGGGCACGCCTCGGCACACGCCGGACCGCCGGGACGGTCCACGCACAGGTCGCACTTGAGCACGAAGCTCTTGGTCTGCGAACCCACGCGAACGTCGCCCATCAAGACGGGGACCTGCGTGGTCGCCACGCTCACGGCGCCAAAGGGGCATGCCATGACGCAGCTCTTGCAGCCGATGCAGTTGTCCTCGTTGACGCCGATGCGATGGTTCTTTGGATCAAAGAACAAGGCGCCCGTGGGGCAGGCCTTGGCGCACGGAGCGTCCTCGCAGTGGTGACATGCCACCGGTGCGGAAATCTCGTACGTACGCGTCACACGCAGGCGCGGCGCGGCGATGTTGCCGGGAATATCGTGCGCCTCGATGCACGCCGCCATACAGGTTTGGCACCCAATGCAACGTGAGGAATCGGCTACGACTCGTTTATTGCCCATGTTGTTCACTCCCTCCTGAATCCCATGCCGGAGAGACCCTGTCGACGTTGCCCCGGACCGCCCGTGGTCCGGCATCGGCGTATCGAGTGCATGCGGCGAAACAGGCACTTCGATAGAATTCCTCCAACGATATACAGGTTAAATATACGCAGTTGCAGGTGGCAAACTTGAGCATACGCCCTGCAATACGGGTGTATTGCAGGGGTTTTGGCAGGTTGGAATTATTCTCTAGAAGCTATAAAGGTGAGTGTATTACATGCGTACATCCAAGGGAGATTTCACGCTCGTTTATAAAGGATGTAATACGTTTGATATATATTTCGCGCTCATTTACTTGAGTGCAATAAAGCAGTGGTTATAAGATTGGCTATTATTAGCCAATGTTGTAATTGACCATTCATGTTGCACGCTCATTAAGGGGGCCAGTGATGTCATCGACGCAAAAACGAGCCATCCTGCAGGTGCGCATTCGCGAAGAGGACAAACAGCATGCCGAGCGCCTCTACGACGCCATGGGCACATCGCTCGCCGAGGCTGTCCGTCTATTTGTCGCGCAGAGCATTTTGATGCGCAAGCTTCCCTTTCAGCCGGTCGCCGTGCGCTCAAAGGACGGCACCGCCGCCTATGGATCGCTCAAAGCATATGGGGACCCCAATCGCCGCTCCGAGGAGCGCAATGCCTGGATTGAGTACCTTGCTACAGAATGCGACGATTCGATTTTGGGTCCCGAGGAAGTAGATATCCATGAGTAGTACCATCATCGACGAGACCGTCATCCTACGCTACCTGCTTGACGACGACGAAGTTCTGTCACCGCGCGCCGCCAAGGTCATCGCCACGCGCACCGCTCGCGTCTACCCTGAGATTATCACGCGCGTCGTGGTCACACTGCGCGACGTCTATAAGGTTCCCCGCGTTGAGATTGCTACGGCCATGAGAAGGCTGCTCGATGACGTCATGGTCGACGAGCCCACCGTTGTCGCCCTCGCCGTCAAACTCTTTGGCAAGACCCATATGGACTTTACCGACTGCCTCCTCGCAGCCCGAACCGCCATCTACAACGATGATGTCGTGAGCTTTGGCAAGCCCACCATTCAAGGCATGATCGATTACCGCCGCCAGCGCCAAACCGCCGCCGACGCCCGCGACCGCGCCGCCAAATCCCGCAGCCGCAGCACCGACTCCACCATCGACAAGCTCCGCCACCGTCCCCGCAGCTAACCCCATCCCCTCCTAAGTTGCGGTGAAATACGGACTGTTTCATGCCTTTAAAGGCCTCAACAGTCCGTATTTCACCGCAACTTATTGAAGGTGGACCGCGAACGATTTCGCTATCGGGATTCGGCGTAGGGTTTTGTTGTCGGAATGCCGTAACCGCGCATCATGGCACCGAACGATTCTACGTCGTAGGTGTCCGAGAGTTTGAAATGAATGACGTTGTGGCCCATGGCGCGAAGGTTCGCGTCGCGCATGAGGGCCGCTCGATACGTTTTTGCCGCCGCCCGCTCTGGATCATTTTGACCCTCGTCTTCAAACTTGCCTAGCCCATGCAGCTCTGCCAGCGTCCATGAGCCGTCTGGCATCTGCCAGCCATAATCTGCTAGATAATAGCCAGCGTTTCCCGGTCGCGTTATCTCAACTTGAAGCTCGGGCGCGGCAACCCCAGCGAGAATCATCGCTGCTCTCGCCTCGGACTCGCCGCCATTGTCTGACCTGCCGTCCATATGCTCAAAAACGTCAAAAGCACGCGCGATGCCATGCAACCCTCGGCAATTTGCCTGCGCATATGCCCGCAGCTCTTCGCGTTCGACATCGTACTCACGGGCCAAGCCATCGACATAGCCCAGCGCATAACGAAAGGCGCTCGTTCGAGCGATATCAACAACCGTTCGATACGGATCCGTCAGCGTAAACAGACCGAGCCGCCACACTTCGCCCACCCGCCAGCGCTTGTATTCAACGAACTCATACGTATCACGCCTTGTAGACCGTGGCAGCAGTACTTGCACTTTATCCAGAAGCGTATACGCCGAGCCGATGCCGTAGAGCAGCGCTGCTGTCGATCCGCAAAACACAGCATCCGGTTCAACGACCGCAATAGCGGATGCCAGCTGAAAGATGCGATCTTCAACCCCAAGATTATTCCAATAGACCGGATCCGCATACACGTGGTTGTAAAGACGAAGCATGAGCTCTTCCTGCATAAGCTCACGCGCACGGCGTTCATCCCAAGGATCAATTGTTATAAGCAGCTGTCCATCTTGATGAATTCCAACGGCCGAGAACAGCATCCTTGCATATGACTGCGGAAAATGTTTGCCTTTATCGAGCATGGCCAACCCCATAACCATCACGGCGGAGAGAATACCATTACGCTATCGCATGCTTCCGTCCGCAGGCCTTGCCAAAAGCTGACCAAAAGCTTGACGCCGCAGGTCAGAGCTTTAAAAAATATTTCCACTCTCGGTAGACGGTCGCTACGACCCTCCCAACGGCATCAAAATCCAACCTTACAAATAGTTGCGGTGAAATACGGACTACATGGGCCATAAAAGCCGAAAAACAGTCCGTATTTCACCGCAACTTAGGAGGGGATGTGGGGTCCCCGGCATGGATATGAAAACAGCTCTGATCCCAAAGGGAATCAGAGCCGTTAAGCTATCTTGTGGAGCGGGCGACGGGAATCGAACCCGCGTCATCAGCTTGGAAGGCTGGGGTTCTACCATTGAACTACGCCCGCAAGATATGGTCGGGACGACAGGATTTGAACCTGCGACATCCTGCTCCCAAAGCAGGCGCGCTACCAAACTGCGCCACGTCCCGAAGGTGTTGAGCAGCTAAGGTCTAAACCTTGCGTGTCCCAAAGCGAAGGAAATTATAGGGGAGACTCCCCGCCTGTGCAAGCGCAGAAACCCTAGCTCCTCGAATGTGCGACAAACTTGCTGTGGAGCAGACCGATCACAAACGCCACCACGGCAACCGGCGCCCACGCGGCACCGATGTCTGCCAGGGGTAGCGCATCAAACGGCAGCCACGCGCCCGCAAAGAACGCATCGCGGACCGAGGTGATCACGCTCTGCACGGCAACCACGCCGCCGACCCAGACCCACACCTGCGGATGGGCGTCGCAAAAGCCGTGCACCAGGCCCATCAGCACCAGCACGATGGCAACGGGATACAAGGCGTTGAGCATAGGCACCGAGAACATAAGAATCACGTCGAGGCCCACGTTGGAGAGCACGCACGAAAACGCCGCGAACACAAAGGCGAGAACCGCAAAGGGGCGGCGCATGGCCTCCTCGGAGGCCTCCGCTCCCCCTTCGACCACATACGTCTCGCAGAAGTAACGCGAGCAGCAGCTGATAAGGCCAATGCACACGTTCATGCAGGCTAGGAAGAAAATCGCAAAGACGACAACCGTGCCAGCAAGACCAAAGTGCATGGAGGCCGAACGCGCAAGGATGGCGGCGCCGTTGGTAGCGTCGGGCATCACGGTGCCGAGCTGCATACCGGCAAGGCCCAAGCCGCAGTAGATGATGGCCATGAGCACGCCGGCGATCACACCGGAACGCGAGATCTCGAAGGCCACGCGCTTGTCATCGGTAACGCCCAGCTCATGGATAGTCTCGGCGATAATGATGCCGAAGGCGAGCGACGCGAGCAGGTCCATGGTCTGATAGCCAGTCAGAAAGCCCTGCACGGCGGCGCCTGCATCGTAGGGAGCCTGAGGCGCGGCAGCCGGTCCCAGCGGCGAGATCACGGCAGCACCCACGACGAGCACGATGAGCGCAATGAGCGCGGGGCCCGTAATGCGGCCGAGCACGCGTGTGATGACACCCGGGCGCAGCGTGAGCGCAAACGCGACGACGAAGAATCCGATGGCAAACACCAGACGTGCCGTGCCGAGCGAAACACCCTCGGGTAGCAGCGGCACCAGCATTTCGAACGCCGTGGAGCTTGTGCGCGGAATGGCCAGGCACGGACCGATGGCCAGGTAGACCGCCGCAACAAAGAATTCGCCAAACTTGGGGTGTACGCGGCCGGCAAGCTCGCGCGCCGTTCCAGCAAGCGCCACGGCGATAAAGCCCATGACGGGCAGACCGATAGCGGCAATCAAAAAGCCAATCATGGCAAGCGGCGTGGCCGTGCCGGCCTGAAGTGCCAACAACGGCGGAATGATGAGATTACCGGCGCCAAAGAGCATCGAGAACAGCGCAATGCCGACGGTAACGACATGGTCGGAGCGCAAACCGCGCGGAGCGGATGAGGCCATAGACACACCTTTCGGGTCGAAACAAAAAAATGGGACGGGCAAAAACACCCGTCCCGCAAGTATAAACGGTCTAGCAGCTTTAGCAGGCTAAATCGCGCAAAGCGTCAATCGCGGTGTCGACTTCCCCGACCGTGTTGAAATAGCCAAACGAGAAGCGAACGACACCTTGGCGCTCGGTCCCCAGCGCACGGTGCATGAGCGGAGCGCAATGGGCGCCGGGGCGCGTCGCAATCCCCCACCCTTGCATGAGCGCGTCCGAGATCTCGGCCGAATCGATATCACCCACGTTGAGTGAGACGATCGCCGAGCGCGTGGGTTGGTCAAACGCACCGTAGAGCGCAATGCCGGGGATTTCGCGAACGCCGTCGAGGAAGCGCTCTGCAAGCGAGCGCTCATGCGCCGCAATCGCCTCGACCCCGCCTTGTGCCTCGATAAAGTCGAGACCGGCGGAAAGGCCTGCGATACCGTGACCGTTGAGCGTGCCCGCCTCAAGGCGCGTGGGCCACTCAAGCGGCTGCAGCTCATCGAAGCTGTGAACACCGGTGCCACCCATGGCCCACGGAGCCACGTCAATGCCTTCCGCCACGGCCAGGCCGCCGGTGCCTTGAGGTCCCATGAGCCCCTTGTGGCCGGTAAAGCACACCACGTCAAGCCCCATGGCATCCATGTCAATCTTCGCCGTACCGGCAGACTGCGAGGCGTCGACGATCACGAGCGCGCCGGCCGCATGGGCCATGGCGGCAACGCGTGCGATGTCGACCGCGTTGCCGGTCACATTGGAGGCATGCGTCACCACCACGGCACGCGTGCCCTGCGTGACCAGCTGCTCGAGCTCGTCGTAGTCGAGCGCGCCATTCGCGTCGCAGCCCGCATGCTCAACGGTCACGCCCTGCTCTGCCGCCAAGCGGTTGAGCGGACGTAGCACGGAGTTGTGCTCGAGCACCGTCGTGACCACGCGGTCGCCGGGGCACACCACGCCATTGATGACGGTGTTGAGCGCCGCGGTGGAGTTGGGCGTAAAACAAACATGATCGGCCCGCGGGCAGCCCAGCAAGCGCGCAAGCTTGGCGCGGCAGCCGTGGATGGTACGCGCCGCATCGAGCGCACCCGACGTGGCACCGCGCCCAGCATTGCCGAGCGAGCACATCGCCTGCGTCACGGCATCGATGACCGTCTGCGGCTTGTGCATGGTCGTCGCCGCGTTATCCAGGTAGATCATCGCACGACCTCCCACATATCAATCACGGTATAGCCCTCGGTGGGAACGCCCGCCGCGGCGAGTTCGCCGCGCAGCAGCTCCTCATCGGCAGGCAACGCCTTCCACGCCAGACCGCAGCCGGCAGCGACCTCCCCGGGCACGGGAATCGTTCGCCCGGGAAGGCCGCGCTCGATGCAAAGGGACTCGCAGCCCATGGCGGCCGCCGTGGTGGGAAACGTGATGACAAGCGCCGGGCGCTTCTCCCTCATAGCAACTCCAACCAATACGCTACGGGCGCACGACGCGCACGGCCTGCTCCATCTTCTCCACGATCACGTACATATTGGTGACCTCGCCTACTGCAAGCTGGTCCTTAATGCCATAGTGGTCGAGGCAGGTGCCACAGGTAAGGATCTCGACGCCCTGCTCGGCCAGACCCTTCAGGTCGTCGAGTACCGGAGAGCCCTCTACGGTGAGCTTGGCGCCGCCGTTGTAGAACAGCATGGTCGCGGGCAGCTCCTCCTGCTGCGTCACGGCAAAGATGAAGGCCTTCATGAGCTTGTGGCCCAGCTCATCGTCGCCACGGCCCATGCAGTCGGTGTAGACGGAAATGACGAGCTTGCCCTTGCCGGCGCTGGCATCACAGAAGGCAGCGCCATCTTGCTCGAGATCGGCCACGGCAACGGTGCCAGAGGCCGCCACGGTCACGTGCCACTCGGCGTCAGAAACCTTCTCGACCGAGGCCGTGCAGCCCTTCTCCTGAGCCATCTTGGAGATGTTCTTGACGGCGGTCTCGTTATCGACCGAGGTCACCACAGCGCCCTCGCCATCGAGCTGCTTGAGGGCCTTGAGCGTCTTAACGACGGGCAGCGGGCAGGCATCGCCCATGGCATTGACTTCAATTTTGGTAGACATAACTTTTTCCTTTCGAATAAATCGTTCTAAATCGGCGCATAATTCAATAAACGTGTCGTTAACGGACAACGTGGACGGCAGGACCGCCCGGCACCGCCTCGTACACGCGCCCGACAACGGCGGCGATGCGATCCTCGGCATGTAGACGGCACGCAAGCTCATCAACATCGGCAGCAGGTGCCGCGATAAGCAGACCACCCGAGGTCTGCGGATCGTACAGCGCATCCAACATGCCCGGCTCCAGGTCATCGTCAGCCACCACGCGTGAACCAAAGAAGTCCTGGTTGCGGTAGGAGCCCACGGGGATAATGCCCAGACGCGCCATGTCGAGCACCTGGTCAAAGAGCGGCACCGCCCCCGACGCAAGCTCAACCTGCACGCCCGAGCCCTCGGCCATCTCGCACGCATGCCCGATCAGACCAAAGCCCGTGACATCGGTGCAGCCGTGAAGCTCGAGTCCCTCGGCCAGACGAACCGGCGCCTCATTGAGGGTGCGCATCGAGTCAAACATGGCTGCGGCCTCGTCCTGCTCGATGAGCTCGCCCTTAATGGCCGTGGTAATGATGCCCGAGCCGATTGCCTTGGTCAGCAGCAACGCATCGCCCACGCGCGCGCCGCTGTTGGCGAGCATACGGTCAAGCGCGACAAACCCGCTCACGGACAGGCCGTACTTGGGCTCGTCGTCGTTGATGGTGTGGCCGCCCGCGATGGAGCAGCCGGCCTCGACGCACTTGTCGGCGCCGCCCGCCAGAATTTCGCCGGCGACCTCAACGCCCAAGCAACTGGGAATGCACAGCAGGTTCATGGCATGGCTCGGCCGCCCGCCCATGGCGTAGATGTCCGACAGTGAGTTTGCCGCGGCAATCTGGCCAAACAGAAACGGGTCGTCGACCATCGGTGGGAAGAAGTCGATGGACTGCACGAGCCCCAGGTTCTCCCCTACGCGGAAGACGCTCGCATCGTCGGAGGTATCGAACCCCACGAGCAGATTGTCGTTATGCACATTGGGCAAGTCGCCCAGGACCTGGGCGAGGGCTCCGGGAGCCAGCTTAGCGGCTCAACCGCTCGCGGCAGTCATAGACGTGAGCTTAATCTGATCGTCAGTCATACGAACCCCCTTCCAACAAATCAACGACTTTTAGTATACGCCCCAGGCACGCTTCCCAAGAGACCGCCGACGGCTCGAACGTCGAAGGCGGCGCCGCAAGCGCCTGCGCGATAGCATCTGCCAGTGCGCGCTCAAACAACGGAAGGTCGGCCGCCACGGGCGTGTCGACATCCGTCATACGCGGCGACGCCACCCACGTCACGGGAGCACCGGGAAGCATCGCCTCCATCCAGGGACGAACGCCGGGCAAATCAGTCGCCACAACTTTGCAGCCGCACGCGAGGGCCTCGATCGTCACGAGCGGCAGACCCTCGTAAAACGAAGGCAGCACAAAGACGTCGGAACTGCGGTAGGCATGCACGAGTCCATCGCTATCCAGGCGCCCCGCCAGCGCCACCGGCACATCCGAGGCCGCGGCCAAGCGCTCGATACGCGCGTACTCGGCATCGTCCCCGCGACCGCCCACAAGTACCAAGCCAGATGGGCGGACGTCATCGTCAATCGGCAATGACACGGCTCGAACCAGCGACTCGACGCCCCTT
This sequence comes from Collinsella aerofaciens, assembly GCA_048193585.1. Lineage (GTDB taxonomy): Bacteria > Actinomycetota > Coriobacteriia > Coriobacteriales > Coriobacteriaceae > Collinsella > Collinsella aerofaciens_CK. The sequence goes on along the minus strand of DBFAAM010000033.1, from coordinate 76,064 downwards.
TTAAAGCAAATCTTGCCCACGTACACAAGCGATCCCGGCTGCCTCGCCACGCTTGCGTCACGGCAGAAGACGCGATGGTCGTAACCCGTCCCAATCACGTGGATGCGATCGGCATCGACACCGCACACCAGGCCAATCTGCTCAGCCTGCCCAGCATGGAGCGCAAAGACGGCATCGAGCCGACGAACCGCACGTACGATGCGATCGCGCTCGAGCGCATGCGAACGCAGCTGACGCAGGTCGGTCGAATGGCACACGGCAACAACCGGCACGCCCCGGACGCACTCGCGCGCCAATGCGGTCACCAGATACAGGTGATGGCAGAGCACCAGATCGGGCCGAAACTCAGCCACCGCCCGATCGATTGCAGCAGCAAATGCCCGCTCAAATGCCTTGAGCATCGAAGGCGTCAGGTCACGATAGCGAGTGGAGGGATAGGGCATGACATCGGACATACCGCAGATGGGAAACGGCAGCTCGGGCGACTCGAACGGCACGGCAAACACGGCAGCACGCCGGTCCAGCTCGCCTTGGGTATCACCCGGCGCCGCACCGCAAAGCACGGCGGCGCGATGCCCCGTCTCGATCTGCTCGCGCACGAGCGCGGCAAGGTAGGTGCCGCTGCCGGTGCTATCTGGTTTTTGTGCCGAGATATTGAGGATGCGCATGTCGCGGTACGCCCCTAGGCCAAGGCGGCGGCGCGGACAGCCGCGCCGATCGCTCCGGCAAAGCGCGCCTGAGGCGAGGTGGTCACCGGCGACCCCAGTAGCTCGCCCAACCGCTCCACCACGAAGGCGTTCTCGCACAGGCCACCGGTCAGGTAGTACGGGGCGCCCGCAGCCTGCCCGGCCATGGTCGCCACGCGCGAGACCACACTGTCGATCACGCCACGCGCAATGTTCTCGCGCGGCTCACCGCGACCGATCAGGCTGATGACCTCGCTTTCGGCAAACACCGTGCACATGCTGCTGATCTTGGTGGGCTCACCGGAACGCGCAAGGTCGGCCATCTGCTGTTGGGAAATACCCAGACGGTTGGCCATGATCTCCAAAAAGCGCCCCGTGCCGGCAGCGCACTTATCGTTCATGGCAAACTTGGCCACGCGGCCGCCTCTAAGCTGCATGACCTTGGTGTCCTGACCGCCCACGTCAATCACCGTGCCGTGATCGCCAAACAGGAGCACGGCACCGGTACCGTGGCAGGTGATCTCGGTCACGACCTTGTGCGCATAGGGCACGGCGACACGGCCGTAGCCAGTCGCGACCACGCGCACGTCGTCGGCAGCCAAGTCATAGCCGGCCGCTGCCAGTGCCTCGCGCAGCCGCTCGGAAGCATCGACCGAGGAGAACCCGGTTGGCTGCACGCACGTCCACGCCACCGAACCCTCCCCATCGACCACAGCAGCCTTAGCCGCCGTAGACCCGATATCGATCCCGATCCCTATCATGGCTCTCTCCCAATCTAAACATCAAAGACAGTGGCGCGTTCAGGCGCCTTAGCTCTAGGTTTCTCAGGTGCCGGAGATTGCCCCGAAAGAGGAGCGCAGCGTACTTTGGGTACGCAAGCGACGGTTTGAGGGGCAAGATCCGGTGCCTGAGGAAGCTAGAGGGTTTCGATGAAGGCGGCGATGCGGGTCTCGATCTGGCCCATGTCACCGTTGCTGTAGTCGGTCTCGATCTTCATATACGGAATACCCGCACCCTCGACAGCCTCCTGCATGCGCGCGCTCTCAACGTTGAAGGTGTGGCAGGCCTGTAGCACGCTCTCTACCACGCCATCGACATGGTACTTCTCGCACATGGTCAGTGTGTTCTCCATGCGGCCGTCGTTAGGCGTCATGACCGAGCAGTTGATATCCAGGTAGCGGTCGGCGATGGCGCGCAGGATGTCGGGAGCCTCCGGGTCGATCATCATGGCCGCCGTGCGCTCTCCCGAGCAGTCGTCCATACACACGACCACACCGCCGTTGGACTCGATGGTGCGACCGATCTTGTTGATCACGCCGCCCACCGGGCAACCGGTGATCAGAATGCGCTTGGCGTCCGCCGCAACCGGGCGCTCGCCCGCGTCGTAGGCCTCGCGCAGCTTGGCAACCTTTTGCTCCAGCTGCTGCGTATAGGCCTCGATATCAAAGCTGAACGTACCGGCAAACATGGTGCTCATCAGGTCGACGCCGCTCATGGCCGCCGGCCGGTTGGCCTGCAGCGCAAACATGTCGAGCTGGGCCGCACGCAAGCGGTTGCGACGACGGACGGCAGCGCGCAGGTCATCGTCGGTAATCGTGATGCCGTAGAAGCCCTCGAGCTCCTCCTTGAGCAGGCGACACTCCTCGTACCAGCCATCACGCTCGTAGGCGCGATCGCGACCCTGCGGAAGATGCAGAATGTGCGTGCGCTTGAGTTCGTTGAGCAGCTCGTACATCTTCTTCTTGCCGTCGCACGTGGTCTCGCCGATGATCATGTCGCTAAAGTACGTAAACGGGCACTTTTGCGAGTAGGCAAAACCGTAGGTCGACTTGATGAGCGGACACAGATTTGCCGGCAGCACTTTCTCGGCCTCGGGAATCACCTCATCGGACGTGCCGCACAAGGCCACACTTGCAGCGCCCGCGGCATCGATAATCTCGAGCGGCGTATAGCTGCACAAAAAGCCGACCAGACGATTGCCCGCCTGCTTGTAATCCTTGACACGAATAAACGCCGCCTTGCGCTGCTCGTTGAACTCCTCAAACGTGGATGGCAACGGCTGCTCCATATTTTCCGACATATAACTCCTTAACAAACCTTTTGACCAACCAAGGAAACGGCTTTCCCAGGTGCCCGAGGTTGCCGTGAAAGAGAAGCGCCGCGTACTTTGGTACGCAAACGATGGTTTGAACGGCAAGATCGGGTGCCTGGGGAAGCCGCCGGGACGGATACCCCTAAATGGTTTCCAAGAAAGCCTCAATCCTGGTTTGCAGTTGGCCTGCATCCTCGCCGGCGTAGTCGGTCGTGATGTGCATAAACGGAATGCCGGCCTCCTCGGCAGCCTTCTCCACGGCAAACGACTCCATCTCGTAGAGCGTGCAGAACTGCAGGGCCACGTCGACGATGCCGTCGGCATGCAAGTCCTTGGCCATCTGGACAATGTCCTTCATACGCTGATCGTTGGGCGTAAAGACGGCGCAGTTAATCTTAAAGTAGCGCTCGGCGATGGCGTCGAGCATCTCGTCGACCGTCTCACCGGACTCGTCGACCAGGTCCTTGTAGTAGCGCGAGCCCGTGCAGGACTCCTCGCCTACCACAACGCCGCCGGCCTTCTCGATGAGGTTGAACAGCTTCCAGTTGGGCACGGCCATGGGCGTGCCGGTGTACAGGATGCGCTTGGTCCCCTTGGGCGCCACGCCCTCGCCGGCCTCAACGCGCTGCTCGCACTCGGCGGCCATCTCGTTGATGGCTCCGGTCAGACGCGGCGTGTCGTCCATAAAGGCGGCCTGAACGGTCAGCAGGCTGTCGAGACCGCTGATGGGCGCCGGATCGGCAGCGCGCGTGGCAGCGAGGCGCTGCAGGGCGCGACGCTTCTCGTTGACGGCGTGGATGGCAGCCTTCAGGCGCTCGGGCGTAATCTTGACGCCGCACTCTTCCTCGATCTAGGCGGCAAGCTTTTTAACCTCGGCCTTCCAGGTCACGAGCGTCGACTCGTCGTGCACGTTGGGGATATCCATGACGTACATGTTCTTTTGCGTGGCAAAGAACTCGTAGGCCTTCTTCTTGCCATCGCAGGTGTTCTCGCCCACCACCAGATCACTCGACTCAATGTAGGGGCAGACCTCGCCCAGCTTAAAGCCGGCAAAGCTCTTGATGAGCGGGCAGGTGTTGCGCGGCAGATGCTCCTCGACCTTGTCGGTCGCCCAGTCGGCACCCGAGCACAGGCCAACGGGGATGCCATCGCAGGCAAGCACGATCTCCTCGGGCACGTACACACAGAACGAACCGACGATCTTGGTGGCCTCGCCGGCCTCCTTCTTGTCGAGCATCTCCTTAATACGGCCGCTGTGGATGTTGGTGGCGACAAAATCCAGGTAGGACGTGGACTTGGGGCGATTGTTCTGCGTCAGGAACATATCGCCGTACATCTGGCCCACAGCGCCCAGCAGCATGTCGTGATCGGCAAGATTCATGCCGAGGCTCTCCCACATCGGATGGAAATCGAATTCTTCAGCCATGACGGTTCCCCTCTCGAACCAAAAACGGATAACAGCGGTATCGATGCACGACGGACGGCGATTGCCCGACCGTGCTCAAACCCGGAATTTTAGGGAACCTGCTTTGCGGTCGATTATTTAGTTGTGCGTCGCCTCTCCCGGAGCCGTGAACATACCTGCTCATATGCGACTCCGAGCCATATACAGGGCGCGCGCGGCAACGCGGCGAATATATGTCGTCTGCGGCATGTGCGCACCCTCCTTTACAAGTTGAGGTCAACTATATCAACGGTCATCGACCATGCGAACACCGTTGACATTCGTACGACAGCGTCGTGTGCCGTTGTCTAATAAATAATTATCTTGATTGATAAGAGTTTGTCATTCCTCATTCGGCGAACGGAAAACAGATAATGCCGCCGAGGCATATATCCCCGACGGCATTATCTGGCGCTATCGACAAACCAAATGGATCCTGCTGACATCAAAATGCATGCGCAGCGTCTCGCCTGCTTGCGGCAGCTCGTCGACAGGCATGCCCACTTTGTTGACCTTCCACTGCAGGCGCGTCGGCGCGTCGGCGCGCGGCACGTCCAGCAGCACCAGGCGTTCAAAACGTGAATCGCTCACGCGGGCCACATGCAGGTCATAGCTGTTGCGACCCCGCTCCGCGCGATTGTCAACATGGAAGTAGCTTGCGCGAATGCCCAGATACGCCACATTATCGGGAACCTCGCGACCCACGTTAAAGGTCATGCCCCAGTCAAGGGCCTCAACTTCTTCGTCGCCGATCTTGCGCGCACGGCTTGTGTTCTTGCAGCCCGTCAAGCGCAGCGCGGCCAACGTTTGCGGGCGTCGAACCACGTCCTCGACGGAGCCGACCTCCTCAACATGCCCGTTGTGCATCACGCAGATGCGCTCGCACAGACGGCATGCTTCGTCGATGTCGTGGCTCACGTAGAGCACGGTACGGTTGCACACATCGAACAGGTCGAGCATGTTCTGCTCAAGCGCGCTCTTGAGATACGCGTCGAGCGCGCTCATGGGCTCGTCGAACATAAAAATGCCCGGGTGTGCCGCCACCATGCGAGCAAGCGCCACACGCTGCTGCTGGCCGCCCGAGAGGCGCGCGGGATAACGGTCGGAAAAGTCGACCAGTCCAAAGATACCCAGGTAGCGCTCGGCAAGTTGTCTGCGCGCTGCGGCGTCGCCTGCACCCTCAACGCCGGCGCACACGTTATCGGCCACCGTCATATTAGGGAACAGCTGATAGTTTTGAAACATCAGGGCGCATTTTCGCTCCTGGGGCGAAAGGTCGATGCCCGCGGCCGAGTCAAAAAAGGTCACGCCGTTGACGACGATCTTGCCCTCGTCGGGCGTCTCCACACCGGCAATGCAGCGCAGCGTGCAGCTCTTGCCGCAACCCGAGGCGCCCAGGAGCGCCACACGCTCCTCGCCGGCATCGAGCTGAATGTCGAGGGTAAAGCCGGGATAGCGCTTTTTGATATCCAGGACAAGCGACATGGTCTATCGACCTCCCTTCGAGACGGCGTCATAGCGCATAAGCTCGGCCAGCGCCTCGCGATCGATACGCAAGGCATCGCCGCCCGCCGGGTCGAGCGAATCGCCCTGTCCGGCGAGATCTTTGGCCTGTTTGCGCTCTGCACGGGAGAGACCACGCTCGCGATACTTTTGCGAATGCGCCGTATACATGTTGATGAACAGAATGACCAGGAAGCTGAACGCAATTACGACCACGACCCAATAGAGGGCCACCGACGTGTTGCCGCCCATCCACTCAAAGTAGATGGCGATGGGGATGGTCTGGGTAATGCCGGCGTAGTTGCCCGCAAAAAACAGGGTGCAGCCAAACTCACCCATGGCACGCGCGAAGGCGAGCACCGTGCCGGCGGCAATCGAGGGCCAGCCAAGCGGCATCATGAGCTTGGCAAAAATGCGACGCTCGGACCATCCCAGGGTTCGCGCGGCATCGAGCATCTGCGTGTCGAGGCTCTCGAAGGCTCCGAGCGCCGTGCGGTAGACCAGCGGAAACGACACAACGATGGCCGAAATGACCGCCGCGGGCCAGGTAAAGACGATCGAGATGCCGTGCGCGATGAGCCACTGGCCCACCCCGGTCGAGCGGCCAAACAGCATGAGGAGCAGAAAGCCGCAGACCGTGGGCGGCAGCACCATGGGAATCGTAAAGACCGAATCGAGCAGGCCCTTGATGCGACTCGAGGTACCCATAGTCTTCCACGCGGCGAACAGGCCCAGCGCAAAGGAGATCAGCAGGGCAAGGCCGCTCGTTTTTATGGACACCCAAAACGGGCGATAGTCAATGTCGCCCAAAAAGGAGGCCAGAGAGGTCAAGGGCCCCTGCTCATCCCGCAACACGACAGACGATGCCTCTACCATTTGAGCGCTATCAAGCCAACGCGCGCCGCCCTTGGCATCACCCGAGGCCGATGCAATCACCACATAGCGGTCCCCATCCGCACCACGCACATCAAAGCCATAGGTATACCCGCCGGCATCAAACGTTGTTTCCTCCGTGACATACCAAGGAAGGTCCACGTCCCCCAGTTGCGCACCTCCCATGCAGTTTACGCTGTCGAGCTCACAGACGAGGGCCTTGAGACCCGATACGCACTCGTTGTCCTGCGGATCCAATCCATACTTCTCGACCGCTTTGGGCGATATCCATACCACAACGCGATCGGCAGCAGGCGCCACTACAAGGTCCACGTCCTCGTCAACGGGAAACCGGTAGCCCTCAGGCTGGCCCTCCATGGCACGAGCGGTCCCCTTGGCCAACCGCTCAAAACCCTCAATCCCATAGGAAAGCCCATGAGCGGTCGCAGCAACCTGGGCCCCGTCCTCAGCGTCCCCAGCAAACGCAAATCCCGGCACCCAGCAAAGCGCGAAGGTCAAAGCACAAGCGACAAGCATGCGGAATCTATTAAGCACGAAAAGCTCCAAGCGAATACAAGGACGGAGTTAAACACAAAACGATGGAATTATCGCGCCAAGCCGCACTACGCGGAAAGCTCAAAGCCGTATTTGGCCCAAATCTTCTGGGCCTTCTTGTTGGACAGGCAGAAGTCGATGAACGCCTTGGCCTCGTCGGCATGTTCGGAGCCATCGGCGACAGCGCCCGGATACACGATGGGCTTATGCGAGTCCTCGGGGCACACAAAGGCCTCCTCGATGCCGTCGTAGCGGAAGATGTCGGAGCTGTAAACAAAACCGGCCACGCAGTCGCCCGTAGAGACGTAAGACGCAGCAGTGCCGACCTTATCGGCCAGGGCCACCTTGTCGGCGATCTCGGGAGCATACTCGCCGTCGTCGCCCTCAGTGCCGGTATAGAGGCCCACGGAAGCCAGCGCTTGGTTGGCGTACTTGCCGGCGGGAACGGTCTTGGCGTCGCCGATGGCGATCTTGCCGTCCAGGTTCGCGACGTCAGCAATTGCCTCGACCTTGGTGTCGGAGCCCTCGGCGCGAATGATCACGAGGTCGTTGACGAACATATCCTCACGGGTGTCGGCGTCGACGAGCTCGGCGGCTTCGGCGTCGTCCATGGTGCCCTTGGAGGCTGTGATGAGCACGTCGACGGCGGCACCGGCGCGCATCTGCTCGACGAGGTCGCCGGAGGCCTTAAACTGCGTGTCGGCAAAGGCGGTGCCGGTCTGGTCGGTGTAAAGCTCCTGAACCTCGGGCAGAGCCTTCTCGAGCGAGTTGGCGGCAAAGACCTGCAGCTCGACAGCTTTCTTGGACGAGGCCTTAGCAGAACCGGCATCGGAGCCAGTCGACTCAGACGCCTTGCTGCCCGAGCAACCGGCAAGGCCAAGGCCGGCAGCGGCGACAGCAGAGAGCGAGACGAATCCGCGGCGAGAAACCATATCGAACATGTTCAACCCTTTCGAACGGTACACCCGGGCACCCCGCCGCGGGCTTTATTCTGTTACTAGATTATACTTTCGCGCGAATAATGTTTATGATAAATATCTCTCGCCTGATAATTATCTTTTACCAATAACCACGAGACGGCCCGCACTGTCGCTGCATAAAAAAGGCGGAGCAGCCCGTAAGGTTACTCCGCCGCAGGTAGTGCGCTTATTTGGCGTGCCCGCCGCCCGCCGTCATTTGGGCCGCATGCTCCAGCTGATCGCTCACGGCCTCCCAGCTTTCGCGGGCCGCTTTCGTGGATCCCGGAAAGTTGATGACAAGCGTATGCCCACGCTGCATGCACACGGCGCGCGAGAGCATGGCGCGGCGCGTCTTGGTCATGGAGTACGCACGGATTGCCTCTGCAATACCCGGCACATCGCGCTCGCAGACGGCACGCGTCGCCTCGGGCGTCACATCGCGCATCGAAAGCCCCGTGCCGCCGCAGGTGAGCACGACATTGGCGTGGCACTCATCGGCGGCTTCCACAATGGCATCACCGATCTCGCTGGCGTCGTCGCGCACGACCACATGTGAGGCGACCGTCCAGCCCTGCGCCTCGATAAGTTCCTCGAGCGCGGCTCCAGCCTCGTCCTGGGCAAGATCGCGCGTATCCGAGCACGTCACGATCGATATCTTCAGCTCCATAGCATTCCTCCTACAACACGGCGCCCTCGGGCAGGTCGACGCGAACAACGTCCACGACATCGCCCACCTTGAGGTCGCACGGTCCTTCGTCAACACGCAACAGGCAGTTCGCACGCTGCATAGTTCCAAGCAGCGCCGAATTCTGCGTCTTGGCCTCGGTCACCAACAGCTCACCGGTCTCGGGGTCGCGCAAAACCGTGGCGCGATCGAAGAAGCGGCGATGCTGTCGCTTTTTCACGCCGTGCGTGAGCGTCGCCTGCTGCACGGGACGCGCCCCCTCGGCAAAACCGCGCATCTTGCGAATCGCCGGGCGGGCGAGCATCTCAAAGCCCACATACGCCGCGGCCGGATTGCCCGAAAGCCCCAGATACGGCTTGCCGCCGAGCAAGCCAAACGTGATGGCCTTGCCCGGACGCATCGAGATGCGGTCAAACAGCACCTCGCCCTCGCGCCGGACGAGCGCCGTCACGAAATCGTAATCGCCCGCCGAGGCGCCACCGCTCGTAATGACAAAATTGCACTCCTGCACGGCACGATGCACCAGCTCGGCAATCGCCTGCTCATCATCGGGCGCAATGCCGTAGAACACGGGCTCGGCTCCTGCATCGAGCGCCTCGGCCATCAACGCCGACGAGTTGGAATCGCGAATCTGACCGCGCGCCGGTACCTTACTCGGCGTGACCAGTTCCGTCCCCAGCGAGATAATGCCCACGCGCGGAGCGGCATGCACCTTCACGCTCGCATACCCGGCGCTCGCCAGCAAGCCGGCGCCCGCCGGTGCCACAACCTCGCCGACACGCATCACGATATCGCCGGCATGCGCCTCCTCGGCGGCAGAGCGAACGTTCTCCCCCACCTTGGCAGGCGCCGAGAACCTCACACGCGAGCCCTCGTTGCCGTCGCCATCGAGCACATCGACGATCTCGTACTTCACCACGGCATCGGCACCTTCGGGTACCGGCGCGCCCGTCATGATGCGGACCGTCTCACCCGCGCCGATTGCGCCCTCAAACACACGGCCCGCGGCCTCGTGTCCGATAACGTCGAGCGTCACCGGCGCTTCGCCAGATGCCCGCGCCAAGTCCGACGAGCGCACGGCATATCCGTCCATAGCGCTGTTGGCAAACGGCGAGATGTCGATATCGGCCACCGCATCCTCGGCCAAGGGAAGACCGACGGCCTGCCACACGGGAATCTCGACGACTTCGGTGCGATTCACGTGCGACAAGACGATCGCCTGTGCGTCCTCCAACGGAATGAGTTTCTCAGCCATATGCACCTCTAGCATGCTGCGGCGCGCAACAAAAGCGCCGATTCTTTATGTTTATCTCAGTATAATCCCTCGCCGCCTGCTCAAGACCTGGCCCGCGGCCGCGAATACATCTGTCGGCCGCAAGCCGCGAAACAAAACCAAAACCAACCTGCCGGTTTGTCACGTATGGCACGTTCTATAATGCTCGTGTTGCAACCCAAAAGAGGAACGTATGGCTTTTACCGACAAACCCGAAAGCGCAAACGAGGCGCAGGATCATTCCCAGTCGCTCGACGACGGCGGCTTTTTCTCCCTTAATGACGTCATCATGGCAGGCAGGCAACAGCTCACCCGCTCCGAGCATCTCTTGGCTGCCGACACGCGCCGCAACGCCCGCAACCTACTCGCGAGCGCCAAGTTGCTCGCGCTCGTCGTCATCGTCTCGCTCGCCATGGGCGTTGCCGCTTGGGCGTTTTTGGCCTCGCTGAATATCGCGACCGACTATCGCGAGCACCACGCGTGGGTCTACGCCTTGCTTCCTGTTGTGGGCGTTGCCACCGCATGGGTGTACAAAAACCACGGCCTTGCCGCCAAACGCGGTAACAACCTGGTCATCGACTCCGCTCTGAGCACACGTCTCATCCATATGCGCATGGCCGTCCTTACCTTCGTCTGCTCCACGCTCACGCACCTAACGGGCGGATCTGCCGGTCGCGAGGGGGCCGCGGTGCAGATTGGCGGCACCATCGCCAGCAACATCTCGAACCTCGCCCACCTCAAAAAACATGACCACCACGACCTCATGCTCGCCGGCATCTCGTCGGCCTTTGGCGCCGTATTCGGCTCGCCCCTTGCTGGAGCTTTCTTTGGCATGGAGATGTGCTTTATCGGCAAGATCGACTACACCGCGGGCATCTACTGCCTGGTCGCCTCGTTTACCGGCTACTTTACGTCGCTTGCCTTGGGAACCGAGTACGAGGCGAATGTCATCGCCAGCGTTCCCAACATGACACCACGGACGGTTGTCATCGTTGTTATCAGCGCCATTATCTTCGGCCTGACGGCACGCCTCTTTGCCTGGTCGGTTCGAACCGTCAAAAGCCTGTACGGTCGCTTTATCACCAATTACCTCGTCCGCGCACTCATAGGCGCACTCGTGGTTTTGGCCGCCTATGCCCTCCTCGACGCCTGGGACTACGCCGGCCTTTCCACGTGGCTTTCCGGCGCAGGATTTGCAGGTAACACCACCCTGGCGGACGCAGCCATCAAGTTGGTCGTCACAGCGCTTACCCTGGGCGCGGGCTTCCAAGGCGGCGAGGTCACGCCCCTGTTTGGCATCGGTGCGGCACTCGGTGGCTGGATCGGTTGCCTTACCGGGCTTGACCCCAGTTTTCTGGCGGCTCTCGGCATGCTCGGCGTGTTCTGCGCCGGCCTCAACGTGCCCATCACCACCTGCATGATGGCCATCGACCTGTTCCACGGCACGGCCGCCGGGTTCTTTGTCATCGTGGCCTTTATCAGCTACCTAACCGGCGGACACCGCGGCGTGTACCCTGCCCAGCGCATCATCTCACCCAAGCGCCGTTCGCTTATTGTGGATGAGGGCGGTACGGTAGCGGATGCTATCGAGCGCCACAACGACCTGATAGAGTAGATGTAATAATCGCCGTGCAGCCACAATCGGGGGCAATTAGACCTGAGCGCGACCGCACCGTCATGCCACACGCCGGGAGTCGCCCCATGCACGCAACTGATTTTGGCCGCACGCTCATCATCGCCAACCCCGCCGCCCAGTCGGGCGCCGCGCGCGAGGTTGCCGAGCGCCTGCAGCGCTTTTTGGATATGACCGCGCGCGCATCCCAGTTTGACCTGGTGCTAACCGAGCACATGGGACACGCCAAGGAGCTTGCCGCACAGGCTCAGGGCTATCGCACCGTTATCGCACTCGGCGGCGACGGCGTGATCCACGAAGTCGTCAACGGGCTTATGACGCAAAAGGAGGACGCCCGCCCCGCTCTTTCCGTCCTGCCCGTGGGCTCCGGCAACGATTTTGCCCAGACGCTCGATATCGAAGATTTCTCCGGCAAGGATTTTGGCGCGCTACTCACCTGTGAGCTGCAGCGTCAGGACATCGGGCGGATTCGCTCATGGAACCCCGCAAGCGGCAGCGGCGATGCGATCGTCGAGTATTACGACCAGACGCTCTCCGTCGGTATTGATGCCGCCATCGGCCTTGGCACCACCGAGCTGCGCAAAAAGACCGGCTTGACGGGTGCTCCGCTCTACACCCTTTCGGGACTTGAGCAGTTTGGCCTGCGCTATCGCAGCTACCCCATGACAGTCAGCTTTGACGGCGCGCCCGCCGAGCGCGTGAGGGCGATCATCATGGCGATTCAGCTTGGTCCTACCTATGGCTCGGGCTATCGCATCTGCCCCGATGCCGACCCCTGCGACGGCATGCTCGACGTCTGCTACGCCTGCGGCCCCGTCCCTCGCGCGGTAGCCCTGCCTATGTTCCTTTCGGCCAAGGACGGCCACCATACCAAGTTGCCACCGGTTCGCATGCGCCGCTGCCGCCATGCCGAGCTAACTTTTGAGGAGCCCGACTACCCCATCCAGGCCGACGGCGAGCCCATCGTCGCCTCGCGCATCGAAGTCGACATCCTACCCGGCGCCCTCCAAGCCTGGCACCCCACCCGCTAGCAAGACCAGCGAAACAATCGGCTACTCGTCGCTCCCCGGCTTGCGACGGTTGGCCTTTTTAATCGCGTTGAAGTGCTTGTCATTGAGCCTGCGCTGGCGAGAGCGCAGAGGCACCTTAGTCATTACGCGTCGGCGCGGTGGACGCCCGCGACGCTTCAGCTCAGCGCGCAGCTTACGCAGGCAGCTCGCGCGATTCTGAAACTGACTACGGCTCTCGCGCGCCGTCACAACAATCCCCGTGGGCCCATGCTTCATACGCACCGCCGAGTCCGTCGTGTTCACGCCCTGTCCGCCCGGACCTGTCGCGCGAAACACCTGAACCTCGCAGTCGCGTGCAAACCTCTCGACCGACATCTCGGCATAGCGCGCATACTCGCGCCATCCCATCTTGTTCTCGTCCATATCAGCACCTCCCCTCATACAAAAAATGTGACAAAGGGAAAGTCCCTTTGTCACATCGCATACCAATCGCTTGTGTTGCGCGCTTAGGCGAAGGTGATCTCGCCGGTGTCGCAGTCCATATCGGCGATACGGGCCAGGCTCTCAACGCGGAAGCCGCGCTCGCGGAGCTTATCGCCACCGCCTTGGAAGCCCTTCTCCACCGCGATGCCAATGCCGGCAACCTCGGCACCCGCAGCCTCGCAGATCTTGATAAGACCCTCGAGTGCGCAGCCGTTGGCCAGGAAGTCGTCGATAATCAGGACCTTGTCGCCCTCGGACAGGAAGCGCTTGCCAACGATGACCGGGTACTCCTTCTGCTTGGTAAAGGAGTAGATGGTCGTGGCATACTGCTCGCCGTCGAGGTTGATGGACTGCGCCTTCTTGGCAAAGACCACCGGCACGCCGCCAAAATGCTGGGCTGCAATACAAGCCATGCCAATGCCCGAAGCCTCGATCGTCAGGATCTTGTTGATCTCGACGCCCTCGAACAGACGGGCCCACTCGGCGCCCATGTGGTCGAACAGCTCAACGTCGCATTGGTGGTTGAGGAAGGCATCAACCTTAAGGACGTTACCGGCCTTTACGATGCCGTCATGGCGAATACGATCCTCAAGCTCCTGCATGGCGCAACCCCTTCTCGCGGCAACGATACCGCGCGATTAATAAACGTTGTTCGATAGTCTACCACGGACCGACCCCCGCCCGCCCCACAAGCCGCATCGCACCACAAACGAGTCTTTTTGAGACGGCGCGAATCGTGGCAGACAGCCTCCCAACACGCTAATGGCGGGCGCGCATCCTCACCAAACGCACCATGGCGAACGCAAAGCCCACAGCGGCCACAGCCATCAACACATAGAACACCGAACGAAAACCAAACAGGAACACATCCGGACGGCCTGCAACAATACTGGTCACGGCCTCACCCATCGCCACGCTCATCTGCCCATACAGGATATGCGACGCCGCTGTAATGCCCACTGCCATACCCGCATAGCGCGCCAGACTACCCAGGCTGCCCGCAAAACCGAGCGCCTCGCGCGGGGCCGAACCCATGTACAGCGAGTTGTTGGGACTCTGGAAAATCGACGTGCCACACGACATAAACGCGACGCAACACACGATCACAGGGATAGAAGAGTGCTCGTCGAGCGTGCCTACCGCAAAGAGACCGCATACGTACACGCCTAGGCCGACCGCCGTAGGGCCCTCGCAGCCAACACGGTCCGAAACCGTACCCGAAAGCGGGCCGATAAAGGCATTCACCATCGGCAACGCCAAAAAGAGTAGTCCAGAGATGTCGGAACCAAAGCCGTGGGCGTCCTGAAAATAGAACGGCAGGATAAACTCTGATGCGCCAATACCAACGAACACGATGAGCATGCAGGCGAGGTTGATGGTGAAGGCCGAATTTGCAAAGCAGCGACGAGCAGCCTCGATCAGGGACATGGGGCGCTCGCCAGCCTCCGGCTTAACATGCGGCAGCGTATAGAGCCCCACGATAAACGAGATGACGCCAATGGGCAGGTTGATGAGGAAGATGCTCTCCCAGGGAAAGCTTGCCACCAGCATGCCGCCCAGCACGGGGCCACACATCATGCCGAGGGCCACGAAGGTCGCGAGAATACCCATGGCACGACCGCGCTCGCGCGCCGGAAACGACTCGGTGATGATACCCATGTTGTTAGCCATGGCCGCCGCGCAGCCGACGCCCTGCACAATGCGTGCCAGAATAAGAACTTCGAGCGAACTCGAAAGGCCGCAAAGCAGCGAGCCAGCCGTAAAAACGATTACGCCCAGCTGGAATACGCCCACCTTGCCGCGCACGTCGCCCAAGCGGCCAAACGGCAGCATAGCCACGCATGTCGCAAGCAGGTACACCGAGCTCACCAGCTGGATGCGGTCGAGGCCCACGCCCAGCTCCTTTTGCATCACGGGCAACGCCACGGTCACGACGGTCGAATCCAGACACGACATAAACGTCATGATGAGCACGGTAAACAGAATCGCCCATTTGTTCTTGCCATGGGTTTCGCCCTCAAGGGCAATGTGCTCGCGGCGCAGCTGCTCTGCAGTTTTCTCCATATCCATCCTTTCGAGTGGTGCAACGCAAAAACGGGGCCCCAATCGCCTGCGAACAGTCGCGATTGGGGTCCCGCCTACGGAATCGGAACTATATGTCACCGGAACCCCAAGAGGCTCCGTCGCTTCATACGAGTGCTAGCCTAGCACTGCTCGAGCGCCTGCTCAAGGTCGGCAATCAGATCGGCCGTATCCTCGAGGCCGCACGACAGGCGCACCATGTCGGCGGAGATGCCACAGGCGATGAGCTCCTCATCGTTCATCTGGCGATGCGTGGCATTAGCGGGATGCAGGCAGCAAGTGCGGGCGTCGGCCACGTGCGTGGCGATCTGGGCGAGCTTGAGGCTCTTCATAAAGGTCTCGGCCGCCGCGCGACCACCGTTAAAGCCAAAGCTCACAACGCCGCAGGTACCGTTGGGCATGTACTTCTGAGCGATGTCATAGTACTTATCGCCCTCCAGGCCCGGATAGCTCACGAAGCGTACCTTGGGATGGCTCTGCAGGAACTTGGCAACGGCCAGGCCGTTCTCACAATGACGCGGCATGCGTACATGCAGGCTCTCGAGCGAGCTGTTCAGGAAGAAGGCCGCCTGCGGGTTCTGCATGGGGCCGAGGTCGCGCATGAGCTGCGCGGTGGCCTTGGTAATGAAAGCACCCTCGCGACCGAACTTCTCGGCATACGTCACGCCGTGGTAGCTCTCGTCGGGCGTGGTGAGACCCGGGAACTTATCCGCATGGGCCATCCAGTCAAACTGGCCGTGGTCAACGATCACGCCGCCCAGGTAGGCAGCATGTCCATCCATGTACTTGGTGGTGGAGTGCGTAACGATGTCGGCGCCCCACTCAAAGGGACGGCACATCACGGGCGTCGGGAAGGTGTTGTCGACCATCAGCGGCACGCCGTGGTCATGCGCGGCCTTGGCAAAGCGTTCAATATCGAGCACGGCAAGGGCGGGGTTTGCGATCGTCTCGCCAAAGACGAGCTTGGTATTGGGCTCAAAGGCTGCCTCGAGCTCCTCATCTGTGCAGTCGGGGGCGACGAACGTGCAGGTCACGCCCATGCGGCCCATGGTGTGGGCGAGCAGGTTATACGTACCGCCGTAAATGGCAGAGCTCGCGACCACATGATCGCCGGCACCGACCACGTTAAAGATCGCGAGGAAATTCGCAGCCATGCCCGAGCTCGTGAGCATCGCAGCGGTGCCGCCCTCCATCTCGCAGATCTTGGCGGCAACCAGATCGCACGTGGGGTTCTGCAAACGGCTGTAGAAGTAGCCCGACTCCTCTAGGTCAAACAGCTTGCCCATGTGCTCGGACGTGTCGTACTTCCACGTGGTGGACTGGTAGATGGGCACCTGGCGCGGCTCCGCATCGCCCGGATGATAGCCGCCCTGAACGCACGTGGTACCGATAGTCTGCTCGCTCATATCCAACTCCCTTACTTGGGTTTTGTTTTTATTCGGTTCACGATACCGCTACCCCGCACCCCTCTCAACCCATCCCGCCGATAGGTTATGGGACAAATTAATCAGGTTTATTTGTCCTAAATCTTAAGAAAGTGTTCGATGGCGAAAAACAATGAGATATGCACTGCGGTCTCGATAAGCGAATGCGCCAGCAAGGGTACCATAGGCGGGTACACCGCAATCAAGGAGACACCGATGAAGCAGATTGATACCACTCAGCTCAACACTGCCACCTGCCAGGCTCAGGCTGCCGAATACCACGCCCGCGGCTTTAACTGCGCGCAGGCCGTCGCCTGCACGCTCGCGCCCGCCGTCGGGCTCGACCCCCAGGTCGCCTTTACCCTCACCGAGGGCTTTGGCGCCGGCATGGGCGGCATGACCGAAACTTGCGGTGCCATCTCGGGCGCCGTGGCCATCATGGGCTTTGTAATGAGCGATGGCATGGAAAACCCCAAGACCAAGGGCCAGACCTACAAACTGTCGCGCGAGATTGCCAAGCGCTTTGGCGAGAAGAACACGACGACCGTCTGCGGCACGCTCAAGGGCATCGGATCGGACAAGGGTCCGCTCCGCAGCTGTCCCGGTTGCATCGACGATGCCGTCGAAATCGCCTGTGATGTACTAAAGCAGCTCGCCGAGTAAACGGCAGCGACATAAAACGACGGTCGGCGCGCTTGGGATCCATCCAAAAGCACGCCGACCGTCGCCGTTAGAACTCGGCAAATTCGGGAGTGCTGACCTCAATCTCCTCGCGCCCCGCCATAAGCTCGCGCATCTTAGCGCAAAACGACCCCTGCTCCCCCGCCTTAAACACCAAATGAAGTGTCACGGCATCCGCGTACTCGGTATCCGAAACCTTGGCACCGGAATCCTGGGCCAAGCGAAGCACCTGCTCATACTGCGGATAGGCCACATACACGTCAACAGGCACGACACTCGTCATCTCGACGATCTGCCCGGCCTCCTGAGCCGAGGCCACCGCCGCCTGCGTCGCCGCGGTATAGGCGCGTACCAAGCCACCGGGCCCCAACAACGTACCACCAAAATAGCGTGTCACAACACAGCATACGTTTTTAAGTCCCGCACCGCGCAGCACCTCGAGCGTCGGCATTCCGCTCGTGCGGCTCGGCTCGCCATCATCGCTCTGGCGCTCGCGTCCATCGACCAAAATCCACGCGGGAACATTGTGTCGAGCGTCGTAATGACGCTTGCGGACCACCTCGATAAAGGCATTCGCCTCATCCTCGGACTCAATATGGACCAGCTGGGCAATAAACCGGCTCTTGCGGTCCACAAACTCGCCCGAGGCCTCAATATTCGATTGCAGAGTAAAATAGCTGTCCAACAAAGCCCCTCAACAAAACTAAGCGCGGCAACAAACAGCCTCAATAATACGATAACCCTAGTAAAAAGAATGGAGCCGCCGATGATTCCGTCAACGAAAGCGAGAACCCGTCAGCGTGAGCAAGGTGCCTTGAAAGGCGAGGCCGCAACAAAAATGAGGCTATCGATGATCAGATAAAGACAGCGAGACGGCGTCAGCAGAGTCGATTTGGCCCGAAAGAGGAGGGAGCACGCCTTATGGCGGCGATCGACGAATGAGCGACAAATCGGCCAGCTGACGCCGTCGTAGCGTCAACAAGAAAGCTGAGTGGGCCTGTAAGCCGGGTTCTGTCGTGAACGGTCATTTATCTTGTCTGCACGTTACCGTGCAGCTCCACGCACGCTACCCGAACGCGGACCGGGCCGGCCCATAGCGTTCCTATTCGCGCTTGCTCCGGATGGGGCTTGCCAAGCCGCCATGTTGCCACGACGCTGGTGGTCTCTTACACCACCGTTTCAGCTTTTCCCTTTACGCCTTGCGGCGCAGGTGGGAGTCTTCTTTTCTGCGGCGCTTTCCGTCGGATCACTCCGCCCGGCCGTTAGCCGGCATCCCGCCCTCTGGAGCCCGGACTTTCCTCACGCGTACTGCAAGCAGCACATCGCGCGACCGTCTGGCCCACTCAGCAGTGCAAGAGTGTAACACACCGTTGCCGCAGGCAATGGCACAACGCAAACGCTCGACACGATAAACCAAGAACCGCCATGCGCTACAATAGTCCCGTCGATGGGCAACGTCGTCAGTCGAGACGCGACCGCGCTCCGCACCCCTCCGTCTACTCGGTGCGTTCCCGCCTCCTCCCCGAGGCGGGATATCGGCATTTTTTCATGCGCCGTCAACTCAATAGCAAGCGAATAACCCAAACAGCATTACGCGCGGGCACTACCGAACACCTCAGCAGCAAATGCAAAAAGGGACCCGTCCATTGCGGACGGATCCCTTAAAACAAGTGATCGTCAAACCGATTTACTCGGCGTCGGTCTCCTCGTCCTTCTTCTCGGAAGGCAGCGGAGTAACCTCGATCTCGACGCCCAGAGTCTCAGCAGCGGACTTCATGGACAGGGAGATACGACGACGGTCGAGGTCGATCTCCATGACCTTGACCTGAACCTTGTCGCCCACGTGGGTGACCTGAGAAGGCTGATCGACGTGCTTGTTGGCCATCTCGGAGATGTGCACCAGGCCCTCGATGCCCTCGCCCAGGTCGACGAAAGCGCCAAACGGGACAAGCTTGGTCACAGTGCCCTCGACGATAGCGCCGACGGGGTACTTCTTGACCAGTGCGCGCCACGGATCCTCGGTGGTCTGCTTGAGACCCAGGGAGATGCGCTCGCGGTTGAGATCGACGTCGAGAACCTCGACCTCGACCTCCTGGCCGACCTTGACAACCTCGGAAGGATGGTTGACGTGGTTCCAGGAGAGCTCGGAGATGTGGATGAGGCCGTCGATACCGCCGAGGTCGACGAAGGCGCCGAAGTCGACGATGGAGGAAACGGTGCCCTGGAGACGCATGCCAGACTTGAGCTTGGACAGGATCTCAGAGCGCTCGGCCTTACGGGACTCCTCGAGCACGACGCGACGGGAGAGGACAACGTTGTTGCGGTTGCGGTCCATCTCGATGACGCGGGCCTCGATGCGGGTGCCCATGTAAGAGGTGAGGTCCTTGACACGACGGAGGTCGACGAGGGAAGCGGGCAGGAAGCCACGCAGGCCGATGTCGAGGATCAGGCCGCCCTTGACAACCTCGATAACCTCGCCCTCAACGTTCTCGCCGGAGTTGAACTTCTCCTCGATGCGGTTCCAAGCACGCTCGTACTCAGCACGCTTCTTGGAGAGGACCAGACGACCGTCCTTGTCCTCCTTCTGGAGAACCAGGGCCTCGATGGGATCACCGAGTGCAACGATGTCTGCAGGGTTAGCGTCCTTGCGGATGGACAGCTCGCGGACCGGGATAACGCCCTCGGACTTGAATCCGATGTCAACGAGCACCTCGTCATGCTCGATCTTAACGACAGTGCCGTTAACGAGATCGCCCTCATCAAAGTCGGTAATCGTACCGTCGATGAGGTTGTTCATCTCCTCCTCGTTGACATCGTCAAGAGAGAAAATGGACGAGTTCTGAATCTCACTCAAAGGTGGACCCCTTTCGAACTACGGGGCCCCGATTGCTAGGACCTACAGAAGGGTGCGACAAGCACACAACGTTTAGGAACACTCGGGAGCCGACAGATACTAATGTGACGCTTATGCAATCACGTTCGTATAGATTACGGGGAAATTACTTCGATTTCAAGCGCGAACTGCGATTTTTTACTCGTATGGAGACTTTTTCGCAATCTTGTGGACGACCGTCTCCGTAAGTTGACGATAGGCCGTTAGGCATACGGCTTTGGGGTAAAGTATCCGGAACCAACGATTCTGGAACGTTATTTCGAGAAAGGTGCCCGCGTGCTCAAAGCAGTCGTTTTCGATATGGACGAGACGCTTCTTAGCATCAACCTCAACGCGTTCATCCTTCGCTATTTTAAGGATGTCTCGTCGATGCTCGCGGATATCGGGCGCCGCAGCCGCGGTGGCACGATGGCACGCCTCGGCACCATCTTGGTCGACCTCAACGCCAACCGCCGAAGCGGCACGGACAACCGCACCAATCTTGAGTTTTACCGCACCGAGGTCGAGCGCAGGTGCGGCATCTGCCTCTCCGATCCTATCATCTACGAGGCATTTACCTACTACGACCGCGAAGTTCTTCCATACAAGAATGACGACGTCATCAACGCCCACGCCATGCCGGGCGCACACGCCGCGCTTCAGGCCGTACAGGACGCAGGGCTGCGCTGCGCGCTCTTCACCAACCCCAGCTTTCCGCAGGGGGCCATCGAGTGCCGCATGGGTTGGGGCGACCTGGCCGACGCCCCCTTTGAGCTCGTCACGCACATGGGAAACACCACCCGCTGCAAGCCCGATGCCACCTACTATCTAGAGCAGCTTCAGGTGATGGGGCTCGAGCCGCACGAGGTCCTTATGGTGGGCAACGACCCCAAGCGTGACTTCCCCAGCCCCGCCTGCGGCATTCAGACTGCCTATGTTGGTCAGGGAAAAACCGGCCGAGCCACCTGGCGCGGAACCATGGAAGACTTCGCCCGCGACTTCAACGCCGTAGTAGAAGCCTTCTACGAGCACCAAGTAGCCGACGAACTGTCTTAACAAACTCGAGTCTTGCCGATCATGATGTTGAGGATCTCGACGTCGGTGTCCTTCATGCCCACGCGGCCCACGTAGCCCATGCTGGCAATCGTCTGCTCGACGGTATCCTGGATCAAACCCTCGCCGGCACGGAAGCCACGCCCCTGCATGGCCATGTCATGTCCCAGAATCGCAGCATCAACGGCAGCCGAAATCTTGGCGGCACAGCTCGCCTTGGCGCCATCGCACACGATGCCGCCAACGTTACCGAGCGTGTTCGAAACCGTCGCGCCAATCTGCTCGCGCGTGCCACCGCACAGCCAGGTAATCGCAGCGCCGGCGCCGCACGCGGCGCAGATAGCACCGCAAAACGCCGAGAGCGCACCAATATAGCTCTTGATATGCACGGCAATAAGATCGGACAGCATCACGGCGCGCACCAGGCGCTCGTGGTCGCAGCGCAGGTATTCGGCATACTCCATGACGGGCAAGGCGCAGGTAATGCCCTGATTGCCCGAGCCGCACACAATGGCGACCGGCAGCGCGCAGCCGTTCATGCGGGCGTCGGACCCGGCGGCCGCACGGGCACGGGCACGGCAGGCGACGTCATCGGCACGAGCGCCCAGCAGCGTACGGCCCACCTCGGCGCCCCAAGCGTGCGCGAGGCCCTCGGCACTGATCGCGCCGTTCAGCTCAATCTGACGCTCAACGGCAGCGCGGGCGCCCGCAATGTCGCCGTCCTCGATAAAGTCGATGATGGACTCAATCGACATGGGCGTGTCAGCCTTATCCGCCGCCCGCTCGGCCACCACGCGCTCGGCGCAGGCGGCACACTCCCCCGCCGACTTGCCGCACACCGGAATACCGTCGAGCGTATGGCACGTGACATTGGTGTGGTGATCGGTAATCTCGACGACCGCGGTATGGCCCCCGGCCGTGGCGGTCACCTTGATGTAGAGGTTGGGCACACCCTCGACAAGCGACACATCGCAGTAACCGGCATCGGCGAGGAGCTCGGTCACGCGAGCACGATCTTCGTCATTAACGCTCTCGAGCACCTCGAGCGCGCTCTTGGCGTCGCCGCCCACGGCACCCAACACGGCCGCAGCTTCAATACCGTGCATACCGCCCGAGTTGGGCACGGTCACGCTCTTAACGTTCTTGATGATGTTGCCCGAGCAGGCAACGTCCATATGATCGGGTTCGCAACCGAGCGTCTGGCTCGCCAACGCCGCTGCATAGGCAACGGCAATAGGCTCGGTGCAGCCGAGCGCACAGACAAGCTCGCGGTTCAAAACATCGCAAAACGCGGCATCACGAAGGGAATCGGTAGGCATAGGTATCTCCTGCTTGCATAACGGGCTGGGCTCTCGAAAATAATTAGCCCTTTTATTTGATAACAATGCATCAAAAACCGCAACCATGGTTCCGGCGGACGGCGCTCAAGCACAAACTGGCGGCATTCATTCATGAAAAGCAGGTCTTATTGCCTGCTAAAGCGTTTGACCAAAAAACGCCCGAGCGTTTACACAAAAGTCGCGCTATCATGCAGTCGAACGCGGTAAACACCTTTAGCATTTGCGCCGCATAGACCAGAGAGGAACCATCCATGAAGATCGGTATCGGTAACGACCACGCCGCCGTCGAGCTCAAGAACATCATTTCCGAGCACCTGAAGGAGCGCGGCTGCGAGGTCGTGAACTTTGGCACCGACACCTCCGAGAGCTTTGACTACCCCATCGCCGGCTACAAGGTGGGTAAGGCCGTTGCCAACGGCGACGTCGACCTGGGTATCCTGATCTGTGGCACCGGCGTCGGAATTAGCCTGGCTGCCAACAAGGTCGAGGGCGTACGCGCTGTCGTATGCTCCGAGCCCTTCAGCGCCAAGCTCTCTCGCATGCACAACAACACCAACGTGCTCGCCTTTGGTGCCCGCGTCGTGGGCTCCGAGCTCGCTAAGATGATCGTCGACGAGTGGCTCGACGCCGAATTCGAGGGTGGCCGTCACGAGCGTCGCGTTAACCTCCTCAACGAGATCGACCACACGCGCGGCCTTAAGATCGTCGACGAAGCCTAAACCACTCAGCGCCACAAGCTAACAGCAGGGGCCCGCTCGGAACACATGTCCGAGCGGGCCCCTTTGTAGATTTTGGAATAAAAAGGGCGCCGCGGATGAAGTTCCGCGGCGCCCAAGCCACACGCTAACAGCTTTAAGGAGTCAAAGCTGGTTTAGCCAAAAAAGCGCTTGATCTCGATCTCGGCGTTCTCCAGGCAGTCGGAGCCGTGGATCACGTTGGCGTTGACATCGACAGCAAAGTCGCCGCGAATGGTGCCGGGGGCAGCATCAAGCGGGTTGGTGGCGCCCATAAGGGTGCGCATCTTGGAGACAGCGGAGAGACCGGAAACGACCATCTTGACGACCGGACCGCTCGTCATAAAGTCGCAGAGACCGCCAAAGAAGGGCTTGTCGGCCAGATGGGCGTAGTGCTCCTCGACGGTAGCGCGCTCGAGCGTGGTCATCTCCATGCGCTCGATAACAAGGCCGCTGCGCTCAATGCGAGCAACGATCTCGCCGATCTTGCGATCGCGCACGGCGTCGGGCTTAATCATGATGAAGGTCTTCTCGATAGCCATAAGGTAGCCTTTCAAGTAGGTTCGCGCGTGCCCAAGTCCCATTCCGGCACCCGCCTGGACTGCATCGTAACAGAGTTCTAGCTGCAGTTAAACAAAAAGCCGTTTATTGAAGCGTTATTATTTATTAAAGCGCTCCATATGTGTCACTTCTGTTTCGAAGCCCGACTAGAGTACCATCCGCCCCACTTTCAACTGCAACGAACAGAACGGGCGGTCGATTGTCGCCCGTGAACGCACCCCCTTCACAACCTGCGCAAATGTCCTACAGAAGTTCTCGACAAGCTCCTTCCTTCTCTATAACAAAACGGGCGCCCACCGTAGCGGGCACCCGTAAAGGCAAGATATGATGAACACACCAGACAGACGCATCCAATAAGCTAATTAGCTCCGTGACCCATCTCGACGACCTTGGTCAGCGATCCAAACACGCCCTGGTCGGCCACGAGCTGTGCCTCGGCACGCTGTAGCTGCACGGCAACGGCGGCAGGAGCGGTGCCGCCCTCGGTCGTGCGCGCGGCAACGATCGACGGGATGTCGAGCGCCTCGGTGATATCGCGCTCAAAGAGCGGGCTTGCCTCCTGGAACACCTCAAACGGCAAATCCTCAAGATTGCAGCCGCGCTTCTCACACATCAGGACCAGATGGCCCACCACGGCATGTGCCTCACGGAACGGCAGGCCACGCTTAGCCAGGTAATCGGCAACATCGGTGGCGGCAAGATGACCCACACCGCACTCGCGCGCCATGGCGTCCTCGTTGACAGTCCAGGTCGAGATCATGCCCGCCATAACGGACAGGCACTGCATAAGCGTATGGGCGGTATCGAGCGCGCCCTCCTTGTCCTCCTGCAAGTCCTTGTTATAGGCCAGCGGCAGGCCCTTCATAGTCACAAGCAGCTGCACCAGGTTGCCATAGACTCGGCCACTCTTGCCGCGGATAAGCTCGGCAAAGTCAGGGTTCTTCTTCTGCGGCATGATAGACGAGCCGGTGGAGTAGGAGTCTGAAAGCGTGATAAAGCCAAATTCGGAGCTCGACCACAGCACGATCTCCTCGGAAAGACGCGACAGGTGCATCGCCATGACGGATCCGGCGTAATGCAGATCGAGCAGGAAATCACGGTCGGAAACCGCATCGAGCGAGTTGGGAATCACGCCCGCAAAGCCAAGTTCGGCAGCCGTCATCTGGCGATCGAGCGGATAGCTCGTACCGGCAAGCGCGGCAGCACCCAGCGGGCAGTTGTCGGCGGCATCAAAGGCGGCCTTCAGGCGCGTAAAGTCGCGCGCGAACATCCAGGAATACGCCAGCAGATGATGCGAGAGCAGCACGGGCTGAGCGTGCTGCATATGCGTGTAGCCTGGCAGAATCACCTTGTCGTACTTCTTGGCCGCATCCACCAGCACATGGCGCAGCTCAAGATTGGCCTCCATGAGCTCCTTGGCCAGCGCCTTGACGCCCAGGCGCGTATCGGTCGCCACCTGGTCGTTGCGCGAACGCCCAGTATGCAAGCGCTTGCCAGCCTCGCCGATACGACGCGTCAGCTCGCTCTCGATGGACATATGAATGTCCTCGTCGTTGATATCAAAGGTGAAGTTGCCGGCATCGATATCCTGTTCGATTCCGGTCAGGCCCTCGGCAATCGCCTGCTCGTCCTCGGCGCTGATAATGCCCTGGGCCGCCAGCATCTTGGCATGTGCCTTAGATCCGGCGATATCCTGCTTATAGAGATGTTTGTCGACCGGCAGCGACGCGCCAAACTCCTGCGTGACCTCGGCCACTCCCGCCTCAAAACGACCGCCCCAAAGAGCCATGGAACCGTCCCCTTTCTCCGAATACCAAAACAAGCGCCCAGCGCAATGCGCTATGTCGCTAAAGCGATTTTTCAACCGCTAGTTTTACACATTCCTCACCGTGCGCGGGGCAATGTAGCTAATTTGCAAAGAAGTGACGCACCAGGCACTTGGCGCCCAACGTCTCCCTCCGGATGTTGCCTTGCGAACCATCGATCCAGGCCTTCAGGCTCATAGGAACATCCTCGACCTTTGCAGCATCGAACTCGGGCGCGAGGGCAAGTAAGGCATGCGCGACAGCATTGAACATAATGGATACTCCTCATATATATAGGCGCAGAGCCGCCAAATTGATAGAAGGAGCCCCGCCGGACAACCCCGGCGGGGCTCGGACTCAGCCGCGGACGCGGCATCATATATGCGGGCGGAACGTAGGGGCCACCGATGTTAAGAAGTGTCAGCAAGCATAACGAAAGGTAGGGACCCCGTGCGCCCGTTTTGTATCACGCGGATGGGCCGCGCGGATACCAAGGGAAGGAGGCGCTAGGCCTGGGCGGCAGCGGAGCTGGGACCCTGGACTTTTGCCCACGTCTTGAGCGACAGCGTATCGATCTCGATAAAGCCGGCGCTGGCCTTCTCGTCAAACGTGGTGTCGCGGTCGTAGGTAGCCAGACCGTAGTCGTAGAGGCTGAAGGGGCTCTTGCGGCCGACGACATGGCAGTTGCCCTTAAAGAACTTCAGACGGACGGTGCCGGTCACGAACTTCTGGGTGTCGACCATAAAGGCATCGAGCGCGTTCTTGAGCGGGCTGTACCACTGGCCGTTGTACACGGCGGTGGCCCAATCATGCTCGAGCTTGATCTTGGTCTTGAGCAGGTCGCCCTCGATGCAGATGTCCTCGAGCGCCTTGTGGGCGGTGATGAGCGTCAGGGCGCCGGGAACCTCGTAGCACTCGCGGCTCTTGAGGCCCACCAGACGATCCTCGACCAGATCGAGACGGCCAAAGCCGTTGTCGCCGGAGATCTTGTTGAGTGCGATGACGATCTCGGAGAGCTTCATCTTCTTGCCGTCGACGGCGACGGGCTTGCCGGCCTCAAACTCAATCTCGGTATACGTCGGGGTGTCGGGCGTGTCCTCGGGGTTCTTGGTCATAACCCAAGCGTCGTCGAGCGGCTCGTTCCAGGGATCCTCTAGGTGACCGCACTCGATGGCACGACCCCACAGGTTGTCGTCGATGGAGTAGGGGTTGTCGTTGGCGCCCTCGGGAACCGGCACATTGTGAGCATGGGCGTAGGCGACCTCGTCGGGACGGCACTTCAGGTCCCACTCGCGAACCGGGGCGATAACCTTGAGCTCGGGGTCGAGGGCCTTGACGGCGGCCTCAAAACGGACCTGGTCGTTACCCTTGCCGGTGCAGCCGTGGGCGACGTAGGTCGCGCCAAACTCGTGGGCGACCTCGACAAGCTTCTTGGCAAGCAGCGGACGGGAAAGAGCGGAGAGCAGCGGATACTTATTCTCGTACATGGAGTTTGCGGCGATGGCCTTGGTCAGGAACTCATCGGAGAACTCGTCGCGCAGGTCGAGCACCTGGCAATCGAGAACGCCCAGGTCGAGCGCCTTCTGCTTCTTGGCATCCAGGCCGGTCTCCTCCTGGCCCACGTTGCCGCAGACGCAAACGACATCGAGATTCTTCTCGTCCTGGAGCCACTTGACACATACGGATGTATCAAGACCACCGGAATATGCGAGAACGACTTTTTCCTTGCTCATGGCTGTTTCCTTTCGCCCTTGGTAGCTAGTTAGAACATCGGTCAGTTGCAAGTCATTTCGAGGTCAAAAACCGTGCAATATCAGGTTAAATAGCAAAAATCAGCACATACATGCCCTAGAAACATGCAGCAATGTCGTGCTAAAACCCAACGACCTCAAAATGACTCTGTTGAGGCAATTCGCCCCATGCGGACAGAGACGATTGTTATCGTCGTCGGGAAATTGCGCGCTGGCGTCGGATGGCATTGTCTGCAGTAGTGATGATCTTTACGAACTGCATCTGCCTCTCCTTTCACCTGTCGCCGAGCGCAATTCTAATATCGTAAACGGTACCTTTTCCTCGGTAAGCGGCTCTTTTGCCGTCTCCGTTTTCGATGGTCGCTATATTACGCTAAAGTGCCTGCTGTACAAGCGACAAATTCAAATTTCTGAAAAGTTTTTTCATTAGTTTGTGAATTGCAGTGCAAATACGCACCATTCCTGCGACAATACGCTCGGTTACTGGTTGATGGTTATAACGTCTGAAACAATTTCGAAACGAAAGGCGCGCTTTTATGCAAACTTACGAATCGGACACCAATATCGGAAACATTAAGATTCTCGCCGTCGACATGGACAAGACACTTCTCACCGACGAGCGCGTGTTGCCGCAGGGTCTTGATGAGCGCCTGGACAAGCTCGCCGACGCCGGCATTGTATTCTGCCCCGCCAGCGGACGCCCTGCCCCCAAACTCGAGGAAATGTTCGAGAGCATTAAGAACCGCCTTGCTTTTTGTCCCGACAACGGAGCCTGCGTCATCTATCGCGGCAGCTATATCTATAAGAGCAACATCGATGTGGCGCTGTATCAGCAGGTGCTTGCTCGTGCCTCGGAGGACCCGCGCGCCGTTCCCGTCCTGTGCTGCTACGACGAGTTCTATGTGCTCGCCCGCGACCATCAGTACCACGACGAGATCAGCGTGTACTACAACACGATCAACTACGTCGATAGCTTTGAGGGCATTGATTTCGAGTCCAACAAGATTTCGGTCTTCTTCCCCGGCTACGACGCCGAGCCCGCATTCCGCGAGACCTATAGCCCCGAGTTCTCGGATCAGCTCTACGTCACCAACGCTGGGCGCGAGTGGATCGACTTTATGAACCTGGGCGTCGACAAGGGCGCCGGCGTCGCGCACCTGTGCGAGCACCTGGGCATCGATATCGCCGACGCCGCCGCCGCGGGCGATACCTACAACGACATCCCCATGCTCGAGCGCGTCGGTCACAGCTTTATCGTGGACAATGCCGAGGAGCACATGAACGCGCACGCCAAGTGGCGCATTCCGAGCAACAACGACGGGGGCGTACTGACGCTCATCGACGCCATCTTGGCGGCTCGTTAACGTGGCTCGTCGGACCTGGCCGGGCGAGGCGGGTAAGTTTTTCGCTCGGTCAGGTCCTGGGCTCGCTCGGAAAGCACATTAAGTGCTTTCCGGCTCGTGCGGAATCTACGAAAAACTTACCCGCCTCGCCCGGCCAGGTCCTTGGGTGACTTGCTTGTCGCCTGGATGGCGTCTTGGCGCCTAGATACTTTGGCTGAATTTAATTGAACGAAGGACGCTCCTTGTTGATGAGGGGCGTCCTTCTGTTTTTGGTTACTTTGGAACTGTGGTTGCTTTCCTATTTCGCGTCGGCCCAGGTTATGCCGGTGCTGGCTTCGGCGATCAACGGCACGCGGAGGTCTACTACGTGCTCCATGACGTCGCGGACCATGGTGGTTAGGCGCTCGACTTCGTCGATGGGGCACTCAAAGTCCAGTTCATCGTGTACCTGCAGAATCATGTGGGCGGCAAAGCCCTCTTCTTCCAGGCGGCGGCTTACGCGGGCCATGGCGATCTTGATGATGTCGGCCGCGGTGCCCTGCATGGGATGGTTCATGGCCGTGCGCTCGCCAAAGCCGCGGAGTTGCGGGTTTTTGGCCTTGAGCTCGGGAATATGACGTCTGCGGCCATACATGGTCTCGGCATAGCCCGTCTGCTTGGCACGTGCCACCACGTTGTCGAGGAACGTGCGCACGCCCGGGTAGGCCTCGTAGTAGCGATCGATCATATCGCGTGCCTCGGCCATCGAGATATGCAGCGACTGCGACAGACCGTAGGCCTGCTGACCATACACGATGCCAAAGTTCACGGCCTTGGCGCGGCTGCGCAGGTCGGGCGTCACCTCGGACACCGGCACGCCAAATACGCGCGCGGCCGTCTCGGCATGGAAGTCCTCGCCCTCGTTGAAGGCACGCACCAGATGTTCATCACCCGAAAGATGCGCGAGCAGGCGCAGCTCGATCTGCGAGTAGTCCACCGCCAAAAAGACGCTACCCTCGCCCGCCGAAAACGCCGTCTTGACGGTACGCCCCAGCTCCGAGCGCGTCGGGATGTTCTGCAGGTTGGGATCGCTCGAGGACAAACGCCCCGTCGCGGTGATGGTCTGGTTGTACGTGGTGTGCACACGACCGTCACCACGGCGCAGCGGACCTAGCGTGTCCAGATAGGTCGACTTAATCTTGGACTTCTCGCGCCAGTCCAAAATCAGGCGCACGATCTCGTGGTCGCGGGCAAGGTCGCTCAGCACCTTGGCGTTGGTCGAATAATAGCCGCGCTTGGTCTTTTTGAGGCCCTTGGTCGGAAGCCCCATAACATCAAACAGCACGTGCGAGAGCTGCATGGGGCTGCCGATGTTAAAGGTCTCGTCGCCGGCCAGGTCGCGAATGCTGCGCTCAACCTCGGCAATCTGGGTCGCCAGACCCTCGGACAGACTGTGCAGGCGGTCGGGGTCCACGAGCATGCCCGCGCGCTCCATCTTGGCAAGCACCGGCACGAGCGGCATCTCGATGCCATCGAACACGTTGGCGGCATTCTCACGGGCCATGCACTCGCGCAACGGCGCCACGAGCGCCAGCGTCAGGGCCGCAGTACGGGCGGCAGGCGCCGGAGCGTCCTCGCCGGCACCCTCCGCGCCGCGCGCCGCAGGCAACGCCATCTGCAGATAGGTATCGGCCAGATACGCCTCATCGAACTCGGAGCGATCGGAATCCAGCAGATAGGCAGCGACCACGGTATCGAAGATACGCGTGGAATCAGCGGACAGCGGGTCCATGAGCTCGGGCTCGGAAGAATCGATGGGCGAAAGCTCGTGCAGCAGTGCTTTCATATCCGGGCTCGCCACACGGCCCTCCATAAACAGACGTGCGAGCACGCCGGCAATCACGCCGTGGACGAAGTTGAAGCCCTCAACCTCAGCCGCCGCACCGCTGTCGCCCTCCTCGAGCGCAAACAGGCCCTTGGACGTCGCCAACCATAGCGTGCGTGTCAGTCCAAAGAGCGCGCCCTCTTCCTTGTCGTCGTCCACCACGGTGGCGACCCACTCGCCGGCATCAATCGCGCGGGAGACCTCAGCCGCAACGGCACCAAGCGCGTCAGCATCGCCGGCGGCTGCGCGAACCATCGCAGGTATCTCAAACACACTGGAGGCAGCAGCAGCCCCGCTCTCGCCGCCAATCAGCGCCAAGAAACGGTTCTGCATGGCGGTGATACCAAGCGTACCCAGCGCCGCGGAAACCTCATCGGCAGAAAACGCCGGGAAGGACGTCGCCTCAAAATCGAGCTCAACGGGCGCATCGGTGCGGATGGCCGCCACCTTACGGCTCAGCAGCGCGTCGTCGATGTGTGCGCGCAGGTTTTCGCCCATCTTGCCCTTGACCTCGTCGGCGTGTGCGATGACCTCGTCCAGGCTACCGTACTGCGCAATGAGCGCGCTCGCCTTTTTGGGGCCGATGCCCGGCACGCCGGGGATGTTATCGGACGTGTCGCCCTTCAGACCATAAAAGTCGGGCACGAGCGCCGGCGTGATGCCGTGATACAGATCGTCCACGCTCTCGGGCGTCATGATCGCCACGTCGGACAGGCCCTTGCGGGTCGAGACCACGTTGACGTGCTCGGTCACGAGCTGATACATATCGCGATCACCGGTCACCAGCAGCATGTCGCAGCCGGCCTGCTCGCCCAGGCGCGCCATAGTGCCCAGGATGTCATCGCCTTCCCAGCCCTCGGACTGCAAAATCGGCACGTTGAGCGCGGCGAGCAGCTCCTTAATCATGGGAAACTGTGCGTGCAGATCGGGGTCCATGGGCGGGCGCTGAGCCTTATACTGCGGCAGCATCTCCATGCGCACACGCGGCTTGCCCTTGTCAAACGCCACGACAACGCCGTCGGGATTAAAGGCGTCAATCATCTTGAGGAACATATTCAAAAAGCCAAAGATTGCGTTGGTGGGACGACCGTCCGGCGCGTTCATGGTGGGCGGCACGGCGTGGAAGGCGCGGTGCATGAGCGAGTTGCCGTCGATGACGGCAAAGGTGCGGCGCTTATCAGACATATTGAATACCTCGCTTTAGGCTGGGCACGGTTTGCTCACTCCAGTTTACACGCTCCCCGCCTCGCGGCCACCGCACATCAAGCTCCCCCGCCACCGCACGCTCCCGAGTGATACGATTGCTCACGGTACATCAACCAGCACGATCGATCCGAAAGGAGCCTGCGTTATGGAGCGTCCCTGCGCATGGAAAAAGTACACGCCACAGCAAATCGAGGAGCTCGAGGAGCTTTGCCGCGGCTATAAGCAGTTTTTGAGCGAGAACAAGACCGAGCGCCTGTGCGTCAAGACCGGCATCAAGATGGCCGAGAAGGCGGGCTACGTCGACCTGGAGACCGTGATCGCCGAAGGCCGCGAGCTCAAGGCAGGCGACAAGGTGTACGCCGCCAACCACGGCAAGGACCTTATGCTCGTCAACCTGGGCACCGCCCCGCTCGAGCAGGGCTTTAACATCCTGGGCGCCCACGTGGACTCGCCGCGCCTGGACCTCAAGCAGAACCCCGCCTTCGAGGCCGGTGACATGGCCTACCTCGACACGCACTACTACGGCGGCGTCAAGAGCTACCACTGGGTGGCCTCCCCGCTTGCACTCGTGGGCGTCATCTGCAAAAAGGACGGCACCACCGTCGACATCAACATCGGCGACAAGGCAGACGATCCGGTCTTTACCATCTCCGACCTGCTGATCCACCTCTCGAGCGAGCAGATGTCCAAGCCCGCCAAGGACGCCGTCGACGCCGAGATCCTCGACGTGATCGTGGGCGGCCGTCCCGTCAAGTTCGATGAGGACGATAAGGACGCTCCCAAGGAGCCCGTCAAGCAGATGTTCCTGGACATCCTCAAGGAGCAGTATGACGTCGAGGAGGAGGACTTCCTCTCCGCCGAGATCGAGGTCGTGCCCGCCGGTCCCGCCCGCGACATGGGCCTGGACCGCTCCATGATTCTGGGCTATGGCCACGACGATCGCGTCTGCGCTTACCCCTCCATGCTTGCCCAGATCGACGTCGCAAACGTGGAGCGCACGAGCATCACGCTCATCGTCGACAAGGAGGAGATCGGCTCCGTGGGTGCCACCGGTATGACGAGCCGCTTCTTCGAGAACACCGTCGCCGAGATCATGACGCTCGCCGGCGAGGATAGCCCGCTGGCCCTGCGCCGTGCACTCGCCCACAGCCGTATGCTCTCCTCCGACGTGTCCGCCGGCTTCGACCCGGGCTACGCCGGCAAGTTCGAAACCAAGAACGCCGCCTTCATGGGTCGCGGCCTGTGCTTTAACAAGTACACGGGCAGCCGCGGCAAGGGTGGCTCCAACGACGCCGACGCCGAGTACGTGGCCCTCGTCCGCGACATCATGGACGAGGCCGGCGTGGACTTCCAGACCTGCGAGCTCGGTCGCGTCAACGCGGGCGGCGGCGGCACCATCGCATACATCATGGCCAAGTACGGCATGAACGTCATCGACTCCGGCGTTGCCGTCCTGTCCATGCACGCCCTGTGGGAGGTCGCTAACAAGGCCGATATCTACGAGGCCTACCGCGGCTACAAGGCCTTCCTCGAGCGCGCCTAACCAGCCCTTCATCAGTTGCGATGAAATACGGACTAAACTGGCCTATAAACGGCCAAAACAGACAGTATTCCACCGCAACTTCCTTTTTGGCAGAGGAGAGCCCATGCTGCAGGTCATCATTTCGCCCGCCAAGCAGATGCGCGCGGCCCAAGATGCTTTTGAAGTCCTGGGCATTCCACCTTTTGCGCACGAGACGGCTCGCCTCCACCGCGCACTGCTAGATATCGAGCGGAATGAAGGCAGCGGCGGCCTGCAAGCGCTATGGAACGTGAGTGACAAACTGCTGGGGCCTTGCCTCAACACCCTGCATGAGTTCGGGCCCATCCTGATAAACGGCGATCTCGACAATCCCGCACTCGCCCGACACCTCTCCCCTGCCGTCATGTCCTATCACGGCATTCAATACCAGAGCATGGCGCCCGAGGTGATGGATACCGCGCAGCTCGCATGGCTGCAAGACCATCTGTGGATCCTCTCGGGCCTTTACGGATGCGTACGCCCTTTTCATGCCGTTGAACCCTATCGGCTCGAAATGGGAGCCAAGCTTGCCGTCGACGATGCCCGAGACCTCTACGCGTTTTGGGGCGACAAGCTCGCACGGGCCATCGCTCCGGCGAGCTCCAACGCTACGATCGTCAACCTCGCCAGCGTAGAGTATGCCA
This sequence comes from Collinsella aerofaciens, assembly GCA_048193585.1. GTDB lineage: Bacteria > Actinomycetota > Coriobacteriia > Coriobacteriales > Coriobacteriaceae > Collinsella > Collinsella aerofaciens_CK. Next base: position 41,947 of record DBFAAM010000033.1, on the reverse strand, counting down.
AAGCCGTTCTGCCCCACCTCGCGAGCGACGCCACGGCCGTCACATGCCTCTTTGGCGAGGGTATCCGCAACGGCAAGCCCATCCAGCGCTCGACCGCCAGCAAAAAGGCGCGCGGCTCCATGGTGCGCTGGATGGCAGAAAACAAGCTCGAGGATGTAAGCGGGCTCACCGCGTTCGACGTTGGTTATCGTCACTTTCCCGAGCTTTCAAATAAAAACACTTTGGTCTTCCTGAACGAACAGGCCTTGTAGGACCAACGCCGCTTTTAAATGTGCTGCCTAGGCACGGCGTCTATCCCGCCAAGCCCTCGGCTTTGGCGATTTCATTTGTCGAGCCGTCCTGATTGGTAATCTTGACATGTTCCACCTCGGACACCTTGACGCCCGACGGGGGCTCCAGGCGCCATTCCGTCAGCGCGATATCCATCGTCGTGGGCACATCCCCTTGATCTTTGAGCTCGACCGACAGCGTCTTAAGCGACGCATCGAAGGTCACGCGCTCGATCTCTTCACCGGGAATGGAGCCACCGCTCAGCTGCAGCTGCACAAACTCGTCGCGCGGATACCAATAGTCGCCCGGCGCGGCCACCGTGTTACCGCCAGCGACCTTCACCGTCATGACCGGCAGAGCATCGTCGGCCTCAAACTCCCAGGCAGCGCCGCCGCGACCCCCAAACGTCCAGATACAAAAGGCAATCACCAACACGGCAAGCACCGCAAAACCAATCGCGACAAGGCCATGGTGCGCACGGCTTTCCTCGGCCGACACATCCCACTGCGTCTCTCGATATAGATGCTTGTCTTCCATGTTCGCCTCCTCACGGGCACGCTCGTTAGGCCAATCGTACCCATTCGAGCTATACTTGAGCCCATGACATAACGGGGAGCTTGCAGGACAAGACGGCAGGCTGAGACTGGGCGCGCCCGCCCTGACCCACAAACCTGATATGGGTAATGCCAACGAAGGGAGCCGTGCCAATGAGCACACAGACCGAGCCCAAGCTCGTCACGCAAATCGACTTCGCCCGCGCCGGGCAGATCACGCCGCAGATGAAGGAGGTTGCCGAGCGCGAGCATCGCGACCCCGAGTACATCCGCGAGCGCGTGGCCGACGGCCGCATCGCCATTCCCGCCAACATCGTGCATATCAAAAAAGGCATGCGCGCCTTTGGTGTCGGCGAAGGCCTTTCCACCAAGGTCAATGTGAACCTGGGCATCTCGGGCGATAAGGCCGATGCCGCCGAGGAGTGGAAGAAGGTCAAGATTGCCGAGGACTTTGGCGCCGACGCCATCATGGACCTCTCCAACTCAGGCAAGACGCGCCAGTTCCGCCAGCAGCTCATCGACGAGACACCGCTCATGGTGGGCACCGTCCCCATGTACGACGCCATCGGCTACATGGAAAAGCCGCTGGTCAAACTCACCAAGGAAGACCTGTTCGAAGTCGTGCGCGCGCACGCCGAGGACGGCGTGGACTTTATGACCATCCACTGCGGCATCAACAAGTCGGTCACCAAGACCTTTAAGGAGACCGGCCGCCTGATGAACATCGTGAGCCGCGGCGGCTCGCTGCTGTTTGGCTGGATGGAGGTCACCGGCAACGAAAACCCCTTCTACGAGTACTTTGACGAGCTGCTCGAGATCTGCCACGAGTACGACGTGACGATTTCGCTCGGCGACTCCTGCCGCCCGGGCTGCCTCTACGACTCCAACGACGCCACCGAGACTGCCGAGATGATCGAGCTGGGCAAGCTGTGCAAGCGCGCTTGGGCTGCCGGCGTCCAGGTCATGGTCGAGGGCCCGGGTCACATGGCGCTCGACGAGATCGCCGCCAATATGAAGCTGCAGAAGCGTCTGTGCCACAACGCCCCGTTCTATGTGCTGGGGCCGCTGGTGACCGATATCGGTGTGGGCTACGACCACATCACCGCCGCCATCGGCGGCGCCATCTCCGCCAGCTCCGGCGCCAACTTCCTGTGCTACGTGACGCCGGCCGAACACCTGTGCCTGCCCAACGCCCAGGACGTGCTCGATGGCCTCATGGCCACCAAGATCGCCGCACATGCCGCCGATATCGCCAAGAAGGTGCCGCACGCCCGCGACATGGACGACAAGATGGGCCAGGCACGCCGCAAGCTCGACTGGGATGCCATGTGGGAGTGTGCTCTCGACCCGGTCACCGGTAAGAAGCGCTACGAGGAATCCCCCGCCGCCACCGAGGGCACCTGCACCATGTGTGGCAAGATGTGCGCCGTCCGTACCGTCAACAAGATTTTCGAGGGCACCACGATCGACTTGGGCATGGAGGACTAGCCTTATCGCCGCGATCGCCTATAGGCTCGCCGCAGATCCTGCCAATTGTTAACTTGTGAACATTTGCCTGCATTTGCGTAAAAATTGCATCTCGCGCCCGGGTTCGGCATATCGCCGGCCTGGGCATCTTTATAATGCGGGGTAAAAGACCCATTTGAATCCGACCGGACAAGGGAGCGAACATGGATCGCAGTAAGGTACCAGCCGTTCTATCCATCGCAGGATCCGATTCCAGCGGTGGCGCCGGCATTCAGGCAGACATCAAGACCATCACGGCGCACCGTCTGTATGCCGAGACAGCCATCACCGCTATCACCGCACAGAACACGCTCGGCGTCACCGCCGTGCAGAATATCTCCCCTGATATCGTCGCTGCGCAAATTGACGCCGTCTTTGACGATATCCGCCCGAGCGCCGTCAAGATCGGCATGGTTTCTTCTGTCGAGATTATCGAAGTCATCGCCGACCGCTTGAGCGCCTGGAACGCAACAAACGTGGTCGTCGACCCCGTTATGGTCGCCACTTCGGGTGCGCGCTTGATTGCCGAGGATGCCTCCGAGGCACTCACCCGCCGCCTGTTCCCGTTGGCAACGGTCATCACGCCCAATATTCCCGAGGCCATGGCGCTGCTCGATTACGAAGTCGATTCCGAGCGCACGCAGCAAAACGCCGCCATGCTCCTCACCCGCCGCTTTGGCTGCGCGTCCCTCGTTAAGGGCGGGCATTTTGTCAACGAGGCCAACGATGTGCTAGCAGAGCCCGCGCCACTCGATGACGAGGGTAACCACCTAGGCGATCCGCTCACCACATGGTTCCGCCACAAGCGCATCGAGACCGGCAACACGCATGGCACCGGCTGCACGCTTTCGTCCGCCATTGCTTGCGCATTGGCACAGGGCATGGATCTTGCCGACGCTGTAAACGCCGGCAAGGCCTACCTAACCGGCGCTCTCGCCGCCGGCTTTGACATGGGCAAAGGCTCCGGTCCCGTCAACCATATGCGGCAGTATTAAGATTCGCAGCCCAAAACCACCGCAAAAGGGACAGGCACCTTTGCGGTGGTTCCCACATACATCTCGATCTGTAACAGTTAGAGCCCATTTTTCGGCCCACCTGTTACAGATCGAGACATTCAAATTCCGCTGAGAAGATAATCTCGATCTGTAACAGTAGCTCGGCAAAATCGAGCCTAGATGTTACAGGTCAAGACAAACGACCGAAACAAGCCGCCGCAAGGGGAACTTTTATACCGCTTTGAGGCTGCGCTACTCACCGAGCATCTCTTGGAGCTTGGCTGCCACGGCGTGGCCCAGGTTCTCGTGGCTTTCGGGCATCATGTGCAGATAATCGATATCGCCCGGCTCGGCAAAGTCGGCGGCATTCAAAAAGTCGCAGCCAAACTGCTCAGCCACATGCGCGTAGTACTCACCAAAATGCTCCGAGGCTTCTACGGAATGCTCGTCAAAATCGGTCATATATACGTCGGCGATCTGCGGCTTGATCTTGATAGGAGCCATCAGCAGAATGCGCGGACAAGGCGCGGCATCGGTCCAGGCAAACGCACGGACGGCGCGAATCAACGCCATGGCGCCGCGGGCAATATCTGAGGCCGTCACGCCAAAGACCGTCTTGCAGTCGTTGGTGCCCAGCATGATCACGATCGCATCCAGCGGCTTATGGGCCTCGAGCAGCATCGGAAGCGCGCGAATGCCGTTGAGGTTGGTGTCCAGATGGCACATATCGTCGCGCACCGTCGTGCGACCATTTAGACCTTCCTCAATCACATGCCAGCCCTCACCCAGGTCACGCTGTACCACACCGCACCAGCGCACATCCTGCGCATAGCGCACTGCGGTGCCGTCGCGCATACCCGCCGGATCATAGCCATAGGTGTTGCTGTCACCAAAGCACAGAACGTTTTTCATCTTGAGCTCCTCATTCAGTAAAAAGCCGACGGGGGCAACCCCTCCCGTCGGCTTGGCATATCACATCGCGCGCACCGCTTACAGGTACTTGCGCCAGTCGTCCTCGTCCTCATCATCCTCGGCGGCAGCCTGGGCCTGCTCGGCGGCACGAGCGGCTGCGGCGCGGGCGGCAGCCTGGGCATAGGACTCCTCGTTGCGCTCGGGGAACTTTGCCAGCACGTGCTCGAACTTGGCAAAGTCCTCATCCCAGCGCGTAGAAGGCACGGCAAAGAAGACCTGCTTGACCTTGAAGTCGCCCGACGCGAGCTCCTTGCGGAAGAGCTCGGCCACGGCCTCGGCGTCAAAGCCGTTGTTCTCGCAGCCCCAAGCACCCAGCACGAGTTTCTCGCGGCCCAGCTCGTCGCAAATGGCAAGCACAAAGCGGATGCGATCGCGCAGAGCGTCAAGCAAGGCATCGTCGCTCACGCGGTACTCCTGGCGAGCACGCTTGGCGTTGGGTGCAGCGGCGACGATTACGTCGGCATAGGCGTGCACATGGTTACGGTCGAAGCGCACCGCGGGCACCACCAGCGCACGGTTGCGGTACAGCTCACAGTTGATGTTGCGGCGACGGTTCTCGCCGTACCATTTACGCTGCTTATCGAGAACGTTGTACAGATACGAATCGGCGCACAGCGTGGCCTCCTGGCCCAGATAACCCTGGATGTAGCCACCGCCCGGATTGGTGAACGAGGCAAAGGCGAGCACGGCCATATCACAGAACTGCGCGTAGCCTCGACCGTTATCCAGAATGGCCTGCGTGGCAGAGGCGTCGAGCACGGTGACCTCGGGCAGGACCGGAGCGGGCTCCTCGGCGGCAGGCGTGGGCTCAGCTTCGGTGGCCTCCTCGACGGGCTCGGGCGCCACCTCGGCATCGACCGCAGCCTCGACCTCGGCAGCCTCGACGTCCTCGGCAACCTGCTCCTCAGCAGCCACCGCCTTCTGGACCTTGGCCTTCATCGCCGCGACAAAACCGGCAGGCATACCATCGAACTCGCGCACGCCGGCAAGCGAACGCTCGATGTCCTTGGCGCAGGCCTCGGACACAGCCCCCACATGGCGCTCGGCGGCCTTCGCACGCGCCTCACGCTTGGGATTGGGCTGACCCGCTCGGTTGGACCTGCGGTTACGGTTCCTGTTGTCGACGTCTGCCATACGTGGCCACCTTTCCTGTCGCTGCCGCTATCGGCTTTTCCCATCCATGATACCCCGCCGTGCACAAAAAAGACGGCCCCGAAGGACCGCCTTTCGCATCGTTTTACCGTGTCCGGCAGGAAGCATCGCAATGCCGCGCTTTAATCGCGACGGCCGAGGATGTTCAGAATGCGCAGAAACACGTTGATGATGTCCACAAACAGGTTGGATGCCATAAGCACGGCGTTGGGCAGCGTGGGCGGCACCGTCGTTGCCACATAGGTGTCGTAGCCGATGAAGCCGGCGAACACCACAATCACGATCAGGTCGGTGATGGACTGCGAAACGCCCATGAACATCAGCACGATCTCGACCAGAATCGTGGCAAGCAGGATGCCAAAACCAATGCCATACACACGCTGGAAGAACTTGGGGAAGGTCACGCCAAGCGCACCAAAGACAAAGGTGATGGCGGCCGTGGCGATAAAGGCGGTGTTAATGGTAGGCAGGTCGTAGTTGGCAAGACCAAACGACGCCGTCAGGCCAAAGGTGCTCGCAAAGACCACGTAGCCCACGAGTGACAGGCCCACGGACTGTTTGCTGGCAGCAGCCGACATCATGACCATGCCGACGATGGTCAAAATAAATGAGCCAAAGACCAGCGGCAAAGCGGCGCCGCTCATCATCATGCGCGCAAACGACATGGTGCTCGTAAAGTAAGCACCGGCGCCCATGGCGCAAAAGCCCAAAAAGATCAGAGCAGACATGACAAGGTTGTACGCGCGCGGCGACATCTCCTTGGCACGGCTTGCGCCGGTCTCGATGGGGCCATTCTGATAGCCCTGGATATCGTTCATAATTTCGTCCTTTCAAAAAGCACCGCGACGGCGCCGTAGCTGACAAGTTTCCTGCCATTGTACCCGAACGCCACGCGTTCTTACCTGCGACGCTCGCTCTCGAGTGTTCGGTCGAACGCCCACACCCACCAACGCATCAGATGAGTCTGCGAGCCATCCGGTCGCTCGCGTGCCTGTTCTTCCAGATACAGTTCGGTCGCATGTCCGCCAAAACGAACCTTATAAGTCGCCGTACGAATGCCTTGAACCGTCAGGCCAAAACCGGTGGACGAGACAATCTCGTCAATCGTAAAGCAGCGACCGTCAACCCAGCAGACGGTAACCGGCACAACCTGTCCGCCCGCGAGGATGCGAGCCACGACGTCCACATACTGCTTGTGTACGCGCCGAGTTTTGCCATCTGTCTGTCGATATTCCATGCCTCCTATTATCGAACGCATGTTTGCATGTTGTAAAGCGAACAGGCTGTGGTTTTGGGGTGTTGGGGCGCGCACGTGTCCTCATGGCGTGTTAGCAAAAAGAACACCCGCGGTCAACAGGGATAATATTCAATTTTAGTGCCAAAAAATTCACTGCTCCCATCAGAACTCGGTAAAGAAACCCACAGGAGGTGATACGATTTACCATGTTTCTGTAACGTGCCTGCAAACTTCGAGAAAGCCCATATATGGACGTAACGTTCTCAACCTTCCTCGGCCAACTTGTGTCGAACCCAGTCCTTGCCGTCACCGTGATCCTCGCGCTCGGCGCCATCTTCGTCAATGGATGGACCGACGCACCCAACGCCATCGCGACCTGTGTCACTACGCGTTGCATGCCCGCCCGCGCCGCTATTCTCATGAGTGCCGCATTCAACTTCCTTGGCGTGCTCATCATGACGCACTTTAACGCGAGCGTCGCCAACACCATCTCCCATATTGTCGACTTTGGCGGAAACAGCACCATGGCGCTCGCCTGTCTGTGCGCGGCGCTGTTCTCCATCGTCGTCTACGGCGCCACAGCGTCGCGTTTTGGCATCCCCACCTCGCAAAGCCACAGCCTTATCGCCGGCCTGACCGGTGCCGCCATCGCCCTCGGCGGTGCGAGCAGCGTCAACGTCCACGAGTGGATGAAGGTCATCTACGGCCTGGCGCTCTCCATCGGTCTGGGCTTTGTCATGGGCTGGGTCCTGTGCAAGCTCGTCTCGATTCTTTTCGCCGCTGCCAACAGGCGACGTGCCAATGTCTTCTTTAAATACGCTCAGATCGCGAGCGCTGCGGCCATGAGCTTTATGCACGGCGCGCAGGATGGACAGAAGTTCATCGGCGTGCTCTTTTTAGGCGTGGCCTTTGCCAGCGGCCAGACGAGCGTCGGCGATGCCGGCATCCCCATCTGGATTATGCTGCTATGCTCGGCCACCATGGGCATCGGCACCAGCGTGGGCGGCGAGCGCATCATCAAGTCCGTTGGCCAGAGCATGGTCAAGCTCGAAAAGTACCAGGGCTTCTCCGCCGACCTGGCGGGCGCCGCGAACCTGCTGCTTGCCACCCTTACCGGCATCCCCGTGTCCTCCACGCACATCAAGACCTGCGCCATCATGGGCGTCGGTGCCGTCAAACGCCTCTCGGCCATCAACTTCGGCGTCGTCAAAGACATGATGTTCGCCTGGTTCTTCACCTTCCCCGCCTGCGGACTCATCAGCTTTGTCATGGCCAAGCTGTTCATGATGTTCATCTAATCAAACCGAACGTCCATCCGGACCGTAACACCTCACCCACCCGTCTTCGCCTCGAAAGGACCCACTCATGGCAAAGAAACCCGATTCGTTCTACTTTGACAACTACGTCGCCTGCGCCGACCTCGCCGTCCAGGCCGCCGAGCTGCTTACCAAGATTTTCGAGAACTTCGATCCCGCAAAGATTCACGATATGCTCGACAAGATGCATGCGATCGAGCATGCGGCCGACAAGAAGCACCATGAGCTTGAGGACGCCCTGCTCACCGCCTTTATCACCCCGCTTGAGCGCGAGGATCTGGACCTGATGAGCTGCTCGCTCGACACCGTGCTCGACCGCATCGAGGGCGTCGTGCAGCGCGTCTACTTCACCAACATCCAGAGCATCCACCCCGATGCCATCGTCATCGCTCACAAGGTGACCGACGCCTGCCGCGCCATGAAAGACCTGATGGTCGAGCTGCCTAACTACCGCAAGTCCAAAACGCTGCGCGAGCTCGTCATCCAGATCAACACCATCGAGTCCGAGGCCGACGAGCTCTATATCAACGCCATGCGTAACCTGCACGTTAACGGCAAGGACCCGCTCGAGGTCATCGCTTGGCGTGACGTGTACGCCTTCCTGGAGTACTGCGCCGACTGCTGCGAGAATGTGGCCGATGTCGTGGATTCGATTGTCATGAAGAACAGTTAATTGGGGGTACGTGTCCCGGCGGCGAAGGGCCGGCCACGGTTTGCTTTCTCACTCCGGCTGCTTTGCAGAGTCGTTCGAAAGTAAACCGTGGCCGGCCCTTCGCCTTACGTACCACCATTGGGAACTTTGGCTGATAGATTTAGCGCGATGGGGGTTTGGCTGAAGGGACCTTTGGTATCCGTTCGGACACTTTGGCCCTTGATGAGCGTTTGGCTGATTGCTGCTTTGGGTACTCTTTGGGTTACTTTTGGTTTATTTGATTTTTAATTTTAGGAGGGCTTGTATGTCTTATTTGGATCTGGCTCGTGGTCGGTATTCTTGTCGTTCTTTTGAGGACCGTCCTGTTGAGCAGTCGGTAGTGGATGCCATTGTTGAGGCGGGGCGGATTGCTCCTTCTGCTTGTAATAATCATCCAACCCGTGTGATGGTGTTGGATACGCCTGAGCTTCTGGAGAAGGCCGCTGCTTGTCAGCCTCGGTTTGCTCGTGATGGGTCTATCTTTGGAGCTCCGCTTGTCTTCCTTATTTGCAGCGTTACCGATGATGCTTGGGTGCGCCCGTATGACCAGATGAATTCCAGTGAAATCGATACGTCCATCGTGTGTGATCAGATGATGATGGAGGCCACCGAGCAGGGCCTGGGAACGTGCTGGGTATGCCATTTTAAGTCTGAGGTGGCAGAGGAGCAGTTCAATCTGCCCAAGGGCGTCTATCCCTATCACATGCTCGTCTGTGGCTATCCCGCCGACCACATCGCCGATCCCGAGCATCGCGAGGCCCGCACCATTCCCCTCTCCGACTTCCTCCTCAAGTAGATTTTTGGGACATGCCTTAAAACCTACCCTTGACCGCTCACCCGTTCGCCGAGTTCTGCGCCACTATGTGCAGGGCTCGGTTTTTTATGTTACGCACCCCGGCACAGTCATAAAAAAGGACCCGCAAGCTGCGGGTCCTTTCTAGGCACTAAATTGTAGGCCGAATGTTAGTCCAGGTCGTCGGCGGCAAAGTTGTCGATCGGGGCGAAGGGATCGGCCACGGGGACAACCGGGTCAGCGACGGGCAGCGGCTCGGCGGGAACAGTCACCGCAGGAGAAGCGGCAGAACCGACCGGCGTGGAGGCCATGAGGTCGGCCGGGAAGGAGTTCTGGGCATCGTCCATAAAATGCTGGATGAGCTTGAGGTACTCGGCCTTGAACTCCTCGCGGGAAGCCTTGAGACGATCGATTTCCTCGAGCTCGGCCTGCTTTTCGGTCAGAGCCTGGCGGATAACCTCGCGGGCTTTGGCGTCAGCCTCGTTGCGGATACGCTCAGCGTTCTCGTTGGCATCGTTGACGATGGTCTCAGCGGTCTGCTGGGCAGCGATCAGGGCAGCAGAAATCTGGCGCTCCTGAGCGGAGAAGTCAGGGGCGGGAGCAGCCACGGGGGCGGCAGGAACGGCCTGGGCGGTGGCATCCTGAGCCTGGGCAAGCTGAGCCTGGGCATCGGCAAGCTGCTGCTCGGTAGCAGTCAGACGGCCCTTAAGGTCGACGATCTTAGCGAGCATAGCGTCAACCTCGGAGGACAGTGTCTCCAAGAAGACGTCGACCTCGGCAGGATCGTAGCCACGCTTGGCCTCAGAGAAAGTCTGAGCCTGGATGTCTGCAGGGGTAATAGCCATAACAAGTCTCCTTTTTCATCGCCTCGGCGTACACGCCCGACGTAAGTTACTAAGTCAGTTCTATACGAGTATACCTATAAGAAGCTGCAGAACCAGCCTCTGCACCAACTGCAACGCAATAATCGCAACGACCGGCGAAAAATCGACACCGCCCATCGGCGGGATGAAACGACGGAACAGGCCGAGCCACGGACCGCACACGCTATCGAGCACCGCAGCAATATCCTGAAGCAAACCGCCCTGCTTCATGGGAATCCACGTCATAAAGCAGTAGACGACAATGAGCGTGGAATAGAAGTTGAACAGCGTGTTGACCAGCTGGACGATAGTGTAGATGTTGATGGGAATCTCCTCGTCTTGTCTTTACTTAAGGTAGCCGTCGGCACGAAGCTTCTTGAGATCGGAATCTTTGACCTCGCAGCCGGCGGGCAGCACCATGAACACGCGGTCGCCCACCTCCTTGACCGTGGCACCCAGACCGCAGGCAAAGCCGTAAGAGAAGTCCAAGACGCGCTTGGCCACTTCGGTGCGTACGCCCACAAAAATCAGTGCGACAGGCTGCTTGGTGCGAACGCGGCGCACCACGGTCTCCACGTCGTCATAGCTCTCGGGGCGCAGAACATAGGCCGGCAGCTGAGGCGTGGCGTTGATGATATTGCTCGCATAGGCCGAGGCATCGCTCGGTGCAGGCGCGGGTGCAGCGGCGGCACGAGCGCGGGTGTTCTCGGCGTAGCTCGACGGCGTGTCATAGGCACCAGGACGATAACCGCTCGCAACACTGTCCTGCGAGCGCGAAGGCGGGTTATACGTCGTGGCATGGCGGGAGTCATCGCCGACCAGCTGACCGGAGCGCGTATACACGGCAACCGACTCAGCTTCACCGCGGCGCGTCTGACCAAGCAGGCCGTTGCTCGGCTCGTCTTGGGTGTAGAAGCCCTCGCCCGAAGCACCGCTGTAGCCGTTGCCCTGATAACTATCGTCATAGCCGTCATCGTAGCCGTAGTCGTCGTCCTGGCCATAACCCTGGTCGTAACCCTGTTGGCCGCCCAGGTGCATCTTATTTTTAATCTCGTCAAGGAAGCCCATGGTTGTGTCCTCTCGCGGTTTAGTGCAGGCGCCCCGATAATCAGTGCGCACTTCAGAGCCTTATTTTACTGCAAACTCCGGGCTAAATACTACCCTGCCCAGGCGAACGAGCGTAGAGCCCTCCTCAAGGGCAGGCTCAAAGTCTTCGCTCATGCCGCAGGAAAGCTCAGGCAGGTTCAAATCGGGATGCGCCGCCTCCAGCTCATCCCTCAGCTCACGAAGCCCCGCAAAGGTGCGGCGTGCCACATCCTTATTCCCCCGGGGCGCCATAGTCATAAGCCCCTGTACGCAAATTCCCTCAAGTTCTGCAAGCTCACCCGCGGCGGCGCGAATCTCATCGGGTGAAAAGCCTCCCTTCGACTCCTCACCACTCACATTGACCTCAATGAGCACACGCTGGGGGCCGACGAGCTCGCCTGCCTCAATCTTGCGAACAGCACGGCTCGAGATCGCCTGCGCCAGATGTAGCGAACCCACCGAGTGAATCAGCTCGGCTGAGCCCAGCACCGCATTGATCTTATTGGTCTGCAGGTTGCCGATCATATCGAAGCGCACCTCGGGCAGCTCCGGATGCTCCGCCAGACCCGTGAGCTTGCGAACCAGCTCCTGCGGGCGGTTCTCGGCAAAATGGCGATACCCCGCCTGGATGGCGGCAACGGTCTCATCGACACCAACGGTCTTGGACACGGCAATGAGGCTCGCGGCGTCGTGGGGACGGCCCGCGCGATCGAGCGCCGCATAAAAACGTTCCAGAATCTGCTCGCGGCGAGCGCGCATCAAGTCCAAATAGTTATCCATTGCCAATCGCCTCCGCTGACAGCCAAACAAGTAGTCCCATGCTAACGCAAGAGCGCGGCCCCGCATGTGCAAGGCCGCGCTCACTTAGGTATTTACAATCTTTCGACGAACGGGGTTACTTACTCCTCGTCGTCCTCGCCATCGTCCTCATCCTCAAGATGATCGAGCAGGTAGCGAAGACCCTCGCTGACCTCGTTAACGGGCACCTTGGCAACGTAGCGTGCATCGACGGCGGGCCTCATGATAACACCCTCGCCCGAAGGCACGCGCATGCTCTCGAGCTCATCCTCATCAGTGCAGGCGATATCACCGGCAGTCATACGCTGTCCGGTCAACAGGAAGGTCAGACGGCAGGCGGCATCGATGGAAATCGAGGCGATGCGATCGAGATAGCGCGATACCATGATGGCGCGGCGCAGGTCGTCATAGTTGCTGTCGTCGTCCATAAAATCGCCCGTGTCCATGCGGTTAAAGGTGCGGAAGAACTTCTCGTAGGCGGCGTGCACTGGCTCGTCCTCGACGGCCAAGTTGCAGATGATGGACATGTCGTTGGTGACGAGCGCAGAAAGCGAAGAGCCCAGCACCTGGTAGACGGCCTCAGCCTCGGCCTCGACCGTGCCGACAAGCTCCTTGGGCAGCGAGATGTCGGCCTTGATCATATGACGCGTGGCGCGGCAAATCTGGCGAACCTTATCGGTCATGCGCTGCAGGTTAAAGTCGACGTAGATGATCGTCTGCAGCAAGCGGAAGTCGGAGGCGACCGGTGACTGCGTGGCAATCAGGTTGTAGCAGACGGCCTCCAGGTTGGCGCAGCGTGCGTCAATCGAAAGCGTGCGCTTCTTGGTCTTGGTGGCGAGCTTGCGGTCGTCGGTCACATAGGCCTTCACGGCATCGTGGAGGGCCAGATCGACGGCCTCATAGATGCTCAGCATCTCGTGACGGGCCTCGATGAGCTGACGGGAAAACAGTTTGCGCATGGTTCACTCCAATCAGTTGGGTGCGGTCATGCCGCCCGCACAGTGAATACGCACCGGACCAGATCCGATCGGCTTGGGACTAGTCGCACCGATCAGCCAAAGCGGCCGGTGATATAGTCTTCCGTCCGCGAGTCCACCGGGCTGGTGAAGATCGCGTCAGTTTGACCATACTCGATGAGCGTAGCGGGCTCGCCGGCAACTTCCTGCAAGAAGAATGCGGTGTAGTCGCTAATGCGAGCTGCCTGCTGCATTGAATGCGTGACGATGATGATCGTCATCTCGGGCGCCAGCTCGGCCATCAGATCCTCGACCTTAGAGACGGACGTGGGGTCGATGGCGGAGCAGGGCTCGTCCATCAGAAGGACATCGGGTTGCACCGCAAGCACGCGCGCGATGCACAGACGCTGCTGCTGACCGCCCGAGAGCGCCAAACCATCCTTGTTGAGCTGATTGGATACCTCTTTCCAGAGGTTGGCGCGCTTGAGCGATTCTTCCACGATGTCATCGAGGTCACTTTTGCTAGTCACGCCCTGCAGACGAGGGCCAAAGGCGACATTCTCGTAGATGGATTTAGGAAACGGGTTGGGCTGCTGAAAGATCATGCCCACGCGACGACGGAGATCGACCGGGTCGACACCCTCGGCATAGATATCGTTGCCGTCGAGCGTCATGGTGCCCTCGACGCGCGTGCCCTCGATCAGGTCATTCATGCGGTTGATGCAGCGCAAAAACGTCGACTTGCCGCAGCCCGAAGGGCCAATGAAGGAGGTGATGGCGTTTTTGGCGATGTTGAGGTCAAGCCCCGTCAGCGCATGAAAGTCACCGTACCAAAAGTTGAAATCCTTGGCCGTAATGGCCGCTTGCTCCAGCGTGGGAGCGGACTGATAAACGGACATGGGACTCCTTAACTAGCGACGCTTGCGCGACAGGAAGCGCGCAAACAGGTTGAAGGCCAAAATGATCACCATCAGCAAGAGCGCGGTGCCGTAGGCTGCGTTCATGTTGATGCCGTCGTTGGCAAGCAGGTACAGGTGAACCGTCATGGGGCGGCCGGAATCGAGCGGCGAAATAGGTAGATTGATGGCTTGGCCCATGGTGTAGAGCACCACCGCGGTCTCGCCGATGGCACGGCCGATGGCAAGGACGATGCCCGTGGCAATACGGCCAAAGGCAGAAGGAAGCACGATCTTGGAGACAACCTGCCACTTGGTGGCGCCCAGGCCGTACGCGCCCCAACGGATATAGCGCGGAACGGCGCGAATGGCCTCTTCGGTGGTGCGCATGACGATGGGAAGCATCAAGAGCGCAAGCGCCAGAGCGGCCGAGACCATCGAAAGGCCCAGACCCATGGCCTCGACAAACAAGGCGTAGCCAAACAGGCCCATAACGATGGAGGGCACCGAGGCCAAAGCGTCAGCAGCGTAGCGAATGAGCTCGACGATCTTGCCCTGCTTGGCGTACTCGGCCAGATAGACGGCCGCTAGCACGGCGACCGGCGTACAGATGAGCATGGCGAGCGCCGTCACGTAGATGGTCGAGACAATCGTAGGCCAAATGCCGCCCTCGGCGTTGACACCCTGGGGCCAACCGAAGATAAAGTCGAGCGAAATATGCGGTAAGCCATTAACAACCACGTAGGCAATGATAGCGACCAGCACAAGCGTGGTGATGTAGGCAGCGGCACGAAACACGCCAAGCATGATCTTGTTGGACAGGTCCTTGTTAATGCGGCCCTTCTTGCCGTGGGAAAGGGCACGCTTAATGCGCTCGCGCGACGAGGTCGTATCGACCGTCGTGTCAACGGAATCGGACATAGCCTACCCCCTCTTCTTCTTGGAAATCAGACGGACGATGCCCACCAGCGTGGCGGAGATGATAAACAGGACCACGCCCATGCCGAACAGCGCCGAGCGGTGCAGACCCGAGGAATAGCTCATGTCGAGCGCAATCTGGCTCGTGAGCGTCGAGATGGGGCTCGCGATGCTGTCGGGAATAACCGGGGCGTTACCCACGACCATGAGCACGGCCATGGTCTCGCCGATGGCACGGCCCATACCCAGCACGATGGCATCCACGATACCCAGCTTGGCGGCAGGTAGCACGACCTTATAGATGGTCTGCCACTTGGTGGCGCCCATGGCATACGATGCCTCGCGAATGCCCATGGGAATGGAATTGAGAGCATCGATGGTAAGCGTCGTGATGGTGGGCACGATCATAATGGCGAGCACGAACCACGCCGTCAGTGCGCCAAAACCAAGACCGCCGGTCAGTTGTGCGATAAACGGGCGGATGATGATCATGCCAAAGAAGCCATAGATGATAGAAGGGATGCCGGCCAGCAGGTCGACGGCAGGGCTGATGAGCTTGCGCACGCGCTTGCCGGCGATCTCGACCAGGTACACGGCCGTGCCCACACCTAGCGGTACGCCCATGGCGAGCGCACCGACGGTCACCAGACCTGAGCCGGCAAGCAGCGACATGATGCCGTAGTGGCCCTCAGAGGGTGCCCACGTAAAGCTAAAGAAGTCCGCCAGACCGATGTCGGTAAAGACGGGCAGCGCCGAGTACGTGGTAAAGACAAAAATCAGGATGACGGTAACGACCGCCAAAAACGCGCAGGCAAAGAAGATCCACTGCAGCGCCTTCTCCTTGATATAGGTACTGCGCGATACGAGCGCCAGCTCGCGCTTCTTGGGCGTCTGAACTTTTTGCTCAGTCTTGGAGTTTTCCTGTGCTTCCATGCTACTCACTCCCCTTCTCGTCGTTGGTGACGGGGATAAAGCCCGCCTCGCGAATCTGCTTGTCCATCTTTTCGGACGTCACGTAGTCGATGTAATCCTGCGCCCGCTGCGAAGGCACACCCTTCACAAAGAAGTAAAGGTCGCGTGAGATGGGATAGCCGCCGCTCGCGACCGTCTTCTCGGACGCCTCAACATGATTGACCGAGACGGCCTTGACCGAGGTCTTGGCGTTGAGGCTATCGACGAAGCCCAGCGAAATGTAGCCAATGGCACCGCGCGAACGAGATACCACGTCGCGCACCTGGCCCGTGCCCGAAAGAACGGCCGAGCGGCGATCGAACGGGGTGCCGTCCATCACGATGGTGCGAAAGGCCTCACGCGTGCCGGACGCCTCATCTCGGTTGATGACCTGAATCCTCAGGTCCTCGCCACCGACCTCTTTCCAATTGGTAATCTTGCCGGAGTAGATATCGCGGAGCTGCTCGGTCGAGAGGTTATCGACGGGGTTATCGTCGTTCACGATGACCGCGATACCGTCGTGGGCAATGACGATGGGAGTCAGGCCCAGATCCTGTTCGTCGGCATTGAGTCCACGGGAGGAGCTGGCGATATCGGCCGTGCCGGCGCTGACCGCCTCGATGCCAGCGGAAGAACCCAAACCGGAAACGAGCACGTCGATGCCGGTCTCCTCCTTAAAGCCCTCGGCCGCAATCTCGGCGATAGGAAGGCAGGTCGTGGAGCCAGCGACGGTAATGGAAGAGGTAGAAGATCCCGAAGAACAGGCGCACAGCGTAAGCGTAAGCACAGCGGCGCTCAGGACCGATACGATCTTTCTCATAGCATCACGCCGATCGCAGCATGGCGCCCACAAGTGCCGTCCTCGTTACGGTAGGAATAAAAGCGGTCGTTCTGACGCACGGTCGAAAGCTGGGTATCCACGATATTATCCGCGTCGACACCGACATCTACCAGCGCCTCGCGAATGGCAGTGGAAAGATCGAGCATGCGAGAGGTACTCGCATCGATGCACGAGAACTCGGCGGCAAAGCGATCCATGAGTTCCTGGGATACCTCATATTCGTCACCCAATATATGGGGGCCGATATAGGCGGAAACGTCGCTCGCATCGCAGCCGGCAGCATCGCAAAGCGCCTGGCACGCCTTGGCAGAAATACGTGCAATCGTGCCCTTCCAACCGGAGTGCACCACGGCAAATCCGCCAGGGGCCACCAGCACCACGGGAACGCAGTCGGCAAAGCAGAGCAGCACGGGCACGTTACGCGCCGTACAGACGATGGCATCGCAGCCCTCAGCAATCTGCTCGCGGACGTCCTCAAGGTCATCGGCACCGTTCGAGGTCACCGCAACGACATGGTCACCATGGACCTGATTGGGAACGAGCAGGTTGTGCTCGCACTCGGCGGCACCCATAGCCTCGAGCGCGCGACGACGATTTTCTTGAACAGCAAAGGGATCATCGCCAACATGCGAGCCCAAATTGAGTGAGGAGTACGCATCTTCGGAAACACCACCGGCGCGCTCGGTGAAGGCAAAGCGAACATCGGATGTCGCGCCCTCCACCAACGTAACACCATCATGGTCGACACGCGAAACGTTGTCCGCACGTGCTGCCATACTAAAGCCTCCTAATAACACAAGTATTGCGGCGACGCCGCAGCAGTCCGTGCCATACGGCTGCACACTTCATCAAAAAGGATACCCGCAGCGGTAAGGAGCAAACGTAAAGGGAACGTAAGGAGATTGGAGGCTTTCGTTTACAAAGGCGAAACACAACAAAAAAGGGGCGCGCCCAATCGGACGCACCCCTTGCAAGTCGTTGAGAAAAACGAACTAGAAGCTGCCGCGCTTCAGGAAGTCGGGAAGCTCGAACTGATCGTTGCCGAAGTTAGGAAGCTCGGTGCCACCGACGTTGCGGGTCGGAGCGGCCTGAGCCGGACTGGTAGCCGGAGCGGTGCGCTGCGGCTCAGCGGAGGCAGCTGCCTTGCTCTGAGACTGCTGAGCAGCAAAGAGCTCATCCTGACGGTTGACGTTGGAGTCGGAGAAGCCCGTAGCGATGACGGTGATACGCACCTGATCGCCCAGGGACTCGTCGACAACGGTACCGAAGATGATATTGGCCTCGGGGTCGACGGCGTTGGCGACAACGTCGGCGGCGTCGCTGATCTCCTGGATGCCCAGGTCCTTGGAACCGGCGATGGAGAGCAGCACGCGTGTGGCACCATCGATGGAGCTCTCGAGCAGCGGGCTGGAGATGGCCTGCTGGGCAGCGTCGACGGCACGGGTATCCCCAGAAGAGGTACCGATACCCATCATGGCGGTACCGGCCTGCTTCATGATGGTCTTAACATCGGCGAAGTCCAGGTTGATGATACCGGGGACGGTGATGAGGTCGGTGATGCCCTGGGTGCCCTGGGAAAGAACGCCATCGGCAATCGCGAAGGCCTCGAGCATGGTGGTCTTCTTCTCGGCGATGTCGAGCAGCTTATCGTTAGGGATGACGATCATGGTGTCGACGCAATCGGAGAGGGTCTTAATGCCCTCCTCGGCGCTCTTCTTGCGCTTGCGGCCCTCGAAGGTGAAGGGCTTGGTCACGACGGCGACGGTCAGCGCACCGACCTCGTTCATCGCGATATCGGCAACGATGGGAGCAGCGCCGGTACCGGTGCCACCGCCCTCGCCGCAGGTGATGAACACCATGTCGGCGCCAGCGAGCGCCTCGGCAACGTCGTCGCGGGACTCATCGGCAGCCTTGCGGCCAACCTCGGGGTTGGCGCCGGCGCCCAGGCCGCGGGTAAGGTCGGTGCCGATGTGCACCTTGATATCGGCATCAGAGATCGCGAGTGCCTGAGCATCGGTGTTGATGGCAACAAACTCGACGCCGCGGATGCCCTCTTCGATCATTCGATTGACCGCGTTGGTACCGCCGCCGCCGACGCCGACCACCTTAATGACGGCAAGGTAGTTGTTGATCTCTGTCTCGTGCATGTCGGTCCTCCGAACAAAGGTTATAGCCATAGCATGGGTCGACCCCTGCGCACATTAACCTTCAGGTTGAAAGTAAATGCAAAGGTAAACCGTATTATGTTTGCACATTATGAACGTATCAGTCAAATAATTGACCGTGAAAACCAAACAAACCAGATAAACGGCGTGGTATGGCCCCTCAACAAAGCATCAACCAGCGCTACGAGGTCGGAGCGTTCCTAAATGTATAGTTACCCGGAGAGCGCACATTGATATACGTTACGCCCTCTACCTGCGAAAGCAGCTTGGTGACTACGCGCTCCTTCTTGACGATATCGTTCGAATCGCCCAGCGACACCTCAATGCCGTTATTGAGATTTGCCGAGATGGCTTCGACCGAAGGCGTGGAAATATCCTTGACTTGTCCCAAGAACTCGTTCGAAAAACCACGCACATAATCCAAGCCAGCCTTAACGGCCTTGGAGCTCACCGCCTGGCCGGAAACCGGAGCGACATCCGCCGAGACATCAGTCAACAACACCGCGCCATAGTGCTTAGCGAGCGCCAGTGCGGCATCAATGCCGGTCAGGGTATTTGAGCCCTGCCCTGTCGTGATGACGTTGCCCTGGTCGTCAACTTCGACCGACGTCGACAGCGGGGCGATCCAGGTGTCATCATCCCCGATGGCCCAGGCAAGGTCATCGGAGCTGATATAGGCAATTGCGATGACCTTGCGCTCCATCGGCGTAATGATGAGCGTATGCGGGAACTGACGCTGGACATCCACGCCCGAGACCCACGGGTTCTGCTTGAGATCCTCGGTAATCTGGTCGGGATCGACGTTAAAAAGCGACGTTCCCTCGGGCAAATCGATCAGCTGGATAGCATCGTGCTTCGTCACATGCTCGCTTCCTTGAATCTGAATATCAGTGGCGGTAAACAATCCAGAGTTGATCACCACGATAGCAACGACGACGAGCACGGCCAAGACGGCCAAAACGCCGCCCACGATTTTGCCTTTGCCTGTAACGACAGAAGCGGCGTCTGATGTTTTATTTGCCATCGCCCTAAGTGAAGACAACGGGTTGACGCCTTTTTTACCCGAAGGCTTCTTGGCGGTAGCCGGCACCGATGTCAGCGAGCGCGGTTTCGATGCGCCCAGCGTGCGACTCGGACGCGCCGCCTTAGTTCCTGTCGAGGGCTTAGGAGTTGCCATAGGACGGGCAGGCTTGGCGCCCATAACAGGCTTTGACGTCACCGAGGGACGCGAGGACTTTTTTGCGGCCGGACGATTACCGAGCTGCGAGCCGACGACCGGACGACTGGTCTGTCGAGCATGCCCGACAGACTTAGAGTGCGCGACGGTATTGCGTTGAGGTTTGGCAGGCGCGCCGGAACGCCCTCCGGCGCGGCGGAAGGTGGGTTTCGATGCTCTAGAAGCCGAGGAATTTAACT
This sequence comes from Collinsella aerofaciens, assembly GCA_048193585.1. Classification (GTDB taxonomy): domain Bacteria; phylum Actinomycetota; class Coriobacteriia; order Coriobacteriales; family Coriobacteriaceae; genus Collinsella; species Collinsella aerofaciens_CK. Next base: position 21,571 of record DBFAAM010000033.1, on the reverse strand, counting down.
TCCGGTCTGAGCTCGATGCCATACGCCTCCCTCACATTTCCGTGCACATGTCTGATAACCGCGGCAACGTCATCGGCCGAGGCAGTTCCGTTATTAACGATAAAATTAGCGTGAACGGGCGAAACTTCCGCGCCGCCAATCGAAAAACCCTTTAATCCACAATCCTCGATAAGCTTGCCCACACTCGCATCGGGCGGGTTACGAAAGACCGACCCGCAGGATGCGCGACCCATGGGCTGCGTACGCTTGCGCCTCGTCAGGTACCGTTCCATGCGCTCGCGAATGTCGGCCTTGGGCGCCGGTTTAAGCTTGAGCACGCACTCGAGGATAATCTCATTGCGGGGAAGGCTACATTCGCGGTAGCCCCAAGTGATCTCGGACCCCGCATAATGCTTGATACCGGATGCCGGGTCAAACGTTACGACATCCTCAACCAGCGAGCCAATCCACTCGGTCCGTGTGCCGGCATTCATAGATATCGCACCGCCAACCGAGCCAGGGATGCCAACGGCAAACTCAAGGCCCGAGAGGCTACGCGACAGGGCATCGTTGACCAGGCGCGCAAACATCACGCCCGCACCGACCGTCAGCGTACAACCGTCATCGGCAACAACCGTGCGCTGAAACTCACGTCCGAGCGAAATGACGGCGCCGCGATAACCGCCATCGGCAACCAGCAGATTGGAGCCCTTGCCGATGATGACCCACGGCACCTGCTCGCGATCGAGCACCGCCACGGCGCGGCGGAGGGCATGATAGCTATGGCACGTCACAAAGAGGTCGGCCTTGCCGCCGATACGATAGCTCGTATGACGCGCAAGGCGCTCGTCCTCGATCACATCCGTGTCGATCATGCCCGAGAGCGCCATGACGGCGTTAAACAGACCCATTAGACTTAAGCGTCTTTCTTGGCAGTCAAATACTCGATAAACTCGGGGCCGACGGTCGTAACGTCACCGGCACCCATAGTGAGCAGCAAGTCGCCCTCGCCCACCATCTGCTCGAGCTCCTGATTGAGCTCAAGACGGCTGGAGCAGTACACGACCTCCTTGCCAGGATGCTTGGCGCGCACGGTATCGGCGAGCATCTTAGAGGTAACACCCGGAATGGGCATCTCGCCAGCCGAGAACACATCAATCAGCAGCAGTTTATCGGCATTGGCAAATGCATCGGCAAAGTCGTCGCACAGGGCCTGCAGGCGCGAATAGCGGTGCGGCTGGAACACGACGTCGACGTGCTTGTAGCCCAGCGACGAAGCGGCAGCAAGCGTCGCCTTGATCTCGGTGGGGTGATGGCCGTAATCATCGACCACGGTGATGCCATCGATATCGCCCACGTGGGTAAAGCGACGACGGACGCCCTCAAAGCTCGAAAGCGCCTTGGCGGCGGCGTCGATGTCAAGGCCCAGGACATGGGCGACGGTGAGCACCGCCGTGGCGTTGAGCATGTTGTGGCGACCGGGATTACTCTTGATCTCCACAGCGTGCTCAGTGCCGTCCTCAAAGCGAACGATAAAGTCGCTCTGGATGCCCTTGACATCCGGGTGCATGCAGACGATGTCGTTGCTCTCGGCAAAGCCGTAGGAAAGCACGTGACGGCCCGTCGACTTGGCGAGCTCGACCAGATGCGGGTCCTCACCGCAGACGATGACGGTGCCGTCCTCGCCCACCAGGCTCATGAATTTGGCGAAAGTCGCCTCGATCTCCTCGATACCCGAGTAGTGATCGAGGTGGTCGGCCTCGACGTTGGTCACAATGACCACGTTGGGGTTCAGGAACAGGAAGGAACTGTCGGACTCGTCGGCCTCGGCGACAAAGTAGTCGCCCGAGCCGTTCTTGCCGTTCGTGTCATAGCCCTCGACGATGCCACCGATCAGGAAGCTCGGATCCAGACCCATGCGGTCGAGCATGGTGGCGCACATCGAAGACGTGGTGGTCTTGCCATGCGTGCCGGCAACAGCGACGGTGGTGTAGCCGTGGCCCAAAGCAGAGAGCATCTTGGCACGGGGCCACACGGGAATACCAAGCTCGCGAGCGCGCACGAGTTCAGGGTTGGACTCCGGAATAGCGGTGGAGACAACAACCACGTCGGGCTTGACCTCGTCGATCGTGGCGGCCTCATGGCCCACATGCACCTTCACACCAGCGCGGGTAAGCTGGCGGATATAACGTGACGTCTTAAGGTCGGAGCCGGTAACGGCATAACCGCGCTCGTGCAGAACGAGGGCGATGCCGCTCATGCCGGCGCCGCCGATACCGATAAAGTGGGCGCTCTTAAACTCGGGCGCGGAGGTTGCAGTCTGGGAATCAGCCATGTGCTCGTGTACTCCTTGCGTAAACACTGCCTGTAACCCGTTAACTGTACCGCACCTACCGCATCAGCGCGAGGGCGACCGACGATATCCCGTCTAACTAACGCAAACCCTCTACCGCATCCGCCAGAAGAGCGGCGGCCCTATCCTGAGCCAGACCACGCGCCGCCTGACGCATGGCGTCGCGTGCCGCCGCGTCATCGACCAGGTGCAGCAGCTCATCGGCAAAGGCAGAACCGTCGATATCGGCATCGGCGCAGAGCACGCCGGCCCCGGCGTCGACCAGATAACGAGCATTGGTGGTTTGGTGGTCGGCCGTCGCATGCGGATACGGCACGAGCACCGAGGGCACGGCGAGCGCAGCGATCTCGGCCACGCTCGATGCGCCCGAACGCGAGAGCACCAAATCGGCAGCAGCCAGCATATCGCCCATGTTGTCGATGTAAGGCTGGACGCGGTAACGCTTCGCCTCCTCGGGCGTCAGCGCCAAAGCGCGCTCGGTCTCCTCAAAGCCGTCGGCACCCGTCGAATGCAACACATAGAGGTTCTTGCGCGAAAGCAGCTCGTTTTTGAGCGAAACCACGCGCTCGTTGAGGTGTTGGGCGCCAAGTGAACCGCCAAAGACGAGCAGCAGCGTAGCGTCCTCGGGAACGCCAAGTGCCTTGCGGCCGCGAGCGCGATCGCCCTCGATCACCGAGCGACGTACGGGGTTGCCGGTCATGAGCACGTGGTCAGGGTCACCTTCGCGCTCAAAGACCGAACGCGCTGCCGGCACCGAGATGCACACGCGGGCGGCGTGGGAGTTCATCATCTTGTTGGCCAGGCCCGGAACAGAGTTCTGCTCATGCAGCAGATACGGAACGCCCGCGCCCTTGCACCACCCCAGCAGCGGAACCTCGACATAGGCACCAAAACCAATGGCGGCATCGGGCTTGCCGACCTTTGAGAAATGACTGGCGAGCGCACGCTTGGCTTTGTTGACACGCCACAGCGAGGTCAGCGCCGTCCAAGGACGGGAGCGGTCGAAGCCCGTGACCGTAATGGGCACAAAATCAAACCCAGCCTCGGGGACCAGACGACCCTCGAGCTTGCGCGACTGGCCCACGAACACAACGTGGTGGCCACGGTCACGGAGCTCTTCGGCCAAGGCGAGCGCGGGGTTGATGTGCCCTGCCGTGCCGCCGGCTGCAATAGCAACGGTCATTTTATCGGTCATGGTAGTCCCTTCGTACACGCGGTCCCTGGCCGTCGGTACGCAGACGCGCCGACGGGTCCGAGTTCAAATCGATTCGATTATATCCGCCGCCCGCATTGCGAGGAGTGGGGCGCTGAGGACGACCTTGCGGCGCCGTTCGCTGACGCGGGCGGGCTGCGGGGTCGGTCGCAGAGCCATCCAGGACGGTAAAACCGTTACGCGAAGATCGCTCGCCGCGCACGTGGGGCACGCCGGCGGTACTCTCATCCATAACGGCAAAGCTCTCACGGCGGCGGTCATACTCATCGCGGCGGGCGCTCTCGTACGAAACGCGCAGGATCAACCCGGCAAGCATGAGCGACACAATAATCGACGAACCGCCGTAGCTAATAAACGGCAACGGTTTGCCCGTCATGGGAAACACGTTGAGGATGCCCAGCGCGTTAATCAAAAACTGCACTGCGAGAATGACCGCGGAGCCAGACGCCATGAGCGCGCCCCGACGATCGGTCGCCTGCTCGGCAATGCGAAACGCCGAGTAGATCAGCATCGCAAACACCAAGAAGAACAGCACGGTTCCGACAAAACCGACTTCCTCGCCAATGATGGCCAGGATGTAGTCGTTGTGCGCTTCGGGCAGATACGAGTACTTCATGGTTGAGTTGCCGATGCCACGGCCGAACAGACCGCCCGAGGCAAAGGCCATGATGGCAAGCGTGGCCTGATAGCCGTCACCATACTCGTCGGCCCAAGGGTTCAAGGCAACCTGAATACGCACCATACGGTACGGCTCTGCGACAAGCGCAATCACGATCACGAGAATGCCGAAGATTAGCACGCCAATGATAAATCTGGGGTCGAGACCCGCAAACAACGCCATGCACATGAGGGTCAACAGGATGATCAGGACAGTACCGAAATCGGGCTGGATAAAGATCAGAAAGAGCGAAATGCCCAGGTAGATGCCCATCTTGCGAAGGAATTCGTTGATGTTGCCACCGGGCGAAAAGAAGCGATCAAGCATGATGGCCGAATACGCAATGGCAAATGGCTTTAAAAACTCGGAAGGCTGGAACTGAATACCGGCGATGTTGAGCCAGCGCGTGGCGCCGCGGCTGCCGCTGCCCACCAAGAACACCAGAAGCAGTAGCCCTATCATGCCGATGAGGAAGATCCTGAGCACATCCTCCCCAAACCAGCTGTCCGGCAAAACGCGCACGATGGCAATCAGCGCCAGAACACCGACCACGGCAAACGCGGCCTGTCGACCCAGAAAAAACGTCGCCGAGCCATTCTCGTGCAGCGCCTCGACCGAAGACGCCGAGTACACCATCAGCAGGCCAAAGCATACCAAGGTAAACAAGCAGGCCATGAATATCAAACGGGGGCGCATGATACGGGCGGGAACGCCGGCAATATAGCGTTCGCTAAACGACTGCCCGCCGCGGCCGGAACGCGGTGTGGTGCGACGTGAGGAAGCACGGTCCGAGTCGGGCCTCCTCATACCTTGTCGGGGGCTCTCCTCTCTCACCGCAACCCCTATTCCATTTGTGATTTCGCCGCAGCGGCAAGCTGAGCCACGTAGTCCTTAAACACGCGGCCGCGCTCCTCATAGCCCGAGAACTCATCGAACGAAGAGCAGGCAGGTGAAAGTAAGATCACGTCGCCACGGCTCGAAAGCGAACGGGCGACGTCCACGGCGTCGCGTAGGTCATCCGCCTGGGCGATATCCACATCGCCATCGACATCGGCCTCGTCCATAGCGGCGGTGAAGCGCTCGCGCGCATCGCCAAAGCAGACGACCGAGCGCACGTTGTCCATAACGACGCGCGCGAAGTCCGTGAGCGGCGTGCCCTTATCGTGGCCGCCGAGCAGCAAGATCACGTCGTCATCGGGAAATGCCGTCAGTGCCTTCTCGACCGCATCGGTGTTGGTCGCCTTGGAATCGTTGACGTAGCGCACGCCGTCAATCTCGCCACACGGCTCCACGCGGTGCTCGAGCGGCTGGAACGAGGCAAGACCGCGGCAGACACCATCGACATCGGCACCGACCGCCAAGGCAGCCGTGGCAGCGCACAGGGCATTGATAACATTGTGATGGCCCGAGATCTTGAGCTCGGATGTAGCGATGAGCGGGGTCTCGACACCCTTCAGACGCACGATCATCTTGCCATCGCGCACAAAGGCGGCATCCTCGCCCTCAGGCTCGTCAAAGGCAACCTTGCAGATGCGACGACCCGGCGTGTAGATGTACTCATCGAACTCGTGAATGCCGGCGTCTTCGACGTCGACAACCACCAGATCGTCATCGACCATATTGTCAAACAGTTTGATCTTGGCAAGTGCATAGTTCTTATGGCTCTTATGCCAGCCCAAGTGGTCGGGAGTGATGTTGAGCAGCACCGCCACGCGGGGGTGGAGCTCGGTTGTCGTAGCAATCTGATAGCTCGAGAGCTCAGCCACAAACCACTCGTTGTGGGCTCGGCCGTCAATCTCGTTGACCGGCGGCTCGCCGATGTTGCCGACAGCAACGCTGGCCTCGCCGGCAGCCTTAAGCAGATAATCAGTCAGCGACGTGGTGGTCGTCTTGCCGTTGGTGCCCGTGATGGCAATCCAGTTATCGGGCGACAGGCGATAGGCAAACTCGGGCTCACCCATAATCTGGGCGGCATGCTCGCGCCCGGCCTTAAAGAAGCCCGAGAACTCCGAGATGCCCGGGCACGTCACGCATACGTCATAGGCGCCCTCGACCTGTTCGGTCCCATAGACAAACGACGCACCAGCAGCCTCGAGCGCACGCGTGGCGTCATTGGGCTCAGAGGTGCCACCGCCATACACGGTAACGGCACTTACGCGCTCGGGATGTGCCAGCGCCCAGCGGGCGACATCGAGACCGGATTTGCCCTGACCCAAAACGAGCAGGCTAAAGACATCAGCAAGAGGCATGAAAGACCACTATCCCAACTGGAAGAACAGGGCAAGGCCAACGGCACCAAAGGCAGCAGCGATAATCCAAAAACGGATGACGACCTTGGTCTCGGCCCAGCCCTTCTTTTCGAAATGATGATGGATGGGCGCCATAAGGAAGACGCGCTTGTGCGTAAAGTGGAAGTAGACAACCTGAATCATGACCGACAGGGTCTCAACGATAAACAGGCCGCCGATGATGAGGGAAACGACCTCGGTGTTGGTCATGATGGACGTGCAGGCAAACGCGGCGCCCAGGGCAAGCGAGCCGGTATCGCCCATAAAGATGCTCGCCGGATAGCAGTTGAACCACAGAAAGCCCAAGCAGGCACCGGCACACGCGGCGCAGAAGATGGACAGGTTCACGTCTCCGTGCAAAAACGCCATGGCAGCCATGGCGAGCATGGCAATCATGGAGGTGCCGCCAGCAAGACCGTCAAGGCCATCGGTCAGGTTCACGGCATTAGAAAGACCGGCGATCATCAGCCAGCAAAAGACAATGTAGAGCCACGGGAACGAAAGGCCGCAGATGGTGGTCGAAAGCACGCCAAGGTCAATCGTCAGGCCGCCGGGAAAACGAATCTCGGGGGCGACGCCGCACCAGTTAACGGCAAGTACCGTAAAGGTGACACAGATAATGGTTAGGCCGATCATCTTGGCATGAGGCGTCAGACCGAGCGAGCGCCCATGCGTAACGGAGGTCAGGTCGTCGATCAGGCCCAGCACGCCGGTCGCCAGCGTGGCGAGCAGCACGAGCACGAGCTCAGTGGTGAGCTTGCCCATCAGCAGGCAGGTCAGCGAAATCGCGACGAGAATGACAACGCCACCCATGGTGGGCGTTCCCTGCTTAACCAAATGACGCTTGGGGCCGTCGGCACGAACCTGCTGGCCGATACCCTCGACCTTGAGCAGCTTGATCCACCACGGCATGAGCAGCAGCGCAATGGCAGCGGCGATGCCAAGCCCCAAAAAAGCCTGATACGTTGGATACGAGGGATTGCCGAACATGGGCTAGCACACACCTTCCACAAAGCGGTCGAGCTCAACAAAGCGGGAACCCTTGACCAGTACAACATCATGTTTTTCAAGCGCGCCGCCCATGCGGTCGAGCACCTGCTGATAATCGGAGAACACCTGGATGCGGTCCTCGTCCATGCCCATCATGCGCGCGGCATCGGCCATAAGCTGGGCCAGCTCACCACCCACGCACGCCAGCATGTCGAGCTTCTTGGCGGCGGCATAGGCGCCCACGAGCTCATGCATGCGAGGAGCCTCATCGCCCATCTCGCCCATCTCGCCCAGGATCGCCATGCGAGACCCCGTGCACGAAAGCGAGCACAGTAGATCGAGACCAGCAGCCATGGATTCGGCGCTGGCGTTATAGGAATCGTCGATGACGCGGGCACCGCTCTTGGCGCGCTTGATCTCCTGGCGGTGCCCGGTGATCGTGAGGCCCCTAAAGGCAGCATCGATCTGCTCGGGCGTCACGCCCAGGCGATAGGCAACCGCGGCGGCCTTAACGGCATTTGGAACGGACTGCACGCCGGGGATGGCAAGCATGGTATCGATCGTCTCACCCTGGCCAAAATCGAGCGTAAAGACCGGACGGCCCTCGTCATCAACACGAATGTCGCGGGCACGGACCTCATCATCGTCCGAGACGCCGGCCAGCATCACATCGATACCAGCAGGCTGGGCGAACGTATCGCGAATGAACGGCGTAAAGTCGTCCTCACCGCCCAAAACCAGCAGCGGCAAGAAGTCGCCGGCGGCGCACATACCCTGGACAATCTCGGCCTTAGCGCGGGCGATGTTCTCGCGGCTGCCCAAAATGCCGATGTGAGAGGTACCAATCTTGCTCACGATGGCAAGGTTGGGATTGGCGGACTGGGACAGGCGCTCAATCTCGTGGAAATGGTTCATGCCCATCTCGAGCACCAGGACCTCGGTATCGGCCGGAGCGGAAAGCACCGTGAGCGGCATGCCGATCAGGTTATTGAAATTGCCCTTGGTGGCCCAGACACGATAGCGCTTGGCGAGCACGGCGGCGAGCACGTCCTTGGTCGTCGTCTTGCCGATGGAACCGGTAATACCAACGACCAGGCAGCCAAGCTCCAGGCGATACGTGTGCGCCAAACGCAGCAGAAACTCCTCAGGATCATCGGTCAGCAGGATGGCGCACCCCTTGTCCTGCGCCAGCGAGACCAGCTCGGCCTCGGGCTCACGCGTCATCACGACGGCGCCGGCACCCGACTGGACGGCACGGGAAGCAAAATCATTGCCGTCGACGTTTTCACCGGGAAAGGCGACGAAAATCGTCCCTTCCTCGACCTGGCGCGAGTCGATAACGCACCCGCGGCATACCCGATCGGCTTCTCCCGTCACGGTTCGGGCCCCTGTTGCGGCCGCGAGGTTGTTGACGGCGATCTCTATCATTGCAGCTCCCCTGTAAACCTAATAATGCTATCGGCGTATTGTATCCCAGCGCCGCACATGCGTGGTGCAGGGCATGTGAACACCCTCATATGGAACAACAAACCACGCCCCAAAGATTGTAACCCCCTACTTCGTGTGCGGGATACCCAGCACGTCGAGCGCGTTGGCCATAATGGACTGGAACGGCACCGCAGCGGCATCTGAGCCGCTCGGCGTTCCGTGGAGCGTGATATAGCACAGCACCTTGGGCGATTGTGCCGGTGCAAAGCCCATAAAGGACGACATGTAGTTCTCCTTGAGGTAGCCACCGTTCTCGTCGGCACGTTCGGCCGTACCGGTCTTACCCGCTACGTCATAGCCGTCAACCGCGCCGCCAACGCCCGTTCCCTCGGACACGACCGTCTGCATGCACGATGTCACCTGGGATGCGGCGTCCTCCGAAATCGCGCGCTCGCCTTCGCCCCAGTCCTTCTCGTCGCCTTTGCTGGACTTATAGAAGTGCGGTGTCATCATCACGCCGCCGTTGGCGATGCCGCCCACGGCACGTGCGATCTCAATCGGCGAGACGGACAGTGCCTGTCCAAAGCTCATCGAGCCCAGCGTGGCGCCGTCATACTGGTCACGCTCCTTGACGATACCCAGGCTCTCGCCCGGAAAATCTACACCAGAGCTGTGACCGATGCCCCACTTGTCCACATAGGTGGCAAAGTCGTCGGCACCGATCTTGCGCCCCACCAGGACAAAGCCCACGTTGGACGAACGGCGCATCATCTCGCGCACATCCATGGTCATGGCGTAGTCGCGCTTGTCGGCATCGGTGACGGTATCGTCGCCCACCTTGATGCTCGCCGGCACCTCAAACGACGTACTCGATCGCACGACACCCAAGTCGAAGCCGGCGCCCGCCACGAGCGTCTTAAAGACCGAGCCGGGCTCGTAGGCGTCGGTGACCAGGCGCAAGTTCATATCCTCGGTCTTGGCGTTTTCCAGATCGGTCTGGTCGTAAGTCGGGTACGAGCAGGCTGCCAAGATCTCGCCTGTCGTAGGATCGGTGACCAGCGCCGAGCCGTTCTTGGCCTTTGTCTTCTCGACAGCCTCTGCCAGGGCATCCTCGGCCGCACGCTGGATATTGACGTCGAGCGTCGTCACGATATCAACGCCGTCGACCGCAGCCACCTTTTTATAGGCACCGCCCGCGATATAGCTGCCGTCCCTCGCGCGCTCGCGTACGAGAGAACCGTTCGTGCCGGTCAGAAGCTTGTTGTATTGCTTTTCGAGACCCGTCAAGCCGTCGTTGTCTACATTCACTACACCCAGCACCTGCGATGCCAGATTGCCGTATGGATATACGCGCTTCATGGCCTGCTCAAAAAGCACGCCGGGCAGGTTCTTCTTCTCCAGCGCCGCAACATCGTCTTCGTCCACCTGGCGCTTGATATACACCCAGGTTCCATCGGACTCAACGAGCTTGCGGCAGGTCTTTTTATCGATTCCAGTTGCCTTGACCAGCGCCGACACCGTCTTGTCAACATCCTCGACAAGCTGCGGGTTCACGGCGATGTTGCGACATTCGACTGACGACGCCAGCACGTTACCGTTGCGGTCGTAGATGGTGCCACGTTTGGCATAGAGGGTCTGCGCAAGCAGGCGGCGCGCATCGGCACGCTCGCGCAGTTTATCGGCTTCGACAATTTGATAGTCGGCAAGGCGAAAGACGCCCAAGCCCAAGCCAAGCCCGATGAATCCCATGACGGCTTTGCGGCGAGGCAGAGGCGCGCCTGTGAGCCATTCGGTCGACGAACTCTTGCGCGACCCGGTGTTATGCACTTGAGGGCCGCCCGAGCCGCGAAGTCGCGACGCCGGGTCGTTGCCACGGGACTGCCCGGTTTTGTAAGATTGCCGACCCGTTCCTTGATAACCAGAACGTCCCCGCGACGAGGGACGTCCAGAACCGCGGCCCCCATCGGAACCGCGGCGATAGTCATTTGTCATACTCAGCTACCGTCTTGCTACTGAGCGGTCGCGGTCGCGTTGGCGCCCGCGGCTGCATCCTGCGAAAAGTCAAGTGTAACGCTCTCGCTGGGCTCCACCATGCCATAAGCGCCCGCAAGGTCGCGAATGCGCGTGTCGGCGCCATAGACCGAATGCATGACCTCCAGGTCGGAGCTCTCATCGGTCGCCTTTTCGAGCGTGCTGGTAAGCTCGGCGTTGCTGTTGAGCACCTGGGCCGTAACGCCGGCGAGCGCCACGCGGGCGACGCCGATCGTCATGAAGATAGCCGCAATGATGCAAAACGTTTTAAGAACGCTCATGAAAACCGGGCTTACCGCCTGGTTTGCCTGACGGCCCGCGCCCGTGTAGACATCAAAGCGCGGCGCGCGCTGCTCACGGGGAGCAACGGGGGCCTGCGGCGTCTCACGATAGGCGGGCATGGCGTTCATATCATAGGCGAGTGCTGCGCTTGAAGTGTTGTAGCCCATGATATGCCGCCTCCCATCCCGAGTACGTTGGTAGTGTGTTTAAGCTTCGTTTATGGTGCGAGCGGGAGGTCCAATATCGCGCGGTCGCGCCTACAGACGCTGCGCCACGCGGATTTTGGCTGATCTCGCCCGAGGGTTGCGCTCAACCTCATCAGGCTGGGCAACCAAGGGTTTGCGGGTGATGACCTTGAGTATCGGCACGTTGCCGCACACGCACACCGGAATCTCCGGCGGACACGTGCACCCCTGGCTCATCTCCTTAAAGTGGTTCTTTACGATACGGTCCTCGAGCGAGTGATACGAGATGACGCAGATACGTCCGCCCGGGTTGAGCCACCTGGTGGCAGCATCAAGCCCTCGTTCGAGCACATCGAGCTCGTGATTGACCTCGATGCGAATGGCCTGGAAACTTTTCTTGGCCGGGTGTCCGCCATGCCGACGAGCGGCAGCCGGGATACCCGCCTTGATGATCTCGACAAATTGGCCGGTGGTTTCGATCGGTTCTTGCTCGCGGCGGCGCACAATCTCGCGCGCGATCTGCGAGGCGAACTTCTCTTCGCCGTAGACGCGTAGAATCCGGGCGAGGTCGTGTTCGTTATAGGTGTTGATGACCTCAGCTGCGTTTAAGGTGTTATTACCCGGATCCATCCGCATGTCCAATGGGGCGTCCTCGTTATACGAAAAGCCCCTGCCAGGGATATCGAGTTGCGGTGACGAAACGCCCAAATCGAACAGGAAGCCATCGACCCCGGGCACCTCGGCCGAGCAAAGCAGCTCGTCCAAGTCGCCGAAGTTGCCCTTCAGCAGCTGGTGCGGAACGCCGGGAACCTCGCGGTCCAGACGGGTGCCAGCGGCCTCGAGGGCCATGTCGTCCTGATCGACGCCGAGCAAAAGGCCCGTCTCCCCCACCTGCGCGGCCATCTTTACCGAATGGCCGGCACCGCCAAGGGTGCAATCGCAGACAACGGAGCCGCTCTTTAGCCGCAGCGACTCAAGCACTTCGCCGAGCATGACAGGTTCATGCCGATATTCTTGTGTCAAGATCCCACGCTCCATCCGTTACCCGTGCCTTGCCCTTACGAGAAGAAGAGGTCCAGCAGGGCCTCATCGTCATCGTCCTCATCGGCCGCGGCGCGATCCCAAACCTCAAGGTGGTCGTAGTTGCCCACAACCGTGACCTCGCGGTCGAGGTTCGCCTGTTTGCGGAGAGACTCGGAAAGACCGATACGACCGGCGCTGTCCACGTCCATCGACGTGGTGCGCTTGTTGATCGCCCTCATGAGCTTCTGGTCATTAATGTCACGCGGGTTAAAACCCTCGTGGCCCTCACGACCCGCGAAGAGTCCTTCGACCCACTTATCGAAGGCCTCGGCAGAGAACACGTACAGAGCATCGACATCCAGGGCTTTGAACACGCGAACGTGCTCTCCAAGCTCCTCGCGAAGGGGTGCAGGCAGGGACAGACGACCCTTTGCATCGAGATTGCGCTCGTATGCACCAGTCATTCCCATATGCGCCCTCCCCTCGGTTACTCAGATGGCACGTACGCGGGGAACCACCCCGCCTGTCGACGTCATTAATAATATGGGGAACTGACCCATTTTTCAACACTTTTCCCCACCCCTTCTCCCACTCCGCCCCACCACTCCACCCACCATATATCGCAAAACACCCCCAAGCATATGTTCGAAAACACAATATGTTGTGTTTAGAGCAAAGGCGGGATGCCACCTGTAGCACCCCGCCTTTCAACCTCAACCTTCAAGTTGACCTTGAGGCGATTTTTACGTCCCTTTACATGCCGTTCACATCGCCCCCAAACTCCCCCACCCAAGGCACGTGCGGCCCACCACCGCGACGCCAAGTGGCGAAAAATGGGACGGGCCCCAGATTGCCCATGCGCGCGCAAAAGCACGCCGCGGCAATCTGGAGCCCGTCCCCAAATACCTATAAATATGCAGGTCAGCGATGTGTTAACGATGTGCCAGCGGGTGCGCCGCCAGATAGACCTCGGTCAGTTGCGTACGATCGACATGCGTGTAGACCTGCGTGGTCGATATATCGGCATGTCCCAAGATCTCCTGTAGCACACGGAGGTCTGCGCCGCCCGCAAGCATATGGGTAGCAAAGGAGTGACGCAGCGTGTGGGGATGGAGTCCCACCAGCCCCACCTGGCGCCCGTAGCGCTCACAGATGGTATGGATGCCCTGGCGCGACAGACGGCGGCCGTTCTTATTTAAAAAGACCGCCGAGGTCTCGGTTCCGCGGGCATGGGCCGCCAAGCGAGAACGCCCCTCAGTTACATAGAGCGTCAGAGCTCGCGCCGCGCTTCCCACCAGCGGGGACAGGCGTTCCTTTGAGCCCTTACCGCGAACGAGCACAAAGCCATCGTCGATATGGATATCGCCCACATCGAGCCCCACCAACTCGCTCACACGCAAACCGCATCCATAGAGCACTTCCAAGATGGCATGGTCACGCAAGCCCATCTCGCCCTCGGGGAAATCTTGATCGAGCAGCGCCGAGACATCCTCCAACGATAGATACTCCGGCAAACGCTCAGCCTTTTTAGGCAGGCGCAACGCCGCCGTTGGATTTTGGGCTACAGTCCCATCGCGCACCAAAAAGGCATGCAGGCCCTTCACGGCCGCAAGCGCACGCTCCACCGAGGCATCGGAATAGCCCCCATCGCGACGGTCGGCGACAAAGCCCTCCACGACCTGACGGGTCACCTCTTCAAAAGACACAATACCCGCCCGCTCCAGATAGGCGCAGTACGTCGTCAGGTCACGACGATAGGCCGCAATCGTGTTGCGCGCCAAACCCCGCTCGACCGCGAGGTAATCGAGATACTCCCCCGCCGCAACGGCGAGCGACGAGGGAGTGGCTTCGGTATGTTCCTTATTCGCCGGCACCCTTAGTCCGTAGCGAGGTTCATGGGCGTCACCTGCAGACGGTCGACACCCTCGTGCTGGCCGATCGAAGCGCGCACGAACTCGCGGAACAGCGGCTGCGGGTTGGTCGGGCGGCTCTTGAACTCGGGATGAGCCTGAGTTGCCACATACCACGGATGCACGTCGCGCGGCAGCTCGACCATCTCGACCAGGCGCTCGTCGGGCGACAGACCCGAGATAACCAAACCGGCGTCCTCGAGCTGGTCGCGGAAGGCGTTGTTGAACTCAAAGCGGTGACGGTGACGCTCGTAGACGAGTTCCTCGCCATATGCCTCGCGAGCAAGAGTATCGGCGGCGAGCTTGCACGGATAGGCGCCCAGGCGCATGGTGCCGCCCTTCTCGGTCACGTCCTCCTGCGAGCTCATCAGATCGATGACGCTATACGGACCGTCCGGATCGAACTCGGAGGAGCTGGCACCGGCAAGGCCAACGACATTGCGGGCGAACTCGCACACGGCGACCTGCATACCCAGGCAAATGCCCAGATACGGAATCTTGTGCTCACGGGCAAACTCGGCCGCAAGGATCTTGCCCTCCAGGGCGCGCTTGCCAAAGCCGCCGGGGACCAGGATGCCCGAGGCGTCGCCCAGAACCTCGGAGACATTCTGCTCGTCGAGGCTCTCGCCGTCGACCAGCTGGACGTCCACATGGCGATCGTAGAAGACGCCCGCATGGTGCAGGGCCTCGATAACCGACAGGTACGCATCGGGCAGCTGCGTGTACTTGCCCACGACGGCGATCTTCACCTTGTCGGCGTGATGGTTGGCGTGATTCTGTTTGCGCAGGAACTCGTTCCACTCGCTCATGTCGCGCTCACGCGGATCCAGACCCAGGCGCTCGCAAATGCGCAGGTCAAAGTCCTGCTCGGCAAGCAGCTGCGGAACATCGTAAATGCTCGCGCAGTCCTCGTTGGTAAAGACGCAATCGGTGTCGACGTCGCAGAAGCTTGCGATCTTTCCGCGGATAGCGTCATCGATATGGTGGTCGGAGCGCAGCACGATGATATCGGGCTGGATGCCAAAGCTGCGGAGCTCCTTGACGGAATGCTGCGTGGGCTTGGTCTTGACCTCGTGGGCGGCGGCGATATAGGGAACGAGCGACACGTGGATGTAGCAGACGTTCTCGGGGCCGGCCTCCTTGCGGTACTGGCGAATAGCCTCGACAAACGGCTGCGACTCGATGTCGCCGATCGTGCCGCCCAGCTCGGTGATGACCACATCGGAGCCGGTCTGCTCCTCGATGCGGCGGAACTTGTCCTTAATGGCATTGGTGACGTGCGGAATCACCTGTACGGTGCCGCCCAAAAAGTCGCCGCGACGCTCGCGGGCGATTAGGCTTTTGTAGATGGCACCGGTCGTAAAGTTGGAATCGCGGGTCAGGTTCTCATCAATAAAGCGCTCGTAATGACCCAGGTCCAGGTCGGACTCGTAACCATCCTCGGTAACGAAGACCTCACCATGCTGGAACGGGCTCATGGTACCGGGGTCGACGTTCAGATACGGGTCGGCCTTCTGCATCGTTACTTTGTAGCCACGCGACTTGAGCAGACGGCCCAGCGAGGCCGCGGTGATACCCTTGCCCAGGGACGAAACCACGCCACCGGTTACGAACACATGCTTGGTCATATTGAGTTACCTGCGCTTCCCGTAGAAGTTGTTTATCCACATCTTACGGGTCTTCATTGTAATACTCGCGCCGCGGACCGTTCGCAATTTTTCTCGCGTGCGATTGCATTTCTCAATCTTGAAACAAAACGCCGCCCGGTTTCCCAGGCGGCGTCGCTATGGCAAGGGTTACATGCTGCTATCGATCAGCAACCTCGTCCTCAAGCATTTCTTGAACGAGCATGCCGGTACGGACGCCCTCAAGATACCACTCGCCACGTTCGGTGAGGCAAATGCCATTTGCAAGCTGACCGCCGTCGTCGCTATAACGCGAGACGACATCAATCATGCCTTCGGAATCCAAGCGATCGATTGCGGCGCGGGCACGATACGGCGAAACCCCCACGCGCTCGGCAAGCGTTTTGCGCGAGAAACCATACGGCCCGCCATTGTCTTCGGTTTGCTGGTCGATCTCCATCAACACCAGCACCTCGACACGCTTCATATCGTTGACACTCGCACGACCCTTGCCCGCCATAGCAGCCTCCTCAAACCGAGCACGAGCATCTAACGCGCCGTGCGCGACCGACACACCTCACGATGGCAGGTAATATCCATCATGCGGCATCCCGCTAAGGATGAAACAGTTACGGTTATTGTATACCGCTCAAATTGTTTCTAGGCAGGTAAACAGCTATTTTTCGCCGAAATAGGCGCTTTATTGATCAAAAAGCCGTACCGGGCGCTAACCCGATACGGCCAAAATGCAATGCAATTACCGCGGTGCTTCAAACTTAGCGATGGAAGAAACCGCGGCGCTCAAACTTGGGCTCGCAGCACACGTTGATACCCAGTTTGCGCAGTACCGTCTCGTCCGTCGGCGAGATAATCACGCTAAAGAAGGCATCGCAACCGCGCAGCTGCTCCAGGCCCGAAAGGACGCGAGCGGCCGTCTCACTCGTGGCCGAGGTGATCGACAGCGCCATAAGCGTCTCGTCGGTGTGGAGGCGCGGGTTTTTGCTGCCCAGGAAATGCGTCTTGAGCTTGCTGATGGGCTCGATCGCTTCATCGCTGATGACCTCGAGCTCAAGGTCGACGCCCGAGACATGCTTAAGTGCATTCATGATGAGCGAGCTCGCAGCGCCCAGGCGCGTGGAAGTCTTGCCGGTCACCACGGAGCCATCGGGCATGACCATGGCACCCACGGGACCACCCGTCAGCTGCTCCCTGGTGAGGGCCGCCGAGCGCGCCGGTGAGTAGTTCTTATCGATGCCAGCTTTCTTCATAATGATCTTGAGACGGTCGACTTGCTCATCGCCCACGCCGGTACGGCGCACATTTTCGACCGCGGTAAAGTAGCGGCGGACGATCTCCATCTTGGAAGCGTCGCGGCAGGCATCGTCATCGGTGATGGCAAAGCCGACCATATTGACGCCCATGTCCGTAGGACTCTGGTAGGGGCTCTTGCCCAGGATCTTTTCCATCAGAGCACGGACCACCGGGAAGGCCTCGACGTCGCGGTTGTAGTTGACCGTGGTCTTGTTATAGGCCTCAAGGTGGAAGGAGTCGATGATATTGGCATCGTCGAGGTCCGCCGTGGCCGCCTCGTAGGCGATGTTGACCGGATGCGTGAGGGGAAGGTTCCAGACCGGGAAGGTCTCGAACTTGGCATAGCCGGCGGCCGTGCCATGCTTGTGCTCGTGATAGAGCTGAGACAGGCAGGTGGCAAGCTTGCCCGAGCCAGGACCGGGGGCAGTGACCACGACGAGCGGTCGGGTGGTCTCGACAAACTCATTCTTGCCGTAGCCATCGTCGGACACGATCAGATCGACATCGTGCGGATACCCCTCGATGGGATAGTGCAGCTTGGCGGGAATACCGAGCGCGTTCAGGCGGTTGCGGAACACATCGGCAGCAGGCTGGCCGGCGTACTGGGTGATGACCACAGCCGCGACAGCAAAGCCGTTGCCGCGGAACAGGTCAACCAGGCGCAGCACATCCTCGTCATAGGTAATGCCGAGGTCACCACGAGCCTTGTTTTTCTCGATGTGGTTTGCGTTGATCGCGATGATAACCTCGACATCGTCGGCGATGCTCTTGAGCATGCGGAACTTGCTGTCCGGTTCAAAACCCGGCAGCACGCGGCTCGCATGATAGTCATCGAACAGCTTACCGCCAAACTCCAAATAGAGCTTGCCACCAAACTGCGAGATGCGCTCCTTAATGTGAGCAGCCTGCAGCTCGATATATTTCGCGTTGTCGAAACCCTGGCGCATGTATGGCTCCCGTCCCGTTTCCATTTAATGTTCTAGGCGATTATAACGGAGCCCGCCCTCCCCGATACCCAAACCATCAACAGGCACCAACCAAACACGCCCACCGCAACTACCGGGGACCCAGGATGGCTAATTTGAGGCGGGGAACAAGTCGCTCAGCACCAACGATGGCAGCGCCGCAGGTTGAGCATAAGCCAGCGAAAGCCCGCCAGAGCGAGCAAGGTGACGTGAAAGAGGAGGGCATAGGCCTTTTGGCCATGCCCGACGATTGAACGTCAGATTGCCGCTCTGGCGGGCTTGCAGCGTCGAGCGGTTCCGGCGTTTGGTAAAACGCCGGAACACAAGAGCGCCCCCTCCCGCGCACGGAACGGGAGGGGGCTAAAGGTAGGAGTCTACCGGTGGGTTGACCCCACCGGACAGACGATGACCAGGTGATCCTTTACAGGATCGTCAAGGTTTCCGTGGGGTACCCGTTGGGTACTTAGAGCAACACGCAGGCGACGGTCAGGATGATGGCGCAGACGACGGAGAGCGCGACGATGAGCTTAAGGGCAAACTTGAGCCAGGTCGTCCACTCGATCTTGGCCAGGGCGAGACCGCCCATGATGGCGCCGGAGGTCGGGGTGAACAGGTTCACGACACCGATGGCGGCGGAGAAGATCATGACCATGACCTCGGGCGAGAAGCCGAGCTTAACAGCCAGCGGTCCCATGATGGGCATGGAGACAGTGGCCATACCGGAGGTCGAGGGGATCAGGAAGGACAGGCCGAAGTAGACCAGGAAGCTCATGGGAGCGAAGATCACGCCGGACAGGCCAGCCAGGGCATTGGCGGCAGCGTCGAGGACGTAGACGTCGAGGCCGGTGTTAGCCATGAGGACGGAGATACCACGGGCGAGAGCGATGACGAGAACAACGGACATCATGTCGGCAGCGCCGGTGATGAAGGTGTTGACGATCTGCTTCTCGGACAGGCCACCGATGATACCGATCAGGATAGCCATGAGGAAGAACCAGGTGGAAGCCTCGTCGAAGTACCACTGGCCAATGGGCAGGCCGGTGATCAGGGCAGACCAGCCCTGGACGACGGCGTTACCATCGGCATCGTAGACAGCGCCAGCGTCAAAGAAGTTGGCGACGCCCTCGTTGAGGTCGGCCAGCGGGATGAAGCCGACGATCATGACGACGAAGGTGAAGGCGAAAGCGATCAGAACACCCTTCTGACGACCGGTGAGCTTGACCTCCTTGTGGACCTCGGAAGCAGCCTTGCCATGTGCCTCTTCGGCGGCCTTGAGCTCCTGCATCGAAAGGATGGTGGAACCCTTGTCAGCCTTGACCTTCTTGGCATAGTTCATCACGAAGACGATGGACATAGCGGTAGTGACAATCCACAGGACGGCACCGAGGCCGATGATGATGGACTGGTTCACGGCAATGTCAACGCCGGTCAGAGCGTCGACGGCAGCGCCGACGGCGAACGGGTTAACCGTGGAGCCCAGGCAGCCGCAGCCAGCGCCGAGCAGGACGGTAG
Source organism: Collinsella aerofaciens (assembly GCA_048193585.1). Taxonomy (GTDB): domain Bacteria; phylum Actinomycetota; class Coriobacteriia; order Coriobacteriales; family Coriobacteriaceae; genus Collinsella; species Collinsella aerofaciens_CK. Next base: position 1,818 of record DBFAAM010000033.1, on the reverse strand, counting down.
CGGCACCGACCATCGGGTCGAAGCCGGCAGCCATCATGGTAGCGGCAAGCAGGGCGTAGAAGGGAACGGTCTCCTCGCACATACCATAGGTGGTACCACCGAGGGAGAAGATGAGCATCAGCACGGGAATGAGCATGATCTCGTTGCCCTTAAGCTTCTGCACCAGGACGGCGATGCCGTTGTCCAGAGCGCCGGTCTCGGTCATCATGCCGAGGAAGCCGCCCAGGATCATAACGAAGAGGCAGACGGGCAGAGCGTCAGCGAAGCCCTTAATCGGGGCGGTGCAGAAATCGCTCAGACGGGCGGCAGTAACCGCGCCGCCGGACGTGCCGGAGACGATAACGGTAATTACTGCAACAATTGCCAGCAGAGCTAGAAGAATGGTGAACGATGAAGGCATACCGCGCTTTTTCTTAGCGGTCTCAGTCATGGTTCTCATCCCCCCTTCATAAATCATTTAACTTTCTCGCGCGAAGCGGATCTTCCGTGCCGTGCCCACCGCCCGACGCGAGATATTTACCAGGCAAAGCCACTCGGGGTGTGCAGCAATACACCCCGAGCGAGATGCTAGATGCTCTTACTTGAGCGTGGCGTACATGACAGCCTTGATGGTGTGCATGCGGTTCTCGGCCTCGTCGAAGACCTTGGAAGCGGGGCTCTCGAAGACCTCGTCGGTGACCTCCTGCTCGGTGATGCCGAACTGCTCGCACTTCTCGGCGCCAATCGTGGTGTTGGTGTCGTGGAAGCTGGGCAGGCAGTGCAGGAAGATGGCACCCGGGTTGGCCATAGCCATGACCTCGGAGGTGACACGATACGGGGTGAGCTGAGCGATGCGCTCGGCCCAGACCTCGTCAGGCTCGCCCATGGAGACCCACACGTCGGTGTAGATAACGTCGGCACCGGTGACGCCGTCCTTGACGTCGGTGGTCAGCTTGATGGTACAACCGTTAGCCTCGGCGATGGGCTTGCAGGCCTCGATGACGTCGTCAGCGGGCATGCACTCCTCGGGGCCGCAGGCCACGAAGTTCATGCCGAGCTTGGAGCAGACAACCATGAGGGAGCGAGCAACATTGTTCTTGCAGTCGCCCATGAAGACAAGGGTCTTGCCCTTGATGTCGTAGTTGAAGTTCTCCTGGACGGTCAGGATGTCGGCGAGCATCTGGGTGGGATGCCACTCAGTGGTCAGGCCGTTCCACACGGGCACGCCGGACTTAGCAGCGAGCTCCTCGACGTCGTCCTGGGCAAAGCCACGGAACTCGATGCCGTCATACATGCGACCGAGAACGCGGGCGGTGTCCTCGATGGACTCCTTCTTGCCCATCTGCGACGAACCCGGATCGAGGTAGGTGACGCCCATGCCCAGATCCATGCCGCCGACCTCGAAGGCGCAGCGGGTACGAGTGGAGGTCTTCTGGAAAAGCAGAACGATGTTCTTGCCCTCGAGATAGCGGTGCGGAACGCCAGCGCGCTTCATGTCCTTGAAGTTCTTGGAGAGCTTGAGCAGGTACTCGATCTCCTCAGTGGTGAGGTCGAGGAGCTTGAGGAAGCTACGGCCGGAGAGGTTAACACCCATGGTTCGTTTCCTTTCGATGAAATGAATTACGTAAGTATTAGTGTCGCCCGTTTGACGGGCGAAACCGGTGCGGTTGTAGGGGGACCGCACCGGAAACGGAAAGACTTAGAGGTCCTCGCGCCAGAAGGGCATGCTCATGCAGCGCGGGCCGCCGCGGCCGCGGGAGAGCTCGGCGGAGGGCACGACGAGAAGGTCCAGGCCCTCCTTGTACAGCACGTCGTTGGTGACGGTGTTGCGGGCGTAGA